>JBEKDG010000004.1:0-107136 GCA_050014475.1 Terriglobales bacterium | reverse complement strand
TCCAGAAACTCACGCGCGCCGGCTCGCATGGCGGAAACGATGTTCGTGGGCTGGTTCATTTCGCCCACGGCAAAAATCGTGACTTCGGGAATGCTGGCGTGGATCAGTTCGATGGTGCGGATGGCGCGCTGCGGGTTCTGGGGATCGATACTCACCAGGACGACTTCGGCGCGCTGATCCTGCAATTGACGCAAGACGGCATCGCTCGGCCCCAGAGGGAACCCGACGTGGCTCAATACCGTTCGGGCCAGATTGGTGCTCTCCACCCGGCTGTTCAGTACGACGGATTGTTCGCGGTCCTCGGTAAGGAGGGCGACGGCGATCCCGGGCATGACTCGATTCTCAGTGTTCATTGCCATGCTACGAACTTCCAGCGCCGCGGCCAAATGACCTTCGTAATCGAAAGGGGACCACGGACGAAGCGGCAGGTCGCCAGCGGGTCTTCAAACAGTGGAAACAACCCGCCGGACTGCTGGTTTACTTGATTGTAAGGCAAAGGACAGCGCTTGAAAAGACGAGCTTCGAACCGCGCCGGGCTGGGGGGAACACGGAGAAATTCTCCGTAGAGACGTGCCTTGCCACGTCTCCGCTGGGCGCGGCAGCACTCACCGGGGAGATGACGCGGCAAGCCACATCTCTACACAAGCGCTTTGCCGGGCACAGTCTCCAAAACAAAAGGGCATCCTCAAAACAAGGGTGCCTTTTTCGTTAAACTGCTTCAGCGGCTGGAGCCCAAAGCCGAGCGCCCAGAAGAGCCGGCTTATGCTCTCGCCGCAATCGCCGGTTCCGGCAACGCACTCGAAACACCCTTCGTTACTTCTTCCGGCTTGGCGTCGGTCTTCGCTCCCACTTTGCGGATGTCGATGCCGCCCTTGAAGAAGGCGCCGTCTTCAATCGAGATGCGCGCCGCCACCACGTCGCCAGTGAGCGAACCGTCGCTGCGGATATCCACCCGGTCGCTCGCGGTCAGGTTGCCCCGTACCTTGCCGAGCACCACGATTTCCCGCGCGTTGATGTTGGCCGCGACCACTCCGTTGCGGCCGATGGTTACGCGATTGCCAGAGAGGTTGATCGATCCCTCCACCCGGCCATCAATATATAAAGACTCGGAACCGGTCACTTCCCCTTTGATCACCAGCGACTTGCCAATCGTGGCCTGATCCGAAGTGGTGGTCGTAACCGGGCGCGGCACGGCAGCGAGCTCACTCGTGAGCGGTGCCGTCGTCGCAGTGGACGTGCTCGGACGCTCCGGCTCAGCTGGCCGGCCAGGTGTCGCAGGTTGATTCGTGGGCTTCCACATTGTCGTCGAAATCCTTTCCTTAATTTATTAAGAAATTCTGGATCACCGCCGCATTTTAGCTGCCAAATCGAATTGTACTCCTCAGTAAACGCTCTGCCCTGTGGAAAACACCCTTTTCTTATTGATTTTCATAGTTCCCGGCGTGGTTCACCCGCAGCACTGCACCATTCGGACGTGCCTCCCATCGTGTAAGCCCTGCCCGGCCTGCGGTAATTCTTCTATCGCGATACTTCTATCCGATAGTATGGAGCTGTGGAGCACGGCCAAACCGTGTGCCATCCCTGACGAGGAATCCATGAATTTAACTGAGACGACTCTAACCGCGACTGCCTCCCTCCGGCCCCAGCCCGGAGAATACGCTCCCTACTACGACCGCTACATCTCCCTGGTCCCGGGCACCGACGTTCTCGCCGCGCTCGCCGCCTTAGAAGACCAGCGTCGCCAGATGCTTCTCCTGCTCTGCGGACGCACCGAAGCCGACGGCGATCTCCGCTACGCGCCTGAGAAGTGGAGCCTGAAGGAAGTTCTTGGCCACGTCAACGATACCGAGCGCATCATGAGCTACCGGGCCCTGCGCATTTCGCGCGGCGACCCGACTCCCATGGAAGGCTTCGAGCAGGACGACTACGTCCGTAATGGTCCGTTCGGGCGGCGTCCCCTGGCGGACTTGATCGAGGACTACATCGCCGTGCGCCGCGCCACCGTCTCCCTGTTTCGCAATCTCGACGAGGCCGCCTGGATCCGCCGCGGCGTGGCCAACAAGAACGAGGTGACGGTGCGCGCCCTCGCCTACATCATCGCCGGGCACGAGCTGCACCATCGGCGCATGATCGAGGAGAAGTATCTGAAATAGAGATTTTGTAATTTGGTAATCGGGTAATTTTGCAATTTGAAACCTGGCCCTCGAAAAGATTTCCAGATTACCAAATTACCCGATTACAAAATTACAAAATGAGCTTTCTGCTCTCCGACTCCGCCATCCTTCGCCACATCGCCCGCCAGCCCAAGCAGACGGCCAGCCATAAGCAGCTCTTGCGCGAACTCGGCGTCAAAGGCGAAGCGCGCCGCGAACTAACCGACCGCCTCTACGCACTCGTCAGTAAAGGCGAATTGCTGCAAGTCGACTCCGAGCGCTACGCCATTCCACAGGCTGCCAAGGGACGTAACCTGCTGGTCGGCCGCCTGACCATGCATCGTGACGGCTTCGGCTTCGTGATTCCCGAAGCCACTTCGCTCGACGACAGTCTCAAGTCCCGCCTCGCTGGCGATGTCTTCATTCCTCCGCACGCCACCGCATCCTCCATGCACGGCGACCGCGTCCTCGTCGAAGTCTCCGCCGTCCGCCCCGATGGCCGCGCCGAAGGCCGCATCCTCCGCTCCCTGTCGCGCGCCCATCCGACCGTGGTCGGCATCTTCCACTATGGACACCGCCACAACTACGTCAAGCCCATCGACGAAAAAGTGACGCAGGAAATCGTCATCCCGCCGGGGATGGAGAACCCGCAGTCCCCTGTGACCTCCGTGCCCCCCGTGGTAAAGATTTCTTCAGCAGAACCACCAAAGCCGCAGAAACAGAAATCTCCAGACCGAGTCATCGGCGACGAAGCCAAAGTCCACACCAACTGGCGGGACCTCGACGGCGTAGTAGTCGACGTGGAAATCACCGACTGGCCCAGCGCCACGCAAAACCCGCGCGGCCGCGTCATCGAGATCCTCGGCAAAGAAGATGATTTTGGAGTCGACGTCGAGATCATGATCCGCAAGTTTCACCTGCCCCATCGCTTCCCTCCCGAAGTAATCGAAGAAGCCCAAGCCCTAGAAACGGCCATCGAGTCCGATATTCCCGCCGGTGCATTGCGCCACCGCCGCGACTACCGCCAGCTTCCCATCGTCACCATCGATGGCGAAACCGCGCGCGATTTCGACGACGCCGTCCACGTCCGGCAACTGGAAAACGGCAACTACGAACTGCAAGTCCACATCGCCGACGTTGCCCAATACGTAACCCCCAACTCGCCGCTCGATCAGGAAGCCCGTCTGCGCGGCACCAGCGTCTATTTCCCCGACCGCGCCATCCCCATGCTGCCGCTGGAACTCTCGACCGACATTTGCAGCCTGCGCCCCGAGCTCGACCGCCTCGTGCTCTCCTGCACCATGGAGATTGACCACCACGGCGAGATCGCAAGCTACGAAATCAATGAAGGCGTGATCCGCTCCGCCCACCGCATGACCTACACCGCCGTGAACGCCGTCATCGAAGGCGACGCCGCCGCGCGTCGCGAATACGCAACTCAGGTCGAACACTTCGAACGCATGCGCGATTTGGCGATGATCCTGAACCGCAAGCGCGAACGCCGCGGATCGATCGACTTCGATCTCCCCGAAGCGGTCATCGAGTTCGACGAATTCGGAATGATGAAGAGCATTACAAGATCGGAGCGCAACATCGCCCACCGGCTCATCGAAGAATTCATGCTGTCGGCGAACGAGTGCGTCGCGCACTATCTCGAAAATAAACGCATCGCCTCGCTCTACCGCATTCACGAAAAACCCGACGCCAAACGCGTGTACGACTTCGAAGTCATCGCCGCCACTTTCGGATACTCGCTGGGAGTAGGCGCGTTGCCCATTCAGCGCATGCAACTCAAAGCCGACCGCCGCGACGCCCGCGGCACCGGCAAGCGTGTCCGAGAAATCGAAGTGCCCAAAGAAATCCACATCACCCCCCGCATGTACCAGAAACTCACGGAGAAGATCGCGGGCAAGCCGGAAGAGAGGATTCTGAGTTTCCTGATGCTGCGCTCGCTCAAACAAGCCCGCTACTCCGAAGAAAACCGCGGACACTTCGCCTTAGCCGCCACCACCTACACCCATTTCACCTCGCCCATCCGCCGCTATCCCGACCTGATCGTGCATCGCATTCTGAAAGAAGTGCTGCGAGAATCGCCCGAAAAAATGGATGAAGAAGTCCCGGTGGGAGCGTCTCTATCCCCAAACATTTGTCATCCCCCGTTAATTTGTCATCCTGAGCGAAGCGAAGGACCTGCTTTTCGCCCGCACAAAAAAGAAGACCGGGAAGGGCACGACTTCAGTCGTGCCGATGGCCACACAAAAAAAGCCGGAGCTTTAGCCCCCGAGGCTCCGCCACCATCCCCCTGGTCCAAGCGCCGCGACCGCGACGCCCATCAGCACACTCTCGAACCTCTCGGCGGCCCAATCGCGCTTGAAGAACTCCACAACATTGCCGAGGAATCCAGCCAGTCCGAACGCCGTGCCGACGAAGCCGAGCGCGGCCTCATGGAATGGAAAAAAGTAAAATTCATGGAGCACAGGATCGGCGAAGACTTCGACGGCCTCATCGTCAGCGTGACCAAGTTCGGCTTCTTCGTGGAACTAACCGACCTCTTCGTCGAAGGCCTCGTGCCCCTCAACACACTCAGCGACGACCGCTACACCTACCACGAAGACACGCGCCAAATCATCGGCCAGCGCTCGCGCAAGACCTACAGCATGGGCGACCGCGTGCGCGTTTTAGTGGATCGCATTGACCCGGTGGAGAAGAAAATCCAGTTCGCGGTGCTGGAAGAGCAGCCCAAACCGTCAGGGAAAAGCCGGCGTAAGTGATCGCCGCCGCACTATCTCCACTTGGGATTGTTTGGTCCTAAGAAATGTCGACAATCCTGTATAGAATTGAGTTGTACAGGGGAGCGAAGACCATGCCAGCACCGAGCGAACCCAAACCCGAGCAAGATCCAGTCCAGGCCGCAGAGCATGTCGCAAGTGCGCACCGGATTCTGAAGGACCTGCAGCAGAAGGTCGGGAACCATCCCGAACTCGGCGAGGCCATAACGAAACTGGAGATGGCGCTCAACATCCTGGCGATAAGGACTGGCGGGCTGCTGTAGCAGCGAGCACCTATTCCGACCGTGCGCCGCGCTGGCATTCAAATGCCCGTCGGCTTCGGCCTGTTGCCCCGACCTGCTAGAATTCCCCGTCACCATTCTTGGCGCCTGCCTGGGGAGTCAGTTCATGTCCATCACTCCGACCGCACGCACCCGCGTAGTGCGCGAACCGCAGCGGGCGGTTTACGACCGCGACGCCGTCAACCAGATCCTCGATGAAGCTTTCCTCTGCCACGTCGGCTTCGTTGCCGACGGACAGCCCTACGTCATCCCCACTTCCTACGGCCGCGACGGAGACGTGCTTTACATCCACGGCTCGGCCGCCAGCCGCATGTTGCGCAATCTCGAGTGCGGCGGCCCCGTCTGCATCACGGTCACGCTGGTCGATGGGTTAGTCCTCGCCCGCTCCGTCTTCAATCACTCGATGAACTACCGCTCGGTGGTCATTCTCGAAACGGCAACGCTGGTTGACGACCCGGTAGAAAAGCTCGCCGCCCTGCGCGTGCTGACCGAGCACATCCTGCCTCATCGCTGGGACGACTCGCGCCAGCCCAACGAAAAAGAGCTGAAGGCAACGTCGGTCCTGCGCCTTCCGATCAATGAATTTTCCGCCAAAGTCCGCGTCGGCCCGCCCGTGGACGACGATGAGGATTACTCCTTCCCAACTTGGGCAGGAGTGATTCCGCTGGAGATCCATTCCGGAACGCCAATCCGCGACGAGCGCTGCCAGCAAGAACTGCCCGCGTACCTAAAGAACTACTCCCGCAAGAAAAAATCCTAGCCTCGCAATGCTCGCGTAGGGCGGACGCCCTCGTCCGCCCAGCCGAGCGAAGCTCGGCAGACGCGGCAAGCCGCGTCTCTACAGCGGCTTACACCGGCAACAGCAGCAACTTTCCCGTAGTCTTCCGTCCCTCCAGGTCGCGGTGCGCCTGCTGCACTTGCGCCAGCGGATACACGTGTTCGATCCGCAACTTGAGTTTGCCGTCGCGAATCATGCCGAACACCGCTCCCGCACGCTGCTGCAACTCCTGCGCCGTAGCAATATAGTTCCCCAGCGAAGGCCGCGTCAAAAAGATTGATCCCTTCTGTGTAAGCACCAGCGGATCAACCGGCGCGACCGCCCCGCTTGAACCTCCGAAGAGCACCATCATCCCACGCGGACGCAGCAGGTTCAGACCCTTGTCAAACGTCGTCTTGCCCACCGAGTCATACACCACATCCACGCCTTTGCCGCCGGTCAGCCGTTTCGTCTCCGCCTCAAAATCCGCCTGCGTATAAAGAATGACATCGTCCGCTCCCGCCGCCCGCGCCAGCCTGGCTTTTTCTTCGGTCGAAACCGTCGCAATCACACGCACCCCAAGGTTGTGCGCCATCTGCACCAGCAGCAACCCAACTCCGCCCGCAGCGGCATGAATCAGCGCCGTCTCGCCTTTCTTCAGCGGATACGTATCATGAGCAAGGTAGTGCGCCGTCATCCCCTGTAACATGGCGGCCGCAGCCTCGCGCTCTCCCACTCCCGCCGGAACCTTCACCAGCCGGTCGGCCGGCACCGCGGCGTACTCGGCATAGCCCCCGAGCACCGATGTGTACGCCACACGATCGCCGACCGCCACCTCGCGCACCTCCGAGCCGACCGCAGAAACCACGCCCGCCGCTTCCTGTCCCAGAACCAACGGCAGCGGAGACTTGTAACGGCCTTCGCGGTTATAGACGTCAATAAAGTTGACGCCCGCCGCCTGGATTTTGACGACGGCTTCATTCGATTTCGCCTGCGGAACCGGCAAATCCGCCACTTCCATGACTTCCGGCCCGCCCGTTTGCTTGATCTGTATGGCTTTCATATTCTCCTTTCGATGAATCCGGAACGGCGAAAGACTCGCCGCCTGGAAACCATTCTCCACAAAATTCCCTGTAACGTTCTCTGCAAAGAGCCGGTGCCGCTTCCGCGAGCGCCACTGCCTCGCCACTGCCACTGCCACACTGCCACTGCCCCGTTTGCCATCCCCCGCCAGCCTGGGGTAACATGCCCAGCCGGTGCCCAAAGTAACCGGTTTCACGGGTCTTCTGTGGAATTGACCCAACGAATTTTGCGATAGTACCATCTGATCAGGCTAGCAGGCTGCTTGTAAAGACCGAGGTTTCGTATCAGGGCATCGCTTTAGCGATGCCACAAGTTCTTCGAAATCAGCCGCCCCTTTAAGGGCTGGGCATTGCAAAGCCTGCTGTGGCGCATAGGTTGCGCCCGGGAGCGTTTGTAAGTTTTTGAAAATATGAGATTTTCTTCTCACCCGTATCTGGCGATCCTGCTCTCCGCCCCGTTGGCGGCGACTCTCGCTTGCCAGAGTGCCCAGAAATCGTCTTCCTTTATGCCTCCCGCCCAGGCCCCAGCCCTGATTGCGGCCAGCAGCCCGCCTGATCCGCACCAGCAAAAGCCCGCCGCAGCCGCCACCGAGCCCCAATCGAAGCCGCAGGTGCCGCAGGCGCTCCAGGTCGATCCCGTAGGCGACCTGATCGCTCGCGTCGAAAAAGAATACCAGTCGGGACAGGACAACTATCGCGCCGGGCACCTCGAAGCCGCGAAACAAAATTTCGACTCCGCTTTCAACCAACTGCTCGGCAGCGGATTCGATCTCCGCTCCGACGACCGCCTCGAGCGCGAGCTCGACCGCATTCTCGACGGCATTAACGGCCTCGAACTCGCCGCCTTGCAGCAAGGCGACGGCTTTGCCGAGCAAAAGTCGGAACCGGCGCCGATCGACGAAGCCAACGAGCTCACCCCCGCAGTTGACGAAAGGGTCAAGGCCAAAGCCGAAGCCGAGATCAAATCCACCCATTCCGACCTGCCGCTGGTCATGACCGACCAAGTCGCCGGCTACATCAATTACTTCTCCACCCGCGGCCGCGGCACCGTCGAGCGCGCGCTGGCCCGCTCCGGCCGCTACGAAGACATGATCCGCCGCACGCTGCGCGAAGAAGGCGTTCCCCAGGAACTGATCTATCTCGCCCAAGCTGAGTCCGGCTTCCATCCGCTGGCGGTTTCCCGCGCCGGCGCTCGCGGCATGTGGCAGTTCATGGGCAGCCGCGCCAAAGGCTACGGACTCGAGCGCAGCTGGTGGGTCGATGACCGCCAGGATCCGGAAAAGGCGACTCGTGCCGCTGCTCACCATTTGAAAGACCTCTACAAACAGTTCGGAGACTGGTACCTGGCCATGGCCGCCTACAACTCCGGACCAGGCACGGTCCAGAGCGCGGTCAAGCGCACCGGCTACGCCGATTTCTGGGAACTCTACCGCCGCAACGTGCTGCCCAAGGAAACCCGCAACTACGTCCCCATCATCGTGGCCGTCACCATCATGGCCAAGAATCCCGCGCAATACGGCCTGGATTCGGTGGTCAAGGAAAAGCCGGTTCCCTACGACACCGTCAAGATCGACTATCCCATCGATCTCCGCCTAGCCGCCGAGTGCGTGGATGCCACCGCCTCCGACTTGCTAGACTTGAACCCCAGCCTGCTCCGCCTGACCACGCCGAGAGTTCCTGGAAAAGATAGGGAATTCGAGCTCCACTTGCCGCTCGGAACGGCCGGCAAGTTTCAAACGGCGGTCGCCTCGATCCCAGCCGACAAGCGCGTCTGGTGGCGTTATCACAAGGTGCAAGCCGGAGAAACCCTAGCCTCGATCTCCCGCACCTATCACACAACGCCGAAAGCCATAGCCGAAGCGAACGACCTGGATGACGATGCTCTCTCACCCGAAACCCGTCTCATCATTCCGATCGCAGCCGGCAAGCAGAGTGACACCAGCACCTACGCGCACGCCACCACGCGCTACAAAGTCCGCCAAGGCGATACGGTGGAGTCGGTAGCCGAGAATTTCGGTGTCTCCGCAAAAATGCTTCGCGGCTGGAACCACCTGAAAGGCAGCAGCCTCGCCGGAAGAAAAGTCTTGTATCTCCACCTGCCCGTCACTCGCGGCACGGGCGAAACGCAGGTCGCCACAAAACGTTCACGCGGATCGCACCACCACGCCGGAACCCAAACCGCAATGTCAACGGCCAGCGCAGTCGTCCATCCCGCAGTGAAGCATCACAAGGTGAAGCAAGGCGAAACCCTGTCTTCGATCGCCAGTTCCTACAACACCACCGTCTCCGCCCTGAAGCACGACAACCGCAATATCGCAGCCCTGCGACCGGGGATGATTCTCGTCATCCGAGATGTCCGCTGACCACAGGCTTCGCGAAGCACTCTGACGCTCTTGGCGGATCCAACGTTGTCCCTTTATTTCCCGCCTATTAACTCCGAAGGTATTAACCCGTGTTTACCAGTACCCCCCCTCCCCCGGTCTTTTGGAATCATGGGGTTAGGTGCTCTCAATCCTCCAAAATCTAGAGCGCAAAGGACTTATATGGAAAATATTCCGGAATAAGGACTTAGCTTGTCAAAGAGCGCTGAAAATGACTTTGGGGCAGTTTCGAGGGCCGTCTTGGGAGACGGGCACAGCTCTACACTGCCCCAATCAGGGGAACATGGTCGCATCGGGCCTGGTGGGAAATCTGTGACGACGGACACGGATGTTGGTGATGAAAGAGGGCGAGGTCAGAGGTCCGATGACAGAAGTTAAATTCCCGGTCAGCATCCCACGTCTTGAAAACCCCGCGTGACGTGGGGCACTGCGCGGAACCTCCGTCTTCGACCGTGGGCTCGCACTCACGATCCGGTCAATGAGTGTAATGGCGATTTTTCGACAGTTGCCTGTTAGTTCAGTTGTCAAAGGAAAAGCGGCAAGCGGCGGGGATAGTTTCCGAGTGCCGACCACTCGTCCAGAATTGTCGCGGCGGTGATCAATTTTGAACATCTAGACGAGTTGGCTCTTGGTGGGTACGATTGCTATGGCCCGAATGGCAAGTAAACGTACTCTCGGTTTCAGTCCCACAGTTCTCCGCAAAAAGTTCCGTGCTGGGATGACTGTTCGGAACTACCGAGACAAAGAGGTCGTCTTTTCGCAAGGGGATACAGCTGATGCTCTCTTCTACATCCAGAGCGGCACAGTGAAGCTCACGGTGGTCTCCACGCGTCGCAAGAAAGCTATAATCGCCTTCCTGCAGCGAGGTAGCTTTTTTGGCGAAGGCTGTCTAGGAGGGCAATCTCTGCGGATTTGCACGGCGAGATCAATTGGGCCGTCCAATATCACTCGACTGCGAAAGGAGAGCACGGTGCGCACGCTCAAGCGAGACCCGCAGTTTGCAACGCTGTTTGTGGCATATCTGCTTTCCCGGATTATTCGAATCGAGGAAGACCTGGTAGATCAATTCTTCAATTTCAGCGAAAGGCGACTGGCGCGGGTTCTGTTGCTGTTTGGGCAAATAACCAAGGAATCCAAGCCGGAGTACCCCCTGAAGGTGAGCCAATCAACCCTGGCGGAGATGGTTGGTACCACCCGCGCAAGGGTGAGTAAATTTATGAATGGGTTCAAAAAGAAGGGCTTCGTCAGCTACAACGACGGCTTGCAAATAAATAGCGCACTGATCACCAGCTTCCTGCACGGTCGACCCATGTCCGTTACAAGAAAAGCGTAGACCGGGCCAGATGGCTCCCGCTTTCGGCAGGAAACTCGTCATCAACTGGTCACCCAAAACGAGGCATTTCTGAAGCTGTTTTGAGACTCTGTCGAGTGCGGAAGTGTGTAGGACAGGATTGTTGCTGTAAATAGGCGATTACACCAACTACCCGAAGGCCATTATGAGACAGGTTTGATGGCCTCTAGCCTTCCGCGCTGCAGCCTGACCGCAGCGGCTAAAGCCGGCGCTGAACCAGCCAGTTACCGCAGCGCTGAAGCGCTGCGCCACCCAAAAACAAGCGCGGAATCGAGTCTCGCTACCCCATCAGCATCCCGCCGTTCACGTTCAGGACGTGGCCCGTGATGTAGGACGCTTCCTCCGAAGCCAGGAAGCACACGGCACTGGCAACATCCTCCGGCGAACCTACCCGCCCCAGCGGAATGTTTTTCACTGCACTCTGCTTGAACTCTTCACTCAGCACAGCCGTCATGCTGGTCTCGATAAATCCCGGAGCCACCGCATTGCATGTAATATTGCGCGACGCCACCTCGCGCGCCATCGCCATCGTCAGCCCGATCAGCCCAGCTTTCGAAGCGGCGTAGTTCGCCTGTCCTGCCTGGCCCGTCTGCCCGAACACGCTGGTGATGTTGACGATCCGTCCCCAGCGCTGCTTGAGCATCGAACCAATCACCTGCTGGATGCACAGATACGCTGAAGTCAGATTCGTGTTCAGCACCGTGTCCCAGTCGGCGCGCTTCATGCGCATCACCAGTTGGTCGCGCGTGATGCCGGCGTTATTCACCAGGATGTCGATCTTGCCGAATTGCCCGAGCGCCGACTTGATCCCCGACTTCACCTGCTCTTCGTCCGCCACGTCCATAACGACGACGAAAGCCGCCGCCTTCGCTCCCGCGGCCGCGATCTCGGCGACCAGTTCCTCCAGTTTCTGCCGATTGCGCGCCGCCACCGCGACCGTCGCGCCCTCCCGCGCCAGCGCCAGCGCGCAGGCATGACCAATCCCCTGCGACGCTCCCGTAACCAGCGCGACTCGCCCCTCGAGTTTCATGCGTGCTCCTTAGGAACCGAACTTGGGAACCGAATTTAGGAATGGAGGATTATAAACGTCGCGGAAGCTCGAAGGCAGCTCTCGGCTGTCAGCTATCAGTCATCAGCCTGCGGAGTTCAGTGCTTTATCGGAACAACTCCAATTGGCGGAAGACGACGAGAACTTAGAATAGACGAAGCCGGTCTTACTGAGAGCTGAGAGCTACTTCACGTCCCAAAAAACGTCCCCATAACAATCAAGCGGATGCTGCACTAGCCCGCTTGCGTCGCCCGCCGCGCCAGCGTCGCCGCGCCAAGAATCTTCTCAATCTTCTCGACCAGCGTCCGCCTGGAATAGGGCTTCGCCAGAAAATACGTGCGCGACTCGGGCGCTTCCGTCTCGTACTCCAGGTTTCCGTAACCCGACGTCACCAGAACCACAACCTCCGGTGAATGCTCCCGCAGATCCTGCCCCAGTTGCTGCCCTGACCGTCCCGGAAGCACCATGTCCGTCATCACCAGATCGATGCCCCGCTGGCGCTCTTCGTAAACCTTCATCGCATCGCGCGCATCCTCGGCCGGCAAAACTTCAAAGCCCGCGCTCTCCAGAATGCTGCAAGTCGCCTCCCGCACAAAAGGCTCGTCCTCAACCAGAAGAATGGTGCGCCGCCGCGGCCGCTCGTTCGCGAATACATTGGGCTGAAGAGTCATACCATCCTCCGATTCACTTTCCTGACAACTCTTCCCCAGCAATCGCATGGCCTCGCCGCCTTCGCAAATTCGGCGCGCGCCGCACCAACGCCTCTAATGATTCGGAATCTACTTCGGCGCGCTAAGAATCGTCTGCTTCGGATCGAGCACAATCTTGCGCGCGTTGCTCGGCGCGGTCAGCCGAAACCCAGTCTCCGCGCCATCCGCCAGCACTTCGCCCAGAAAAACCAGTGCGTTTCCCGCCGTCGTCGCATACACCGGAACCGCCGTCACCAGATCGTCGGGTACGTCCTTTTGTACGATCACGCCGGTAACCGTGGTCACTCCAGCCTTCTCCGTGATGCGAATCTCCCGCGCTTTTAGCTCCGGAATCGCCGTACCTTCGATCCAACCTTCCAGAAACCAGTCCAGCTTGGGACGTTTCTCGTACCAAAGTGGGCGCGGCAGTTCCTCTTCGAAAACTTCCATCAGTTCCCGCGTGCTTATGCTCTTGCCTGCATACCGCTCCCTGATTTTCCGCAGCGCGCGGAAGAACGGCTCTTCTGAGTTCACCCCCGGATTTGCCCGCCCTTTCCGGGAACGGGATGCCGCTTCGGAATCGCGCAGCATTGAATCGCGCAGCATGGATCGCAGCATGTGAAACAGCCACGTCCCTCTTTCGTAGCTGATCGCCTCGTACCCTCCCGGAAAGTGCGACGAGTCCAGTCGCTGCCCCAGCGTCACCGGTCCAGCGTCGCGCAGCCGCTCTCCATCCTTGTTCTTGCTCAGGAGATCCCGCCGGTACTTTTCCAGAACCTGCCGGAATTGCGCTGGGTTCTGCTGCTCCAGCATCAACAGCGACGCATAGTTCGCCAGACCCTCCGCAATCCACTGATCTCGATAACTCTTCCACAGCACCAGATCGCCCCACCATTGATGCGCCGTTTCGTGCACCAAAACCTGGCTGTCGAGCGCACGAGTCACCGGGGCAAGATGCAGATCCGTCTGCTCCTGCGGACTCAGAAACGCAAAGCTCGACAGGAACACCAGTCCCGGCCATCCCTGGCTTAAATTCCCCGGCATCTGCGTCAGCGCCAGCGAACCATACGGATAGGGCCCAAACCACTGCGAGAAACTCTCAATCGCCTTTGCCGCCTTGTCCGCCACCGCCTGCACATTGCGCGCCGGCGACGGAGGCGGCGGAGTCACAATGATCGGTACCATCGGTCGCGGCATGGGAGCACCGGGGAAAACCGGCTGCTCAATCACCTCCGCCGGCGCTTTAGGAAACGTTTTTTCAACTCCCTTCGTGCCGTACGCCTCCACCAGAATGTTGCCCGCCTTCGCCTCCGCCCGAACGTACTTGCCCAGGTTGAACCCCGCCACCGGAATCGGCCGCTCCGAGGTCCATCGCGAAACTTTCTCGCCTGCTGCCTCCTGGTTCGTTTCCGCTTCGTCTTCGTCGCTGCCCGCGCGCGATATCTGTTTTCCCGTCGCCACCAGCGTCCAGTTCGCCGGATAGTGAAACTCCATCTCGAACTGCGCCGGGCTCAAACCGAAATTCGGATACCACGTGCCGCGCTCGCCCACATACAGCAATCCGTTCCCCGCCTCCGATAGAACCTCGCCCGCATAGCGGAAGCGCAGTTTCAATTCCTGCCCGGCCGCAAGCGGAGCGGGAAACACCACCGCCACCAGATCGTTGCCTTTTCGCCGCAACTCGGTTCCTTCAATCGCCGGGTTCTGGATGAAGTCCACCGGCCGCCCAGCCGCCTCGACGGCATCGACTTTCAGATAACGCGACAACTCAAACAGCAGCGTTCTTTCTCCTCCCCTGCGAATTCGAACATTCACGTCCGTCGATGCTTGCAACCTGGTCGGAGGCTCGACCGACGCCCGAATCCGGAAGCCCGCGATCGAGGCGTCACCAGCCAGCGGAGCCGCAGCTGCGCTGCCGGACCAACTGGGCGCAAACGAAGTCCAAATATCGAAGAACAGAATGCCGTCTTTTGCCCGCGGTTGCCCCGCCCACAACGGCTCTGCGCCTGCCGCATCCCAGAACACTTCGAAACCACCCAGTTTTTTCCCCAGCAAATGAGCGTGCAACAGCGGGCGAAATTTTCGATCCGGCTCGTGTAGGGGCGGACGCCCTCGTCCGCCCGCCGCCGGGAGAAAATGACTGAAGTCGAGCAGCAAGCGCAGGGCATCAAACTCCGCCAGACTGCGGCTCGTGTCGTCCCATTCTTTTATGAATTCCGCGCCCTCCGGCGCCGGCGAAAGAAAGCGCTGCAAAACCGCCGCCGTGTCGTCGTTGAAGCGCAGATATCCCGAGCTGAACTGCTCTTCGAGAATCGCCATCCCCGTAAACAACGCCAGCGATCCCCGTTCCACCCGGTTCGGAGGCCGCAGGCGTATCTCGCCCTCACCCTCGAAGAACGCGCCTGTAATCCGCCCGCAAATGTCCTCCGTAAACGCCAGCGTGCCGTCGTCCAAATCAAGATGGAGATTGGGCCGGTCAATCGAGGCGTCCCGCACGTGGTACACGCGTTGTGGATCGAGCCCGACCGAACGAATCCGCGAGTAGAGCCCGCTCGTCGTTTGCGGACACTCGGGGCCCGGTTCCGCCGCCAGCGCCCAAGCTGTCGCCGCCAGCAGCCACCATGCCAACCCGATCATCCACCGCGACCGAACCGGCCCTGGCTTCATAAACAGTTCCCAGTTCTCAGTTCTCAGAAAAACCCAAGGACCATCCGATTCCCACTGAGAACTGAGAACCGGGAACTGAGAACTTCTTACAATTGTTTCGTTGTCCGGCCGCGGAGTCGCCGCCCCAGTTCCAGCACCTTGGTCACCTTACCGCCCCTCCGCGCTGTTGCTAGAATCAGCCGAGTGCGAGCCCTCGTCCTCATTCTAGTGCTTCTGCCGGCGCTGCCCGCGCCTGCCGACGTCATTCATCTCAAGAATGGACGCACCATCTGGGCCGATCAGGTCCGCGAAACCAAGAATGAAGACCGCGTCGAGTATGACCTCGGCGAAGATACCTACGCCATCCCGAAGTCTTCCGTCGAGCGCATCGATGCCGGCGGCGCCGGGCCCGTTCACGCCGGTTCCGGAGCATCCGCCAATTCCAATGCCCCCGACATCACGCCGCCCGCGCCCTTCTTCAACCACGAAGCCGATGTAGCCGAAAAAGTCATCCGCGACGGCAAGGTTGATACCGACGCACTCGCCAGCCTCGCACAAGCATCCAATCCCGAACTCGCTGCCACCGCATACTTCCTCGCCGGCAAGCACGAATCCGATCGCGGCAACTTCCCGCAGGCCAGGCGCTATTACGAATCCGCGCTCCGTTTCCAGCCGGATAACTCCACCTTGCTGATCTACTACGCCGCCACCCTGATGCGCACCGGCCACGCCGCGGAAGCTCTGTCCTACGCGGAACACGCCGCCCGCATCGCTCCCGACTCACCCGATGCCATCGCTATGCTCGGTTTCGTTCAATTCGCCAGCGATCATACGCCCGATGCCATTCGCTCCTGGAAGAAGTCGCTCGCCCTGCGTCCTGACGCCACCGTCAGCCAATACCTCGCCCGCGCCGAGCGCGAATCGAGCGCCGAATCCGATTTTTCGCAGCGCGAAAGCAGCCACTTCAATCTCCACTTCGAAGGCAAGGACACCTCCGAGACCTTCCGCCGCGACCTGCTCGCCACCCTCGACTCCGAGTATGACGACCTGGTGCGCGATCTCGGCTACTCGCCCCACAACAACATCGCCGTCACGCTCTACACGCAGCAGGCGTTCTTCGACGTGACGCGCGCGCCTTCCTGGAGCGGCGCCATCAACGATGGCAAACTGCGCATCCCGATCAGCGGCGTCCAAGGTGTCACACCCGAGCTCGCCCGCGTCCTCAAACATGAACTGACTCACTCTTTCGTCTCCCAGATGTCCAGCAATCGCTGCCCCACCTGGCTGAACGAAGGCATCGCGCAAATGGAAGAAGGCAAGTCGTCCGCGACCTACGGCCACCAGCTCTCGCAACTCTTCGCCGCCGGAAATGAAATTCCCTTCAATGTGCTCGAAGGCAGCTTCATGAGCTTCTCCGCCCCCGAAGCCACCGCCGCCTACGCCGAATCTCTCGCCGCCGCCGAATACATCCGCGACGCCTACGGCATGAGCGAAATCACGCGCATCCTGGAACTCCTCTCCCGAGGCAGCTCCACTGAAGCCGCATTACGCGCCACCGTCCACTCCGATTACCGCCAACTCCAGGACGAAATCACCCGCCAGCTAAAAGAAAGATACGGCGAATAGGTCTCGTGTGGCAGGTTTGCGATGACCAGCGGAACAGACCAACCGAGCGGTCGCAATTCCGCCGCCTTCTGCTGCTACAATTTCCGGTTCGCTATCCTGCTTAGACGCGGCAAGCCGCGTCTCTACGATGAGGTGTCTTCATGCCGGAAACTTTGCAGCTTTCAAATCCCACGCCGCTCACCATTCTTACCGAAGACGAGATTCTGTTCCGCGACAACGTCCGGCAGTTTGCCGACGACAAGATTCGCCCGCTGGCGAAAGAAATGGACGAAAAGGCGGTGTTCGATCACGGCCTGATCGACCAGTTCTTCCAGCTCGGGCTGATGGGCGTCGAGATCCCGGAGCAGTACGGCGGCGCGGGCGGCAAATTCTTCGAAGCGATCCTGGCCGTAGAAGAACTTTCGCGGGCCGACGCTTCCGCCGGTGTGATCGTGGACGTGCAGAACACGCTGGTAGCGAATGCGATTCTGCGCTGGGCCAATGAAGACCAGAAGAAGCGTTACCTGCCGAAGATAGCGGCCGACACGCTTGGCGCCTATGCGTTGAGCGAGGCGGGATCGGGATCGGACGCGTTTGCGCTGCAAACCAAGGCTGAGCTCAAAGGGAGTGACTTCATTCTCAACGGACGCAAGCTCTGGATCACGAATGGCAAAGAGGCTGGATTGTTCATTGTGTTTGCCACCGTCGATGCGTCGAAGGGATACAAGGGGATCACGGCGTTTCTGATCGAGAAGAACTTCCCCGGATTCACCGTCGGGAAAAAGGAAGACAAGCTGGGGATTCGGGCTTCGTCAACCTGCGAACTGATTCTGGAAGATTGCCGCGTGCCCAGGGAGAACGTGCTCGGCGAGGTCGGCAAGGGATACAAAATCGCGATCGAAACGCTGAACGAAGGGCGCATCGGAATTGGCGCGCAGATGCTGGGCGTAGCGCGGGGCGCGTGGGAATGCGCGGCGAAGTATGCGCAGGAGCGCACGCAATTCGGAAAACCGATTTCGGAATTTCAGGGCATCCAGTTCCAGATCGCGCAGATGGCAACCGAGATCGAGGCGTCGCGGCTGATGGTTTATAACGCAGCGCGCATGAAAGATGCCGGCGTAAATTTTGTGAAAGAAGCCGCCATGACCAAGCTCTTCACGTCGCAGGTGGCCGAGCGTGTGACGTCGCTGGCCATTGAAATCTACGGTGGATACGGTTTTACAAAAGATTATCCCGTCGAGAAATATTGGCGCGATGCGAAGATCGGAAAAATCTACGAAGGCACCTCAAACATGCAACTGGCAACGATCGCGAAGCTGGTGATGGGGAAATAAGGGCAGAAGTTAGAGGTCAGATTGCAGAGGTGAAAAAATAGAGAAGTGAAAAGCTGGCGATCCCAGGTTTTCACCTCTGCAATCTGACCTCTGACCTCTTACCTCTTAAAGTGCGGCAAAACTGCATCCCCGAAAAGTTTGGCTTGTCCTGTCCGATCGTCTCCCCAGATTTCGAGCATGATGTGAGTACAGCCGGCGGCGCGGTATTCCTCGATCTTTTGAATGCACTCGTCGGGCGTGCCCGCGATGGGACAGACTTTCCGTAGCAGTTCATCACTGACGGCCTGCGCGGCGGCTTTGCGGCCGCCTTTTTCCATGGCGTCCGCAACCGGCTGAAGCTCTTCGAAGGTGATTCCCGCGGATTCGAGCAGCACGTCGGCTGAGCCTTTGATGTTTTGTACTTTGTTGGCAAGATACATGGCGGCCTGCTCGCGCGCGCCTTCTTTTCCTTTTTTCGAATCGCGGCCGATGCTGCCGACGATCACGCAGCCGAGGATCAGCTTGGAAGCATCTTTGCCCGCTTTCGCCGCGCCCTCTTCCATATTCTTCTTCGAGTAGCGTACGAACGCGGGAGTGGTGATCGACGCGGTTAGCAAACCGTCTCCGAGCGATCCGCCCAGCTTCTGCATCGCGGGTCCAGTTCCCGCAACATATACAGGAGGAACTTTGCGCGACGTGTGCGCGTCGCTCTTGAGCGGCGGAACGCTGGCGGCGAAAACTTTGCCCTGATACTCGAACTTGTCGCCCTTGAGCACGCCGCGGATGATCTCGATACTTTCACGCATCACGGTAGCGGGACCGACTTTCTCGCCTTCCCCCTCGCCGATTTCTTTCATGAAGATCTTCGACGCGCCCAGACCCAGAAGGAAGCGGTCACCGGCGAGATCCTGCATGACGCGCGCTTCCATCGCGATCTCGACGGGATGGCGCGTGTAGGGAGAAATAATTCCCCAACCGAGTTGAATGCGCTTGGTCTGGCTGGCGATGACGGCGAGAATTGCGGTCGAGGAGCGGGCTTCAAAGGAATGCTTACGCCACCAGGGGTAGGCTTCGGCGATCCAGAAGGTGTCGAAACCCGCGTCCTCGCAGGCCTTGGCCATGGCTGCGGTTTCGTGGACAGGCTCCATGCTGAGTTGAAGGACTCCGATATTGAATGGGATGGTCATGATGGCAGTGGCTCCATAATTAGTTCTCAGGTCTTAGGTCTCAGGAAAAACAAACTCCTCTATTTCGTGTCCGTCGTTTCCTGAGACCTGCGACCTGACACCTGAGACCTTTCTTTAGTCCGGGTCGGCCCAGGCGTGCTCCAGGCCTTTGATCAGTTCCCAGACAGCTTTGTTCAACGGCGTGGGGATGCCGGTTTTCTCGCCCCATTTCACGATTGCGCCGTTCATGAAATCGACTTCGGTCTGACGCTTGGCTAGAACGTCCTGCAGCATCGAGGCGCGATGCTTGCCGGGGGCATTTGCTCCTTTTTGAACCAGGGCGCGCGGATCGCCGTGCAGTTCGACATCAAGCGCCCGGGCGACGGCCTCGCCTTCGGCGATCAGATCGTTGAATAGCTGAGCGGTCGGCCCGAAGCGCGTGGCCGCGCCGTGATGCAGCAGGGTCAAGGCTCCGACGGGGTTGGTGGCAGCGTTGAAGATCAGCTTGGTCCACTGCGCGCCGCGGGCGTCTTGCAACGCAATTACATTCATGCCGGAGCGCGTGATCAATCCCGCCAGTTCTTCAACCTTTGACATCGGCGTGTTCGTCGGTTCGAAGGGACCAATCCAGGTGTCGCCCTTGATGTCGAAGCCGATGTGGCCGGGAGCGATGGGATGTCCGGCGGGGAAGGTCGTGCCGCGAATGACGTACTTCACATGTTCGGCGATGATCTCTTCGTTGCCGACGCCGTTTTGCACGGAGCAGACAGCGCTATTCTCATCGAAAGCGCGGGCAACCTGCGCGATGGCGCCACGGGTGTGGATGGCTTTGGTGGCGACGATGCCATAATCGCAGCGCGGAAGTTCCTTGGGATCGCTGGTGGCATTCAGTTTCGCAGTGAAATCGGCGGCCCCGGAAATGCGCAGACCGCTGTTGCGGATGGCTTCAACGTGATCTTTCCAGACGTCGTAGGCCCAGACTTCGGCCTCGCCTTTTTGGGCGAGGTGCGCGGCGAAGAGGCTGCCGACTGCGCCACAACCGATGATGCAGATTTTCAACAAGCTAGAACTCCAGACTGAGAATTTAAGAGGTCAGAGGTCAGATTGCAGAGGTGAAAAACTAGTGCCTCTCGAATTTACCTCTGCAATCTGACCTCTTACCTCTAACCTCGCTTCACGCTCTCCCGCGTTTCCCGGCCGTTAAAAAATTTCCACGGCACATCGGCCAGGCACTCGCCTTCGGTCTTGCCGATTCGATACGTGTCCTGGGTATAGAGGCAGACCTTGCCGTCGCGATCGACAACCTGCGGATGCAGGGAGAAGATCATGTTCTCTTCGAGCGGAACGTCGCTCTTCGCGCCGATGGCAGGATACTCGAGCATGGTCATGCCGATGCTATGGCCGGAGAGATGGCCGAGTGCGAATCCGTGCTTTAGGAATATGTCGGCAACCGCGCGATGCACGGTGGAGGCAAGTTCGCCGTGACGCATCAATTTGCGGGCTGATTCCATGGCGTGCGGATAGGCGTCGGCCATTTTCTGCGTGGTCGGGCTGGGCTTGCCCTGAATCAGGGCGCGGGAAAACTCAACCCAGTAGCCGCCGGCTCCGGTGACTTCAAGCGAATAAAGAAGAAGATCGTCGCCCGAAACTTTGCGATGGCCGGGAACTTTGAAGTAAGCGTTGGCCTCTCCGTGTTCGCCCGAGAGCAAAATGTTCATCATGCGCGGGCCGGCGCCGCGAGCGAAGAATCGCTCGACCGCGGGCGCCATGATTTCGGCTTCGGTCTTGCCGGGCTTGTAGCCGGCAATCAGCGCCCAGAAGCCATCGACGACGATGTCCATGGCGTCGCGGACTTCGACGAGTTCTTCTTCACTCTTCACGGCGCGCGCCATGTCGAATTCCTGGTCAAAGGGCACAAGTTCGAACGAACCTTGGGCGAGTTCGCGGTAGTCGCGAACGGCCATGACGAAGTTCATTCCAAAAGTGCCGATGCGCTTCCATTTGCGCTCGACGGCACGGTCGCGCAGCCACTGGCCGGGCACGTCGGGCCAGACCTGATCCTTCACCCAGGGCTTCTTTTTGTCGCCGATCCAGCGCGCCTCGCGCGGAAAGACAAGCGTGGGTTCGCCGTCGAGCGGAATGACGACGTAAACGTAACGATGAACGATTTCGAACCCGGAGGTGTAGAAAACCGCGCCCTCGAATCCTGCGTATTGATTGCCGCAGACGATGAGAGCGTCCAGTCCGGCGGCGTTCATGCGGGAGCGGATGTTCTTGTAACGGCGATCGATTTCTTTCTGACTTGGCAAAATGACCCCTGACGCCCAGCCCCTAAAGGGGCATCTGATTTCGGCGAACTTCCGGCATCGCTAAAGCGATGCCCCGATACGAACCGCAGCTACTCGCTCACGCCGCACAATTCGGCGGCGGTTAGTGCGTAAATCTTTGTGATGTCCACCAATGTTTGAATGCGAACCTTTTCTCCCTCTTTGTCGCGCGGGCCGCTGGAGGGGCCGTAGTTCACGGTCTCGACTCCGTAACGGCTGAGGACGCTGGCATCGGAGCACCAGGTAACGACTTCCCGCTCCGGCGTTTTTCCCGTGATGCGCTTGTGATTGCGGTCGATGGCGCGGATCATCTCGTGTTCTTCGCTGATGCGCGCGCCGGGGACCGAGACATAGGTTTCAAATTCCAGGCCCCAGCCCGCGTGCGCTTTTTCAAGTTCGAAGAAGAGGCGCTGGATGTCGCGGCGCGCTTCGGCCATGGGGATGGTGGGCGGAACGCGCACGTCGAGGAACAAGTCCGTTTTCTCGGGAGTGCGGCTGGCGCGCCAGGCGTGTCCGCCGCGGATGCCGCCGAGATTCACGATGGCCTTCTTGCCGCCGTAGCTTGCCTTCTTCTCCCACGCTTCGATCCACTTCAGGATGGGCGGCATGAGTTCGACCATGCGGCGGATGGAATTCATTTCTTCGCGGCCCTCGCAGAAGGCGGTGTGCACGTAAATTCCCGTACACGAGATGCGCACCCACATGGAGCCGAAGTGTTCGAGAACAACATGCATATCGGTGGGCTCGCCGAGAATGCACATGTCGGGCAGCACGCCGTGATTGACAAGGTAGTGCGTGCCATATCCATAGCCGCGGTACGCTTTGCCTTTGAATTCGCCCCACTGGGTTTTTTCGATTTCGCCGGCAACGGCGGCAATGATGACATCCCCTTTCAGGCGCACGCCAGCGCGCAGAAGCGCTTTCACGGCGTTGGTGTAGCAGACAAGCGCGCCCTTCATGTTGTAGATGCCGAGACCGTAAATGAAACCGTCTTTGACTACGGCGTGCGGCTTGTAACCGATGCCGGTGAGAAATTCTTCCTGGCCAGTGTTGGAGGTATCCATGTGGCCGTTGAACATCAGGTTCTTGCCGCCGCCCGAGCCTTTCCAACGGCCGACCACGTTGGCGCGCGCTTCCTCGACTTCCTGCCAGGTGATGTCGAGGCCGATCTTTTGCAGCGCGGATTGCATGTACTGCGCCATCTGCAGTTCTTCGCCGGTCGGGCTGGGGATGTTGATCACGTCGCTCGACATGGAAATGATTTCGTCTTCGCGAACTTCGGCGAGGATGCGGTCGATGAGTTTCTCATCGAGGCTGGAAGCGTGTTTGATGTTCGTTTGAGGCACGGTTAGTCGTTCGCTATTCGCTGTTCGCTACAGTCTTACTGTCGACGTTACGGTAGCGCTACTTTTTGCCAGACGGAAATCGTCCGGGTCGGTGCACAGTTTCTCGTTGCCGGTTTCGGTGATTAGAAAATTGTCTTCCAAGCGCAGACCTCCGCCGCCGGGCCAGTAAATGCCGGGCTCGATCGCCAGCACCATTCCCTTTTTTATCGTGCCGGTGCCGGCCTGGTGCGCGTAGGGCCATTCGTGAGCGCGGGCACCGACGCCGTGGCAGATGGGGTGGGAGGGCTGTCCGGGGTATCCACCTTCGGCGATGCGGGCGCGAACGAGCTTGTCGAGTTCGGGGAAGCTGGCCCCGTGGCGCGCGAAGGAAACGGCGCCGTTGAAAACTTCCAGCAGAAGGTCGAGCAGCTTGTGATACTCAGGTTTCAATTCGCCGGGGCAGGCATTCTTGGTGAGATCGGTCCAATAGCCGTCGGCGCAGACCCAGATTTCGAAGAGCGTTGGCTCGTCTTTCTGAATCGGGCGATCGCCGGTGGCGGTGAACGTGGCAATTCCCTTGCCGGACCACACCAGCGTGAAGGCGCGCGCCATCTCGACTTTACCTTTGTAGCCAACGCCGATGCCGTGCACGAAGCCTTCATACATGGCGCCGGCTTCGCTCTCTTTCATGCCGGGGCGCATGTGCTCGCGCGTGTAATCCATGGCGAGGGCCGCGAGTTCGTTGGCTAAACGCATGCGCTCGACTTCCTGACCGGTCTTGATTGAGCGGGCTTCGTTGAGAAGCGGTGTCGCGTCCACGACCTCGCCGCAAAACTTCTTGAACGATTCGAAATAGGACATCATGAAGGTGGTCGGTTCGCCCACCATGCGGTCGGCCGACTGCGTGCCCATGTTCAGTTCGACGGCAACTTTATCGGTCAGGCCGCGTTGCTTCAGGACTTCATAGGCGCGGTCCCAGGCGCGGAACTGCGGCGGGCGCGGATCGCGCTCGTCGTAGCCTTTGAAATAGAGAATGTCTTTTGTCCACGAGTTACGCTCGGCGTCGGCCTGCTGCGGCGCAAGGGCAATCAACGTGGGCTCGCCCTCGCGCGGAAAGACGACGGCGTCGTAGCCCTTCATGCACCAGTAGTTGGTGAGATAGAGAACGTTGTCGGGCGCGCGGCAGACCAGGGCGGAGAGATCCCGATCTTTCATCAGGGCGCGAACGCGATCGAGTTTCGTTTTGTCTGCGGGCCAGGCCATGGCAATCTCAATGCACGGTGACGGGTTTATTTTCGTCCTGAAAATTCCAGGCTGCTTCTTTGCCCTTGATGAGCCGGTAAACCGCGGTGTGCAGCGGCGCGGGTACACCGACGCGCGCGGCTTCGCGAGCGATGGCGCCGGAAAGAAAATCGATTTCGGTCGTCAACCTGTGGCGGACATCGTGAAGCATGGAGGTCGGGTGATTGGTCATGGCGCCGACCCGGTTCATTTCCCAGGGATCTTCGTGCAGGCGAACGCCGGCTGCCTCGGCCACTCTCGTGCCTTCGTCGATCAAGGCGTGCAGCAGATGGCCGAGGTCGGAGAATTTCGCTTCGTCGGAAAAGTGGGGCGAGTGCGGCAGGCCGGTCAGGGCGGACACGCTGTTCACCGACGAATTAAAAATCAGCTTGGACCACTGCGCGGGCCGGGCGTCTTCGAGCGCCTCGGCTTTGAGCCCGGCGGCAACGATGAGATCGGCGGCTTCTTTGACCACGGAGAATGGGGTGCCGGTCGGCTCGAAGGGGCCCATCCACGTTGGCGTGTCGAGTTCATACTGCACGTGCGTATCGCTGTGGCGAGTGCCGCTCATGAAAGTGGTGGCGCGGATGACGTAACCGCGCGTGAGGGTGGCGATGATTTCTTCGCTGCCGACTCCATTCTGGGCAGAGAGGACGGCTCCTTTATCGAAGTGGCGGCCCACCAGGCGAAATGATTCTTTGATCTGCGTGGCTTTCGTGGCGACGATGCCGAGATCGCAATCGGGCAAGTCTTTTGGGTTGGTGGTGGCTTTTATCGGGACGGCGAAGTTGTGGGTTCCGGTAACGCGCAGGCCGCGGCGGTTGAGCTCGGCGGCGTGATCTTCGCGGCGAACGAAGGCCCAGACTTCGGCGACGCGCGCGAGATGCGCGGCGTAGAGGCTGCCGATTGCGCCACAACCGATAATACAGACTTTCTTCATCGCTTCTTTCGTTCCGTCAAGAAACTTGCCGAGCTTCGCTCGGCCGGGCCCTTCGACTTCGCTCAGGGCAGGCTCGCGGGGGGGCCGTTCCTACGGGGTTCATCTCTTCTCCAACTTCACTAACTGAGCCAGTTGCCCGCCTTCGTGATGCTTGAGCGAGCGGAAGATGCTGTCGGCGTTGTTAAAGGACTCGTTGATAAAAATACCTTGCGCAAACAACGCGTCCTGCAAGGCCGACGAGATCGTGTGGATCGGAGCGGCGCCGCCTTCGCCCATACCCTTTGCCCCACTGTAGGTGAAGGGCGAAGGGGTCGAAATGTGTCCATATTTAATTTTCGGAATGTTCACGGCTGTGATCGGCGTGTAGTCGCTGAAGGTGCTGGTCAGCATATTGCCGACCGCATCGTAAGCGCAGGTTTCCATCAGCGCGGCGCCGATGCCGTGAGCGGTCGCGCCATAGACCTGCCCTTCCACGATCGGCGGATTGATGACAACGCCGCAATCGTCCACCGCAACGTAGTCGAGAATCCTGGGAACGAAGGTGTCGCGATCCACCTCGATCACCGCGATGTGCAACTGCGAGGAATAGGTGAGGGTGAGGTTTCCATACTTCTTCGCTGTGTCCGGCACTTTGAAAGGGGCGCGCCAGATGTAGCGGCAGTTGAGCGTGACGTCTTGCAGTTCCGGAGTGAGTACGGCGCTGTTCACGTTGACGATGTTGGCGAGACCCCAGTAGTTGATGGACTTGCCGGTGCTTTTAGCCTTGATTTCCGGCCCCTGCTGGCCAACTCCGAATTCCAGATCGTCTTCCTTCGTTTCGAGCACAGACGCGGCCAGGCGCTTCATCTCGGCTTTAAGCTTCTGTGCGGCGCCGTGAACCGCCGACAAGCCTGAAACCACAAACTGACTGGCATAGGTTCCCGACATGCCGGTATGCACGTTGCGCTCGGTATCGAAGCCGGTGCGCACGGTAATCATGTCGGGATGAATATTGAGGATGTCGGCGACGACCTGCGCTGAGACCGTCTCATGTCCCTGGCCCTGCGGGCAGGAACCGACGGCAACGACGACTTCGCCGTAGATATCGAGTTTGCAGTTCGCACCCTGCGAATTACCGGAAAAGGGAGCATTGGGGTTCACGATCTGGGATTGCCCGAAGTTGTTGGTTCCGGAATCGAGCGTGGTGCCGATGCCGATGCCAATCATGCGGCCTTGTTTGCGCGCGTCGGCTTGTTTCTTCTTCCAGTCGTCCCAGCCAATCAAGCCTTTCGCTACCTCGAGCATTTTGGGATAGTTGCCCGAGTCATACTCGCAGCCGTTGGGCGTGGTGTAGGGGAACTCTTCCGTACGAATGTAGTTGCGCAGGCGCATTTCGTCGGGCGCGATACCAATTTCGTGGGCACAGATGTCCACGATGCGCTCCAGAAACCACAGGTGCTGCATGCGCGAGTAGCCGCGATTAGGGCCGACGGGGCACTTGTTGCTGACGGTCTGTGTGAACTCGATATGAGCGTTCTTGAAGCGGTACGTGCCGCAGAACACCTGGGAATAAATCACGCAGCCCAGGGGTTCATAGCGTGGATAAGCGCCGCAATCGTCAATATGCCGGGAAGAGATGGCGGTGATCTCTCCGTTTTTGTCGAGGGCGACCCGCGTGTCGCGGAAGGTGCGCTCGTTTCCGTGCGCGCTCGAGATCATGTGCTCGGAGCGGGTTTCCACCCATTTCACCGGACGTCCGCCGGCTTTCTTTGAAGCCAGCGCGCACACCGACATCTGCGGATAGCTGGTGATTTTAATGCCGAAGCTGCCCCCGATATCAGAGGTCTGCACCCGGATGCGATCGATATGGACCGCGAGGTGGGCCGCCAGAAACTGAATGGCAAACGAGGGAAACGAATTATTGCACCAGTAATGAATACGATCTTCTTTCGGCTCCCACTGGCCGATCACGACGTTGGTCTCGAGTGGGGTCGAAGAAAAACGATGGAAGTGCATGCGGTCGATGTTCACCACATAGGCCGCTTCCTGAAACGCTTTCTCCACGTCGCCAAACTCCCAGATGCCAGTCCAGATTCGGTTCGTTCCCGCTTCTTCGTGAAGAATGCTTTGATCCAACAGCGCCTGCTCCGAATCGACCACCGGCTCCAGCGGTTCGTATTCGACCTGGACAAGCTCGGCGGCATCGTCGGCGAGGCTCGGGGATTCGGCGACTACGGCGGCGACTGGTTCCCCCTGGTAGCGGACCTTTTCTACAGCCATGGGGAAATCACGGATCTTCTGGGCATGGTCCGGCGCCATCTCGATGAAAGGTTGCGTCTGGGCGGCCACTTCCTTGCCGGTGATCGTGCACACGACACCAGGCAACGCTTCCGCAGCCGAGGTATCCACGCTGACGATCCGGGCATGCGCATACGGGGAGCGCACGAAACGGAGATACGTCATCTCGCGCAACTTGATATCGTCCACAAATTTGCCCCGGCCGCGCAGGAGCCGGTCTTCCTCTTTTCGGGGGAGCGAAGCGCCTACCCAGCGCCCGCTACCGTTCTTCTTTTCTTCAGCCACGATATTTGGTGCCTCCGCAAACATTTCGCGGACAGGAGTGTCCGCGCCACACGAGCTATGCCAGTGCTGCCTGGAGCCCATCGATCAATTTCTGAATCTGCTTCTTGCCCAGCGGTTCGAGCAGGCCACCGGCAACGGACGCCAGGCGGCCGAAAATCTGGGCTTCGCCCTGCCAGTTGACCTTGGTTCCGCTCGCGACGGGCGCAAGGTCAAATCCAGCGACCATGGTAACGTTTCCTCCGGCGACGGCTCCCTGTCCTTTATATTGAGCGCGCCGCGGCCGATCGCCCTCCGCCAGTTCCATCTTCACGTCGGCGCTGCCCTTGATGTAGGAAATGCCCACGTTCACCTTGACGGCGAAATGCGTGGAGTCCTGCACGGAGAGGCTTTGGAACTCCGGGAGCAGCGGCGCAAATCGATTGGGGTCGGTGAGGAAGTCATAAACCTCCTCGGGTTTTTTCTTGACTTCGAATTCGCCGGAAAATTTGATCGCCATCTCAGGCTCCCTTCATGTTCCGGCCTGCAAGCTCGATGGCCTTGAAGATGTTCATATACCCAGTGCAGCGGCAGGTGTTGCCGGCGATCGCTTTGCGAATTTCTTTTTCGCTCGGCTCAGGATTCTCGGAAAGCAGCTGATGAGTTGAGAGCAGCAGACCGGGCGTGCAGTAGCCGCACTGCAGGCCGTACGAATCGCCGAAGGCTTTTTGAATGGGATGAAGCTTGCCGTCTTTTTCGAGGCCCTCGACGGTGGTGATTTCCGACCCGTCAGCCTGCACCGCAAACATCGTGCAGGACTTTACCGCCAGGCCGTTCATCAGCACGGTGCAAGCGCCGCAGTACGTCGTGTCGCAACCGACGTGCGTGCCGGTAAGGTCGCAGGCCTCGCGCAGGAACTCAACCAGCAAGATGCGCGGCTCGACCTGGCGCGAATAAGGCTTGCCGTTCACGTTGATGTTGACGGCGATTTTTTCCACGGTTGCGGTTTCAGGCATAGAGATGGGCCCCTTCGACTTGTTCTCCGCGCGCGCGGCGCACGGCAATCTGAATGGCGCGCTGCACCAGAGCCACAACCAGTTGGCGCTTGTATTCGGCGGATCCGCGCATGTCAGGCTGGGGATCGGCGGCGGCACGGGCAGCTTCGGCGGCCGCGGCAATCGTCTTGTCGTTCAGGCTTTTTCCGCGGAGTGCCGTCTCGGCCTCGGTCGCGCGGATCGCGGTCAGTCCGACGCAGCCCAGAGCAATGGCGGCGTCGCGGCAGACGTCGCCCGCCAAAGTAAGTTGTACGGCGGCACTGGCGCTGGGATACACGGGCGCGCTCCGCTTGAACGCAAGATAGGCCCCGCCGCTGCCCTGGGTCGGAATTTTCACTTCAACCTCGGTTACAAGTTCGTCGTGAGCCAGCGCGGTTGTGTAAGCGTCTTTGATGAAGTCGCTCAGGTGGATGGTGCGCGCGCCGTCCGGCCCTAGGCAGTGAACGGTGGTGTCGAGCGTGATCAAGGCGTTGGCCCAATCGCCGCTTGGATCGGCCTCCGCGAGCGATCCGCCGATGGTGCCCCGGTTTCGCACTTGCACGTCGGCAATCCCGGCGGCGCAGTCGTGCAAGACCGGGATCTTTCTCGCAAGCGCGGAGTGCTCGATTTCGGCGTGGCGGGTCATCGCTCCGAAATGAAGCGCACCGGAGTCTTCTTTTATGAAGGAGGTGCCCGGGATGAAGTTCAAGTCCACCAGGTGCTCGGGATTGGCGAAGCGAAGCTTGAGCAACGGAATCAGACTCTGCCCGCCGGCGAGAAACTTTGCGCCTTCGCCGAGTTGGCCGAGCATGGAGACCGCTTCTTTCAGCGATCCCGCCCGGTGATAGTGAAACGATCGCGGATACATTGCTGTTCGTCTTTCCTCTGTCTAAAGCAAATGTGTTAAGCCGTTGTGTGCGGCCGGGCAAATCCCCAAGCCGTAGCCGCCAACGCGACGATGACCAGCCCGGAGCCAACCACGGCCAGAGCTTTCAAGACTAATGCACCATGATGATACGTCTGAAGAATGACCGCCAGCGGGAATAGCGCACTGCCCGCCAGCAGAGAAAATGCAACCATCTGCCGAATTCCTTCGCTGAAGTTCACCCGTTCGAAAATCACGCCGAGCACGATCATGAGCATGGCCAGCCCGACCCAGTGGGAGTGAGCGTCTACCTGGCGAACATAATCGTATTTGGTTTCGCCATACTGCTCGAGCGCCGCCTGGGACTGCCCGAGATTACGGCTGGCGGCTGCGCTAAAAGACTGGGCCAGTGATCCACCCATGTGATCGAGCGTCTGGTGCTCAACGAAGAGCGCATACTGCAAACCGTAGATCATGCCGAAGGCGGCGAGAGCCATCCCACCGAAAATCAGAAGTTTGCGGGATCCGGTCACCGCGCACCCCCCGCGGCGCTCTCCGCGACATCGAGGCCGCCGGAATAGCGCAAGATGCCGACCAGCATTCCAACCAGGCCAACCATGACCATCAGGCCGCCGATGTCGGCGATGCCTCCGGCCAGCAATCCGAACTTCAGTTCGAGGAGCACGAACACGGGCAAAATCACCGAGCCGCCGAGCAGCACCTTCACCCACCGCCGCTTCCACTTTTCCGAGAGGAACACGAAAGGCTGGACGAACGATAGCAGCATCGCCAGCAAGCCAAACTCGATGATGTGCGAGTGCGCAGCGATGTTCACGGCTCGCGCGCCGGCCAGACTGCCGAAGTTATTGACCTCGGTTGTGGCGGCGTCGAGATTTCCTGCGGTGGCAGCGTTGATCAAACGTTGCAGGATCGCGGTCTCCATCCGCTCGTGTTCGTACAACAGAGTGCCAGCGTAATACACGCCGTGCAGGAAGCCGAGCAGGACAAGAATCGTGCCGCCGGTGAGAAGCGCGCGACGCGGCATGCTGTCTTCGTCAGGAAGTTCGGGGTCGGGAAGTTCGGGGTCAGGGAGTTCGGCCTCGCTGAGTTGGCGGCGGCGAAGATATTGCCAGAAACCCCACGCTTGAACGGTGAGAACGAGGATCAGCAAGGCTCCGGCGGAATCGGCCAGCACGCTCGCCCATCCGATTGCGGCAAACGGGCTGCCGGTGAGGCCGACGTAGTGAATCAGAAAAATGCCGGCGGGCAACAGAACTCCGCTGGCGATGAACAGAGCCGCCAGGGATTTCTTCGTCTGCCGGGAGAGCGCAATGTACGGCTGCACCAGCGCCAGCAGCATTGCCAGGTAGCCGGCGTCAATCATGTGGACGTGTGCATCCACCTTGGTGCCACGATCCTCCAGCAGGTTTCCCAGTTGACTGAACACTTCATTCACCGCCGCGGCATTTCCGGCAGCGACGGCGCGGGAGGCTGCGACGAGCGCTTCGCCTTGCCGGGCGGCGTTTTGGTGGAGGATGAAAACGGCAAAGATGTCGCCGAAGAGAAGGCCGGCGGCGATCAGAGCGATGCCACCGAAGATGTACAGGCGGCGCGCGCTCATCGGCGCAAAGCCGGGTGCGGAACCTGGCGCGGAATTCGCGGGCGCGAAACTGGCACTGTCCGGGAATGGTCTGGTAATCGCTGGCATTAATGTCCCACTGGTTCTATGTCGCGGTACTGGCTGCGGAAATACAGTAGTGGCTACCCATCCCGGACCAAGATCTCTTCCACTTCCGCGATGAAGATGGTGTGGCCGCCTGCGGTCTGCGTCGAGTGCAAACGGAAACCTGCGGGCCGTTGTTTTGAATGGCCGTGTTTTGAATAATTTCGCGCTGAATCGCTTCGCTGTGAATATTGCCGTCCTGAATCGCTTTGCGCTGAACCGCCGGACGGGCCACGAAGGCAGCCCGTCCACCAAGTGAACCACGCTACCACGTCAGACGCAGCGCAAGCTGAATCTGACGCGGGTTGAATACTGCGCTGGGCGTTCCATAGGTCGGGTTGGGCGAACCCTCCCGGTAGAAGGTAGTCGATCCGGCACAACCTGGCGCGCCCGGATCCGGCCCGCAGAAGTCCGCCGCTCCATAGCTCGTGTTGTAGTAGCGAACGTTGACCGTGTTCATCAAGTTGAAGGCTTCCGCCAGGAATTGGAGATGCAACTTCTCATAAATTGGGAAGGTGCGCTCCAGGCGGACGTCAACCGTCTGCATCGTGTCTCCCTTAAACGTGTTGCGCGGCTCGTTGCCCACCCGGTCATTGTTTCCAAAGACGTCGCCATTGGAGTCAAAGCCGGCGTATTTGGTGAAGTACTGCGGAGATTGCAGGGTGAGGATCGTGCTGAAACTGAAATCGCGCGCGATCATGTTCCAGCTCTTGGGACTGGTAAAGATGGCATTGCCGACGAAGCGATGCCGGGCATCGTCTGCCGAACTGGCGCGCTCCGCGCGGAAGTTGGCGCTGTCCTGCGGAATTAACACGAAGCTGGGATTGGGCCCGTTATCGATCGAATGCGACCAGGTGTAGCTGATGGCAAACGAAAAATTATTGGTCATCCGCTTGTTCATGCTGATGAGCAGACCGTCGTAAACGGAATCCCAACCGGACTTTGCCTCGAAGAAGACGCTGTATTGCGGATCGCGGAAGCCCGGAACCCCGTTGACGTGGGGCACGCCCGGAATAATCATTTGCGCGGGATACTGGTCGCCGTTGGCGCAATTGGGGGGCGTGATGGGTCCACCCGGATTCAGGACGTTGCCGAAGTCGAAATACATGTTCTTGCAGCTCGCCTGCCCCTTGGAGTTATAGACCTGCACTGTGCCTTTGGGGTCCGGCTGATTCACGTTGTAAAAGCTGCCGAGGTGTACGCCGCGCAGGTGGATTCCGGTGATGCTCAACAGCGAGTCCTTGAAGGGCTGGAACTCGAGCGAGGCGCTGGTCTGTATGCCATACGGGTTCTGGCTATTTTTATCGAACCGTACGATGGTCGCGTCCTGCAGGAATCCGCAACTGTCCAGAGTTCCAGTCGGGCAGAAGGGCGCAGCCGTTCCGTTCGGGTAAGTGGCGCCCGTGAGCAATGCGTTGAGGGCGTAATTGGTGATGAATGGGGAGCTGGCAAAACTAAACAGGCCAGTCGTTGCATTCAAACCGTTTTCAAATGAACGCCCCGGGTAGGTAGATTCTCCGCCGCAGGAAGGCGCCTGGCACATGAGCAGAGGCGATGGAATGATCCCGTGGAACAGCCCCATCCCGGCACGGAGTACGACGTTGCGTGACGTTCCCAGGCTGTAAGCCAGGCCCACGCGCGGGTCAACGTTCTTCCACTGCGTATTGAGCACTCCGGAGGGCCACGTCTCAAATTCCCACCGCACTCCGGCATTCAATGTCAGGTTCGTAGAAGCGCGCCACTTATCCTGAAGGTAGAAACCGGTGTAGGTGTGGTCCAGCGTCGCCGAGGCTTGGTTACGGATCGCCTGTGGAATCGCGCCGCCTTGATACACTGCCGTTCCTCCCGGCAGAGACCCCTCGGTGAAAAGCGGGTTTGTCGTAGTGCTGAAGCGCTCGAAGAAGATCACGAACGGATCGGGGCAGATCGCGTCCGGGCCACACGCCGCGCCATCCGTGCCGAGAAAGGCAGCGAGGTTCGAGAAGTCCGCCTCGAACGGATAAAACAGCGGGAAGGATTCGTAAGTGCCGACGCGATCAAAATTGCCGCCAAAACTGATGGTGTGGTTCGACACATTGTGCGTCATGTTGTCCACTAACTCGAAGCGCGACTCGCGGTAAATGTCCGGGTTCCCGCGGTTGACGCCGACGGCAAACGTATTGGCGACTTCCAGGTGCGGCTGGGTCGAAACAACAGGGAAATCGAAGTTGCGGTGCGCATACTGCATACGCAGTTCGTTCACCCACGATGGGGAAACCACCGTCGTCAAACCACCGGCGAGCGACTGGTCGCGAATGTTGTTGTTCTTGAACGCCGACGGCAGGTCGAAACCGTTGTTCAGGGGCGACTGGTTGGTCAAACGGCCGTCATTGATGAAATAGCGGACATACAGGTTACTGTGGCTGAAGTTCCGATCCAGCCTGAACAGGACGTTGTCCGTGTTTCCGTTGCGCAGCACAAACAGGTTTTCGGCGGGCAGTCCGAATACCGTGGTCTTGACGTTATTAATCGCCGCAATGTTGCTCAGTACGGTCGAATTGTAGGTCGGCGACTCGGTGCGCCTTTGACCTTCGTAATTGGCAAAAATAAAGGTCTTGTCTTTTTGGATCGGTCCGCCGATGGCGCCACCAAACTGATTTTGCCGCAGCACATTGAAGCCGGGCGCGGAGAGAATGCTGACGGCGTCGAGTTTGTTATTGCGCAGATAGTCGTAAAGCGAACCGTGCACGTTGTTGGTGCCACTCTTGGTGATGATGTTTACGATGCCGGCAGTGGCCCGGCCAAATTCCGTGGTGTAGTCGGTGTTGATGACGCGAAACTCCTGCACCGACTCCTGTGGCGGCGTGCCGCGCTGGATGCCCGAAGCGGTTGAGATGTCATCGGCGCCGTCTACTGCGATGAAATTGTAGTGAATGTTCTGACCGGCGAAGGAGAGCTTGGTGACCGGTTCGACGATGACGTCGGTGCTGCCGGAGGTCGTGTTGCCGATGGTGATGCCGGGCGCGAGCAACGCGAAATCGATGAACTCCCGGCCGTTCACCGGAAGGTTCTCGATTTTTTGCTGATCAATGACCGAGCTCACCATGGTTCGAGTGGGCTCGGCAACTTCGCCAACGTCCTGCACCTCGACCTGGGTTTGCACCTGGCCGGGAGCCAGCGCGAAATCCACAGTGCCTGACGCGCCCAGATCCAGGTGAATCTTCTTGGCGGACTTTTGGAAACCCTGCTTTTCGGCATTGACGGTGTAATCGCCGGCCGGAAGTCCGCCGATCTGGTATTCGCCCACCGCATTGGCACTGACGGAGCGCTTCAAACCGTTGGCCGCATTTAGCGCCGTAACCGACGCTTCTGGAATCACGGCGCCGGTGGCGTCAGAGACGCGTCCCTGGAGAGTGCTGGTAACGGTCTGGGCTCCCAGCCAACTCGACGCGGTCAGGAACAGCGCCAAGAACGGTAGAAGATGGATGACCACCCCCAAGCGACGGCGCTGGAACAACGAGGACTGAACGGAGCCGGGCGTTCCGGCATCGGATTCCACAACGTATTGAACGGCCATCGATTTCCCCCTCGTAAGTCTGGTGTTGTTGCGCAGGCAGCTACTGAGCTGTCCGCACCATTCGTGCCGCGTGCGCGTGCATGATCTGAGTCAGCCTCGATTCGGAGTCCTCGAGATGCTGCTCCAGTACCGCGGCACACTGCTTAAGCTTTCCGGTACTGAGCAACTGGCACATCTTCCGGTGGACAGGAATCAGTGCGCCGGGATTGTCATGACTGAGGTCCACCAGCACCATGCCGACACGCAGTTCGCCGAGCATGTTTTTATAAAACGAGTCCAGCCGCTCGTTGCCGTGGAAGCGGATCAGCAGGCTGTGAAAATGAAGGTCGTGACTGACGGCGCGGGACCAGTTCCGGTCGCGCACGGCTAGTTCGTATTGCTCTACCGCGCCGCGGATTTCCTGCAACAAACCCGGGTCTGGACGGCGCGCCGCAAGCACGGCGGGCAACTCCAGCATCCGGCGCAACTGGTAGATCTCCTGCACATCGTGCAAAGAGAGTTGCGAGACCGCAGCGCCCCGATGGAGGCTGCGCCGCAAAAGGCCCTCGAGGGACAAGATCCGGATTGCCTCCCGCATGGTGTTGCGCGAAACGCCCAGGGAAGAAGCCAGGGGCAACTCCTGAAGCTGGGTGCCGGGGCGGAACTCGCCCTCGAGTATGCGCTGGCGGAGGAGAGTGGCCACCTGATCGGCTACACTTTCGCGGTTGATCTGCGTTCGATCCATGCGGAGAAATTGTCGTCCGGCTGACCGGCGGAATTTTGCCCTGAATTGTTCACGTTGTCAAGTGTTGAAATGTTCACCACTTTGGCGGTATGTTGGATCGGCAGCACGGCCTGTCTTTCGGGCGCGCGAACATTTCGCGAAAGCCCCGAAAGGACAGGGATTCGCCCGGTCCGCTATTATCGTTGCCAGCGCCGGACAGAATTTGCGGCGGGTTCAGATGAAACGAGTTTCGAAGTAAAGACGTATGGCCACTTTTTTTCCAGATGCGCTGTGCGCGACGGTTGCTGAGTTGGCGGACGCCGGCACGGCGCCGATCTCTCGTGAAGCGGCTTGTCTTTTGCTGCGAGCGGACGACGACGTGCTGCCTTCCCTGCTCTCGGCGGCGCAGCTTGCCCGCGCGAGATTCAAACTGGGAGTCATCACCTATTCACGCAAGGTGTTTCTTCCCTTGACGAATCTTTGCCGCGACTACTGCGGCTACTGCACATTCCGGCGCGATCCCGGCGAGCCCGGCGAGCACACCATGGCGCCGGACGAGGTAATGGAAGTCGTGCGCGCGGGCGAGCGCCTGGGATGTACCGAGGCGTTGTTCAGTCTAGGAGACAAGCCGGAGCTGCTCTTTCCCCAGATGCGCGATACGCTGCGGCGCTTCGGATACAAATCCACGCTCCATTATCTGGAAGCGATGTGCGAGAAAGTGCTTCGCGAATCGAGTCTGCTGCCGCATCCCAATCCCGGACTGATGAGCGCGGAATGGCTGGAACGGCTGTCCCGCGTGGCTCCCAGCATGGGGCTTATGCTTGAAACGACCAGTGCGCGGCTGCTCGCGAAAGACGCCGCTCACGACAATGCTCCCGACAAAGAACCGGCGAAGCGCCTGCGTGTGATTGAGGATGCGGGGCGGCGGAAGATTCCTTTTACCACGGGAATTCTGATTGGAATTGGCGAGACGCCGGAAGAGCGCGTGGATGCGCTGATCGCGATCTGCGACTTGCATGACAGGTATGGGCACATCCAGGAAGTGATCGTGCAAAACTTCCGCGCCAAGAGTGGCACGCCGATGGCACACTGGCCCGAACCGGACCGCGGGGAAATGCTGCGCACGCTGGCCGTGGCGCGCCTCCTGATGCCGAAGATGAATATTCAAGCGCCGCCGAATCTCTCCGATCCGCACTATGCCGATCTGCTCGATGGCGGCATCAATGACTGGGGCGGGGTTTCGCCACTGACGCCGGATTTCATCAATCCGGAAAAGCCGTGGCCGCATCTGGAAGAATTGCGACAGCGGACCGAGGCCAAAGGATTCGAGTTGCGCCAGAGGTTGCCGGTTTATCCGGAGTTCGTAAATAGGTTCGCAAAAAAGTTCGCGGAACAAGCAGCGGCATACAGCGATTTGCTGGCGCGGCGCCTCGGCGCCGCTGCAGACGCTGAAGGCTACGCTCGGAGGGCGGCATGATCACGGTTCTGACCGGCGGCACAGGCGGCGCCAAGTTCGTGGACGGACTCCGGCAGATCGTTCGTCCGGAAGAGCTGACGATCGTCGTGAATACCGGCGACGACTTGCTGTGGTGGGGATTGTACGTTGCGCCCGATCTGGATTCCATCACTTACATGCTGGCCGGCAAACTGAGCCAGGAGCGCGGCTGGGGCGTGAAAGGCGACACTTTTTTTTGCCTGAATGCCATGGGGCAACTGGGACAACCGACCTGGCTTCACGTCGGCGATCGCGATCTGGCCACGCATATTTTCCGCTCGAAGCTGCTGGCCGACGGCAAGACGCTCACGGAAGCCACGTCCGAGATCGCGAACAGGCTTGGCATCAAGACGCGCGTACTGCCGATGAGCAACTCGCGCGTGGAGACGCGGGTTTTGACTCCGGCGGGAGATCTGAGCTTTGAAGAATATTTCGTCCAGCGCTGGTACCAGGATCCAGTGGAATCGGTTCGGTTCGCCGGCGCCTCGGATGCGGAGCCGGCGCCGGGAGTGATCGAGGCGATCCGCTCGTCAGATCTTGTGCTGCTCGCGCCGAGTAATCCGGTGACCAGCATCGCTCCGATTCTCGCCGTGCCGGGAATTCGCGAAGCGCTGCGCGAAAGCCGCGCCCGCATTGCGGCCGTGAGCCCGATTGTGGGAGGCGCCGCGGTCACCGGGCCCGCCGGAATACTCATGGCGGCGCAAGGCTTCGCCGTTTCGATTGCCGGCGTTGCCGACTGCTATCACGACTTCCTTGATCTGCTGGTGGTCGATTCGCAGGACGCGACGCCTGCCGAAGAGTTGCGCAAGACCGGCATGCGTGTGCATTGCACTCCGACCGTCATGCGCAAATATGAAGATAGAGTCGCGCTGGCAAAGAGCGTCCTGGATGCGGCGATGCAACCTCCGTCCGCTCCGGCCGAGGTGGAGCAGGCATGATTCTGGTTCCCGTAAAAAACCTCGCCGACGCCAAGCAGCGGCTGTCCTCTATTTTGAGTCCGGAAGAACGTTTCGCGCTGGCGCAGGCGATGTGCGAGGACGTGCTGCAAGCGCTGGCGAGCTGGCAAAGCCGGCCTGCCGTTGCGGTGGTGACGAGCGATTCGTTTGCGCGCGACCTGGCGTCGCGTTTCAGTTTCGAGGTCGTTGCCGACGACCTGAACTCCGGAGAGACCAGCGCCATCGAGATGGCAACAGCGGTGTGCAGAGAGCGTGGAGCGGGCAGCACCCTGGTGGTTCCAGCAGATATTCCTTTGATCGACAGTGCGGAACTGCAGAAGATCGTGGATTGCGCTCCTCCCGGTGGTGCGGTGCTGGTGCCGGACGCGGCGGGGCGCGGCACGAATGCAGCCTGGCGATCTCCGGGTGATTTGTTCCCGCTTCGCTTTGGGAACGACAGCTTCTTGCCGCACCTGGCCGCGGCGAAGGCAACGGGCCTGCCTTGTGTTGTGCTCGAACTGCCGGGGATTGCGCGGGATGTCGATCGTCCCGAAGATCTTCGCGAACTGGCGGCTGCCAGCGGAGATCGGCGATCGCAGAAGCTGGTGCGAAGCTGGAACCTCGGCAGCCGGAATCAGGTCTACCATGGGGTCCAGCATCGGTAAGCGCGCGGCTGGGGAAGTTCGCATTCTTCCGGTCGCCGTCAGTGGAGAAATCCGCGCCGGAGAATCGCTGTGCGCGACGTTGTTGGCGGCGGCGCGAAGCTTGGGGCTGGGCTTTCAGGACGGCGACATCCTGGTGGTGAAGCACAAAGTTGTTTCGAAGGCGGAAGGCGCGCTGGTGGCGCTTGATGAGATCCGGCCCTCGGCGGCTTCACGGGTTTGGGCTCGACGCTACGGGCTCGACGCACGCGTCAGTGAATTGGCGGTACGTGAGAGTCGTCGAATCGTGCGGCGAAAGCGTGGGGTGCTGATCACCGAGACCAGGCACGGCTTCGTTTGTGCGAACAGTGGCGTGGATGTGTCGAACGTGGATGGTGGGCGGCACGCGGTGTTGCTGCCGGTGGATCCGGATCGTTCCGCGGCGAGGTTGCGGCGGGAGTTGAAGAAGCGGCTTGGGATCGAAATCGCGGTCATCGTCAGCGATAGTTTCGGGCGTCCGTGGCGGGAAGGCTTGACGGAAGTTGCGATTGGCGCCGCCGGGATACGGCCTCTGGTCGACTACCGCGGACGCCGCGATCCGCACGGCTACTCGCTGCATGCGACCGTGGACGCGGTAGCGGACGAACTGGCTTGCGCGGCGGGACTGGTCTGCGGAAAACTGGCGGGCACTCCCGCGTGCATCATTCGAGGCTATTCTTACCGCCGAGGAAACGGTGGGGCGCGGGAACTGATCCGGCCCGCGCAGAACGATCTTTTTCGATAGGAGCTTTTCGATAGGAGAATGTTATGGCCTGGCAGACTTCAGAACTCGAGCAATTCCCCGCGCTGAGCTGGGACCAGATCGCACCCCAAGCTTCCGTGGCAATTCGCGGCGCCTTGGAGCGCGTGCTGGAAACGCAAGACGGAGCCTGTCTGACGAACGAGGAGCGCTACGCCCTGGCGAACTGCGATGGGGCAAACTGCAATGGCGCGGACTTATTCGCACTGCTGGTGGCCGCGGATACGCTTCGGCGCGACCTGGTCGGCAACATCGTCAGCTACGTGGTGAACCGCAATATCAACTTCACGAATATCTGTTTCGTGGGGTGCAAGTTTTGCGCGTTCAGCCGCGGGCCGCGCGAGGCGGACTCCTATTTTCATTCGCTCGAAGACATGGGCCGCAAAAGTAAAGAAGCGTGGGAACTGGGAGCGACTGAAGTCTGCATTCAAGGCGGTCTGCCGCACGGTCTGCCGCCGTTTTATTACCGCGACATTCTGCGCGCCGTGAAAACTGCGGTGCCGGGCATGCACATCCACGCGTTTTCCCCGATGGAGATTGTGTACGGTGTGGAACTGACCGGCATGACGCTGGCCGACTATCTCACGATGCTGCGCGATAACGGATTGGACACGCTGCCGGGCACGGCGGCCGAGATTCTCGATGACGAAGTGCGGCATGTACTGTCGCGCAACAAACTTTCGTCAGCGCAATGGCAGGAGGTGATCCGCACGGCGCACGCGTGTGGAATTTCGAGCACCTCGACGCTGATGTACGGGCACAGGGAAACACCCGACCATTGGGTGCGTCAGTTATCTTTGTTCCGCCGGATTCAGGCGGAGACTGGCGGCTTCACCGAGTTCGTGCCGCTTGGCTTTGTGCACCAGAACACGCTTTTATTCCAGCAGGGACTGGCGCGCACGGGACCGACGCTCGCCGAACATCTCAAAATTCACGCGCTGGCCAGAATACTGCTCGCCGGCTCGATTCAGAACATCCAGGTCTCGTGGGTAAAGTTGAACCGCAAACTTTCGCAGCTTTGCCTGCACGCCGGCGCCAACGACTACGGCGGAACGTTGATGGAAGAAAATATCTCGCGCGAGGCCGGAGCTGACGCGGGCCAGTACACCAGTCCGGAAGATTTCCAGGCGATGATTCTCGAGATCGGGCGCATTCCAGCCGAGCGCAACACTAAATATTCACGAATGAAGATCAAGCTGCCCGTGGAATCGGTTTCTTCCTCATGGGCGCTGCTTCCGGAGTTCGCATGAGCCGCGCCATCGCCGTCATCGGAGGCACGGGCCCGGCTGGTACGGGTCTGGCGCTGCGCTGGGCGCGCGCGGGGGAGACCGTCATCATCGGCTCGCGCGATGCTGCCCGGGCACAGCAGACGGCAGAGACAATCCGTAAGCGGGCGGGCGCGAATGCTCAAGTTTCCGGGCTGGAAAATTTGGCAGCCTGCGCCGCCAGCGATCTGCTGGTACTCACCGTGCCGTTCGAAGGGCAGGCAGCGCTACTGAAGCAGTTGAAGCCTGCGATCCGTCCCGGCAGCATCCTGATTGATGCCACCGTGCCGCTGGCTGCGAGCGTGGGTGGACGCGCCAGCCGCACCATTGGTGTGTGGCAAGGCTCGGCGGCGCAACAGACGGCGGAGCTGGTTCCGAAGGGAGTTTCCGTCGCGGCGGCGTTCCAGAACGTTTCGGCGGACGTGCTCAACGGCAACAGCAACGAAGACGTGGATTGCGACGTGATCGTATGCAGCGACGATCCCAACGCCACGCAGATTGCGATGGAACTTGCGGCGAAGATCGCCGGTGTGCGAGCGATTGATGGCGGAAAGCTTGAGAATGCGCGCCTTGTCGAGCAAATCACCGCGCTGCTGATCGGCCTCAACATCCGGCACAAAGGTCACGGTGGAATACGGATCACGGGCTTGCCCGACGCCGCGTACAAGACGGGGCTGGTTACGCGGTAGTGGAGAGCCGGGCGTCCCCGCCCGGCTGGACCCTTCGACTTCGCTCAGGGCAGGCTCGCGAGACGCCCGTCCCTCCACCGTATGCCTCATCACGCGGTCACGATACCAGGCCCGCCTCTGCTTACTCTTCCACCGGCTGCGCGTTCAGTTCCTGAGCGGGTTCGCCACCGGCCAAGCCTTGGGCGATGATGAGGCGGCGGGCTTCGATGCGCAGTTCGGGCAGGGCGCGTCCGAACCAGATCGCGCCGAGAACGCAGGCCACTCCTCCGATGGCAACCGTGATGGGCGCGCCGATGCGGTGCGCCAGGGCTCCGCCAAAGAAAGCTCCGAAGGGAGCCATGCCCATGAACATCATCGAATAAACGGACATGACGCGGCCGCGCAGTTGGTCGGGGACCATGGTCTGGATCAGTGTGTTCGAGCAGGCCATCTGCAACATCATCGAATAACCGGCGGGCAACAGGAGCGCGGCCGACAGCCAGAATGAAGTCGAGAAGGAAAAAAGAAACAGGCTGATCCCCAGGCTCGCGCAGCTAATTGTCACCCAACGCCCGAGGCCTTTTATTCCGGTTTTAGCGGCTAGGGTTAAGGCTCCAAACAGAGCGCCTACACCGGTGGCGCCCATCAGGATGCCGAGGCCGCGCGCGCCGCCGTGCAGGATTCTGTCGGCGAAGACCGGCATCAGCACGGTATAGGGCATCGCGACCAGGCTAACCAGGCCAATCAGCAAGAGCAGCGCGCGAATGACCCGCGTCTGGTTGACCCAGCGAAAGCCCTCGATGATGTCTTCAATCGGCGAATGCTTGCTGGCACGCGGGGCGCACTGCACGCTCATCAGCACCAGGCCGGTGATCACGGCAATGTAGCTGATTGCGTTGGCGGCAAAGCACCAGCCTTCGCCGATTCTCGCCACCAAAATTCCGGCTATTGCCGGGCCGATGACGCGCGCGCCATTGAACATCGAGGAATTCAGCGCGATGGCGTTCATCAGGTCTTCCTTGCCGACCATGTCGACGAGGAAGGCCTGCCGGCCGGGAATATCGAACGCGTTCACCACCCCGAGCATGGCCGCCAGCACGAAGATGTGCCACACATGGACGCGTCCGCTTAGCGTAAGCCAAGCCAGAATCCCCGCGAGGATCATGGAAGAGGTCTGGGTGGCGATCACCAGTCGCTGGCGATTAGTGCGGTCGGCGGCAATCCCTCCGAAAGGAGCGATGAGGAAAACAGGAATCTGACTGGCAAAACCGACAGAACCGAGCAGCAGGGCAGATTTCGTCATGCTGTAGACGAGCCACGCCTGGGCCACGCTCTGCATCCAGGTGCCGGTGAGAGAGATTAGTTGTCCGCTGAAGAAGAGCTGAAAATTGCGGTGGCGCAAGGCGCGCAGGGTTGTGGCCCATTTCGGCGGGGACGCGGTTTTCGCGCCCGTTTCTTCAGCCGTGGCGGAATTTGGCGCCTGAGTCACTCTTCTAGAACTTTTTCACATCTTTGTGATGACGGCAACCGGCAGGAAGAGTCCGAGAGGAACCCGACGGCTCGCCAAGTCCGCTGCCCGGGCGATGGCTGGTTACTTTACAGGAAGATTTCCACAGCCCGGCCACGTGACGTGACCAACTTGGAACTTCCCCGCCGCTTCGATCCGCGATAGAGTTAAGGTCCACCGATCCGAGAGAGCAGGATCCGGGAAGGATGAAAAATGAGCACAGATCCTAATCGTCTTGAACGCCGAGGCGCGCAGCGTTTCGAAGTGCACCTGCCGTTGGCGGTTCACTTCGATGGACGGACGGTGCCCGGATTTACTCAGGACTTGAGTGGTCGTGGAGTTTTCTTTTACGTCGAGACGGCGCTTCCGGAAGGGGCGGTCGTGGAATTGAGTTTCACCATGCCGTCCGAAATCACTTTGGCGGAAAACATGCCGGTTCGTTGTCGTGGGCGGGTTTTGCGCGCCTCGGCTTCCCATGCCGGTCAACGAAGCGGAATTGCCGTGCAACTCGATTCCTACGAGTACTTGCCCGCCAACGAGCCGATCGCTCAATTCGTGCGACTTTCGGCCACCAGTGCCATCGGAGCGATTTCCGGCCCGGTACCGCGCTGAGGCTTTGTTTTCCGGCCCTGCGGGCGCTTCCTAGGGTTCTTTGCCGGTAGCCATGGTCTCGGCGGCTTGGCCCTCGGCCAGGCTCGGGAGAGTAGCGGATCTTTTCCTGCGAAGATCCGCGGGTAATTCCGAACGCAGCAACCAGAGCCCCGCGGCGACGGCTGCAGCCCAGGTTAAGGAGCCGAGCGCGAGGGCGAGAAGATCGGCGCGGCGGCTGCCATCGAGCGATATGGTACGCATGACCTCGTAACTCAATCCGCCGGAAACGGCGCCCACCAGCGCGGCCTTCCCTAATTCTCTCCAGTTCAATCCGCCGAGCGGCACCATGCCGCGAATATGCAGGAGCAGGGCAATGGCGAGGGCGTTAGCGGCGATGCCGACGTCGGACGCGATGGCCAGTCCGGTGACCGAGAGCGTCCGAAAGAACAGCGCGTAGATCGGCAGAGAAGCGACCGTGATGAGGGTGGTGGCGATCATTGGAGTCAGGGTGTTGCCCGAGGCGTAAAACGCGCGGGCGTATAGCGCCTGACTGGACCACAAAGCCAGTGAGAGCGAAAACCAGAAGAAGTAAATGGCGGTGGATTCGGAATCGGCTAAGGTGAAGTGGCCGCGACGATAGACGAGATCGATCAGGGGGACGGCAATGGCCATCATCCAGCCGGTTATGAGCAGAGAAGCCGCCGTGATGCGGTAGACCGAAGCATTCACGGTGGCGGCGAATTCCTCGAATTTTCTTTCTCCGAACAGGCGCGAGTAAAAGGGGAGCGAGGCCTGGCCGACAGCCTGTCCGAGAATGGCGATGGGAACGGCGAAGAGACGCTTGGCGTAGTTCAGGCGTGCGATGTCGCCGATTCCGCTGGAGGCGAAGTAGCGGAGAATCCAGTCGTCGGCGGTGACCAGCGAAACGCCCAGCATGAGCGGGATGGAGAGCCGCACCCACTCGCGGAAAGCGGGATTCTTCACATCGAACGAGGGCCGGTAGCCGGTGCCGATTTTGGCCGCTCCGAGCGCGTTGATGAGAAACGGTCCGGCAATGCTGCCGGCGAGGGCGCCGAAGGCAAGGGAGGCGATCCCCATCCGGTGCCCGGCGACAACTCCGCTGGCGATGATGAACACGTTGTAGATCAGCGGACCGAATGCCGGCAACAGGAACAGACGGTGCGAGAGCAACACCGCCGAAACCACTCCCCCCACATAAAAGAAGATCTGCGCCGGCAGAAGGATGCGCGTCAGATGAACACAGAGCCGCATCTGCTCCGGCGTGAAGCCATGGAACATCCAACCGGCGAACTGAGGCGTGAAGATCTCGGCCAGAATGGTGCCCGCGACCAGCACCGTGGTCATCACGGTAATGATGATCGAGAAGGTTTTCTGCGCGTCCTGCTCGCGCTTTTCCGCCAGAAACCGGGTATAGATGGAGATGAATGTGATCGAGGCGGTGCCGCCGGCGACGATGTAGTTGAGCCAGTCGGGCAGGGTGAAGGCGGCGACGTAAGCGTCGGTTTGCTGTCCAGCGCCGAAGGCGTAGGCGATGTAGGCCTCGCGGACGTATCCGATCACGCGTGAGAGCGTGATGGTGGTCATCATCAGCAGCGTCGCCGAAAACGCGGTGTGCTGATGAGACGGACGGAAAAAGCGCAGCAGACGCATCCTTCGCAGATTAACGCATCTGGCGGTTGGCGGGAGAGTTATCGTCGGGCTGGAATCGGGAATGGCAATTGGCTTTCCCCGGTGTAACTCTGTGTCCCCCATGGTTCAAGCTTCTAATTCTCAACCACAGGGGGCACAGAGTTACACAGGGGAAACCAAAATCCCGGCCATAGCTTTGACAGGCTCCTGTTTCGAACAGCATAATCCGCCTGTGACTGAACCCACTGTGACCCAGCAACGACTCCGCACACCGGTGTTGCGGCGTTCGTTTCGCAAGCCGTATCCCGTGGCCGTGCGGGGCGAAGGCGTTTACGTTTGGGATGGCGACGGCAATCGCTACCTGGATTTTTCGGGCTCGGCGGCGGTGAACTTCATTGGTCATGGCGTGCGCGAAATTGCCGACGCCATGGCGGAGCAGGCTCGGCAGTTGGAGTTTGTCCATACCAGCCAGTTCACGACCGCGGTTGCCGAAGAATTTGCGCGGGAACTGCTCGATTTTGCCGGAGAACATTTCGCTGGTGGAGCGGTTTACTTCACCTGTGGCGGGTCGGAGTCGGTGGAGACGGCGCTGAAGCTGGCGCGCCAATATCAGGTGGAGATTGGCGAGAGGGATCGGTATCAGATTCTGAGCCGGCGGCAGAGCTATCACGGAGCGACGCTCGGCGCGCTCGCGGTTTCCGGCAACCGGAAGCGGCGCGAGATCTACCTGCCGATGGTGCGCGAGTTCGAGCACGTCGGCATTCCTTATTGCTATCGCTGCACTTTCGGTTCGACTGGCGACTGCACCGACAGTTGCTACAACTGCGGACAGAAGTATGCCGCGGAGTTGGAGCGCGCGATTCAGGCGGCGAAGGGCGAAGCGGCGGGCTTCATCTTTGAACCCATGAGCGGCGCCACGTTGGGAGCAGTCACGCCTCCGCCGGGATACTTGCAGGCCATCGCGAATATTTGCCAGCGCCATGGTGTGCTGCTGATTGCCGATGAAGTCATGACCGGCATGGGGCGCACCGGCCGAAATTTCGCGATTGAGCACTGGGGAATTGCGCCCGACATCCTGGTTACCGCCAAAGGCCTTTCTTCGGGATACGCGCCGCTGGGGGCGGTGATTGCGAGCAAGAAAGTTGTCGATGCGATCGCCGAGGGCTCGGGAGCTTTTCTGCACGGCTTTACCTACAACGCACACCCGGTTTCGGTAGCTGCGGGACGCGCGGTGCTGCGGCGCATCCGGTCGTTGAAGTTGGTGTACGCGGCTGACTCGCAGAGCGGCGGCACGGCGGGGTCGGCTCTGAAGATCGCTCTGGAGAGTTTGCGCGATCTGGATGTGGTTGGGGATGTCCGCGGCCTGGGCTTGTTGTGCGGTGTTGAGTTCGTGGCTGACAAGAAAACTAAGGCTGCCTTCCCGCCGGAGAATAATTTCGCCGGACTGGTGGGCCAGGCATGTCTCCGGCGAGGGCTTCTCGTCTATCCCATGCAGGGATGCGTGGACGGGGTCGCGGGCGACCATTTGCTGATTGCGCCTCCGGCAGTGATTTCGGCCGAAGAGATCGGGTGGGCGGTGGAGCAGTTACGGGCGGCGGTTGTGGAGGCGGCCGCCCACTGAGGCCGAGCTTCGCTCGGCTGGGCGGACGGGGGCGCCCGAGTCTGTGTCGCCACCAGTGTGCCGTTCCTCCGGGACTCGACTTTGTTCCACTTTTGCCTCCCGGCACTGACGTGCCGGGCTTTCCTGTGTCGCCGCTTCGCGGCTGGAGTGATTTTGTGCTCCACTTGTTTGCGGCGCTCGCAGTTGCTACGCAGACTCGTCCGCCCCTACGTGGATCGTGGAGAACGCGCGCAATCACAGCTGGATGTCCAGGCGATACCATCCTCTAAATATATTGAAATATATAGACTTGCAGGTTGATCTCCGTTTTACCTTCTCTGCATTGTCATCCAGCCGCCCAAGCTGCATAGTGCCCGCAGAAACGGAGGCACTATGGCCACCTCATTGGCCGATTTTGCGGAGCAGATTAACCCCAAGACCTTGGCCGAGGCCCGTCGCGCTAACTTCCGGCAGGCAACGCGCGTCCACGGAAGTTTCCTGGCTGCCGCCGAGAAACGGGCTCTCGTCTGGATGGCCGAGCGCATGCCGGCGTGGGTCAACTCCGACCACCTGACCGTGCTCGGCTTTGCCGCCCAAATCGCAACTGGCGTTTGCTACGCCCTTGCCGTACATGACCGCCGCATGCTGCTTGCCGCCATCGTGTGTCTCGCGGTGAACTGGTTCGGCGACAGCCTCGACGGAACTTTGGCGCGCGTGCGCCAGCAGCAGAGGCCTCGTTACGGCTTCTACGTGGACCACATCATCGATTCCATCGGCGCAGTGGCGATGATGGGCGGACTGGCACTCTCCGGCTACATGCATCCGGTGATTGCAATTGGGTTGCTGATTGCGTTTCTGTTGCTTTCCATCCAGTCGTATCTGGCGACCTATACGCTCGGTGAGTTCCATCTTTCGTTGTGGCACTTCGGGCCGACCGAGTTGCGCGTCCTGCTGGTCGTTGGCAACTTGGCGCTGTTCCGCTGGGCGTGGGTGATTCATGGGCGCTACCGGCTGTTTGATATTGGCGGCGCGATTGGATTGGCAGGGATGCTGCTGATGCTGGTTGTCGTCAGCCTGAAGAATACGGTCCGGCTTTACCGGGAAGAGAGAATTTCATGAGCAGTTCTCAGTTCCCGGTTCTCAGTTCTCAGAGGGATCGGAAGCGGACGTTTCTTCGCTGGATTAAGTTCAACGCTGTTGGGGGAATCGGCATCGGCGTGCAACTGGCGGCACTGGCCGTTTTTCGTTCCTGGCTGAAACTGGATTATCTGCTGGCCACGGGACTGGCGGTCGAGATCGCGGTGATCCACAACTTCTTATGGCACGAGCGCTACACCTGGGCGGACCGGCCGGCCACGCGGCCGGTTCAGTCGCTGGTCAGGTTGGCCAAGTTCAATGCCAGCAACGGGGCGGTTTCGATTGTCGGGAACCTCGTGCTGATGCGCCTTCTGGTCGGCGAACTGAAGTTCAACTATGTTGCGTCGAATCTTGTTGCGATCGTCTTGTGTTCGCTGGTGAATTTCCTGCTCGGCGATCGGTTTGTGTTCGACGCAGAGGCGAAGCCGGCCGCGATTTCGACTAATTGCTCTTAGCTTTTGGCCTTTAGCTCTTGGCCAAAGCAGCGTATCTCCGTGGATGCAGCTCGAACCCGGCCTGAGAACCACCCGGCATAGCAACTGCCGAGCTGCGCTCGGCTGGACGGCCGAGGGCGGCCGTCCCTACGTGGTTCGCGGAGAGCGAGGCGGCCTCTTGGGCGCGGCTTTTTGGGGGTTACGCCGCAATCAAACCCGGGATATAATGCTACTAGCTGCTATGCGCTCCAACGGCTACATTTCGCCTCTCCAGACGTGCTGGATCGAGGGACGCGCTTGTCCCCGCCGGTACCTTTCCGTTCTGCCTTCGCACGTGCGCGCCAATCTCTTTGGCTGCGACTAATTTTCTGTCCTCTTCGTTGCTCCGCTAATCGCTATTTCGCTGTTCGCTCTTAGCTTTTAGCTCTTAGCCAAAGCAGCTTATCTCGCTGGACGCTGCTCGAATCTGGCCTGATAACCACTGAGAACTAAGAACCGGGAACTGAGAACTAATCTGGAGGATCTTATGACCACCAAAACTTTGATTGCCGGCCCCAAGCTCAAGACTGCGATTCCGGGCCCTAATGCCAGGCGCATTCTCGCGGGCGATGCCCAATACATTTCGCCTTCCTACACGCGCTCCTATCCGATGGTTGCCAAGCGCGGCCGCGGCATTGTGGTCGAAGATGTGGATGGCAATGAGTTCTTCGATTTTTCCGCTGGGATTGCCGTGACCTCGACCGGCCACTGCCATCCGGAAGTGGTCGCCGCCATTCAGAAGCAGGCGGGCGAACTGATCCACATGTCGGGCACCGACTTCTATTACGAGGGCATGGTGACGCTGGCCGAGCGGCTCTCAAAGATTGCGCCGATGCCGGGGCCGCACAAGATTTATTACGGAAACTCCGGAGCCGAAGCCATCGAATGCGCGTTGAAGCTGGCGCGCTATCACACCAAACGGCAGCAGGTGATCGCCTTCCTCGGCGCTTTCCACGGACGGACCATGGGCGCGCTCTCGCTGACCGCCTCAAAGCCGCAGCAGAAGCGCCGCTTCTCGCCGCTCGTGCCCGGGGTTACGCACGTGCGTTATCCCGACGTGTATCGGGGCTGTGCGGGCGGTCCGCAGGATGCCGAGAAATTCGCGCTCGGCTGCGCACGCTACATCGAAGACAAACTGTTTAAGACCATCCTCGCGCCGGAAGAAGTCGCGGCCATTTTTGTTGAGCCGATCCAGGGCGAAGGCGGATACGTCATCGCTCCGACGATCTTCATGCAGGAACTGCGGCGCATCTGCGACCAGCACGGCATCCTGTTGGTGCTGGACGAAGTCCAGACGGGCGTCGGCCGCACTGGCAAATGGTTTGCGGTCGAACACACGGGGGTGCATCCCGACATCGTTTGCATCGCGAAGGGCATTGCCTCCGGGATGCCGCTCGGCATCACCATGAGCAAGGCCGACATCATGGACTGGATACCCGGTTCGCATGCATCGACTTTCGGCGGCAACCCCGTCTGCATTGCCGCGGCGCTGGCCACGCTCGACGTGATCGAGAAAGAAGGGCTGCTCGGGAACTCGCAGGAGGTCGGCGACCACATGCGGAACCGCATGGCCGATTGGCCGAAGAAGCACAAGATTGTGGGCGACGTCCGCGGACGCGGCCTGATGATCGGCGTCGAAATCGTGAAAGACCAGAAGACTCGCGAGTACGGCGCCAGCGAGCGCGATCGCATCGTGGAGCTGGCGTTCGAGCGCGGCGTTTTGTTCCTGGGCTGCGGTCCGAGCACGGTTCGCATAGCGCCGCCGCTCATCGTTACCAAGGACGAAGCCGACGTTGCCGTCGATGCGCTGGAAGAGTCGATCGTGATCGTCGAAAAGAACGCGTAATCGCCCAGGCTGCACGCTCCCGGAGAAAGGATGGAACGTATGGGCGACACCACACTGCGTGAACTCGTGTACGGCAAAGGCGCCCATGTGGATCCGGTGGCTTGCGTCGAAGATATTTCGGCGGAACTGGCGGCACGGACCGTGGCGGGCTACCCGCACTCCATCTGGCAGATCGTGGAGCACATGAACTACTGGATGGGGTACGAACTCGCCAAGATCGCAGGCGAGAATCCACATTACCCGGACAAAGCGATCGAAAGCTGGCCGTCGCATCCGAATCCAGCCGCCAAGAGTCACGCGGCCAATGAGGCGTGGCAGGTCACGATTCGCCGCTTCACCGATTTGCTGGCCCGGCTTGTGAGGCTTGCGGAGTCCGATTCGGCGGCGCTGGAGCGGAAAGTTCAGAACGTAGGTTCGCCACAGTCTCCGCGTGAGTCCACCGTGCACGCGATGCTGTGGCAAATTACGGCGCATAACAGTTATCACGCCGGCCAGATTGCCTTGCTCCGCCGGCAGTTTGGCGCCTGGCCTCCGGAACGAGGCGGCGATACGTGGTGAGCCGAAGAAGCGAACTGCCGGGACCCTCAGGGGCTAAAGCTCGCGTCTTTATTGGCTCTGGGCGGAACGGCTAAAGCCGTGCCCTTCCCAAAACCGACTTACGGCGCCTGGTAGAAACGCGATCCCGACGCAGCCACTCTGCATAAGCAGAAATTCATCAACAGTAATTCTCACTGGAAGGAGGCCTCTCGATGCCACGCTTTACATCTCGCACTCTTGTCGCCCTGGCGTTCACCTTGGTGGTTTGGGCCTCTGCCTTTGCCGGCATTCGCGCCGGCCTGCGCGCTTATTCGCCCGCGAATCTCGCCATCCTGCGCTTTCTGGTCGCCTCTCTGGTGCTCGCCATCTACGCCGGGATCGCGCACTTTCGCCGTCCGGAATTGCGCGACATCCCCGGGCTGGCGCTGACCGGCGCCATCGGGATCACCTTTTACAACCTGGCGCTTAATTACGGAGAGACTCGCGTGACCGCGGGCGCGGCCAGCATGCTGATTGCCTCCACTCCGATCTGGACCGCGCTGGCGGCCCGATTCTGGCTGCACGAGAAACTGACTGCGATCGGATGGTGTGGAGTGTTCGTGAGCTTCGCGGGAGTCGCGCTGATTGCCAGCGGAGAAGGCGAAGGCATCCGCCTCTCACCGCAAGCGCTGATCATTCTTGCCGCCGCGGTGACGTCCGCGCTCTACATGATTCTGCAGAAGCACTATCTGGGCAGATACAGCGCGCTGGAATTTACGGCGTACTCGATCTGGTTCGGGACCGCGCTGATGCTGCCCTTCGGTAACGGCCTGATGCACACCTTGCGCGCCGCTCCCGCCTCGGCGACGCTGGCGGTCATTTATCTGGGCATCTTCCCGGGAGCGCTCGCCTATGTGGCGTGGGCCTACGTGCTTTCGCACGGCGCCGCCGGACGCACGGCGACGCTTCTCTACGTGATTCCGATCGTCGCCATCGGCATTGCATGGATCTGGCTGGGCGAGGTGCCGAAGCTGATCTCCCTGCTCGGCGGCGCGGTCGCGCTCGGCGGCGTGGTGCTGGTGAACACCGTAGGGAAAAAGAATCTGGAAAAGCCAGTCGAGGCAGCGGCTTTGCTTGTTTCGGAACTCGGGAGCTGAAGTCGCCGCCAGGGGTCAGCCACCAGTCAGAAAGAGCGCGGGCGGCGAATTGTACCGGACGCGCGGTGATGCGGATCACATAACGCGTGGTGTGGTCCAAGCTAGGGTGAAGATGGAGTTTCTCCATGTTCGCCGGGCGCCTGACGCAAGTCACACTACGCGCACTGGACTGGCTGGCAGCAAGAACGCTTCCGCCGGAGGACTTGCCCGCGCACCAGCGCACCGGCCGACGCGGAGAGGAAGACGCTTATTTTTACCTGCGCCGGCGGGGCTACACGATCATCGCCCGCAACTACCGCTCCCCCAATCATCGCGGCGAACTCGATCTTGTCGGCTGGGATCAAGACGTCCTGTGTTTTATCGAAGTGAAAACCCGGACGACGCGTGACGTCAAGCCCGCCGAAGCCGCCGTAGATCGCAATAAACAAAGGGAGTTATCGCTGGTCGCCCGCGACTTCCTGCGCCAGATGCCCGCTTTGTGCCAGTGGCGGTTCGACGTGCTCGCCGTGTACTATGAGCGCGGCCACAGCCGACCCTCATTCGAGCTGTTTCAAAATGCGTTTCCCGTATCGTACAATCGTAAGTTTGCAGACTAACTGAAAGGATTTAGTACGTGCCTGAACTGAGAAAAGACCCCATCGTGGGCCGGTGGGTGATTATTTCCACGGATCGCGCCAAGCGGCCTACCGACTTTGTGCGCGAGCCCGTGAAGATCAGGGGCGGATTTTGTCCCTTCTGTTACGGCAATGAAAGCAAGACCCCGCCGGAGATCCTGGCCTATCGCCCAAGCGCCAACAGCAATCCTCCTCAGAAGGACAGTCCGGGTTGGACGATCCGCGTCGTTCCGAACAAGTTCCCGGCACTCGGCATCGAAGGCAATTTGAATAAGCAGGCCGAGGGCATGTTTGACAAGATGAATGGCATCGGCGCCCACGAAGTCGTCATCGAAACGCCCGACCACAATGCCACCCTGGCCTCGCTTCCGCCGAAAAGAATCGAAGACGTTCTATGGGCCTTCCGCGATCGTATTCTCGATCTCAAGAAAGATCGGCGCTTCAAGTACATTCTGCTCTTCAAGAACCACGGAGAAGCAGCCGGCGCCTCGCTCGAGCACTCTCACTCGCAGCTGATCGCGTTGCCGATTGTGCCTATTTACGTGGTTGAGGAACTGCAGGGAGCCAAGCAGTATTACATTTACAAAGAGCGCTGCGTCTTCTGCGACGCCATCCGGCAGGACATCGACAATGGCATCCGAGTCGTGGCTGAGAACGAAGATTTTCTGACTCTCGCCCCGTATGCTCCAAGGTTTCCCTTTGAAACCTGGATCCTCCCCAAGAGCCACGAATCTGCCTTCGAGAACTCGTCGTCGCACATGTTCGAAAATCTCGCGAAAGCGCTCAAGTTGCTGCTGATGAAAGCGGACCGCGTGCTCGACAATCCGCCGTACAACCTGGTCATACACACGTCGCCGGCGCAGGATCCGACCAACGAGTATTACCACTGGCACATCGAATTCATGCCCAAACTGACCAAGACGGCGGGATTTGAATGGGGAACCGGTTTCTACATCAATCCCACACCGCCCGAAGAGGCTGCGAAGTTTTTGCGCGAGGCGAGCGTGGAAGATGCGGCTCCGAGTGTGGTGGCCGTCCGCTGAGTCTATCCCTGGGTTCGGTCGAGAAACTCCGCATGCCACGCCATCTGGATCGCTTCCAGTTTGGCTTCGCTCGACTTCGTGGGGTCGTCTTTGAAGTCGGGGAGCGCGATCACATATTTGTGCAGGTCGGTAAAACGGACCGCGAGCGGCTCGAGTTCTGGATGGATTTCAGAGAGCAGAATCCCGATGTCGTCAGAATCGCTCCAGGTGAGTTCTTTTGGCATGAATGGGCTCCAAAGGCCAGGTTTCAAAGTTTCAAGGTTTCAAAGAAGGCGACAAAGGCTCTGCGATCCGAACCGTGACGAATCCTTGAAACTCTGAAACCTTGAAACCTTGAAACCTGGCTCTTAATGCTCTTCCGAAACGTAATTCCGGTTCCACGCCGGGATTTCCACGACCACTTTGCCCGGTTTTTTAATCACGGTCTGGCATCCGAGGCGCGAGTTTAGCTGAAGGTCGGCGGCCATGTCGAGCTTGTCGGCTTCATCATCTTCCATCTCCGAGATCAGGTCCGCGCCTTCTTTCACCCAGACGTGGCAGGTCGTGCAGGCGCAGTTTCCTCCGCAAGCATGATCGAGGTGAATGCCGAAGTTCAATGCTACATCGAGCAGCGACTCTTCCTTGCCATGGTCTTTATAAGGCAGCTTGCCGTGTTCGAAGGTCACCGTCTTGCCTTCGGGAAGAAAGGTGACCTGAACTGTGTTTTCACCGGGAGCATCCACTGTGGTTGTTCCAGTTCCCTGCGTTTTTTCTTCAGACATGTAGAACCCCATGTTTCAAGGTTTCAAAGTTTCAAAGTTGCAAACCAGGGTTTTACCCTGAAACCTTGAAACCTATTCAAATTCTGCCTTCGCCACCGGATGGCCGGCCTGCGGCCCTTCCGCCAGATCGGTGTCGTCCATGGCCTTTCCCTTGAGCGCGGTCGAGACAGCCGTATCCATCATCAATTCCGCCAAACGCATCGTGGCCTCGTTCAGCGCGTCAATGCCCGCGCGGATGGCGTGATAGTCGTCGCCATTCTTTACCGCAACCAGAGCTTTCTCCAGCGTCTCGGCATTGCGTCGCTCGTCGCTCGTGAGCTCCTGCCAGGCCGGATTCTTCTTCGCTTTCGCGAGCGCGGTCAGGATCGTATCGGCTTCGCGTCGCGCTTCAATCACCTGCCGCTGCCGGAAATCCTCTTCCGCGTAGTCGAACGATTCAAGCAGCATGTTCTCGACCTGTTCGTCGGTGAGGCCATAAGTGGGCTGAACGTCGATTTCAGCTTCTTGTCCGCTGCGCTGCTCGCGCGCCGAGACGCGCAAAATGCCGTTGGCGTCGATCAGAAACTTCACTTCAATGCGCGGCAGGCCGGCGGGCATGGGCGGAACGCCCTTCAGATCAAATCGCGCCAGCGACCGGCAATCGCGCGCCAGTTCGCGTTCGCCTTGCAGCACGTGAATCGCGACCTTGGTTTGGCCATCCACCTGGGTCGTGTAGTACTGCGTTGCCGAAGCCGGCACCGTCGAGTTGCGCTGGATGATTTTATCGGTCACGCCGCCCGCCACTTCGATTCCCAGAGAAAGCGGAGTCACGTCGAGCAACAGCATTTCCTTCGTGATTTCGGAGCCGCCGCCCAGGATATTCGCCTGCACGGCCGCGCCGAGCGCAACCACTTCGTCCGGATTCAAATCCGTGTGCGGCACGCGTTGAAACAGATCCTGTACCAACCGCCGAACTTTTGGAATGCGCGTGGAGCCTCCGACCAGCACGACTTCGTCGATTTGTTCGGGCTTCAGGCCTGCGTCTTTGAGCGCCTGCTTGCAGGGACCGACGGTGCGGTCAATGATCGGTTGGATCATCTGCTCGAAAACTTCGAGCGAAACTTCCCGCTGATACTTCTTTCCACCGGGCAAATCGACATCGAGCTTCGCCGTGGGCTGCGACGAAAGAGCGATCTTGGCCTCGATCACGGCCTGGCGGATGCGCTGCACCGCTTCGCCGCTGCGCCGCACATCGAGTCCGAGTTCGCCGCGAATGTCGTCGAGCGCGATCGCAATCAGCAGATTGTCGATGTCGTCGCCGCCGAGATGCGTGTCGCCGTTGGTGGCAATCACCTCGAAAATGCCGTCGTGCAGCTTGAGAATTGAGATGTCGAACGTGCCGCCGCCCAGATCGTAAACCACAACAATGCCGTGCTTCTTCTTGTCCAGACCGTAAGCGAGCGATGCCGCCGTCGGTTCGTTCACCAGGCGCAAGACATTCAGCCCGGCGATGCGGCCGGCATCTTTTGTCGCCTGCCGCTGCGCGTCATTAAAGTATGCGGGAACGGTGATAACCGCCTGGGTTACGGGCGCTCCGAAAAATCGCTCGGCATTGCGCTTCAGCTGGCGCAGCACCAGCGCCGAAATCTCGGGCGGTGTGTAGGTTCGCTCACCAATCTTGATGCGCAGAACCTCGCCCTCCTGAAGATCTTCGGCCAACTGGAACGGGAATAGCTTCAGCTCGTCTTGTATATCCTCGACGCCGCGCCCCATCAGACGCTTGATCGAGTAAACCGCCCGCTCCGGCGTTTCGATCAGATACCTGCGCGCGGCGTTGCCGACTATGATCTGGTTCTTTTCGTCGAGCGCCACCACCGAGGGCACAAGATTCAGCCCGTCTTCTCCCGGGATTACGACAGGGGAATCCCCTTGCATGTATGCCACGAGCGAGTTCGTGGTGCCGAGATCGATGCCGACGATGTAGTCAGTTGCCATTTTGTTTAATTGCAGAGGTCAGAGGTCAGATTGCAGAGGTTCACAGCCTCACGCTGGAATTTACCTCTGCAATCTGACCTCTAACCTCTGACCTAGCTTTCCATTGCCTCATTCACGTCCCGAACCAGGTTCCGGACATAGTTCCTGCGGTTCAGCACATCCAGCATCTTGTCGAGGATCTTCCGCCGGTCCGCTTCGGTTCCGTTGTCTTCCGATTGTTCGTCCACGGACTTGTCCCAGTTGTTCCATTCGGTCTTGAGTTCGTTGAACAGCGCGTCGTATTTTTCATCCAGCGAAAGCTTGGCCTTGCCGATTTCCTCGAGTAAAGCGGGGTCGTCTTCGCCCATCTTTTTCTGCATTCTCAGTTCTTCGAGATGCAGGTTGAGTTCGAAGACTTCCTCCAAAAGATCGGGGGGCACGACCTGTTTCTTCAATTCGCCGGTAGCGCGAGCCTTTTCCGTCGCCTGTTTCGATTGCTCTTCCAGTTCTACGCCTTGGAGGCGCAACAGGTACTCGGTGCGCTTGATCGGATCTTTCAGCGTGCGGTACGCGTCGTTGAGCATGGAACTCTGCTCCAGGCTCCAGGCGCGCTCCTGCGTGTCAGCTTGTCCGAATACGTCAGGATGGAGCTTGCGGCTCAGCGCGTAGAACTCTTTTTCCAGTGCGGCCGTGTCGAGGTTAAGCTTGCGCGGAAAACCAAAAAAGGTGAAATAGTCCACCGGAACCGGCGGCTGCACTTTGCCGCACGAACTGCAGAAATGCACGGCGCGCATCGTGCCGCACGACCAGCAACTTGGGGTTGCCTCTCCGGGCGCTTGTCCAGGCATGATCAACGACGATTTGGATTCGGTCATTTTGTAATTTTGTAATCGGGTAATTTGGTAATTGAAGGCGTTCGGGCTCTTAAATTAGAAAATTACCCGATTACAAAATTGCAAAATCGTCCTATTGCTACGAGAAAGAACTCCCGCAGCCGCAGGACTTGGTCGAGTTCGGGTTCACGAATACGAATCCCTGCTGCATCAGGGTCTCTTGGTAATCGAGAGTCATCCCGTGCAGATAGATGAAGGACTTTGGGTCCACAAACACCCGCACATCTCCGAACTGAAACACACGGTCGCGCTCGCGCGGTTGCGTATCGAACCGTATGTTGTAACTCAGGCCCGAGCATCCGCCGCCCTGCACGCCCAAACGAAGCCCACCCTGCTCCGGCGAAACGTTTTCTTTCACCATGGCGGAGCGAATCTTCTTGAGCGCGTTTTCGGTCACCTGGATGCCCTTGGCCGGAGCCGTGGGCACGGCGGGTTTGACTGCTTCGTCTTTGACCGCTTGATCCATGATTGATTCCGATTTCCCGTAGAGACGCGGCTTGCCGCGTCTCTACACTCGCTGACTTACTTTGCCAGCGGCACTGCCGCAGGTTTCACGGCTTCCTGCTTCTTCTTCCAGTCGCCGATCGCGGCTCGGATGGCATCCTCGGCCAGCACCGAGCAGTGAATTTTCACCGGCGGCAAGGCCAGTTCCTTCACGATCTCGGTGTTCTTGATCTCGAGGGCCTCGTGAATCGTTTTGCCCTTGACCCACTCGGTCGCGAGCGACGAAGACGCAATCGCCGAGCCGCAGCCGAAGGTCTTGAACTTGGCGTCTTCGATGATGTTGGTCTGCGGATTCACCTTGATCTGCAGCTTCATCACGTCGCCGCACTCGGGCGCGCCGACCAGGCCGGTGCCCACATCGGCATCCTTTTTGTCCATTGACCCCACGTTGCGTGGATGGTTGTAGTGGTCGATCACTTTATCGCTGTATGACATTTTCCCTCACCCCTTGCAAAATTTTGATCAAGGCTGGCCCTGAAACCTTGAAACCTTGCTTCTAGTGCGCTTCCGCGGCCCATTTCACACTCTTCAAGTCCACGCCCTCTTTTGCCATTTCGTAGAGTGGCGACAGTTCGCGCAGACGTAACACCGTTTCGACCACGCGGTCGGCCACGTAATCGATCTCGGCTTCGGTGTTGAAGCGCCCAATGCCGAAGCGGATCGAGCTGTGCGCCAGATCGTCGCCCGTGCCGAGCGCCTTCAATACATAAGACGGCTCAAGTGTCGCCGAGGTGCACGCTGATCCGCTCGAAACTGCGATATCGTTGATGCCCATCAGCAACGACTCGCCTTCCACGTAGGCAAAGCTGATATTCAGATTGCCCGGTAGGCGATGTTCCATCGAGCCATTGATATAAACCTCATCAAGCCGGCTCATGATGCTGTCTTTCAGCCGGTTTCGCAAACCAGCCATTTTGCAGGATTCCTGCGGCATCTCTTCCTGCGCGATAGCGCACGCCTTGCCGAGGCCGACGATACCGGGAACATTGAGCGTTCCGGAGCGCATTCCACGCTCGTGTCCGCCGCCGTCGATCAGCGGCACCAACTGCACCCGCGGATTCTTGCGGCGCACATAAAGCGCGCCCGCGCCTTTCGGCCCGTACAGCTTGTGTCCGGTGATAGAGGCGACATCGATGTTCATCTTGTTCACGTCCACCGGCACCTTGCCAATCGCCTGCACGGCGTCGGTGTGGAAGATCACGCCGCGTTCGCGGCACAGTTTGCCGATTTCCGCGACCGGTTGCAATACGCCGATCTCGTTGTTGGCCGCCATGATCGTGACCAGAATCGTCTTGTCGTCGATGGCGCGCTTCAGGTCGTCGAGGTCAACCAGCCCATCCTTCTGCACCGGCAGATAGGTCACGCGAAAGCCGAACTTCTCCAGATGCTTGCAGGTATCGAGCACTGCCTTGTGTTCGGTGACCGCGGTGATGATGTGGTTGCCCTTTTCGCGGTACATCTCGGCCACGCCCTTGATGGCGAGGTTGTCGCTTTCGGTGGCGCCCGAGGTGAAGATGATCTCTTTCGAGGTCGCGCCGATCAGCTTGGCAATGCGCTCGCGCGACAACTCAACCGCTTCTTCCGCCGCCCATCCAAATGGGTGATTGCGGCTGGCGGCGTTGCCGAACTTCTCCATGAAGTAGGGCAGCATTTCTTCGAGAACCCGCCGATCCATGGGCGTGGTCGCGTGATTATCCATGTAAATGGGCAGCTTGATCCCACTCGGGACAGCGCGTTGTTCTGCATCGTGACTGGTCTGGGTCGCTTTGTTGCCATTCGTGCTCATGACCGCGTTTTCTCCTCGCACTTCTTCCTGGGATAAATACAATTTGCCTACGAAATCGTTACCAACTCCGCCGGCTTCCTGATCTCCTGGTTCTTCACCTTGATGACTTCCGGCTCTTCCTTCATCTCGGAAATCTTGATGTTCTTCAGTACCTGCTCGATGCTTTCATTCACTTTCCGCAGCGGCTCGCGAATCGTGCAGCGATCGCTCTGGCCGCATTCGCCGCGAACGGTCACGCACGACGTAATGAACAGCGGGCCATCAATGGCCTTGATCACTTCGAACGCGGAAATCATCTTCGGATCCCTGGTCAGCGTGTAACCGCCGTTCATGCCATGCTGGGACCGTATCAAGCCGACCTTCGCCAGTCGTTGCAGGATCTTCGCCAGCGCTTCCTGCGGGATCCCGTAAGCCTCAGCCACATCCTTGGCGCTGCATGCGCCCTGGTCAACGTGCTCGGCCAGATGCTTCATGGCCATGAGCCCGTAGTCCGCTTTTTTCGTCAGTTTCAGCATGCTGCCGAATGCCGACCTATATAGTCGGATAAAACTCCGACTGTTTCGGTCGTAATTTGATTTTAACCTCAGCGGCTAGTTCACGCAAGGCCGATCAGGCATCGGTAGGATTTGGCGACCGAACGGTAAGTTTCGGCAGGCAAACGGCTTAGGGAGTTGGTTCATTCTCCTGGGTGTCTTGCAGTTTCGCCGTAGGCTGCGGCGCGCCCTAATTTCAGCGGTGCGGCGGGCGTTTCAGACCCTGCAGCACCAGCCCGCAAATTTCGTCGGCGAAGCTTTCGTCGAGCTTGTCGTGCCGAATCAAAAAGCGCAGGTAGATCGGCCCGTAGAGCGAGTCCAGAATAAGGTCGAGGTCGAGGTCGCTCGCGGCGGGCAGTTCACCGCGGTCGATGCCGCGCTGCAGAGTTTGATACGCCTGCTGGCGTCTGGGCCACAAGAATCTGTCGCGAAAGGCCTCGATCAACTCCGGGTCCGACTGCCCTCCGGCGATCAGCGCCGCGACAACCTTGCCGCGCTTGGAGCGGAGGATGCGAATCAGTCGCCTCATCTGCAAGCTCATGTCGTTTTGCACGGAGCCGGTGTTCGGGAAGCGGAGTTCGTCGTCGGCGCTGGCGGAGAAAGCGTCGGCGACCAGGGCGGCCTTGGTCGGCCACCAACGGTAGACAGTTGTCTTGCCCACATTGGCGTCGGCGGCGATGGCTTCAATGCTCAGTTCCGGGAATCCGCCATTCTGCTTGAGCAATTTCAGGGTGCTGCGCAGGATGGACTGACGCGATGCCTCGCTGCGCGGCCGCCCCGGCGGGCGCTTCCCGTTACTTCCGTTCCGGGCGTCGCCGTTTTGCGCACCGGAACGCCGGATATGATTTTGAGCCATGGCTAAAGTCTAATATAATTCAAATTCGAAACGTACTGTTTTGAATCTTATTTGGAAGCGCGCAGGTTGTGGGGCGCGGCTTCGACAGTAACGGTTTCCGCCAGTTAGAGTTTCAGCATTACCGGTTTCGCCAGTCCTATGTGGATCGTCGCATTAGCGCTTCGCCGCCCTTACACGTTTGTGGTGATGGCCCTACTCATCATTATTCTTACACCCATCACCATCCTGCGCACCCCGGTCGACATTTTCCCCGAAATCAACATTCCCGTGATCAGCGTGGTGTGGAACTATGACGGTCTGTCGCCGAGTGAGATGGCGGACCGGATCGTGACCAACTCCGAGCGCGGATTCACGATCACGGTCAACGACATCGAACATCAGGAGTCGCAGTCGCTGAACGGAAAAGCCGTGATCAAGATCTTCTTCCGGCCTTCCGTCAACATTCCCATGGCGATGACGCAGGTGACGGCGATGTGCCAGACCATGCTGCGGGGACTGCCTCCGGGCACGACTCCGCCGCTGGTCATCACATACACGGCGTCGTCGACGCCCGTTGTGCAACTGGGCTTGAGCAGCAAGACGCTTCCGGAACAGCAGGTGTTCGATCTGGGACAGAATTTTCTCCGTACGCAATTGACCACGGTCCAGGGTGCGGCCACTCCGTATCCTTACGGCGGCAAGCCGCGCCAAATACAGGTGGACCTCGATTCCGCCAAGCTGCAGGCCTATGGTTTGGCGCCCGTCGACATCGTCAACGCGGTGTCCGCGCAGAACTTGATTCTGCCGGCAGGTACCACCAAGATCGGGCCAACCGAGTACACGGTGGAGATGAACGGCACTCCACAAACTATCGCCGAATTGAACGATCTGCCGGTAAAGACTTCGAACTCGTCCACGCTTTACCTGCGCGATGTGGCGCACGTACGTGACGGATTTGCGGTGCAAACCAACATCGTGCGGCAGGACGGCGCGCGCGGCGTGCTGATGTCGATCTTCAAGCTGGGCGGAGCTTCCACCCTGACCGTCGTCGATGGCATAAAGGCGATGGTGCCGCTGGCGGCACAGTCTCTGCCGCGCGACCTGAGCATCAAGGCTCTGTTCGATCAGTCGCTTTTCGTGCGCGCGTCGATTCAGGGAGTCTTGCGGGAAGGCCTGACCGCCGCTTGTCTTACCGCCGCCATGATCCTGCTCTTCCTGGGCGATTGGCGTCCGACGGTGATCATCGCGGTCTCCATCCCCTTGTCCATCTTCGTCTCCGTGATTCTGCTGAGCGCGCTGGGCGAGACCATCAACATCATGACCCTGGGAGGACTGGCGCTCGCGGTCGGAATCCTGGTCGATGATGCGACGGTGGAGATCGAAAACATCGAGCGCAATCTGGCCATGGGCAAGGAGATGAAGCAGGCCATCCTCGACGGCGCGCAACAAGTTGCGGTGCCCGCGTTCGTATCGACGCTGAGTATCTGCATTGTGTTTGTGCCGATGTTCTTTCTGACGGGAGTCGCGAAGTTTCTTTTCGTCCCGCTGGCGGAAGCGGTGAGCTTTGCCATGCTGGCGTCGTACCTGTTGTCGCGAACCCTGATCCCGACGATGGTGATGTTTATCATGCGCGGGCACGAGCACCGCGCCGCCGAGCCGAAAAACTTCCTGGGACGATACCAGCGGAGATTCGAGCGCTGGTTTGAAAGATTCCGCGGCGGCTACCGGCAACTGCTGGAAACCACGCTCGAACACCGGAAAATATTCGCCATCGGCTTTGTGGCTTTCTGTTTTTTGTCGCTGGGGCTGGTGTTCTTTCTGGGACGGGACTTCTTTCCGCAAGTGGATGCGGGCCTGATTCGTTTGCACCTCCGCGCCCGGCCCGGCCTGCGCGTGGAAGAGACCGCGCGTCTGTGCGATGAAGTGGAGCGCGTGTTGCGCAGCGAGATTCCGGCGGAAGAGTTGCAGACTATGCTGGACAACGTCGGCGTCCCGTACTCGGGCTTGAATCTTTCCTACAGTAGTTCGGGCGTGATTGGGACGAGTGATGCGGAGATTCTGATTTCGCTGAATCCGGAACACCATCATCCGACGGCGCAGTATGTGCGCAGGTTGCGCCGCGAACTCCCATCGCGTTTCCCGGGCGTGGAGTTCTTCTTCCAGCCCGCCGATATCGTGTCGCAAATTCTCAATTTTGGATTGCCCGCGCCGGTCGACATCCAGATCCTGGGCGCCGATATGCGCGCGAACTACGACATCGCACAGAAGATCGCAAATCAGATGCGCCTGATTCCCGGCACGGCGGACGTGCACGTGCAACAGATGATGAGCCTGCCCACTCTTCACCTGGACATGGACCGCACGCGCATCAATCAGGTCGGACTGAATGCCCGCGATGTCGCACAAAGTGTGCTGATCAGCTTGAGCGGAAGCTTCCAGACGGCTCCCAATTTCTGGCTGAATCCAAAGAACGGTGTGACTTATCCCATCGCCATTCAGACGCCGCAGTATCGGGAAACGTCTTTGCAGGACCTGATGAACACGCCGGTGACGAGCGCGAGCGCGCAGGCTCCGCAGGTGCTCGGCAATCTGGCTCAACTCACGCCGGTGGCACGTCCCGCGGTGGTCAACCATTACAACGTGCAGCCGGTTATCGATGTGTATGCCAGCACGCAGGGGCGCGATCTGGGTGGGGTTGCGTCGGACATCATGAAGGCGCTCAAACCATTCCAGGACCACCTGCCGCGCGGAACGCGCATCGTGGTTCGCGGGCAGATCGAGACCATGCAGTCCTCGTTCTTCGGCCTGGGCGTTGGCCTTCTGATGGCGATCGTGCTCGTCTATCTGCTGATCGTGGTCAACTTCCAGTCGTGGCTCGATCCCTTTATCATCATTACAGCGTTGCCCGGAGCGCTGGCGGGAATCTGCTGGTTTCTGCTGATTACGCGCACCACGCTCAATGTTCCATCGCTGACGGGCGCGGTCATGTGCATGGGGGTTGCGACCGCGAATTCGATTCTGCTGGTTTCGTTTTCTCGCGACCGCATGAATGCGGGAGCGCCCGCACGGCAAGCGGCGCTCGAAGCGGGCCACACCCGCATGCGGCCCGTGATTATGACGGCCCTCGCCATGATTATCGGCATGGTGCCGATGGCGTTGGGCTTCGGAGAGGGCGGCGAGCAGAACGCGCCGCTGGGCCGCGCCGTGGTTGGAGGCCTGCTCTTCGCAACCGTAGCCACCTTATTTTTTGTGCCGAGTGTGTTTACGATTATTCATGGCCGCCGCCAGGCGCGGCTGCTGCCGGAGCAGAAGTAGAGAAGAACAGAAGCAGAGAATTCTTTGGAGACCGCAATTATGCCAGTACAACCGCCGCCGGTAACGACCGAGCAGAACGAGACGGAGCCCGTGCGCCCAGAAAACGATCGGCCTCCCGATCTGGGTCCCGCTCCCGCAGGCCGGGCAAAGATTCTGATCGGGGCCGCCCTGCTCGTCCTGATCACTGCGGGCGCAGTTACTTTTCTGAACAGGAATACCGAAGCTAACGCGCTTGCGAAAGAGACCGAAGCCGTCTCGGTTCCCACGGTCGCGGTGGTGCAACCCGAAGCCGAGCCCGGAAACGACGAACTTGTGTTGCCCGGAAACTTGCAGGCCTTTGAAGAGTCCCCCATTTTTGCCCGCACCAACGGTTACCTCTTGCGCTGGTACAAGGACATTGGAAGCAAGATTCAGAAGGGGGAACTGCTGGCGGCGATTGACACTCCGGAAGTTGACCAGGAGCTCTCCCAGGCCCGAGCCAGCCGCGAGCAGATCAAGGCGGCGCTGCAATTGGCGAAGATCTCCGCTGACCGTTGGGCGAATCTGCGCAAGTCCGACTCGGTTTCGCAGCAGGAAGCCGACCAGCAAGCGAGCGGCTATCAGCAGGCGTTAGCCAACCTTGCAGCGGCAGACGCGAATGTTCGCCGCCTGGAAGAACTCGAGTCTTTCAAGAACGTGTACGCTCCTTTTTCCGGCGTGCTTACCCGGCGCAATGTTGATCCGGGCGCGCTCATCAATTCCGGGGCGGGGGTGGCTGGCAAAGAGCTGTTCGATATCGCGCGCGTCGATCCGCTTCGTGTTTACGCCAGTGTTCCGCAGGCGTATGCGCCGAATATGAAAGTTGGTATGAAGGCCAACGTTACGTTGCAGGAATTTCCCGGCCAGAAATTTATGGGAACGGTGGCTCGCACCGCCGATGCCATCGATCCCGCGACGCGCACCCTGCTTACGGAAGTAGATGTTCCCAACAAAGATGGCAAGCTGCTGCCTGGTTCTTTCGGCCAAGTGCATTTTGCCACCGGGACTTCTATTCCGAGGATTACGATTCCGGTGAACGCCATGCTGTTCCGCGCCGAGGGACCGCGGGTCGCGGTCGTCGACAAGGACGGCACGGTGCATTTGCGGCCGATCAGCATTGGGCGCGACTTCGGAGCTACGCTCGAGATTCTTGGCGGGCTCGACGTCAACGATCAGATCATTATCAACCCGTCCGACTCACTCGATGAAGGGCAGAAAGTGCACGTCGCCAAACCGAACGCAGGAGATGCCCGCTCGTGAAGCGATTGCCTTCAGTCATCAAGAATGACTTGAAAAGTGACTTGAAAAGCGCCTTGCTGGCCGCCGCATTGCTCGCGGGCTGTACCGTGGGCTGCACCGTGGGGCCGGGATATAAGCGCCCCACCGCGCAGGTTCCCGACGCGTGGAAAGGCGAAGGGCCCTGGCAAACGGCTGCTCCGAAGGATGCAATTCCCAAGGGCGCGTGGTGGCAGCTATTTCATGACGCGGAACTCGACCGGCTGGAGCAAGAGCTGCTTCAGGCAAACCAGTCGCTGGTGGCGGCGCAGGATCGCCTCTCGCAGGCGCGGTCGCAGGCGCGGATCGCATCATCGGCGTACTTTCCCGCGCTCAGCGCCGATCCCAGTGGGCAGCGCCAGCGCATCTCCGGCAACCGCCCGCTTTCGGGCAGCACGGTTCCGCTTACGCCCGTCACCCAGAACGATTTTACCGTCCCGTTTTCCGTCAGCTACGAGCTTGATTTATTCGGACGCGTGCGCCGCAATCTTGAGGCGGCCAACGCTTCGCTGCAGGGGAGCGCGGCCGACCTGGAAAATGTGCGCCTGGTGTTGACCGCCGAACTCGCCGCTGACTATTTCAACCTGCGCGAACTTGATCGCGAAGCGGGAGTGGTGCGGCAGTCGGTCGAAATCCAGCAAAGAGGATTGGACCTGGTCAACCATCGTCACGAAGGCGGGGTCGCGTCTGGGCTGGAAGTCGCGCAGCAGGCCGCGTTGCTCGATTCGACTGCGACGCAGCTTCAGCTCGTGCTGCAGCAGCGGGCGCAGTACGAACACGCCATCGCCGTGCTGACGGGGAAGTCCGCGTCGGCTTTCAGCCTGGCTGAAGCGTCGTTCAACGCCGCCCCTCCAGCGATTCCCACCGGAGTTCCATCTGAGATTCTGGAGCGCCGGCCTGACGTTGCTACCAGCGAGCGCCAGATGGCGTTCGAAAATGCGCAAGTCGGTTTAGCGACGGCTGCGTTTTATCCGCATATTACGCTGGGCGGGAGTGGCGGATGGCAAAGCCGCGACGTTGCCACGCTGATCAACGCTCCCAGCGTTTTCTGGTCGCTGGGTGGCGATCTGCTGCAACCGATTTTTAATGGCGGACGCAATCGCGCCAACCTCGCGCTCAGCCGCGCTGCATATGATGAATCGGTCGCCAATTATCGCGAATCTGTGCTGGTCGCATTTCAGCAGGTGGAGGACGGCCTCTCCGGTCTCGCGCTGCTCAACCAGGCCGCGAAAACTCAGCAGGCGGCGGTTGCCGACTCGCGCCGCGCGCTCGACATCGCCAACAGCCGCTATGTCGGCGGCGTCACGACATACCTCGATGTTATTACCGCACAATCCACGCTGCTGAGCAACGAACGCCTCGCGACGCAGTTACTCGGCCAGCAAATGGTCACTTCCGTTTACCTGGTGAAGGCTCTGGGCGGTGCGTGGGACGCTTCCGAAATTCAGCGCGAACAGGTGAGGCCAGCGCTGGTTCAGGCCGTACAGCAGTAACTCCATAGTGGGAGAGTGCAACTTCGTGCGCAGCTCGGTGTTTGATGGCTTGTCGCAGCGTTGCTTTTTCGCAAATCTATGATTTACAAACTTTTACCATCGTTTGCTTTCCAGAAACCATCATTTTAGAAGAGTATGATCACGTTGTATAACCTACCGTTTGTGCGGCTCTTTTATGAATAGAAATATGAATTGGCATTGGATGCAGCTCGGCGGGACTTTGCTCCTGCTGCTTGCCATTGGCGGTTGCCAGAGCGCCAATTCCTCGAAGGACAAACAAGCCCTGGCAGCCACAACCCGCGCCGTACCGGTTGCGGTTGCGTCCGCGGTCGCGCAGGACATGCCAGTGTATCTGACCGGCTTAGGCTCGGTCACCGCCTACAACACGGTGAGCGTAAAGAGCCGGGTGGATGGCCAACTGATCCAGGTGAATTTCCGGGAAGGACAGCAGGTCAACAAGGGCGATCTGCTGGTCCTGATCGATCCCCGCCCTTACGAGGTGCAACTGGCGCAGGCGCAGGCGCAGTTGTTTAAAGATCAGGCTTCACTCCGCGACGCGCAACTGAACTATCAGCGCTTCAAAGATCTGCTGCAGGAATCCGGCGCGATGTCGCAGCAGCAGGTGGACACACAAAAGTCGACGGCGGATCAATTCGAAGGCGCGGTTCGGGCCGACCAGGCGACGATCGACAACGCGAAACTTCAGCTCGATTATTGCCACATCACGGCGCCGGTCAGTGGCCGTATCGGCTTGCGGTTGGTCGACGCCGGCAACATCGTCCATGCCAGCGATGCGAACGCCATGCTGGTCATCACGCAATTGCAGCCGATCTCGGTCATCTTCACTTTGCCGGAAGACAGCCTGCCTGTGGTCGTGAAACGAATGAAGCAGGGAACCCTGACGGTGGATGCCTATGATCGCGACAACAAGATCAAGCTGGCTACCGGCACATTGCTGACCATGGACAACCAGATTGATCAGACGACGGGCACGGACCGCCTGAAGGCCACCTTCGACAACCAGGATGGCGTGCTCTTTCCGAATCAGTTCGTCAACATCCGCCTGCTTCTCGATGTGCGCAAGAACAGTACCATCATTCCCAGTGTGGCCGTGCAGAGCGGGCCGCAGGGGAATTTTGTTTATGTGGTGAAAGGCGACAAGACGGTGGAGGCGCGCACCGTAACCGTCGCGCTCACGCAATCGAATCAAAGCGCGATTGGCAGCGGCCTGCAGGTCGGGGAAGTCGTGGTCACCGACGGGCAGGATAAGTTGCAGAACGGCGCGAAAGTTGAAACTCGCAACCCGTCCGGAAACTCCAAACCTTCGCAATCGACTACGCAGCCAGCTACAAAAGCTCCGACGTCATGAACCCGTCTCGTCTTTTCATTCTGCGTCCGGTCGCCACCTCTTTGTTAATGGTGGCCGTGATGCTGGTCGGATTCGTCGCCTACCGCCAACTGCCGGTCTCCGCCTTGCCCGAGGTCGACTACCCGACGATCCAGGTCATGACTTTCTACCCCGGCGCCGCTCCCGACGTGATGGCGTCTTCGGTCACCGCTCCATTAGAGCGGCAGTTCGGACAAGTCCCCGGACTGAACCAGATGACCTCGACGAGTTCGTTCGGCAGTTCGCTGATCACTTTGCAGTTCGCTCTCGATCAGAACATCGACGTCGAGGAACAGCAGGTGCAGGCGGCGATCAACGCGGCAACCACGTACCTGCCGCAAAATCTTCCCAATCCTCCGATTTACAACAAGGTGAACCCGGCCGATGCGCCCATCCTGACGCTGGCGCTGACCTCGGATTCGCTGCCCTTGTCGCGCATCGAAGACATGGCCGAGACGGCCCTGGCGCAGAAAATCTCGCAGCTTCCGGGAGTCGGCCTGGTTTCGATCAGCGGCGGACAGAAGCCGGCGGTTCGCGTGCAAGCCAATCCCACGGCCTTGGCTTCCTACCAGTTAAGTCTCGAAGATGTGCGCGCGGCGCTGGCTGCCGCCAACGTGGACCAGGCCAAGGGAGTGATCGATGGTGCGCGGCAATCCTTCACCATCGGCGCCAACGACCAACTGCTCTCGAGCCAGGGATACAATGGCGTGATCGTCGCCTACCGGAACGGTGCACCCGTGCGTCTTTCGGACGTAGCCACCGCCGTCGATAGCGCTGAAAACGTGAAGCAGGCGGCCTGGGTTAACACCACGCCCGCGGTTCTGCTCAATATTCAGCGTCAGCCCGGGGCCAACATCATCAGCGTGGCCGATCGCATCAAGAAAGTTCTGCCGCAATTGCAGGCTTCGATGCCTGCGGCCGTGAAGGCTCAAATCCTCATCGACCGCACGCAGACGATTCGCGCATCGGTCAACGATGTGCAGTTCGAGTTGATGCTGACGGTGGGCCTGGTGGTGATGGTCATCTTCCTCTTTCTGCGGAACCTTTCCGCGACCGTTATCCCAAGCGTTGCTGTGCCACTCTCGCTGGTGGGCACCTTCGGAGTGATGTACCTGCTCGGCTACAGCCTGAACAATTTGACGCTGATGGCGCTCACCATCTCGACCGGATTTGTGGTGGACGATGCGATCGTGATGATCGAGAACATCAATCGATACCTGGAACAAGGTGAGCCTCCGCTGGAAGCCGCACTCAAGGGAGCGGGACAGATTGGATTCACCATCGTATCGCTGACCGTTTCGCTGATCGCAGTGCTGATCCCGTTGCTGTTCATGGGAGACATCGTAGGCAGACTCTTCCGCGAGTTTGCCGTTACCCTGGCGGTTACGATTCTGGTTTCCGCCGTGGTGTCCCTGACCCTGACGCCGATGATGTGCGCGAGGCTTCTGAAACAGAAGCACCCCGGGCAGGGATCCTGGTTCTACCGCGTCACCGAAGACTTCTACAACCGCGTGATCGCCTTCTACGGCCGTACCCTGAAATTTGTCCTCAAACATCAGACCACCACTCTTCTGGTTACGGTATCAACCCTGATCGCCACGTTGCTTCTTTATGTCTACGTACCCAAGGGCTTCTTCCCGGTGCAGGATACGGGCGTGATCATGGGGATCTCCGAAGCCGCCGAGAATACGTCGTTTGTGGCCATGTCGCAGAAGCAGCAGGCGCTGGCCAGGGTGATTCTGAAGAATCCGAATGTCGACAACCTGGCTTCGTTCATCGGCGTCGATGGAACCAACGTCACGCCGAACAGCGGCCGCATCCAGATCAATCTGAAGCCGCGCGATCAGCGTAAAGAGACTGCTTCCGAGATCATTCGCGATCTGCAACCGGAACTGGCCAAGGTGGAAGGCATCACGCTCTACATGCAGCCGGTGCAGGACCTGACCGTGGAAAGCCGCGTCAGTCAAACCCAGTACCAGTATTCGATGGAAGACGCCGACGCGAACGAACTAGCCACATGGTCTCAGCAACTTCTGCAAAAGCTGCAAACCCTGCCAGGGTTGCGCGACGTGGCCAGCGACCAGCTGAACAACGGATTGCAAGCCAACCTGATCATCGATCGCGACACGGCTTCGCGCTTGGGCATCCTGCCGCAGGCCATCGACGACACGCTCTACGACGCCTTTGGTCAGCGGCAGGTCTCCACCATGTTTACGCAGTTGAACCAGTATCACGTCGTGCTGGAAGTGAATTCGCAATTCCAGACGACCACGGACGCTTTGAAGGACATCTACGTCAAATCGAATACGGGGACGCAGGTTCCGCTTTCCGCCTTCACTCGCATCGAAATGCGCAATGCGCCGCTCGCCATCAATCACCTGGGCCAGTTTCCGGTGGTGAACCTGTCATTCAACCTTGCTCCCGGGGTTTCCCTGGGCGAGGCCACCAAGGCGATCGAACAGGCGGAACAGGAAATCAATCTGCCGCGAAGTATCAACACCAGTTTCCAGGGAACCGCGGCTGCCTTTCACAATTCGCTTTCGAGCGAGCCCTGGCTCATTCTGGCCGCAATCATCACCGTTTACATTGTGCTGGGAGTGCTCTATGAGAGCTACATTCATCCGGTCACGATTCTTTCCACGCTGCCCTCAGCCGGCGTCGGCGCAATTCTCGCGCTGCTGATTACCGGCAATGATCTCGGCGTCGTAGCCCTGATCGGCATCATTCTGCTGATCGGCATCGTGAAGAAGAACGCCATCATGATGATTGACTTCGCGCTCGAAGCCGAACGCGTGGAGCACAAACCGCCGGAAGAAGCCATCTACCAGGCATGCTTGCTTCGTTTCCGTCCGATCATGATGACCACCATGGCCGCATTGCTTGCCGGATTGCCGCTGGCGCTGGGCGGCGGCACGGGCTCGGAACTGCGCCATCCCCTCGGAATTACCATTGTCGGCGGCCTGCTCGTGAGCCAGTTGCTCACTCTCTACACAACCCCAGTCGTGTATCTATGGTTTGACCGGCTGGCGCAAAGATTCGCGCGCTACAAAATCGGCAATCCGATGGAGGAACCGGCTCCTGAGGTTTCCGGGGACTGATGTCATGAATATTTCCGCTCCCTTTATCAATCGGCCGGTCGGAACCTCGCTGCTGGCGGCGGCGCTACTGCTTTCGGGAGCGCTGGCATTCAATTTTTTGCCCGTAGCTCCACTGCCGCAGGTGGAGTTTCCCGTCATCTCGGTGTCGGCGGGTTTGCCGGGAGCAAGCCCGGAGACGATGGCCTCGGCGGTGGCGACTCCGCTGGAGCGGCAGTTCGGGCGCATTGCCGGCGTGAACCAGATGACTTCGACCAGTCAACTGGGTTCCACCAGCATCGTTCTCCAGTTCGACCTCGGCCGGAACATCGATGCCGCCGGACGCGACGTGCAAGCGTGCATCAATGCGGCACGCAGCCAGTTGCCTTCCTACCTTCCCGGCAACCCCACGTATCGCAAGGTCAACCCGGCCGATGCGCCCATCATGATTTTGGCGCTCAGCTCCGACACCATCCCGCTGCCCAAGATTTACGATGCCGCGGACTCCATCCTCGCCCAGAAACTGTCCCAGGTGGATGGCGTCGGGCAAGTCTTCGTCGGCGGCGGCGCAAAACCCGCTGTCCGCGCCGATGTCAATCCCATGCTTCTGAACAAGCTGGGCGTCGGCCTCGACGCGGTCCGCGCCGCACTCAATCAGGCTAACGCCAACACTCCCAAGGGCGAATTCAGCGACAGCGTGAATGCTTGGACCATTCACGACAACGACCAGATTTTCCGCTCCGATCAGTATCGTAACCTGATCGTCGCCTACAAGAACGGCGCGCCGGTCCGGCTGGCCGATGTCGCCGATGTGCAGGACGCGGTCGAAGATATTCATAACATCGGACTGGCCAATGGCAAGCCCGCAGTGCTGATCATCGTCTTTCGCCAGCCGGGCGCGAACATTATCGCAACCGTCGATCGCGTGCGTGCGGCGCTGCCGCAGTTGCAGGCTTCGATCTCTCCCGCCATCGACTTAAGTGTGGTTCTCGACCGGACGATCACGGTGCGAGCCTCGGTGCACGATATCGAGCTGACGCTCATCGTCTCGGTCATCCTCGTCGTTCTGGTTGTCTTCGCCTTTCTCCGTACCTTGCGCGCAACCTTGATTCCCAGTGTAGCGGTGCCGCTGTCGCTGATTGGCACTTTCGGAGTGATGTACCTGGCGGGCTACAGTCTGGACAACTTGTCGCTGATGGCGCTGGCGATCTCGACCGGCTTCGTGGTGGACGATGCGATTGTGGTGCTCGAAAACATCACCCGCTTCATCGAGCACGGGATGACCCCGATGCAGGCGGCGTTTCGCGGCGCGCGCGAAATCGGATTCACCGTGCTCTCGATGAGCACGTCGCTGGTGGCTGTTTTTATTCCTATTTTGCTGATGGGCGGTATCGTCGGACGGCTTTTCCGGGAATTCGCCGTCGTGCTCAGCGTCGCCATCGGCATGTCACTGGCGATTTCACTGACGATGACGCCCATGATGTGCGCCAAGTTTCTGCGGTCTCGGGGTGAGAAAAAGCATGGGCACATCTATCGTGCCAGCGAATGGGCCTTTGACCGCCTGCTGGGCAGCTATCGCGGCAGTCTCGATTGGGTTTTGCGGCATCAGCCGTTCACCCTGGGCGTGACGATCGCGACTGCGTGTCTCAGCGTGTATCTCTACATCCTAGTCCCGAAGGGCTTTTTCCCGCAGCAGGATACGGGCCGGATCGGCGGATCGGTGCAGGCCGCGCAAGATATTTCCTTCACAGCCATGAGCGGGAAGATGAACCAGTTCGTGAACATCGTAATGAAAGATCCCGCGGTGACCACGATTGTAGGCTTTGCCGGCGGCAATACCACTTACAACACCGGCCGCATGTTCATTACGCTCAAGCCGCTTTCGGAACGCAAGATCAATTCGGATCAAGTCATTGGACGTCTGCGATCGAAACTGGCGGCGGTCCCGGGCGCGACCCTGTACATGCAGTCGGCGCAGGATCTAACCATTGGCGGGCGCATGGGTCAGGCCCAATACCAATACACGCTGCAGGGGGAAGACCTGGCCGAAATGAACCAATGGGCGCCGCAGTTGCTCCAGAAGCTCCGTTCTCTGCCGCAATTGCGTGACGTCAACACCGACCAGCAGGATAAGGGACTGCAAGCCAGCGTGGTGATTGACCGCGACACGGCCGCGCGTCTTGGAGTCGCCGCCTCGGATATCGATAGCGCTCTCTACGATGCCTTTGGCCAGCGCCAGGTCTCGATCATGTACCGGCAACTGAACCAGTATCACGTGGTCATGGAAGTTGCTCCGGAATTCGCCAACAGCCCGGATGCTCTCCAGAGCATCTATGTGCGCGGGAGAAACGGCACGGCGGTGCCGCTGGCGTCGCTCGCGCGCTTCGGGCCGTCGAACACCGCGCTCGCCGTCAACCACCAGGGACAGTATCCGTCGGTGACCATCTCTTTCAATCTGGCCCCGGGAGTTTCGCTCGGCGATGCGACCAAGGTGATTGAAAACGCCGAGCGCAGCATCGGTTTTCCGTCCACGATGCACGCAAGTTTTCAGGGCACGGCGGCCGCTTTCAAGGACTCGCTGGCCAGCGAACCGCTGTTGATTCTGTGTGCGCTGCTGACCGTTTATATCGTGCTGGGCATTCTCTATGAGAGCTACGCGCACCCGATCACGATCCTGTCCACGCTTCCTTCCGCCGGCGTGGGCGCGCTGCTCGCTCTACTGATTTCGAAGAACGAGCTCAACGTGATCGGACTGATTGGGATCATCCTGCTGATTGGCCTCGTCAAGAAGAATGCCATCATGATGATTGACTTTGCGCTCTACTCCGAGCGCGAACACGGAAAGTCTCCGACGGAGGCGATTCGCGAGGCCTGCTTGTTGCGTTTTCGCCCGATCATGATGACGACCATGGCGGCGCTGCTCGGCGGGTTGCCTTTGGCTTTGGGCACCGGCACGGGGTCGGAGATGCGACGCCCGCTCGGCATCACCATCGTGGGTGGGCTCATTGTGAGCCAGATGCTGACGCTGTTCACCACTCCCGTGGTCTATATCTACATCGATCGCTTGCGACTGTGGCTGGCAAGCTTTCGTACTCAAGCTCGCACCCAGGCTCGACCGCCGATCATAACGCGTCCGGCGCAGAGCCAGTAGGCAGTGCGGACCACCGAAAGGCGGACCCCCGCCGGAAGCTACGCCGTCGCGTGGCGTGCCAGATTGCCGTAGCGCGAACGAATCTCGCGCTCCGCAATCAGCCAATCTTGGTTCTGGTCGCCCGCAGTCCCTCTGCGCTGCAGGTAGAGTTCGTAGGCGCGGCAGCGAATCTCTTCTTCGAGATTAACAGGAACCAGGTTGGCCGGCTTCTCATTCTTGCTAACTTCGGGCGCACCCTGCACAGCGGCAGGCTGAATGGAGGCTCCGGTTTTCTTGCTGCGATTGGTGGTACCGTTTCCGGTTGTCTTGCGAGCCATACAGTACTCCTTACAAATACCCAAGTCCAGGAATGGTCTTACGTAATGAATCAGCGACATACGCGTACCCCGATAGCCGCTATCCGACTATTTGCGATGAATCACCTATCCAATATAACGCGAATGCCTGTGGAAGAGTGCCGCAAGACATCGAAAATTCTTTCCTCCGTGCAAAAATAGGAACCCTTTTGGACACGGACAAGCGCGTGTTGCCGGAAGGCGGCAAAAGTACTCTGGTAACTTGTCGAAAAGTTGCCCGTGCCCGCAGGATGAATGGGTAAGGATTATGGCTACAATTATGTCATCGACTGGCAATCAAGGTTCCGCCGCCAAGGCCGCCAAGGCCGGCGTCAGCGAATTGGAGAGCATGCTTTCGGAATCTCCGAGTTCGGATAGAGTCTGCCTGAAGCTGGCGCAGATCCTGCGCGTGCGCCGCAGCGAAGTGGCGCTGCTCAGGCTGGACAAGGCTAGCCTGCGATTTATCTTTCCACCCGAGCTGCGATCCGCGGGCGTACTGCCGCTGACCGGATCGGCGGTTGCAGCCCGGACGGCGGCAACTCGCACTCCACTTCTGTCGAATACCTTCATGCGCGTAAAACATGTCAGCCTGTTTGAAGCGGTCAAGCTGGGAGCCGAGGTAGAAGATCGAAGCCAGGAGCAAATGCCAATTCAGAAAATCATGTCCGTTCCCGTGCTGCGCTCCGGAAACGTGATGGGAGTGGTGCAGGTTTCGCGCAAAGGGCTGGATGCTTCGCTCGCGGGCGCAGACTTCACCGGCGAAGACCTGAAGCAACTGGAGCAGGCCGCGGAAATTCTCTCCCGCATGCCGTTCATGCAGGAAGGCGCCGAGATTTAGTGAGACTCCAACTAGGTTGGCTCCCGGATGGTTTTGAAGGGGCATGGCTTCAGCCATGCCGTTAGAACCTGCCACACAAGCGGCTTTAGCCGCCGAGGGGCGCCTCTTTCTAGCACGAAATCCTCACATCGCCTGTCCGGCGCAGAATCCCGACGCCCACGCCCACTGAAAGTTGAAGCCTCCGAGCTGGCCGGTCACGTCGACCACTTCTCCGATGAAAAAAAGGCCGGGCACTTTCCGTGACTCCATAGTCTTGGCGGAAAGTTCGCTGGTATCGACGCCGCCCGCGGTGACTTCCGCTTTTCCGTAACCCTCGGTCCCTTCCGGCTTCACTTCCCACGTGTGCAGTTGCTGTTCGGCGTCGGCGAAGGCGCGATCGGAGTTGCCCGCCAAAGGATAAGTTTCGAGCCAGCGATCCGCGAAGCGGCAAGGCAGGACTTCTCTCAGCAGCAATTTCCAACTCGACTGGCCGCGATGACCCCGCGTTCGCAAATCGGCAGTGAGATCGCGGCCGGGCGCTAGGTCGAGATGAATAGGCTCCTTGCCGTCCCAGTAAGAAGATATCTGGAGAATCGCGGGCCCGCTGATGCCGTGATGAGTGAAAAGCATTTGTTCGCGGAACGCTTGTTTCGTGTTGCGCTTCGTGCTGCGAGTGGAAGCAATCACCTCGGTGGAGACTCCTGCCAGATCGCACCACCGCTTGCGGTCCCGTTCGCTGAATACCAGAGGGACCAGGGCGGCGCGGGGAGGCTCGATCTTCAGACCGAATTGCCGGGCTAGATCATAACCAAATGAGGTGGCGCCGATTTTCGCGATGGACAAGCCTCCGGTGGCGACCACCAGGCGGGGGGCGTCGAAACTCGCATCCTCGGCTTGCACGGTGAACTGGCCGTTCTTGCGCACCTCGTTCTTGCGCACCTCGTTCACTTTCGTGTTGCACCGGATTTCCACTCCGGCGTCGCGGCATTCCTGCTCCAGCATCGCAGTGATGTCGCTCGCCGCTTGATCGCAGAACAACTGGCCGGGCTTTTTCTCGTGGTAGGGGATGCGATGCTTTTCGACGAGGCGCACGAAGTCCGCCGGAGTATAGCGGGCGAGCGCCGACTTGGCGAAGTGCCGATTGGCGGAAAGAAAATTCTCTGAGCTGGTGTGCAGGTTGGTGAAATTGCAGCGGCCACCGCCGGAGATCAGAATTTTCTTGCCGATTCGATCCGCGCGTTCAAGCACCAGGACACGCCGGCCTCGCTTGCCGGCTTCCATGGCACACATCAGGCCGGCAGCGCCGCCTCCGAGGATGATGACGTCGTATTTCCGATTCACGCAGGAATGAGCTTAGCAGGGCTGGCGAGCCGCTGGCGCTACGGAACCGGATTCCCCACCTTATCGTTCTCTGACTGTGAGTTCAACGACTGTAACTTCAACGACTGCAAGAATGTGACAATCTGCCATCGCTGCTGTTCCGGCAGCTTCGACCAAACCGGCATGCCGCGGCGGACAACTCCATTGGTCAGGATCCAGAACAGCGTGCCGGGCGTTGCCTGCTGCACTTCTTCCCGCAGTAAACTCGGGCCTTTCTTCGCGCCTGCCGCCTTTCTTCCGTGACAGTCGGCGCAGTGTTGTTCGAAAAGCTTTCCTCCCGCAGCCACCGCCTGAGTATCGCCTTCGAAAGGGTTCTTCCTCTCTCGCGCCTTTTCGGGAGCTTCTGCCAGCGCGGCGTAGGTTGTCTTCTTGATCTTGCCTGCAGCAGCGTCTTCCTTTTGCGCCGTGGCCAGAGAAATCCCCAAGATGAAAATCCCGAAGACGATGACGCCGATGGTCGCAAGACCGATGCGTCCGGCCGGGCGAAGTAACGCGAAACGCGATTTCATTGCCGGCCTCAGAACCACCGCCCGACCATCTCGCCAAAGCCGGAGAACTCACGCGAAAGCCCCCAGCGCAACAGAAGTCGATGGCTGTTGTCGTTCAGACCGAAGCCGCTCGAAAGGCGAAAGGTCCAGTCCGATGGGAGATTCCACGCGACCACGGGCGCGAGGTAGTGAGACGTGTCGTGCAGTCCGGCACTCTGTCTGTCGCCCAGACCTCCGTACATTTCCACTCCGGCAACAAAATTCTCCGGACAGAAACTACAGCGGCTGGGTGAAGCCTTAAGCGCGAGCGGACGGCTCGCACCGATGGCGTACGCGAACTCCCAAGGTTCGCTCGGCAACAGGTTCTTGGTAACAATGGGATTCACGGCGACATTCCAGCCTTTGAAGTTGCTCGAAAGCAGAAGCTTGAGCTCCAACTCGTGTTTGTGCTCCTTTCGCAATGCGGCGTTCGAATCGGCGAAGTCGGAATCCACGTCGTGACCCTCGACTTCCTTCAGAATTTTGTCTGCCCCGCTGATTTGCTCGTACTCGATATAAAGCACCGGATTCACGACGTGCTCGCGCTGCAGCAGGCGAAACCGGTTTTCCAATCGATATCCCGTAAAAATCGTACTGTCGTGGAAGGTTGTCTGTCCGTCCAGATACAAGTCCGTTGTCCACCATGCGGTGACGCCGTATTCAAACTCCGTCCAGAAGGCATGGAAGTCGTTGCCGCCGCGCTGCGTGCCAAAGGTCGAAAAGTATTCCACCTCCAGACTCCCAGGTTCTTCGAGGTAATGGTTGTAGGTCACAATGTAAGGGCTCTCCTGCGCCAGAGTCAAAGATAACCGGCAAAAGAGCAGAGAGAAAATCAGGGCAATACGAATGAGACCAGAAGATCTCCGCTGGATTGATTCAGAAACAACGCGCGCGACCATCGATCCCCTCATTTTTGCAGTTTCTTGTTGCGACTCAGTTGCAACACGTTTTACAATCTCAGCCTAGAGTGCGCCTTCATGCACTGTCAATGGGGCGCCCCAAGATTTCGTCGCAGGTTCTTTGCGATCAGTTGCGACTTGCAATAGGAGGCTACGAATGCCGCTACCACAAACCGAGATTCCCGGCCGTTTGCAGATGCAACTGGCCGAACGCGGAATCCGCATGACCGGTCCGCGCCGGGCGATTCTAAGTGTGATTGAGACCGCGACCAAACATCTCGATGCCAGCCAGATCCTGCGCAAGGCGCGGACGGTGGATGCCTCGGTCGATCGCAGCACCGTCTACCGGACGCTCGACCTGCTCAAGCGGCAAGGACTCATTGATGAGCTCGACCTGATGCATCTGAACGGCGAAGGCCACTACTACGAACGCAAGCTGGGCCGCGATCATATTCACATGGCATGTCTAAGGTGCGGGAAGATCACCGAATTTGTCAGCAAGACGTTCGAGTCCTTGAAGAAGCAGTTAGAGCGGGATTGCCACTTTCACATCCTGGTGGCGCGGCTTGAAGTCGGAGGATACTGCTCTGCCTGCCGGCGCTAGTGTTTCGCGCGCGCGATCCTGGCGCAATTCTGATTGCAATGCTCTCTCCGGACTTGTGCGTCGCGAACTTCCAAAAAAGAGGTGGCGCAGACTCTCTGCCCGCTGCGCCACCAGAGGAGCAAGAACGACCCGGATTGGGGGAAGCCGTATCGCTCCTTCACATCTCTACATTTCTTCTTCTACCGCAGTAACTTACACACGGTGCCGATTGAATGTCTGTTCAAGATTGCGCAGTTTTGAAATAAACCGGGATCACGCCGGGCGGTGCATGTGCTCGCGGAAAGCTTTGGTAGCGCTACCGGGAATCGAACCCGGGTTTGAAGATTGAGAATCTTCCGTCCTAACCCCTAGACGATAGCGCCACTCGGGTGGATTGCGACGAAATTCGATTATAACAAAAGCTTGTTCTTACCAAACCGGGTGCCCCAGGTCTCGCGGTTTTCGAGACCTGGGAGCGGCCGCAGCCGCTTTCGCTCGCGAAATTTTCTCCGCAACGCGTTGTAAATCTGTGTAGCGCGGACGCCCCCGTCCGCGACCGTTGCATTTCCGGCTCATGATTCGCACCGAACCGCCTTGACAATGGCAGGCCGAGAGGAGATACTTATGTAGGCGAATAAAAAGCGAAAGCTACAGACCTCGCCCGGGCTGATCCCGCCCTCTGCGTTCCCTGACAATTGCGAGAAAAGTATGTCTGCCTCTCCGGTTTTTTCATCGGCGGCCACGGGCCGCCCTTTTATTTTTTCTCCGCGGTCTTCTCCGCGCTCGAACGCGAAGATGGCCGCAAAGGAGAAGGCCGCAAAAAAAACCGCGGAGATTTTGGCCCAACTGGGCGTCATCCCCAATCTGGCAGCCATCGTTCCCGCTTCGCGCCTCGATGTGCGCCCGGCGCCGGAAATGGTTTCGAGCGGGATTCCGCAACTGGACTCGCTGACCGGAGGCCTCGCTCGCGGTTGCCTCACGGAAATCTGCGGCACGGCCTCATCGGGAAGAACCAGCGTGTTGCTTTTCGCGCTGGCCCGCGCTACCCAGCGAGGAGAAGTTTGCGCGCTGGTGGATCCGAGCGATGCGTTCGATCCGGCGTCAGCAGCGGCTGCGGGCATGGAGATGAGCCGTTTGCTGTGGGTGCGATGCGGTGAAAAATATCCATCGCGTAAACATCCTTCGGCTGCGCTCACAGGCTGCGGAAAAACGGGCGATTCGTATCGGGGTATGCCTTCAGGCATACCGCAAGTCGCTGAAAACAGGTTCGGCTTTAGCCGCTGCGGTTCTACGTCTCCTTCTCCAACAGCATTTTTTCGCAACTCGCTCCGAGCAGGCTCCCGCGCCGCGGAATTTTCGGGGTGGAACAATCGGTGGAAGAATCCGGAAGTCCAGCGCTGGGAATCGCAGCTCGGACAAATGCTGAAAGTCACCGATCTGCTGCTGCAGAGCAATGGTTTCGGAATGATCGCTCTCGATCTCGGCGATGTTCCAGTGCGCAGCGCGCAGCGAATTCCTTTGGCATCGTGGTTCCGCTTCCGCCGCGCGATTGAGCACACGCCGACGGCGCTGCTGGTTTTGGAACAGCAGCCGATTGCAGGGAGTTGCTCGTCGGTGCTGGTGAAGGTGTCAGGTGTCAGGTCGCAGGTCTCAGGGAAAAAGCTGTCAGCTATCGGCTCTCAGCTATCGGGAAATCGGCCGGCGCATACGGGATTGCCGCATTCGGAACTATTGGATCAATTCGAAATCACCGCCGAGTTGTTGCGCTCGCGGCTTGAACGAAAGCCGGCGCAATCGGCAGCGAGTTTCAGCAGCCGAGCGACATGGGCGGGATGAAAACCCACCCTTGCGCAAAAAGCGAACACAAAAAGCGCACGCGATGGGGCACCCATGGATTTCTGAAACGAGTTCACCGATTACGGAGAACTGCCAACTGAGAGCTGAGAGCTGAGAACTGGTCTCCCATGTTTGCCTGCATCTTCATCCCCGATTTTTCCGTACAAGCGATCATTTGCTTTGAGCCAGAGTTGCGCGCCCGCTCGGTCGCGGTGCTCACCGGACGGCCTCCGCTGGAAAAAGTGTTTGCGCTCAACGAAAAAGCGCGGCAAACGGGCGTGGAGGCAGGCGCGACCAAGGCGCAACTGGAAGCATGGGAAAAACTTGTGCTGCGTGCGCGCTCGGAGTCGCAGGAGACGTCGGCGCACGCTGCGCTGCTGGATTGTGCGCAATCGTTTTCTCCGGAAGTGGAAGACACGTCGCCCGGCACCGTGCTTCTGAATCTTGCCGGGCTTGAGCCGTTGCTGGGTCCGCTGCCGCAGATTGCTCGCGATTTGGCGCGGCGCGTCTCTCAGATGGGACTGGAAGCGAACATTGCCGTGGCCGCGAATCCGGATGCTGCTTTGCTCGCAGCCCGCGGTTTTCCCGGCGTGACCTTGATTCCCGAAGGGCGCGAAGCAGAGCGGCTGGGAGATCTGCCGGTGGATGTGTTGCTGGAAAGTTTTTCCCCCGATGTGGAAGAGGCCACACGCTGGGTTGAGACATTTGATCGTTGGGGCATTCGCAAGCTGCGGGCGCTGGCGGCTCTTCCCGAAGTTCCGGTCAGCGAGCGCCTGGGACAGCAGGGAATCCATCTGCAAAACCTGGCGCGGGGCGCGGCGTCGCGCAACTTGCGCGTATTGGACCCGCGGCTGATTTTTACCGAGAGTGTGGAGCTGGAATATCCCATTGTGCTGCTGGAACCGCTGGCATTTTTGCTGAACCGCATGCTGGAGCAAGTGTGCGCGCGATTGCGAGCGCGCGCGCTGGCGGTGCAGGATCTGCATCTGAATCTGGAACTCGCAGTTACGCAGCCGAACGGTTGCGCATCGTTTACCCGCACACTCACCCGAAAGCTCACCCGCACGCTGCGGCTGCCGACGCCCATGCTGGACGCGAAAGTGTTTCTTAAATTGTTGCAGCTTGATTTGCAGGCGCATCCGCCGGGAGCGCCCATCGTGAAGATTCATTTGTCGGCGGAGCCGACGCGCCCGCGAGCCCTGCAGAGTGGATTGTTTCTGCCGGTTTTTCCCGAGCCAGAAAAACTCGAGCTTACGCTGGCGCGCATCGCTGGCATTGTCGGCGAAGGAAGAGTGGGGTCGGTGGAATTACTGGATACGCATCGCGAAGGCGCGTTTGTGGTGCGGCACTTTGCGCCTGTAGCACCCGCAGAGCCCAAAGCGAAGCAGTCTGGAAATCGAAAGAAAGATATGTCCATGCCAGAAAATGACAGTGCATGCCCGGTCGAGGAACTTGAAGAAGAAAACACAGCGGAAAACGCAAAAGAAAAAATGAGCGCGGTGATCGCCCTGCGTCTGTTTCGTCCGCCGCTGGGCGCGAGCGTTACTTTGCGCGAAGCGAAGCCGGTGCGAATGCGCTGCCTGCAGCGCGAGGACATTGCCGGCGAAATCGTCTGGACCGCCGGCCCCTGGCGTTCTTCCGGCGACTGGTCGGAACAGGAAGGCTGGTCGCGCGAGGAGTGGGACATCGCCGTGCCCGCCGAAAGTGGACTCGTGCTGTATCGCTTAGTGCAGGACAAACTAAGTGGAAACTGGTTTGTAGAAGGAACGTACGACTAAGAAAAAGTTCTCAGTTCTTAGTCTTACGAGAGCCAACTGAGAACTGAGAACCGGGAACTGATGTACATCGAACTCCATTCCCGCTCCGCGTTCAGCTTCCTCGAAGGGGCTTCGATTCCCGAGGAACTAATCGCGGCGTGCGCGAACCTGGGAATGCCGGCGATGGCATTGCTCGATCGAGATGGAGTGTACGGCTCGCCGCGCTTCCATCTCGCCGCAAAAAAGGCGGGGATCAAGGCGCATATTGGGGCGGAGGTGACGTGTACCTCGCGTGGTGAATTTCGTCTTCCGCTTCTAGTCGCCTCGCGCGCTGGATATCAAAATCTCTGCCGCCTGATTACGAAAATGAAGCTGCGCGCTGGGCACAAAGAAGGAGCCTGCGCGTCGAGTTCAGATTGTATTGAGCATGCCGACGGTTTGATTTGTCTGACCGGTGGAGAAGAAGGACCGTTGGCTGCGGCGCTCGCGCAAGGTGGACCGCAAGCGGCGTTCGAGGCGGTGAAACGGCTGACGGAGGTTTTTGGCCAATCTAATGTTTACGTCGAATTGCAGCGGCATTTTCATCGTGAGGAAGAGTATAGAAACCGGGTTGCGATCGAGATCGCGGAAGCTTTGCAACTGCCGTTGTTGGCGACCAATGGCGTGAACTATGCCACGCCTCGGGAGCGCGAGTTGGCGGATGTGTTCACCGCGCTGCAGCATCATCGCACGCTGGCCACTGCCGGACGTCTGCTGGCGCGCAATGCAGAGCGCTATCTCAAATCTCCCGCGGCCATGCGAGCGCTCTTTGCGGATTTTCCGAATGCGATCGCGAACACGGTTGAACTTTCCTCACGGCTTGAGTTCACGCTGAACGCTCTGGGATACGAGTTTCCGCGTTATCCCGTGCCCGAGGGGGAAAGCATGATGTCGTTTCTGCGGGAGCGTACGCGGGAAGGAATGCAGCGCCGGTATGGGCGGGCGGATGCGGAGTTGAAGAAGCGCGCGCGGCGGCAGATCGAGCGCGAGTTGAGCTTGATCGAAAAGCTGAATCTCGCCGGGTACTTCCTGATTGTTTGGGACCTGGTGCGCTTTTGCCGCGAACGGAAAATTCTGGCGCAGGGCCGCGGATCGGCCGCCAACAGCGTGGTTTGTTACTCGCTCGGCATCACGGCGGTGGATCCGATTGGCATGGAATTATTGTTTGAACGATTTCTTTCCGAGGAGCGCGGCGAGTGGCCCGACATCGATCTCGATTTGCCCAGCGGCGATGAGCGCGAGCGCGTCATCCAGTACGTCTATCAACGTTATGGACAGCGCGGAGCGGCCATGACCGCCAACGTGATCACGTATCGCAATCGCATGGCCGCGCGCGAAATGGGCAAGGCGCTGGGATTCGACCCGGACACGCTGAAGCGAATTTCGGCGGCGGTCGGAACCTGGGAATTCAAGGACGATAACGATGCGCTCGACCGCCGTCTGCGCGATGCCGGACTCGATCTTACGCATCCGCGGATTCGCAAATATTTCGAGTTGTGTCTCGCCGTGCAGGATCTGCCGCGGCATTTAGGGCAGCACTCGGGCGGCATGGTCATCTGCGAGGGGCGTCTGGATTCCGTCGTACCGCTGGAGCCCGCTTCCATGCCGGGCCGCGTGGTCGTGCAGTGGGATAAAGAAGACTGCGCGGACATGGGCATCATCAAAGTCGATCTGCTGGGCCTGGGCATGATGGCGGCGCTGAAAGATTCTCTCGAACTGATCCATGTTCATTACAAGCACGATCACTACCACGAAGAAGTGGATCTGGCGCATCTTCCGCCGGACGATCCCGCCGTATATTCCGCGCTGCAAAAAGCCGACACGGTGGGGATGTTCCAGATCGAGAGCCGGGCGCAGATGGCGTGCCTGCCGCGCCTGAAGCCGCAGCGATTTTACGACATCGTCGTGCAAGTGGCGATCATACGGCCGGGACCGATCGTGGGGAATATGGTGAATCCATTTCTCAAACGGCGGCAGGGCAGAGAGGCGGTCACGTATCCGCATCCGTCGCTCGAAACGGTGCTGGGCCGCACGCTGGGCGTGCCGCTGTTTCAAGAGCAGTTGCTGCGCATGGCCATGATCACCGCCAACTTTACGGGCGGCGAAGCGGAGGAGTTGCGGCGCGCCATGGGCTTTAAACGTTCCGAGGCGAGAATGAAAGCGATCGAAGAAAAACTGCGCGCCGGCATGACGCGCAACGGGATCCGCGGCGAAACGCAGGAGCAGATCATCCAATCGATTACTTCGTTTGCTCTTTATGGATTTCCGGAATCGCATGCCGCCAGCTTTGCCTTGATTGCGTATGCCAGCGCTTATTTGAAATGCCATTACCTGGCGGCGTTCACGGCGGCGCTGCTGAATAATCAGCCAATGGGTTTTTACCATCCCTCGACGATTGTGAAAGATGCGCAGCGGCACGGATTGAAAGTGCTGCCGATGGATGTGACGAGGTCGGATTGGAAGTGCAGTTTAGAGCCGTCAGCTGTCAGCTCTCAGCTCTCAGTTCGCCTCGGCCTGAAATATGCACGCGGGTTGCGCGAGCCGGCGGGGCAGGCGTTGGTTCGGGAGCGCAGCCTGGCGCCGTTTGCTTCGGTTCAGGATCTGGCTCGTCGCGTGCCCGAGTTGCGGAAGGATGAGTTGACGACGCTGGCGGAGATCGGAGCGCTAAACGCGATCGGGGATTCACCACAGAGGCACAGAGACACAGAGAAAAGCAATGTCAGAAATCCTGACTTGATGGGAGCCGACTATCACGGGGACGCCCCCGAGATTACTCGTCTTGAAAAAAAGAATTCCTCTGTGTCTCTGTGCCTCTGTGGTGAAAAGCCTTTTCATCGCCGCGATGCGCTGTGGCAGGTGGAGCGGGCGGTGCGCTGGTCGGGGCCGTTGCTGGATGAGCTGCCGGAAATTGATGGGGAATCGCCGCTTGCGGCCATGACGGATGAAGAGCGGCTGGTGGCGGATTTTCGTGCTACCGGGCTGACGGTCGGCCCTCATCCCATGCTGTATCGGCGGGAAGAGATGAAGCGGATGGGGATTTATCGCGCTTGCGATCTGGCTCACGTTCCGAATGGACGGCGATTGCGAATCGGCGGATGCGTGATTGCCCGCCAGCGTCCGGGGACGGCCAAGGGAATGATGTTCATGAGCCTGGAAGATGAAACGGGGATCGCCAATGCCATCTTCACTCCCGATCTGCTGCAGAAGAATCGGGTATTGCTGATTTCCGATCGTTTCCTGATGATCGAGGGAATTTTGCAGAATCAGGACAACGTGATTCACATCCGGGCGGAAAAAGTTTCGCCGCTTCGCGTCACGCGGGCAGAGACGGCGTCGCACGATTTTCATTGAGCGGGCGCGCCAGCCCCTGAAGGGGCATCTGATCTCGAGACTTTTCGGCATCGCTAAATCTATGCCCTAATACGAAACTGGCGGCGCGGCTTTGAGTCGTGCCGATGCTGGAACTTGAGGTGCCCGTCCCCACACCAGCCGTCCCTACACGAGCAGGTTTAGGCCGTCGAGAGTTTTCTGGCGTTGTGGCGCAGGGAGCGGCCTTCGGATAGGCCGTAGAGTTCTTCCGCCAGATTCTTGGCGTGATCGCCGATGCGCTCGAGCGCCTGGGCGGCGAGAAGGATATCGAAATTCTTCTGGCCGGTCGGACTGTTCGGCTCGGCTAGATGTCTATGAAACAGGGAATGGCACAAGCGGTCCACTTCCGGATCGGATTGCAGAACGTTCTGCGCATGCGACACGTCGCGCTTGAGAAAGCCCTGATGAACCTGCTCCAGCATTTCGCAAAGCAGAGAAGCCATCTCGACCAACTGACGGGAGTCCGCCGTCGGCAATTTTTCGCGGCGCGATTGCAGTTGCATGACCGCGCTGTAGGCGAGGTCTCCGATGCGTTCGAGGTCGGTGATGAACTTCAGACACGCCAGCAACTCGCGTGCTTTGGCTTCCCCTACGCGCGTGATGGCTTCGGGCAGTTGGTCATCAATCTTGCGCTCGATCTGGTCGAGTTCTTTTTCGCAATCCTTGATCGCGAGAAAAGCCAGGCGCGAACCGTCCGCGAGAAAGTCCCGGACGTTAAAGACCGCATCGCGGGCGATCAGGCAGCCCCGGACCACTAGGGCCGTCAGTTCATCTCCCGCCAAATCTTCATTGCGGGCCTGAGCTGGACGTGGGCGAGATTCCGTTGCTCGAGATCGCGTCGAAGTCGAGCGCCGCTTCACGCGAGGAGCCGGGGACGGTTGTTTTCGGGTCATGAGAAACTCGCGCAATTCGAGACAGCTAGTAACTGTAAAGAAGCTAGCATAAAGCGGGAATGTGAAAGGAATGTAAATGCCCGCGGCGAGTCGAGCCGCGGCTGATTTGTTTGATCACTTGTTTCCCAGCGCTGCGGCCTGCTCTTCAGTTCGCTTGGCGTCTTGTTCTCTGCCGAGTCCGCGATAGGCTCGCGCCAGCAAACGCAGGGCGGCGGCGTTTCGCGGATCCGCTTTGGCGAACGCTTCCAGATCGGGCAGGGCGCCAGCAAAATCGGATTGCTGAACTTGCGCTTCGGCCAGTCCCAGGCGGCCTTCGCTGCTGTTTGAATCTACCAGCAGCGCGGCCTCGAACTGGTCTTCCGCGTTCTTCGCATCTTTGAGTTGCAGGTAAACGTGGCCCAGCAGCAGCCGCGCAGGCATTTGGCTGGGCGCGAGCTTCAGGCTCGATTCAAGCGCATCCCGCGCTCCGGGCCAATCGCCGGACTTCTCCAGCGCCTCGCCCAATTCGAAAGCGGCGGTGGAATCGTCGGGACGCAGTTCACAAGCCCGCTTCAAGTGGACAGCCGCTTTCGAGAAATCTCCGGCAGCGAGTTCGAGCTCGCCCAGTTGGCGGAGCGCGGTCGGCGAACTCGGGTCGAGCTGCAGCGCTTTTTCCAGGAACTGGCGCGCGTCACTCGATCGATTGTCGTCGCTGGCGAGCATGGCGTTGTGCAGCAGGTTCTGCACTTCGACTTTGTCTTTGGGATCGGGCAAAGTTTCTCCGGGCTTGCTGGCGTTGCTCGGCGGCGGGAGCTTGGCCTTCCACTTCGCCATTTCGGCCTGCATGGTCTGGACTTTACCGCCGTCGGTAGCGTAGAGATTTTTCAGCTCCTTCGGATCGGCCTGCAGGTCGTAGAGTTCGGGCCGGGGAGCTTCGATAAGCTTGGTGTTGTCAGCGCGCAAGGCGCGCAGAGAAGCCCATCCCCAGCGGAGAGGGTAGTCGGTCTCGCCGAAGAGAGCGCGATTTGAGGGCGGTTGTCCGCTGGGCGCTTCTGTATTGACGAGGGGAAGCAGCGATTCGCCGTTCAGCTCTGCCGGGGCAGCCACGCCCGTCGCCGAAAGAATAGTCGGCAGGATGTCGGTGGTGCGCACCTGCGCATCAACTACTGTGCCATGATGAGCGGCTGCCGGGGTTTTCAGGATGAGCGGCACATGCAGCGTTGAGTCGTAGAGAAACAGGCCGTGAGTTTCTTCTCCGTGCTCGCCCAGGCCTTCGCCGTGGTCGCCGGTGACTACGATGATGGCGTTGTCGTAGACGCCGGCTTTTTTCAGAAATGCAATCCAATGGGCCACTGCGAAATCGGCATAGGCGATCTCGCCGTCGTACAAGTGGTCTTTGTATTTCTCCGAGAACGGGGGCGGCGGCTCGTAGGGATCATGCGGATCGTAGAGGTGCACCCACACGAAGTGAGGCCCGGTGCGGTGTTTCTCGAACCAACTTTCGGCGTGCTCGACGACTTCCATGCCGCGGCGCTCGACGCGTCCCCAGCGTTCTTTATTCTTGCCGTCGGCATCCTTGCTATCGGTTTTAGGAAAGTTATCGTAGAAAGCGAAGCCGCGATCGAGGCCGGGAGCGAGCGTGTTGCTGTCGAGAATCACGGCTCCGATGAAAGCTGCGGTTTGGTAGCCGTGCTTCTTCAGGAGTTCGGCCGCAGTGACATGCTGCGGCGAGAGAGGAACTCCAAAATCGGTGACGCCATGCACGCTGGGCAAGAGGCCGGTCAGGATCGTAATGTGCGAAGTGTTGGTGATCGGGCTATGAGTGAAGGCCTGGGTGAAGCGGACCCCGTCGGCGGCGAGCGCGTCGAGTGCGGGTGTTTCGACCTGCTTGTATCCGTAGCAGCCGACGTGGTCGGCGCGCAGCGTGTCGATGGTGATGAGGTACACGTCGGGGGAAGAGTTTCGCGGGGCGCGCGTCTGGCCGGACGTCTGGCCCCAGCCCACAGTTTCGAGCAGCATGATCCCGACAAGTATCCCGGTGAAGATGATCCCGAGAAAAATAGCCAGCCGTCGCATAAGCGCCCAGCCTATCACAGTGCTTCCGCCGAGTTGAGCCTCTGTCGGCGCCCGCGTCAGCGTCTTCCCTGCGATAACATGCGATAAACTGAACTCACCGATGGTGCTTACTTTTCGTCGACTGATTGTCATCCTGACCGCCCTCACCGCGCTTCATGCGGCCGCGCAAACGCCGGCAAAGCCCGCGCTGAATGTGGTCCTGATCACAATTGATACGCTGCGCGCCGACCACGTCGGCTGCTACGGATACAAGCAGATCAAGACGCCCAACATTGACGGCCTGGCTGCGGATGGAGTGCGCTTTGAGCGCGCCTTCGCGGTCGTCCCCGTAACCCTGCCCTCGCACAGTTCGATGCTGACGGGAACGTATCCCATGTTGAGCGGCATGCATGATTTTAGCGGCAACAAACTCAGCCCGCTTCAGCCCACGCTGGCCGCGGTTCTCAAACAGGCCGGGTACCAGACGGGAGCGGTGATCGCCGCGGCGGTGCTGGACTCGCGGTTTGGACTGAATCAGGGATTTGATTTTTATTACGACCACTTCGACTTCAGCCGACTGGACGAAGCGAATCTTGACGAGATGGAGCGTCCGGGCAATGTTGTGGCCGATGTGGCGCTGGACTGGCTGGCGAAGAATTCGCAAAAGAAATTCTTTCTTTGGATGCATCTCTACGACCCACACTTTCCTTATCATCCGCCCGAGCCTTACAGCCGCGAATATGCGGCGCAGCCGTACGACGGCGAGATTGCTTTTGCGGATGAACAGGTCGGAAGGCTTCTCCGCTTTTTGAAAGAAAAAGGGATTTATCGGAACACGCTGATCGTGCTCTGCGGCGACCATGGCGAAAGTCTGGGAGAGCATGGCGAAAAAACGCACGGATTCTTTATCTACAACGCTACGATGCACGTGCCGCTGATCATTCGGTTGCCGGGGAATGCCGCGGCACGCACGGTTGCCGATCCGGTTTCGCTGGTCGATCTGATGCCGACGGTGCTGGGCGCCGTCGGGGTGGAGATTCCGTCGCAGGTGCAGGGACGCAACCTGCTTCCCGAGCTTCGCGCCGACCAGGCCGAGCGCGACCGCGCCGACCGCATCCTATATGGAGAGACCTTCCTGCCGCGGATTCACTTCAACTGGAGTGAATTGCGAGGCTCGGAGAACGCAAAGTACCACTTCATCGACGCGCCTCGACCGGAACTGTACGATCTGGCGAAGGATCCGGGCGAAGTTCATAATCTGCTCACCGAAAAGAAGGCGGTGGCCGAGGAGATGCGCGCGAAACTCGTGGGCATGATTCGCGATTACAGCGCTGGCAAGGAACTGGCGGAAAAGACCGGTCTGGATCCGGCGTTGATGGAGCGATTGAAGGCGTTGGGGTACGCGGGGTTTTCCGGAGGCAGCGATCCGACCATCAGCAGCCGCGACTTGCCGGATCCGAAAGATCGGGTCGCCACGTATGAGCTGATCTCCGATGCCATCGCCGACAGCCAGCACGGCCGCTATCATGAGTCGATCGAAAAACTGAAGGACGTAGTCAAAACCGAGCCCAACTCGGTTCCGGCTCATTATCTGCGAGGTCTGGATTTCTACCACCTCAAGATGTTTGCCGAGGCGGTGGACGAGTTGCAGAAAACTGTTCAGCTCAGTCCTGATTACGCGCTTGCCTTTTTTAACCTGGGCATGGCGCAGGCCCACACCGGGCAGATCGATGCGGCCATCGCGACGCTGCAACGGACCCTGCAACTGGATGCCTCCAACTTCGAAGCTGCCTTCAATCTGGGAGTGGCGTTCATACAGAAAAAGCAACTGGAGCCGGCGGCGGCCGCACTCCGGCAATCGGTTACGATTTATCCGGAGTTTGCGCGTGGACATCGCGCCCTGGGCGAGACCCTCCTGTACCAGAACAAGCTGGACGACGCCATCGCGGAGTTGCGTCGCGCCGTGGAGCTGGCGCCGCAAGAGCCCATCATGCACGAGTCGCTAGCCAAGGCTCTGGCCGCCAAGGGACTCACGGCGGAGGCCGACGAGGAGACGCGGCGCGCGCAGCAGCCGGCTCCGCAATAGACGCATGTTTGGGCGCTTCTCAATTGTGTTGTCCACGCTCGTGTTCGCGGTTGTCATCGCTCTGACTGCCGGGCGCACAGCTTTCGCGCAGGCCGCTGTCCCTAAGCCCGTGCCAGCGAAACCGCAGCCAGCGCCGGGTGTTGCCCGGCCCGGTATAACGCGCTCTGACGTAAAGCGGCCCAGTGTTATATTGATCACCATCGATACTCTGCGTGCCGACCACGTGGGATGCTATGGCGCGCAGACGGTCAAGACTCCCACCCTTGATGCGCTGGCGCACGACGGTGTCGTGTTTGAGCGGGCGATCTCGCAGGTTCCACTTACCTGGCCTTCCCATGCGGTGATCCTCACCGGCACTTACCCCTTTCAGAACGGCGTGCAGGATTTCACCGGGCAGCCGCTGGCGCAGCAATTTCGCACCGTGTCGCAAGCTTTCCAAAACACGGGTTACGCCACCGGAGCCGTCGTCAGCGCCTTCGTGCTCGACCGGAGTTGGGGGCTGGCGCGTGGCTTCGATTTTTACGATGATGCGTTTTCGGCGGAAACCTTCGAAAAAAAGGATATCGGTCTGGTGGACCGTCGCGCCGGGGAGAGCGTAGCGCACGCCATCGCCTGGTTGAAGAAAGCTCCGCGACGCCCGTTTTTTCTCTGGCTGCATCTTTACGACCCGCACAGCCCGTACGATCCTCCGGAACCCTACCGCTCCGAGTACCGCAGCCACCTCTACGATGGCGAGATCGCCTACGCGGATCACGAACTCGGAAACCTGGTGGCGTGGCTCAAGCAGAACCACCTTTACGATTCTTCGCTGATCGTCGCACTCAGCGATCACGGCGAGTCTCTCGGGGAACATGGCGAAGACGAGCACGGCTTCTTCGTGTACAACGCCACGGTGCGCGTGCCGCTGATCGTGAAACCGCCCGCCGGGAGCGGCATTGCGGCTGGCCGGCGCCGCGACCCCGTGGAGACCACGGCCGTGGCCCCGACGCTTCTGCAACTGGCGGGAGTGAAAGATTCGGCTGATTCGGTTGATTCGATTTATGCGCAGTTCCAGTCGCTTCCTTTGTTAGGCACGAATCAAGCAGGGGGTCAGGCGGTAAACAATCCGGCCTACAGCGAGACGTTTTATCCATTCAGTTCTTTCGGCTGGAGTCCGCTGCACGCTCTGGAGAGCGACCGTTTTCACTTTATCGAGGCGCCTAAACCAGAGTTGTACGATCTTGAAAGCGATCCCGGAGAAACTCGGAACATTGCCGCCCAGCAACCCGCCACAGTTGCCGTACTTCGGGAAAAGATGCAGGCACTTCTGGCGCACAATCCCTTCACGCGCCAGGATGCGGGTGCTGGAAATCTGAGTCCCGACGCGCAGGAAAAATTACGCGCGCTGGGCTACTTCGGATTTCGTGCCGCGGTTTCTCCCGAGTCGCTCAAGCAAGGACTCGCCGATCCCAAGGACAAGCTGTGGGAGTTTAATTCCATCCTGAAGGCTCAGGACGCTTTTCAGCGCAAGGAGGACGATCGGGCAGAGGCTCTTCTCGCGGAGGTCCAGCAAAAGGATCCGCAAATCTACGTAATCCCTTTCATGCTCGGCGAGTCGGCTTTGCGGCGCCAGAGTTGGGAACGCGCTGCCGATCAGCTGCAACGATGCCTTGAGCTCAATCCCAACTTCGACAACGCTATGACCGGTTTGGCCCGCGCTCTATCCAAGCTGGGCCGCGTGGACGAAGCGAAAAGCTGGCTGCGGAAAGCGCTGCAAAACAATTCCGAGAATTACCGGGCTTGGTACGAAACCGGCTTATTGGATGCCGGGAGCAACCCAGCCGCAGCGCTGTCCTCGTACCAGAAAGCGATTGCTATCCAGCCCAATTTTTCGCCGGGGCAGCGGGAGTTGGGTTTGGCGCTGTTTCAGCAGAAAAACTATGCTTCCGCCGCTACCCATCTGGAGAAAGCCATAGCACTCGGCTTGGACGACGCTCACATCCATAATTTTTTGGGGATCTGCTATAGCCAGACGAATCGCCTGCAAAAGTCTATCCAGAGCTATCGAGTAGCGCTCAAACTTGATCCGAAGCTGGCGGAAGCCCACCTTAATCTGGCTTACGAATTGCACCGCGCGGGCAAGATCAGCCAGGCACGCGCGGAGTACCAGGCTGCCTGCCGGCTTGAGGCGAAGTTCTGCGCTGCAGTTCCCAAATAAGCCGGCGGGACCCTCTACCGGTTTCGAGGGCCCTCTTGACTTTGCAGTCTGTTCAACACTTCCTTGGCTTTGGCTGCCGTGGGAGCGCTGGGGAAGGCTTTCAGGAAATCCTGGAGCTGATGGATGGCATCTTCCTTGCGGCTCTGCTGGAGGTAGAGATTAACGAGCTGCAGATGCGCTTGTGACATCGACGGGTCGAGCTGCAAAGCCTCTCGCAGACTCTTTTCGGCTTCGTCGAACTTGCCGGTTCGTGCGAACAGGCACCCATGGAGAAAACGAGCAAAAGCGGAGTCCGGACGGCGCCGTAGACCGTCCTCAAGAACGGCCTCGGACTCGGTATAGCGCCCGGTTAGCATGAGCACGTTGCCCAGGTTGAAGTAGGCTTGCGCCTCGTTTTGGTCGAGCCGGACCGATTCCCGGAACTGAGCTTCAGCTGACTGGAAGTCGGACTTGCCCAGATACAGCGTGCCGAGATTGTTGTGTGCAGGGTAGTACTCCGGAGCGATCTTCAACGCTTCTTCATAATGCGCGATGGCTTCTTCTCGCTTGCCCTTGTGCTCGGCGTCAACTCCCCGTTCGTACTCTTTGACCGCCTTCTTGGGAAAGCGCTTGTTGTAGTCTGCTGGGCTGACCAGATCGGGGTTGCTGCCAGACGCCCGCGCACCCATCGGGTCATCTTTCTTCTGGTCCTCGCGGGGCCGCAGGGTGATCTGCACAATGGTGTTCGGCGCCTCGGGGTTGACAATCGCCAGTTCGTCCACCGGGTAATAGGCATCGTCATTGATGACGACGTGGTACGTATTGCCTTCCAGGCTGTCGAAGCCAAAATGCCCCTGCACGTCGGCATAGACGCTGTTCACGGTTCCTCCGTGCAAGCGCAGTTCCACCAGGATCTGGTGCGCTGGGGAATCGCCCCTGGCGATTCGGATCTGGCCGACAATCTTGCCGAGTTGCTGCAATTGGGCAGCGAGCGGACCCGCCAGAAGCAATGTAAACGGAACGAGGAGCCAGGGACGCAGTCGGCGGAGACAAAGTTTGCAGAGCATGCCTTCCCCGCAAAGAGAAAAGGGGCCCGTTCTCAGGATACGAGAACAGGCCCCGGAAAAACAACCCAGCTAGAAGCTAAGCTTCAGGCCGAACTGCATCTCACGCGGGTCCAAAGTCGCCCCGGCTTTGCCGAACTGCCCGTCGCGCATATCATTATGTGATCCGGAGCTGCTGTTCGCCAGTATGAAGTTGGCGCGGTTGAACATGTTGAAAGCCGCTGCGTCGAACTTCAGATTGAACCGTTCGGTCAGCTTGAAGTTCTTGGACAGGGTGTAGTCCGCTTCCCAGTTGCCCGGGCCCACAAACGTGTTGCGTCCCAGGTTGCCGACGCAGGCCAGGCACGGCGCAGAGAGGACGGGGAGATTGGTCTGGGTGCTAGCTGCCCAGCCATTCGCCCAGGTCTGGCTGCTGAAAGTGGCGTGGGAAACACTGCTGTCCGGACGCTCGTTCCTGCCGCGAGTCAGGCCGTAGTCGCCACCTGTATTGACGCACAGGCCGGCATTTACGCCAGACTGTGAGCAATCGCCGGTCAGGTGGGGCGCTCCTCCGCGGAATGGCTCCCAGTGGGCGCCGCTCTGGAATTGCCAGATCCCACTTAAGGCCCAACCGCCTACGATCCATCCCCCTGCTCCCTTCAGGTTCTGGCCCGGCAACTGCCAGACGTGATTGATGACCAGGCGCTGGCGGATGTCATAGATCGAGTTGCCCCGATCCAACTGAGGCAGCGTCGGATCCGTGGTGAAGCCCTCGCCGGCGCCAGCAGCGTTGGCGGTGGTGGCGCCGCTGTGCCAGGTTGAGCCGTTATCAATCGAGTGGCTGTAGGTGTAGTTCACGTTCAGCAGCAACCCGTGGCTCAGTTGGCGTTTCAGCGAGGCCTGGAGGGAATTGTAATTGGAATTCACCACGTTCTCCCAGGTGCGCAGTTTGCCGTAGTTCGGGTTCGGCCGACCACCTAATCCGGTTAACGTCCGGCCAAGGTTATCAACAACCGTGATGCCGGCCGGCAGCAGGGCGCCAGGCGCGCGGTTGATGTCCTCAGCGCGGAACAGCTTGTGACCGGTTGTGCCCACGTAGTCCACCTCCAGCACCGTCTTGGGCATTATCTCGTGCTGAATGCCGAGGTAGTAGTTGTACACGTAGGGATCATCAATGCCCTGCGGAAAGATGATTCCCGTCAGCAGTGCCTGGTTGGGATTCTGGCCATACCAGCCGCTGAGATTGCCGGTCGCCTGCGCTCCAGTACCCTGGTTGGGGTTCGTCGCCGCTCCGGAAAAGGCCGGAGTGGCCCCGCCCGGCCCGTACTGCGCGCCACCGGTCGGGGTGCAACCGACAGAGGCAACGCAGTTCGTCGGGCCCCAAATCACGGTGTTGACATCTCCGCCCACGAAGTTGTAGACGCTGTTGAACGAATAGTAAGGGAGGTTCCAGCGCGAATTCGAGAGCGGGTTGTACAGCGTGCCCTCATACGCTATGCCAAAGCCGCCGCGTATCGAAGTCTTGCCGTTGCCAAACACATCCCAGGCAAAACCAACGCGCGGGCCGAAGTCCTTGTGACGCCCCTTGCCCAATGTAGCAGAGGGCGCGAAACCACCCGGTCCGCATACACCTGCCAACGTCGACAGCGCCTGTGCCGCGGCCGATGTGCAGTCGTAGCTGGTGCCGTTGATCGTTCCCGTGGTTCCGGCCGGAACGTTGGCGTTGATCAACTGCTCCAGCGTATTGCTGCCCGGACCCGGGATAAAGGTGGTTGCCGTGTTGGCCTCCTCGTTATGACGCTTGTACAGGTCATAACGCAGGCCCAGTTGCAGGGTCAGCCGCTTCGTAGCCTTCCAGTCGTCCTGGAAGTAGGCCCCCAGTTCCACGTTCCGCCAGTGCCGCTCGTTGCTTGCCAGTTGTGCATTCGGCACCGTATCGCTTTGCAGAAACTGCTGGATGGACGATGACGGGCAGGGTGCCTTGCAGATCCCCGGATCGACGCCGGAGTTCTGGCCGTAGGGAGCATCGGCCGCAAAGAAAATCGGGTCATAGAAGTAGTAGGAACCGCGCGCTATGCTGAACACGCTGTTTTCGATGTTACGCCGGACATCCACACCGATCTTCATGTTGTGGTTGCCGTGGCTGACCGAAACCATATCGGAGTAGCTGTAGATGTGATCCTTGAAATACTGCGGGTAGCCGTTATAGGAACCAAATCCGACGGATCCGTCGTCAAAGGTGGCTTGGGGAACACCTGGGGCGCTGGTGCCAATCAGGGTAGTTAGCTGCGTGTAACCAGCCCGGAATTCATTCAGGACGGTTGGGCTGAAGGTGTGGACCCACCCCAAATTGCCGTTGGGAGAACGAACGATGTATGGGTTGGCGAATCCGCGGGTGCAGGCGGGGCTGCAAGGCCCGTACTGGTCTGTTGACCGCGCGTAGTTGAAATTCGCGCTCAGGCGGTTGGCGGAATTCCAGTTGTAGTCGAAGCGCGCCGAATACTCATTGCCGTTGAACAAGTTGCCTGAAGTCTGTGAACCGGTAAGGGATGCGCTCGACAACTGGAATGGCATCGTGGAAGATCCAGTCGTAGGATCGCGGCCAATCGTGCCCGCCTGAAGTGCCGGAGTTACGCTGCACTGGTGTGGGTGTCCAGGAGTACTGAGAAACGGGATTGCGCTGAAGTTATCCGCGGCCGTGACGCCCAGGATGGACTGCATCCTCGCCGCGAGTGCAGCTGCCTGGACCGGTGGGGCATTGACCCCCCAACCGGAATAGCTATCCGGGCAGAGGTAATCCACATAACTGGTGAATCCACTGTCACTTCCGGGGCCAGTCACATATTGATCCATTGTGTTCAACGTGCTCCCTGAAAGTTTCGGGGCAAACTTGCTGTAGAGGAGATTTGCGGTTGAGTTCACGCCGCTGTTCGCATCCGCATTCGCTACCGCCTGCGCCCACTGTGGCGTCTCCTCGGTAATGGTCCCTGCGCTCGAGGTTATGAAACGGCTTCCCTGATAGGACAGGAAGAAGAACAGCTTATCTTTTATAATCGGCCCGCCGACGGTGCCGCCGAACTGGTTCCAGCGAAGTGGCGGCTGCGACGCGCCGACCTGTTTCAGGAAATAGTAGTTGGCGTCGGCGTCGTTGTTCCGGAGGTATTCCCACGCGCTGCCATGGAGCGCATTGGTGCCCGATTTGGTCACCAGGTTGATGGTGCTGCCAGCGCTGTTGCCGTACTGCGCTGACATGTTCAGCCCCAGTTGCTGGAATTCCTCGACCGTATCCTGAATCGGCGTGTTGATCTCACCGCCGCTCAGATCCTTGTTCGATACGCCGTTGATGAGGAACCCATTGAAGTCCTCGCGCAAGCCGTTGACGACCGTACCGTGGCCGGCTTCGAAGTCAACGCCGCTCACGTTCACGGCGCCCGTGCTCATTTGCATCAGGTCGAATACGTTGCGGCCGTTCAGGGGCAGATTGCTGATCTGTGTGGAGCTGACGGTGGTGGCCAGCTTGGAGTCTTCGGTGTTCACCTGGGCCGCGGCGCCGGTGACTTCGACCACTTCCGAAGCCTTACCGATTTGCAGCTTGAAGTCCACGTGCGCAATGGTGCCGGCGTTGACTTGCACCCCGCTGTTGGACACCGTTTTGAAGCCCGCAGCTTCGACTGTCAGCTTGTAGGAGCCAATCGGCAGCTCCTTGGCCGTGTAGTTGCCGCTGGAATTGGTCGTGGTGGAGACGCTCAAACCGGTTCCGGTATTGGTCACCGTAACCTTGGCGTTGGCAATCGCGGCGCCGGTTGGATCGAGCACGGTACCGTCAAACTGGCCGAACTGCACCTGCGCGAATGCGCTGAAGGTCAGAGCCAGCACGGCAAACACTACGAGGCAAAACTGCAGTCTTCTCATTTACCTACCCCCTGGAAATTGTGGCACGTGGTTTTTGTCGTATGCACGCATGCACGAAAACTCTTGTTGCGAACCTTTGGTTGCTAACTCTGGCTGCGGCCCTGGGCTTTTACAATCCCACCAACTTGAGGTCACCTCGTCGAGAATGTGCCGCATCACCTGCTACTGCGAAGTCGCGCAAAATTTTGCGCTTCGAACCACTGCTTTGTCAAGCTATCTTGCTGATTCTGCTCACTGAACCGGGCGAAAGGTGTTGAGAAACAACCTCGCTTCCGCCGGAAACAGCAACACCTAGTACGTTCGAACTACCATCGCACTTGTTGCACCAAACGACAGAGCCCAATGTTTCAAGTACTTACTGGTACTTTGGCCACTGTGTATATGAGTAACGGAAGATCGAAACGCTGTAAGCTACCAAATTTGGTAGATTCGTCACCACTTCTCAGTGACCCGCGACGCGTCCGGCAGTGACATCCTGTCCCTCGCGGACTACGAGCTCCTGGTCGGCCGCCTCTGGTCCCAGTTTGTCAACCTGCCCGCTCGGCCAGCGAATGACAATCGCGTCAACTCTTGTCGCCGCGCCCAGGCCGAAATGGACGCGCGGGTCGCTCGAACTCTCGAAGCTGCTTCCGGCGCGCACTTCCGCATAGCGAGTTGAGCCCTCGGCCGTGATCTCGATCTTCGCGCCGAAGCCATCGCGGTTCGACTTGCTGCCGATGGTCTTGATCCGCAGCCAGTGACCGGGCGAGGGAACTTCGTTCCGCAGCAGAACGGGCGAAGCGTCGAGGTTGGTGATCAGCAGATCCTGACGTCCGCGATTCCAGAAGTCCGCGGTCAAGGCGGCGCGGCCCACATATTTTTTCGCCAGCGCGCCGCCGGACTTCTGGCCGACTTCTTCGAACTTTCCGTTCTTCAGGTTATGAAAGAGAAACGGCTGCTCGGCATAGCCCACGCCGAAGGACTGTCCTTCCACCTGCGCGTCCACGTGACCATTCGCGATGAAAATGTCGGGCCAGCCATCGTTGTCGTAGTCGAGAAACTTCGCGCCAAAACCCAGATAGGGGTTGCTGATCGTTCCAATCCCGGCGGCGCCGGCCACGTCGGTGAACTCTCCATTGTGATCGTTGTGATAGAGGTTGTTGTCATCGTCGGAGAAGTTGGTCTTCAGAATGTCGGGCCAGCCGTCGCGATCGTAGTCGGCCGAGTCAACGCCCATGCCCGCCTGTTCGTGTCCATCGGAACTGTAGGCCACGCCGGCCTCGGCGCCGACTTCGGTGAATCCACCCTTGCAGTTGTTGTGATAGAGCAGGCTCGGCGAAGAGTCGTTGGCTACGTAAAGATCGAGGCACCCGTCTTTGTCGTAATCCAGCCACAACACGCCCAACCCGTAGTAGCTTGCGGTGTCGATGCCGAGTTTTTCCGTGACATCGGTGAAGGTGCCGTCGCCGTTGTTGTGGTACAGACGGTCGCGCGCGCCCTTCAATCCGCGCGGCCCGCAATTGACCGGGATGCCGCGATACTGGCAGAACTGGCTGCTGCCGAACTGCGGCAGGTTGTTGATGTCGACGTCCACGTAGTTCGCGACGTAGAGATCCAGGTTGCCATCGTTGTCATAGTCGCCGAAGGCGGCGCTGGTTCCCCAGCGGTCGGCGTTGGCGACCCCGGCTTTCGCGGTGACGTCGGTGAAGGTGCCGTCGTGGTTGTTGCGGTAAAGAGCCGAACCATGGAAGCCGGTGATATAGACGTCTTCCCAGCCGTCGTTGTCGAAGTCGCCGATGGCCACGCCGTAACCCCAACCGCAAAAATTCAGGCCTGACTTCGCCGACACATCGGTAAACGTGCCGTCATGATTGTTGTGATAGAGGCGCGGCGGATGGCACTTGCCGGCGCGGTAGTCCGCCAGCGTCGAACCATCCACCAGCAGAATGTCCATCCAGCCGTCGTTGTCGTAGTCGAACGCGGCGGCGCCACCGCACTGGGTTTCAACGATGTAGAGCTTCTCCTGGCTGCCGCAGGTCAGGCGAAAGTCAATTCCAGCGGCGCGCGTCACGTCAACGAACAATGGTGGATTGGTCGCGGAAGTCTTGGCCCCCGGCTTTTGCGCGGCCACCGCAGGCTTCACCACTGGACCGTTGTTGTTCGGAGCGGTGCTCTTCGGCGCAGCCGTCTGCGCAGCTCCCCACAAAATCCAACCGCCGTTCAGTGCCATCAGCAGGACGGCCGCCGCAACCGTGACGCGCAGGTTTCTCATGATCGCTATCGCTGAATCACTCTCACTGATCCGGACTATCACCGATCCGGACCATCACTGATCGCGCCCGGTGGCCATTCCTGCCGAGGCCGGTTGCGCCTTCTTCAGTTCCGCGAAGCGTTCTCGTTCGCTTCGTGCTTCTTCGGTCCTGCCGAGTTTTTCCAGAACGCGCGCCAGTTGATAGTGTGGGCTCGGATCCTTCGGGTTCAGTTCCGCTGCCTTCCGCAAAGAAGACTCAGCATGAGCCCATTGCCCCGCGAGCGCTTGTGCCTTGCCCAGGTAGTACCAGGCGTCGGGATTCGGCGCGTCCAGTTCCGTCGCACGCTGCAGATACGTCACGGCCGCCTCGTATTTTCCGCTCTCCAGCAGCGAGCGCCCCAACTCGTACACCACCGCGGGACTCTCTCCCGACCGGCGCAACTCCTCCTTATATTCGCCGATGGCCTCGTCGTTGCGCCCGAGGCTGAAGTAGGCAAATCCCAGATGGTAGTGTCCGAGTCGCATCGCCGGGTCGAGCTTCAGAGTGGTTTTGAATTCCTCGATCGCCTGCAGGCTGCGATTCGAATTCAGATACGCGCGCCCCAGCAGCATATGCGCGAGCGCGTTCGTGTTCGCGTTCACGTTCGCGTTCGAACGACTGAGCCTGATCGCCGCTTCGAGTTCATTCGCGGCCCCCGCGTAATCCTGCTCGCTCAGTAACACCAGCGCCAGGTCAAAATGCGTCGCGGAATCTTTCGGGTTCAGCTCTCGCGCTCGCGTGAGTTGCTCCTGCGCCTGCTTGAGATCGCCGCTCTTGAAGTAGGCAAGGCCCAGATAGTGACGCAATTGCGCATCGCCGGGCCAGCGCGAAACCGCCCGTTGACCAAGCAGGACTGCATCCCGCAACTGGCCCGAGTCCAGTTCTTGCAGAAGCTGCTGGCGCATTTGGGCTTGGGTTTGATTTCGCGTCTGTGCTGGCGCCGCCAGGCAGAGTAAAGTGGCAGTAATAATAAGGATGGGAGCCAGACTTAGCAGGCTGCGGAACAATTCGGGTTTCGACCTTGCTTTGAAAGCGCGCGGCTTCCAGTCGCGCCGTGAGTGTCGCAAAATCAACGGCTTTACCGGCTGCGGAACAATTCGGGTTTTGACTTTGGTTTTGAAGGGGCGCGGCTTCAGCCGCGCCGTAAGTGCCGCAAAATCAATGGCGGCTTTAGCCGCTGAGGCGCCGACGAGTGGGCAAGATGACTTCTTTCGCAGCCTGTTTAGCCGCTGCGGCGCCGCCCTGCTCGTCATCGCACCGTTTGTCATCGTAGCGTCTGTCATCGTATCGTCTTTGCGCAGGCAGTCGCAACGCGCCTGCTGGTCCGCGTGGTAGCGCGTCTCGTCAAAGGAGGTACGTATATTGAAGATGGATCGTGGAACGATATGGCGCCTCTGGCTGCCCTTGGTCGCCGGCCTGTGGGGTTTCGGCTGGATATTTCAGTCCGCCCCGGGGCCGCACGGACTGGCGCGCTGGATCGGTCTGCTGCTTGGTCTGATCGGCCTCGCGGGCGTGATTCTCTCCCGCTACACGCTGGGCCGGTCATTTTCCGTTGCTCCTAAAGCGACAGCGCTGGTCACCAGCGGCATCTATTCGCGGATCCGCAATCCTATTTACATTTCCGGGGAAATTTTCCTGGTAGGGCTGGTTCTCATTGTGTGGCGACGTGACCTGCTAATCGTTCCGCTGGTGCTCATTCCCGTGCAGATCGTCCGCGCCCGCCGCGAAGCCGCGGTCCTGGAAGCAAAGTTCGGCGACGCCTATCGCGAATACCGCAAGCGCACCTGGTTCTAGCACCGTGACCGCGTGATGAGTCATACGGTGGAGCGACGGGCGTCTCGCCCGTCCAGTCGGGCGAGGGCGCCCGTCCCCACACGAGAGGGGCTGCTATCATCTCAGCAATGAAGTCAGCATCGACCAAACTTTTCCCGGTGTTGTTCTCTCTTCTTCTGGTGGCCCGCCTTCAGGCCGCCGACGAACCCAAGCTCAGCCCACTCCCCGCGCCGGTCTCGAACAATGCGGTTGCCATTTCGCATGACGAAGGCGGAGCCAGGATTTTTTCCTTTATGGGCATCGGTCCGAAAAAAACCTGGGATGCAATTACCACCAGCGCCTACGAAATGGATCCGGGCACCGGCAAATGGACGGAAAAGCGTCCCGTGCCGGGCGTGGCCGGACGCCTGGCGGCATCGGCGGTCGCGCTCCACGACCAGGTCTTCATCTTCGGAGGCTACGTCGTTGACGCGCAGGGTGGAGAGACTACCGTGTCGGATCTGAACGTCTTTGTCCCGGTTGAAAACCGCTATTATCGCGGCAGGGACATCCCCGTGCCCGTCGATGATGCGGTGGTCGGCCTCTATCGTGACCGTTACATTTTCCTCATCGGCGGATGGTCAACCTCAAAGGGCGATGCCGTCCGCAACGTCCAGGTCTATGACACCGACAAAGATACCTGGATGCAGGCCACACCGATTCCCGGCACGCCCGTGTTCGGCCATGCCGGCGCTATCATCGACGACACCATCGTTTACGTGGACGGCGCCTACAAGAACCCGAGCGGCGTGGGTCCCAAGTACGTCGCGTCCCGCGAATGCTGGGCGGGCATAATTCCCAGGAAGGGTGACATCGCGAAAATTGAATGGATGAAACTTCCCGCGCATCCCGGCAACGCGCGCTATCGCATCGCGGCCGGCGCCGGGCCGCTGGAGAAAAGAAAAGCAGGCAGAATCTATTTCTCAGGAGGAACCGACAACCCCTATAACTACAACGGAATCGGCTATAACGGCCAGCCTGCCGAACCTTCCCCGGTAACTTTCGCGTTCAACCTCGACACCGGCGAATGGGAAACAGTCGGCGAAAACACTCCCGAGCCCACCATGGACCATCGCGGCCTGCTGGTTACGCACCGCGGGCTGGTCATCGTGGGAGGCATGGAAAAGGGCCAGCAGGTGACGGCCAAAGTGACAGTTGTAAAACCTGCTGGCAGGAAGTAACCTTATCGTCAGCATTGCGCTAAGGGACACATTCTGCGTAGTTTCCTGTGTCCTGCGCACGGTGTCCTACGCAAAGATTCTTGCGAGCGATCATCACGGAATGCGGTGACGCCAGTCACGGCAGAGCTTCCCCTCCAGGCATCTAATCACTCCAGTCGCAATTCCTGCGGCGTCCTATTTTGATAATCCGTTCGTCACCTAAAAATTCGGAGGCAAGCCTATGAATGCTGTCATGGAACCGCCCAAGGGTAATACTGCGGCGGACTACACCAATCAAATTCTCAACCTCGTCAAAGCCAAGAACCCAGCCGAACCGGAATTCCACCAGGCCGTCCTCGAAGTGTTCGAGTCCTTGGGGCCCGTGTTGGAGCGCCACCCGGAGTATCGCGAAGCCAAGATCCTGGAACGTATTACGGAGCCCGAACGGGTTCTTATGTTCCGCGTGCCCTGGTTCGATGACACGGGCAAGGTGCAAGTCAATCGCGGCTTCCGCATCCAGATGAACAGCGCCATCGGACCCTACAAGGGCGGACTGCGCTTCCATCCCTCGGTGAACCTCGGCATTCTGAAATTCCTGGCGTTCGAACAAGTCTTCAAGAATTCGCTCACCACGCTGCCCATGGGCGGCGGCAAGGGCGGAAGCGATTTCGATCCCAAAGGCAAGAGCGACAACGAAGTGATGCGCTTCTGCCAGAGCTTCATGACCGAGCTTTGCCGCCACATTGGCCCCGACACGGACATCCCCGCCGGCGACATCGGCGTGGGTGGCCGCGAAATCGGCTTCCTCTTCGGCCAATACAAGCGGCTGCGGAATGAATTCAGTGGCGTCCTGACCGGCAAGGGCCTGGCGTGGGGCGGCTCGCTGATTCGTCCCGAGGCCACCGGCTATGGCTGCGTGTACTTCGCCAACGAAATGCTGAAGACCCGCAGAGACAAGCTGGAAGGCAAAGTGTGTCTGGTTTCCGGCAGCGGCAACGTCTCGCAATATACCGTCGAGAAGCTGCTGGATCTGGGCGCGAAGCCGGTTACCTTGTCCGATTCCGACGGCGCCATCTACGATGCCGACGGCATCGACCGCGAAAAGCTCGCCTTTGTCATGGAGCTCAAGAACAACCGCCGCGGCCGCATCCAGGAGTACACCGACGAATTTAAGAGTGCCATCTACAACGCCACCGACAAGAAGCTCGACCACAACTGGCTGTGGAACATCAAAGCCGATTGCGCGTTCCCGAGCGCCACACAGAATGAGATCAACGCGAAAGACGCGGCCCATCTCATCAAGAACGGCGTGAAGGTCGTCAGCGAGGGAGCGAACATGCCCAGCACCCTCGAAGCCACCAAAATGTTCCTCGACGCCAAAGTCCTCTACGGACCGGCCAAGGCCGCCAATGCCGGCGGCGTTGCCACCTCCGGATTGGAAATGGCGCAGAACAGCATGCGCATCTCCTGGACCCGCGAAGAAGTCGACGATCGTTTGCACAAGATCATGATCGCCATCCACAAGAACTGCTTCGAAACGGCCGAGAAGTACGGCACGCCCGGCAACCTCGTGAACGGCGCCAATATCGCCGGCTTCCTCAAGGTCGCAAACGCGATGCTGGATCAGGGCCTGGTGTAAGCAGATCGTCTCTCCCTCACTCGGGATTGTCATCCCGAGCGAAGCGAGGGATCTGCAGTTGATCGAGAGACAAAAAGACGCGGGAGGGAGCAGTCCCCTTCCGCGTTTTCCATGTGCGGAAAACTCGTGTAGAGACGGGGCTTGCCCCGTCTCAGACTGCCGAACAACTCTGTTCGCCCGTGGTTTTGGGAAGGGCACGGTTTCAGCCGTGCCGCCAGAACCAATAAACACGAGGGCTTTAGCCCCTGAGGGCCCGTGTCCGCTGCCGTCTCCCGCGCTTTCTTGGACGGCAGATCGTGCGTGGCGGGTGGGCCACTTTAACGGGGAAGTATAACGCGGGTCTCTCTTTTAACATTGACCGAAATAACTGGGGGTGCGCCACTTCTCGCGCTTTTCGTTCTGTTCGGATGCCGCCCTAAACCTGATCCTTGCAGGCGCTGAAAATCGTATGCAAGAATGTGTGTGACAGTAGGCAAACTATACATGGCGAAAATTAACCCATTCAAGCCGAACTCGCCTGTTCACTCCGGTATGTTCGTCGGCCGCGGAGCAGAACTCGTGAAGCTAGAGTCCTGTCTCATCCAAACTAAAGCAGGGAGCCCCTCAAATTTCATGCTTACTGGAGAGCGGGGCATCGGGAAATCCTCACTTCTTAACTACATCAAGCATGTGGCGGAGGGTATGGGGGGTATAGAAGAGATCAGCGTCTCCTTTCTTGTTGTCGACACCGATGTTGACTCCAACACCACGCAACTTGGATTGGTTGAAAAGATCAGGCTTGGGTTAGACAAAGCACTGGGGGAGACCGAAAAGGGACGCGATTTCTTGAAAAAGAGTTGGGAGTTCTTAAAGCGGGTTGAGGCCGGTGGATTCAAGCTCAGAGCGGCAGAGCAGGAGCCAAGTGATGAGCTGTTGCTGGAGGAGTTTGCCTATTCGCTTGCGGGGGTTGTGGAAAGAGTCTGTGGCGAGGGTGATTCGTCAGTATTCGGCGCCCGCTTCGACGGTGTCCTAGTCCTCGTTGACGAGGCAGATAATGCCTCACGGCAACTCTCCCTCGGATCGTTTTTCAAACTGCTTACCGAGCGTTTGCACCGGCGCGGCTGCAATCATTTGGCTTTTGGAATCGCGGGCTTGCCAGAACTCCGCAACGTCTTGGCAGAGAGTCACCCTTCTTCGCTCCGCTTGTTTGAAGAATTGATACTCGGCAGGTTGTCGGCGGATGAGGTAAGACGGGTGATTGATATCGGGTTGCGGGAGGCTAATCAGCGCAATACGGAGCAGACAACTATTACCGAAGACGCTAGACATGCCCTTGCATACTACTCCGAAGGATACCCGCACTTCATACAGCAGTTCGCCTTTTCGGCATTTTCCGCGGACACAAACAACGAAATTGACGCCGATGATGTCACGAAAGGAGGATTTGGCCGGCGCGGCGCCATGGAGCTGATCGGTGATCGTTATTACCGCGACAGCTACTACACAAAAATTCAGAAGGAAAGCTACCGGCAAGTCCTGCGGATTATGGCAGACAAACTGGATGGTTGGGTCACCAAAAGGGAAATAAAGAATAAATTCAAGGGTCCCGAGTCAACGTTGGACAACGCATTACACGCGTTGCGAGATAGACAGATTATTCTCGCTAAAGAGGGAGAGCGTGGAGTATATAGGCTCCAGCATAAAGGATTCGCATGGTGGATGAAGATTTATACGACGGACTCCGCGAACCTTCAGCCGCCGCTATCGAACGCGAGCGACGCGGGTCAGGGTTAAGTCTCGTTTATGGAATTAGACGCCGACGACACCGTCCTCGGCACACCTAGCGCGCGGATGAAGTATCGAGTAGGGACTCCAGGCGGGTGGGCCACTTTAACGCAAGAGTATAACGCGGGCTTGTCTCTTAACAATTGACCGAAATAACTGGGGGTGCGGCGGGTGGCCCGGTCTTCGGTCTTGGTTTCCTCTCCGATTACACGACTGTGGGTGCCCCTCGATAAGAGTGAAGGCTCTGTCAAGGACAAACTGATCCTGTGCAGTGCCGAAGCACCGTTTTTTTCGCCAGAGAGGTTGAGGACCAAGGCTCTGGAAATCTCACGCGGAA
>JBEKDG010000003.1:0-141727 GCA_050014475.1 Terriglobales bacterium | reverse complement strand
GGCTGGGAGCATGACACGCTCACCGAAGACACCGATCTTTCCTATCGCGCCCAGCTCAAAGGATGGAAGTTTCTTTATCTGCAGGACGTCGAATGTCCGGCCGAGTTGCCGGTGGAGATGACCGCGTTCAAGACGCAGCAGGCGCGCTGGGCCAAGGGGTTGATCCAGGTCTCCAAGAAAATACTTCCCAGGGTGTTCGCCAGCGACGCATCGCGGCACGTAAAAATCGAAGCCTGCTATCACCTGACGGCCAACCTCAGCTATCCGCTGATGATCGTGCTTTCGGTTTTGTTGATGCCCGCCATGATCATTCGCTTCTACCAGGGATGGTTCCAGATGCTCTACATCGACATACCCCTGTTCATGGCCTCGACGTTCTCCATTTCCAGCTTCTATCTGGTTTCGCAGAAGGAGCTGTTTCCGAAAAGCTGGCTGCGGTCGCTGCTCTACCTGCCACTGTTGATGGCGCTCGGAATCGGGCTGACGATTACGAATACGCGTGCCGTGCTGGAAGCGCTGGCCGGCAAGCAGACCGCCTTCGTCCGTACTCCCAAGTACCGCGTCGAATCGAAGAAGGACAAGGTCGGCGCGAAAAAATACCGCAAGCGTTTGGGATGGGTTCCGTGGATTGAACTCCTGATCGGAACTTATTTCGCGCTAACAGTCTTTTACGCCATCGACAATGAGAATTACTTCACGGTTCCCTTCCTGCTGTTGTTTGTGATCGGTTACTGGGTCACGGGACTGATGTCACTGTTGCAGGGGCGGTTCGCCGGACTCTCGGTGGGTTCGGAAACCCACACCAAGCCATTCCCGGTCGGCGTGTAGGCATCGGATCATCGGGTGATCGGGTCATCTGGTGATCGGAAGTTCGGACGGGGAAAGATGGCCCGATGATCCGATGGCCCGATCACCCGATGCCTTCAGCCGGTCAGCGCCAGGCAGCGTCGGAGGGAAGCTTGAAGTCAACGCTGATCCCGATCTCGTTCTTCACCGGTTTTCCGTCGAGTTCATAAGGCTTGTACCGCCAGTGCTTCACCGCGTCCACGGCGGATTGGGCCAGCACAGGCGAGCCTTCGACAACTTTGACATCGCGCACCGTTCCATCCTCCATGACCATCGCGGCCAGAATGACCGTGCCCTCCAGGCGCAGCAGACGGGCCTCCGCCGGATAAACCGGCGCAACGCGGTGTACGAGTTGGCCGCCCGAAACTCCTGGCGGCACCGGAGCAGAAAGCCCGTGCAGCGAAGCTTTCGCGGAGAGAACTCCGTTGAGAGCGGACTGGTTGGTCGAGCCGGCGGAGATCGACGTCGGCTCGGCGGAGGCGGCCTCATCTGAGCGCGGGTCAGAGCGCGAGTCGTTGTGCGATCCAATCTGCGAACCCGTTTGCGAGCTGGGGACCTGGTGCGGGACGGCAACATTGGCAGCAATATCGGCGAGCAAGAGTGATCGATCCGCCGGAGTTTTCTTTCCCGCGACCACGTCCACTTTTGAGGCGAACTTCACGGGAGTTCCGGCTAAAGGTTTTCCGCTGGATGGAAACAGGGCTTCGCCACCAGGATTCGCTTTCCAGACCGGGTCATTGTCGGGAGGAAGCCTGTCGGGAGGAAGCTTGTCGGGAGAATGTGCGGCTGCGGGGTTGACGGTTGCGGCGATGACGCTTGTGGTGCCGACAGAAGACGGCTGCGCCGCATGCGCCTTGCCATCCGCTTCATCCGAACCTCGCCACCCAAGCCAGATCACCAGGGCAAGCAGCGAGATTGCCCCGAGGCCGATGCCGCCCAAAACGAGCGGTCGCGATCGAGTTCCCAGGAAAGCGAGAACCACGTCCCCGAAACGATCCGACGCCGGTAGCAGGCCGGAGGGTTGCGGCTTCTCAATCCCAGACGGAAGCTTCGGCGCGGCGGACGACGCGCCATGCGGCTGCGATGCGCGTGCCCGTTCCGCGAGTGCCGCGAGTTGCTGAAGAAGAGCAATTTGCTGTTCGCTGAAGGCTGCGGGTTTGGTGGAAAAAACTTCGAGAACTCCGTTGATCCCGCGCCATCCCTGAATCGGCAAAACGGCAATCGAGCGCAAACCCAGGCTGCGGCAGACTTCCGCGTCAACGAGCGGATCATTCCCGGTATCCGCGCAATGCTGAATTTTACCGGTGCGCAAACACTCCCCTGAAATTCCAGTCTCCGCACTCAACCGCGCGCCGAGAGCGGGAGCCGTGTCGCCACTGCGCGCGCGGCACACCATCGCGCCTTCCTTCCACATCGCCAACGCAGCTCCGGAGGCGCCCGTCAGTTGCCGGGCGGCATCTGCGATGGTCCCGAGCATCGGGTCGAGGCGGTGGTCCCCGGCAGCGATCAGCGCCTTCAGGAACGACAGGGCTGTGCTCTCGTCGAAGTTGCCGGACCGGTTGCCGGACCGGGTGGAGGAAGTCTCCGACAAAGAATCGCGATCCGATGCACTAAGCATTTTCCCGGAGCGCAACTGCTTGGATTGAGGCACAACCACGGGTCTCTCTTTGTCAGTACTCTGTCGGTAAGTTGCCGGACAAATCCGGCAGAACACAAGCGGCGCGGGCGATTTGGCCGAAGTATGAGCCAACTCCGCGCGCCTGTCAAAGAAAAAGACGCGGTGCATGTCCTTTCGCGTATTCATCGGGTGATCGGATCATCGGGCCACCGGGTGATCGGAAGTTCGGGCAGGGAGAGATGTCTCCATGACCCGATCGCGCGATGGTCTGTTGCACCAAACTAACCAATAATCGGGTCGATGGGGCAGTGCTAACCTGATAATGCTCTGGTTTCTCGCATGTACCTCCGCAAGAGGCATTGCAGGGAGCCAATCTCAAGAAACTTTTAAGAACAGTCGAAGCGCTGGCGGATTTGGGGCCCGAACTTACGGCGGACCGCGACTTCCGCCACACCGCTCGCACCATGCTCACCGCCGTGATGGAAGCGGCTGGCGCGCGCGAGGCCGTTTTGTTTTCGTTTGGCGAACGGCCTTCCTTGCTGACCTCGGTCGATGCCCAGGGATTCGCGCTGCTGCCGGAACCGTCGCTGATTCCCCTGCTTCCCCGCCACGTGCACACCCTGACCGCGGCCGCCGGCCCGGTGGCGCTCAACAGTTCCACTTACGATGTCTTTCTGAGTTCGAACGGCAATGTCGCGCCTGAACTGTTCAAGTGCATTTGCCCACTGAAAGTTCGGGGAAAGCTCGCCGGAGTGATCGCCCTGGGACGCCGGCCCGGCGATGCAGTGTACGAAGAAGACGCGCTCGACGCTTTTGAAATGCTGAGCCACTACGTGGCGCTGGCCATTCAGAATCACACGCTCGGCCAGACGCTGGCGCAGCGGGTTTCCGAAAACCTGCGTCTGCTAGCCTCGCTGCACGGGTTCTACGACAACGCGCTCGAAGCATTCGCCACCGCCATCGACGTCAAACACGTCAACATTCATGGCCACTCGCTGCGGGTGGGCCGTTACTCGCAGGCGATCGGCGAAGCGCTGGGGATGGACCCGAACGATGTTGCGTCGCTCCGGTCGGCGGCCTATCTGCACGACATCGGCATGGTTGCCGTCGATAAGCGGCTAATCGGAAAAGCTTCGAAGCTCGATGAAGAAGAGTCCCGCGAGATGCGGGACCACACTGTCGTTGGGCATCAGATTGTCAGCCACGTGCAGTTTCCCTGGCCGCAGATTCCGGAAATCGTGCGCTGGCACCATGAACGCCAGGACGGGTCGGGGTACCCGGACGGCTTGCATGGCGACGAATTGCCGCAAGCGGTGCGCATCGTGGCCCTGGCCGAGACCTTCGATGCCATGACCAGCGAGCGTCCCTACCGCGAACGCCTGTCGGTCGGAACCGCGCTTCAGGAATTGATCCGCATGACCCCGCAAAAATACGATCCCCATGCGCTGCAGGCGTTGCTGATCCAGGTACGGCGGGACGCGGTCGGAAGCAACCGCATCCCCATCCTTGATCCTGACGTGATGAACCTCTCAGCCGTGGACGTGGACGAATTGGCGTCCACCCTGCAACACAGGATCAGCCAGGATAAGATTTTTCTAACCTGAAATCGGCGGTTCGCGTTGCACAAGTCAGCGCGACCCATCGGTAGTGTCCTAAATTCATCAACCACCAAGGACACGAAGTCACACAAAGGTGTGAATCCCCTGAGGGCTTCCTTCGTGTTCCTTTGTGTCCTTCGTGGTTAATTAGGACACTACCCGAGCCATCCGCCGCCAGCTAGCCAAATTCTTCTCGGTGTAAAATCGCAACTTGGTCCTCTCGTACCTCGTCTCGTTTCTCGATCACGATGTAAACTTGGGGCGGTCGGCGCAGTTGTATCTATTGGGCGCTGATTTCATCGAATTCGTAACTACCGCAGTGCTAGCTGATTTGCGAGGAGAGAATTGATGGCTGTCAGTGACCAGTGTGTCGCCACCGGTACCGAGCTCGATCAGTTGTGTATCAACACGATTCGCACTCTTTCGATGGACGCGGTGCAGAAGGCAAACTCGGGCCATCCGGGCGCGCCGATGGCGTTAGCTCCGGTCGCCTACTGTCTGTGGCAGCAGTTTCTGCGCTATGACCCGGAAGATCCGATCTGGCCGAACCGCGACCGCTTCGTGATCTCCAATGGGCACGCCTCCATGCTGCTGTATTCCCTGCTGCATCTGGCGGGCGTTCGCGACGTAACTCCCGACGGCAAGATTCTTTCGACGCCTGCCGTGTCGCTCGACGAGATCAGGAATTTCCGGCAACTGGGCAGCAAAACGCCGGGGCATCCCGAATACGGCTTGACTTCGGGGGTCGAGACCACCACCGGTCCGCTCGGTCAGGGCGTCGCCAACAGCGTCGGCATGGCGATCGCCGAGCGCTGGCTGGCGGAGTATTTCAATCGTCCGGGATTTGAGCTGTTCAACCACAACGTCTGGGCGATTTGCGGCGACGGCGACATGATGGAAGGAATTTCCTCGGAAGCCGCGTCGGTCGCCGGGCATCTGAAACTTTCGAACCTGTGCTGGATTTACGACAACAACCACATCACCATCGAGGGCAATACCGATCTCGCCTTTGACGAAAATGTGGCCGCCAGGTTTGCCAGCTATGGCTGGGATGTCTCGCACGTCCACGATGCCAACGATCTGGTGGCGCTGGCCAACGCCTACAACCACGCGCTCAGCGTGCAGGATCCAAGAGTAAAAGACTGCCCCAAACTGATCATCGTGGACAGCCACATCGCCTTCGGGTCGCCCCACCGGCAGGATACAAAAGAAGCACACGGCGAAGCGCTCGGCGAAGAAGAAGTCAAATTGACGAAGCGGGTGTACGGCTGGCCGGAAGACGCCAAGTTCCTCGTGCCCGATGGAGTGCGCGAAAATTTTCGCGACGTCATGGGCAAGCGCGGGCGGCAATTAAGCAGGCAGTGGAATGCGCTGTTCGCGAAGTACAGCGCGCAGTATCCCGATTTAGCGATTCAATTCGGACACATGCAGCGTCAGCAACCGGCGGACGGATGGGACAAGGACCTCCCCACATTTGCGCCCGATGCCAAGGGACTCGCAACCCGCGAATCGTCCGGCAAGGTTCTCAACGCCATTGCCAAGAACCATCCCTGGCTCATGGGCGGCTCGGCCGACTTGTATCCATCGACGAAAACGCGGCTGACCTTCGACGGCGCGGGCGATTTCGAAGCGGGCCAGTACAACGCGCGCAACTTCCACTTCGGCATTCGCGAACATGCGATGGGCGCAATCGTAAACGGCATGGCGCTGTCGAAAATCAGGCCGTATGGATCAACCTTCATGATCTTCAGCGACTACATGAAGGCGCCGATCCGCCTCTCGGCCATCATGGAGATTCCCGCGATCTGGATCTTCACCCACGATTCCATCGGCGTCGGCGAAGACGGACCGACCCACCAGCCGATCGAGCAACTGATATCGCTGCGAGCGGTTCCGGGGCTGGTGACGCTGCGCCCCGCCGATGCCAACGAAGTCATCGAGTCATGGAAAGCAATCATGAAGCTGCGGAAAGAGCCAGCCGCGCTGATCCTGACGCGGCAAGCACTGCCGACCTTCGATCGCACGAAGTACGGGTCCGCGGCGGGCGTGGCTCGCGGCGCCTACATCCTCGCCGATGCCGACGGTGGCACGCCGCAGGTCATCCTCATGGCCACCGGCAGCGAGGTGTGCCTCTGCATCGACGCCTACGAGAAACTAAAAGCGGAAGGCATACGGGCGCGCGTCGTCAGCATGCCTTCGTGGGACTTGTTCGAACATCAGGACCAGAGTTACCGCGATGAGGTGCTTCCACCCGACGTCACCGCGCGGGTAGCGGTCGAAATGGCTTCGACCTTCGGCTGGGCGCAGTATGCGGGAGCAATGGGACGCGTCATCGGCATGAAAACTTTTGGAGCGTCCGCGCCGCTCAAGGATTTGCAGAAGAAGTTCGGCTTCACCACCGACGCCGTGATTCAAGCAGCGCGCGAACTGCTCGGGAAGTAGAGCTCGTTTCATAAATCGGTTTTGGGTAGGGCACGGCTTCAGCCGTGCCGTTCAGGGCCCGGAAGAATGCGGGCTTTAGCCCCTGAGGGACGCGCCTTCCGAGCTGAAGGGCGTTTATGAAACCAGATCTAGCGTGGTCGTAACAGTTTATTAACGTCAGGCAATTATTCTGCTGCCTGGCTCAGTTAGGAGATAGTTATGAATCCAGCGGGCACGCTTGAGACCGCAAAAGCCGCGAATCTTCTTACCCAGCTTCAGACTTTCGGCCAATCCATCTGGCTCGACTACATCCGCCGCGACCTGCTGAAGGGCGGCGAACTACAGCGCCTGATCACGGAAGACGGCCTGCGCGGGATGACTTCGAATCCCGCGATTTTCGAGAAGGCCATTGCGGGCTCGACGCAGTATCAGGATTTCCTGGACTCGCTCGCCGGCCGCACCGACCTCGACGCCAAGGGCCGCTACGAACTGCTGGCCATCCGCGACATTCAGGACGCGGCCGACCTGCTCGCGCCCGTTTACCAGAGCACGAAGAAGCGCGACGGCTACGTGAGCCTGGAAGTCTCTCCCTATCTCGCGCACGACATTAGCGGCACCATCGACGAGGCGCGGCGGCTGTGGAAGAGCGTGGCCCGCGAAAACTTGATGATCAAGGTGCCGGGAACGCCGGAAGGCATTCCCGCGTTTCGCCAACTGATCAGCGAAGGCATCAACGTCAACGTGACGCTGCTGTTCGCGCAAGCAGTGTATGAGGAAGTCGCCGCAGCGTTCGTCGACGGCGTGGAAAAATTCGCTGCGACCGGCGGTGACGTGAGCAAACTTGCGAGCGTGGCCAGCTTTTTCATCAGCCGCATCGATTCTTTGGTCGACTCGCTCGTGGGCGAGCAACTGAAGAAAGAAACGGACGCCTCGCGCAAGGCGAAATTGCAGGGGATTCTGGGGAAAGTCGCCATCGCGAACGGCAAACTGACCTACGAAGCCTACCAGCGCATCTTTTCTTCTCCGCGCTGGAAGGCGCTGGCCGCCAAGGGCTCGCAAACCCAGCGCGTGCTGTGGGCGAGCACCAGCACGAAGAATCCGAATTACCGCGACGTGATTTACATCGAGGAATTGATTGGGCCGGACACCGTCAACACCGTTCCTCCGGCGACGCTCGATGCCTTCCGCGATCACGGCAAGCCGCGCCAGAGTCTGACCGAGGACCTGGACGGCGCGCGGAAAACGATGGCCGATCTGGCTGGCGTCGGCATTGTCATGAAAGACGTGACCGACAAGCTGACGACTGACGGCGTAAAGTTGTTTGCCGACGCTTTCGATACCCTGCTGGCTGCGGTCGAGAAGAGTACGAAACGTTCGAGCACGCCGCAGGTCAATCAACAGAGCGCATCCCTTCCAGCCGATCTTGATGCGGCGGTAAAAAAAAACCTTAACGACTGGCGAGCGTCTGGAAAAGTAAGACGGCTATGGCAGCAGGACGCCTCTCTCTGGACCAACGAAGACGAGGCCAACTGGCTGGGATGGCTCGGCGTCGCGGACGAGCAACTCGCCAGCGCCGGCCAATTGAAGGCGTTCGCCGACGAGGTCAAGAACGCGGGATTCTCCGACATTCTGCTGCTCGGCATGGGTGGATCCAGCCTTTGTCCGGAAGTGCTGGCGCTGACCTTCCCGCAAACGCCCGGCTTCCCGCGCCTGCACATACTCGACTCGACCGACCCGGCGCAAATCCGGAGCATCGAAAAAAAGGTCGACCTCGCCAAAACGCTCTTCATCGTCTCCAGCAAGTCCGGCAGCACCCTCGAGCCCAACATCTGCAAGCAGTATTTCTTCGAGCGCGTGCAGCAGACCGTTGGCGCCGACAAGGCGGGCAGCCGCTTTATCGCGATTACCGATCCTGGCTCGAAGATGCAGCGGGTCGCCGAACGCGACCGCTTCCGCCACATTTTCTATGGCCTGCCGTCGATCGGCGGTCGCTACTCGGCGCTCTCGAACTTCGGCATGGCTCCCGCCGCGGCCATGGGCCTCGACACCGGCAAGTTCCTCCAGCGCACGAAAGAAATGGTCGAAGCCTGCAAGGCGTGCGCTACGGTAGAACAGAATCCGGGAGTGCTGCTCGGCCTGATCATGGGAACCGCCGCAAAACTTGGCCGCGACAAAATTACGCTCGTCACCTCGCCCGGAATTTCCGATCTCGGCGCGTGGCTCGAGCAGTTGATCGCGGAATCCACCGGCAAACTTGGCAAGGGCATCATCCCGGTCGATCGCGAAACACTAGGCGCGCCCGAAGCATATGGCAATGACCGCATCTTCGCCTACGTTCGGCTGGAAACCGCGCCCGACGTGGCGCAGGATGCCAAAGTCGCGGCGCTTGAAAAAGCCGGGCAGCCTGTCGTGCGCATCGCCATGTCCGACATCTACAACCTCGGACAGGAATTCTTTCGCTGGGAAATTGCGACGGCGGTCGCGGGCTCGATCCTCGGAATCAACGCCTTCAATCAGCCCGACGTCGAGGCCAGCAAGATCGTAACCAAGCAACTGACCTCCGAGTACGAAAGCAAGGGTTCGCTTCCTGCTGAAAAGCCGATTGTTGAAGAAGCGGGCTTCAAACTCTTCACCGACGACAAGAACGCCGCCGACCTGGCGAAAGCCGCGAGCGCTGGCCGTTCGTCCGAAAGCCCGTCCGACGGCCGACTCAAGAACTATCTGCGCGCGCATCTGGCGCGTCTTGGCGCTGGCGATTATTTTGCGTTGCTCGGTTATGTCGAGATGAATGCGGAGCACGAAGCTCTGCTGCAAGCCCTGCGCATGACCGTACGCGATCGCAAACGTGTGGCGACGTGTCTCGGCTTCGGGCCGCGCTTCCTGCACTCTACGGGACAAGCTTATAAAGGCGGACCCAACAGCGGCGTGTTCCTGCAGATCACGTGCGACGATGCCCAGGACTTGCCGGTTCCCGGACAGAAGTACACTTTCGGAGTGGTGAAGGCGGCACAGGCGCGGGGCGACTTCCAGGTTCTGGCCGACCGCCAGCGCCGGACGCTGCGCGTGCACCTTGGCAGCGATGTGAAAGCAGGACTCGCCAAACTCGCGGAATTGGTAAAGGAGATTTTGTAGCTGGCGGTGCAAGGCGGGTCCGCAAGGGACATACGAACCTTTTATGAATTGTCATCCTGAGCGAAGCGAAGGACCTGTTTTTTTGCGGCGAACAGCAGGTCCTTCGCTTCGCTCAGGATGACAATTTATTGGGATTTCTCAGCGAACTCTTAGTGAAACACAGCCGCCAACTTTTCGATCGCGGCCAAGGAGCAGGAATGCAACTGGGAATGGTAGGTTTGGGGCGTATGGGCGCCAACATGGCGCGGCGCCTTATGCGCGGCGGCCACACCATGGTCGTGTCCGATCTCAGCGCCGATGCCGTCAAGAGTATCGCCGGCGAGGGTGCGGTGGCCTCCTCTTCACTTGACGATCTGGTCGGCAAGCTGAACGCTCCGCGGGCTGCGTGGATCATGGTACCGTCGGGCGATCCCACGGAAAAAACGGTGCAGGCTCTGCTCGCAAACATGCAGGCGGGCGACACCATCATCGACGGCGGCAATTCGTATTTCAAAGACGACGTTCGCCGCGCCAAACTGTGTGCGGCCAAGGGCGTGCACTACGTTGACGTCGGCACCAGTGGCGGCGTCTGGGGACTGGAGCGCGGCTACTGCATGATGATTGGCGGCCCGAAAGAAGCCGTCCAGCGCCTCGACCCGATCTTCAAAACGCTGGCGCCCGGACGCGGCGACATCCCGCGCACTCCGGGACGCGAAACAATGGCGGGCACCGCCGAAGACGGCTACATCCACTGCGGCCCCTCCGGCTCCGGACATTTCGTAAAGATGGTCCACAACGGTATCGAGTACGGCATGATGCAGGCCTACGCGGAAGGCTTCGACATTTTCAAGAACGCGACCAGCAAAGAACTTCCCGAAGATATCCGCTACGATCTCAACCTGCCCGATATTGCCGAGGTCTGGCGGCGCGGCAGCGTGGTGAGTTCATGGTTGCTGGACCTGACGGCGATGGCGTTGACCGAGAATCCCACGCTCGCCGAGTACAGCGGGTTCGTGCAGGATTCGGGCGAGGGGCGCTGGACGATCCAGGCGGCGATCGACGAGGCGGTTCCGGCCGAAGTGCTGACGGCGGCCCTGTACACGCGCTTCCGCTCGCGGCAGGATCATACCTTCGCCGAGAAGATGCTTTCCGCCATGCGACAGAAGTTCGGCGGTCACGTCGAACCGAAAGCGCCGGCGAAGACGTCATAAGAAACTGGGCGGCCACGAGCTACGAGCTTTGAGCTACCCAACACCTGTTTGCTCGAAGCTCGTAGCTCGCAGCCCGTAGCTCACTATCACGAGGAAACGATGGCTCAAACAGAAGTTGTGCCAGCAACAACTAAACCGCGGGTGGGGCGCACGGCAGATCCGTGTGTCATGGTGATCTTCGGCTTTACCGGCGACCTGACGCGCCGAAAGCTGATCCCCGCTCTCTACAACCTCGCCACCCAGCAATTGCTGTCGCGCGAGTTTGCCGTGATCGGCGTGGGCCGCAGCCCCATGAGCGATGACGACGCGCGGAAGAAGGTCACCGACGACTTCAAACAGTTCGCCACCGGCGCCATTGATAACGATTTGTGGGAATGGTTTGTCCGCCGCATCAGTTACGTGAATGGAGATTTCGACGATCCCGCTACCTACGACAAGCTGAAAGAAACGCTTGCCAAGGTTGACCAGGAGCACAACTGCCACGGCAACTATTTTTTTTACCTCGCCACCGCGCCCAACTTCTTCGGCGACGTCGTCGAGCGGATTTCGAAAGTCGGCCTGATGACCGAAGACAACAGCCATTGGCGGCGGGTGATTATCGAAAAACCCTTCGGCCACGATCTGGATTCCGCCAAGGCTTTGAACCAGCAACTTTTAAAAGTTGCTTCGGAACGGCAGATCTACCGCATCGATCACTACCTGGGAAAGGAAACAGTCCAGAACATTTTGGCGCTCCGTTTCGCGAACGGAATTTTCGAGCCGATCTGGAATCGCCGCTACATCGACCACGTGCAGATTTCGGTCGCCGAAACCGTGGGCGTCGAAAAACGCGGCGGCTACTACGATGGGGCGGGCGCCCTGCGCGACATGGTGCCCAACCACATCATGCAACTCATCACTCTGACCGCGATGGAGCCACCGATTTCGTTTGAGGCGAACGCGGTGCGCGACGAGCAAGCCAAAATCCTGCATGCCATCCAGCCCTTCAGTGCCGAGGACGTGCTCAGCAAAACCGTCCGCGGGCAATATGGAGACGGCGCCATGGACAACGAGCGCGTACCCGCTTACCGCTCCGAAGATGGCGTGCCGCCCGACTCGCGCACCGAAACCTTTGTCGCCATGAGGCTGCTGATCGACAACTGGCGCTGGGCCGGAGTTCCCTTCTATCTGCGTACCGGCAAGCGGCTGCCCGGCCGCCATACGCACGTCGTGATTCAGTTCCGGCGCGCGCCCTTCATGCTGTTCCGCGAAACCCAGGTCGAAAACATGATGCCCAACCAACTGGTGCTGCACATCCAGCCGGAAGAAGGCATCTCGCTGCGCTTTGCCGCCAAAACTCCCGGGCCCGCCATGCAACTGGGCGAAGTGAATATGGACTTCGCTTACGCCGACTATTTCGGGCTCACTCCTTCGACCGGCTACGAACGTCTGCTGCACGACTGCATGACGGGAGACGCCACGCTGTTCCAGCGCGCCGACATGGTCGAGGCCGGCTGGAGCATTGTCAATCCCGTACTCGATGTGTGGAAGGCGCTGCCGCCGCGTAATTTTCCCAACTATCCCTCCGGAACCTGGGGGCCGAAAGAGTCCGACGAACTGATGGAACGCGATGGTCGGCGCTGGAGAAATTTCGTGAAATGAGAAGGAATTTGTAATTTGTGATTGGTAATTTTGTAGTTTTTCTCGGCTTTCCTAGTCGCAGGGATCAAATCACAAAATTGCCAAGTTACAAATCACAAATCACAAATTACAAATTCCCCATGCCGTTCACCCGATCCATCGAAGTGTTCCCCACCGCGGCCAATCTTTTTCACGCCGCCGCCGAAGAATTCGTCCGCGCGGCCCGCACCGCCATCGGCGCCCAGGGACGATTCTCGGTGGCGCTCTCCGGTGGCTCGACTCCAAAAGCTCTCTATTCCCTGCTCGCCAGCAATTACGCCGAGTTCGCCTGGAGCCGCATCTTTCTATTCTTTGGCGACGAGCGTCACGTCCCGCCCACTGATGCCGACAGCAATTATCGGATGGTGAATGAATCGTTACTGACGAAGATTGCGATTCCACCCGAGAACGTCTTTCGCGTGCCCGCTGAGAATCCCGATGCCGCCGCCGCTGCCTCAGAGTATGAAGCTCAGCTCCGCCGATTCTTCGAACTTCCTCCCGAAATCCGGCCCGGAGATCGGCCCGGCGAATTCCCGCGCTTTGACCTGATTCTGCTCGGCATGGGGCCCGACGGTCACACCGCTTCCCTGTTTCCCGATTCCCCGGCGCTCGACGAACAGTCGCGCCTGGTGGTTGCCAATTGGGTCGCGAAGTTCAACACCCACCGCATCACCCTCACCTTCCCCGTGCTCAATCGCGCCGCCGAAGTGATGTTCCTCGCCAGTGGCGCGGACAAAGCCAACATGGTGCATCAGGTTCTCGAGGGCAAGAACACCCCTCCACTGCCTTCGCAAAGAGTGCAGCCCTCCGACGGAACATTGTTGTGGATGCTCGACGAAGCCGCCGCCGCAAAGCTGACTCGGTGAAGTCCGCCTGGTAAGCCGGCTAAGCCCTTGATGTTTACTCTTAAGTTACTATGTGGATCTTCCGAAAAAAAAAATTTTGTCGATCTTTTGGAATCATAGAGTTACGAAAAAAATCCCGCAAAATCTTTGAGTTTAAAGGACTTATGGGTAAAATATTTATAAATCAATGACTTAGCTCGATTTTTCGCTTCGCTCAGGATTTCGACGGGGGTTTACGCCCGCTAATCGTCTCAACTTGAGTTGTCAAATAGCACCGAAATGACTTTGGGCGGCTTCGAGGTCCGTCTCTGGAAACGAGCACACTTATTCGCTGCCCTAATCAGGGAACATTGTTGCACCGGTCGGGCTGAAAGTCTGTGATGGCGGTCACGGTTTGGGTGTGATGAAAAAAGGTCGGGTCAATGGGAACGGTGCGGGCGCTCTTCCCCTTCCTTCGCTGAAATCATACTCAGCTGTGTGAGGATTTTGGGGAGCAGGTCAAAAGTGCGCGATGAGTTGGAGCAGCTTCCGCGCCTACGCCCTGGGCGAAGCTGGTCCGGTGACCGCCGGCCGCGTAAAGCGGAGCCCACTCCGGTGTCGGCTGTGCGGCGGCCCACTTCTCGAAAAGCGCGAGAAGTGGGGCACCCCTTTTTTCTTCTCTGCCAACGCATTAGCAACGCGCGCTATACTTACCCGCCGGAGATGGGGGCCACCCGCCGTGTATCACTTGATAAACCTGAGGCGACGGGACTCCGCTTCGATACACATGACGATGCGCTCAACTTTGCCGCACAGCTCGTCAAGGACTCCAAGGATTGGCTTGCCGTCCACGATTTGGATATCGTTAAACACCACAAAAAAGCCAAAATTGAAATCGTATTTGAACTCCGTTTTGGGTCCGAACGTGATAAGTACCATCTCGTTTTTCGTTCTGTCCCAAACATGGGGATCAGGCATCCTGAAGTAGCCGCCAGTACCTTGAACACTAGCGCCGAGACGAACTATTGCGGTCCCAACCGGAATCACCATTTTGTGCTTATCCCCGTTACAAATTTCGTTGAGTGCCCACAAGATGTCGTCGCCTCCTAAGTAAGGCTGGAACCCGCAAAAGAGAGATTGGATTTCCTTCGGCAAGTCCTTGGACCGCCCGAGACTGTTTGCCATCTCAGTGACACTTCTAGCGAAAGGGAAGGCAGCATTCTTCGCGGCAGTTTTACCAGTGGCTACGGCGACGGCGTAAGCGGCATTGTCGAGAGCATTTCTGAGATTTTGCACCAAATCAGCAGTAGTGTCGGCAATGGACGCAGGAATCTCCTTCGTCATTTTGATCTTGTGAACCACATGGTCAGGCTTATTCGGGTGCGGCTCAATAACTCTTTCGTATGGATTGATGAGAGTAAACTTCTCGATCTCCCGATGGAGATTGAGAAAGTGTTCCTTAGCCCTAGCGATCTTGCGATGCGAACTTTCGAAAGGATCGGCCATTTATGAAACACGAACTCCTCAATGTTGATGCTAGGAACAAAAACGCCATTACTACTTTTAACCCCTACCCAGAGCTGTCAAAAGCTTCTGAACCAAATCTGCATTCAAAGCAAGTTGATCCATCGAAACGCTCAAGACGGAATGGCAAAGGGGGCAAGAATAGGCAACCCCAACATAAGTGTACCCCCCGCCATTAAGGTCAAAATTGTCGATGTCGGCTGACGCAATAATTCGCTCGCATTTTGGACATTTAGCTCTCATACATTCCCCCTGTGGCGGGTGGCCCACATTTCCGGCGGGTAAGTATAACGCTCGCTGGTAAAGCGTTGACAGAAAATAGATGGGGGTGCCCCACTTCTCGCGCTTTTCGAGAAGTGGGGCTCTGCGCCGCGATTGCCTAGCTCGTTGTTCGAAACTTTTTTCATCACCGCTGGAAGGTGTTTGCCGTCACCGCGACAGCCCTCCCCGCGCCGTACTCTGTTTCCATGCCGCGGAATCTGAAGCGCTGCTACGGCGCTGGAGACTTGCATTTCATCACTTGCAGTTGCTATCGGCGGCAGCCGCTGCTCGGCACGGCCCGCCGTCGGGATCTGTTTCTGACCGTTCTTGAGCAGGTACGCCGCCGCTATCAATTCGTGGTGGTGGGCTACGTGGTCATGCCCGAACACTTTCACTTGCTGATCGGCGAACCGCAAGAGGAGACTCCTTCTACGGTCCTGCAAGCTCTCAAACTCGGCTTTGCGCGCCGCGTCCTGGCGCGGGCGAGGCGACGACGCGACCCGGCCCAAGCCAGCCTCTTCGACCACGCCCCACAACACATCTGGCAGAAACGCTTCTACGACTTCAACGTCTGGACCGAGCACAAACGCATCGAGAAACTGCGCTACATGCATCGCAATCCAGTGAAGCGCGGCTTGGTGGCGTCCCCGGAGGACCGCCGGCCGCGTAAAGCGGAGCCCACTCCGGTGTCGGCTGTGCGGCGGCCCACTTCTCGAAAAGCGCGAGAAGTGGGGCACCCCTTTTTTCTTCTCTGCCAACGCATTAGCAACGCGCGTTATACTTACCCGCCGGAGATGGGGGCCACCCGCCATTGAAAATGAGCCAGTGATCGCAGCGCTGAAGCGCTGCGCCACCCAAAATCAACGGCCGCGGGCGAGGGCGCCCGCGCCACCTAAAATCAGATGAACATCGAGTTGTTCCGCAAGCTGTTAGGCCGCGTGGCCGCGCCAGTCGGCGATTTCCTTCAGACCTTCTCCGCGAGCATGCTCGAAGAGTCTGACTTTGTGGCGGGTGTGTTCGAACTCGTGGATGTCAGCCCGCAGCTCCGCCTGCCACGCTCTCTCGTGGGTCTCGGTCTCGCCGCAACTGGCACAGCGCGTGTGAAAGGTCACGCCGGGCTTCGGAGAGGTCCGCACGTCCTGCAGTTCGATAAAAACACAACGCACTTCTTCGATCTCTTCGTTGGGACCCAGAATCTGCTCGTAGCGCAGCAGGTAGCCGGTAACGAAACGAGGCTGGCCATGGCCAGCCTCGTTTCATCAAGGGTTCAAGCCGCAGCCAGCTCTTTCGTGCGAACGATAAAGCGTTTTTCGAGCCGTGCCAGTTTGTCCATAACCCCGGTGTATTCGAGTTCGGCCATGGGGAGCATGGCCGCACCGCTGAAGCCCTGGCGCCGCATGTCGATCGCTTTGCGGCTCACAGTGGCTCGCACCTCGTCCCAGAAGGGATGGGCGAAGGCGTCGCAAGGTTCGGTCAAGGCGGCATTATGGACGCAAAAAGCGGTGCATGAAACCAGGGGCGGCCCGTCAAAGTACGAAGTTGAGGTGAAGAGCGGCACCGGCATCAGCGGCATCTGGTGCGAGCCGCGCATCCCTCCTCCCACGTAGTGCCCGATGGCGTAGGGTGACAGAACTTCCCCGGTAGCCGGGAAGTTCATCTGCGTGCGTACCAGCATGACGGGGTCGTCCTTGCCGGTATATTTGCCGGCGATGTTGTGCAGGCGCGAGGTGGCGACGGCGACAGCCTGCTCGCCGGTAGCCCGTGACCACACCGACTCCACCACGAAGCGTTGGTTGTCGCGGAGCAGCGCCGCAAGGTCATAGATTTCTTCCGGCGTGACCAACTCGATTACGCGGTCACCCTCAGCATAATTGACGTCCATGACAATCCAGCGAAAACCCCGGGTCAGGTTAGGGGAAAGGATTAGTCCAGGGGTGTTCATCACGTCCGCGAAGGTCAGGAAAAGTGGAAGGTTGTAAGCTCCCGGATCTGTCTTATCGGCAGCAAAGAGCAAGAATGGCTCGTTTGGCCGCTCGTCGATTTCCATTTCAGCAACCGCGGGACCCAGTCCGCGTACGTTGCCGGAGAACGAATCTTTGAGCAGATCCTGGCCTGCCCCGTAAAGGCCTTCTTCCTTGGCCACTGCGGTGCCGGAGACAAACGCATCCCAGGCCAGCTTGTGGACTTCTTCGTCACCGATGCCACGTGTGTGGGTCATCAGGATGGCAATATCGTCGCCCGTATAGCCAATATGATGATCGATCAGGGTGTTGTTGCACGACGCCACTACCTGCGCGACGTGCTCCAAGAGTCGCCGCGACGGTCTGAGGTGGCCACCGATCGACCCGATATCGGCCTTGATAACAGTCAGAGTGGTTTTCATTGTGTTTCACCTCCCGGTGCTGATTCCTGCCCAGGGCCACCTGGGCACGGAAGTGCGGATGTATGCGCGACTCGTTCCTGCGCGCATTCTTGTCTTCTCCATTAGCGCAGCCACCTCATCCAACCGCTGAATCCCAAAAGAGGGCTGCCCCTGATTTGCGCAGCGTGTGTCCACACGTTTCAGCGGATGATGGAAGCGAGCGAAATGATGAAGGCGATCAACTGGCACTCTGCCCAGCGAGCAAAGCTGCCCGCGAGGGTTCGTAGGATAGGGGGCCTCTTCAGACTCGATGGCGTGGCCGTTCTCGATGTGTAAAGCTGCCGCCCAACGCGGATGGCACAGTCTGCAATTCGTCCAGCGAGTTTCCGTCATGGGAGGACGCCTCCTGCCATTCCAGAATCATCCGTAGTCAGTATACATCCGAGCCCGTGGAACCTAAGAACGTCTAACAAAACCTCATTTCTTCAGCAACCCGTGGGAAGGGTCGGAACATCATTAACGGACGGGAGTTGTCCAATGGCCATCGAACTCGATAGACCAACACTATTCCGCATTCCACGTTACCTTCGCGCATGACTTCCACGCGCTGCTGAAAGGCAAAGCAGGATTGTGTTTACGTGCGTGCCGAGTCCAAACCCACGCAGATAGGGCACATCCTCGGATAACTGTGCAAAACTCGCGATTACACCAACAGTCATTTAGTTAGTTAGTGGGCCAAAACCACGGACAAGATTGGTGCCCATCAATTCGTCGCATAACTGAAAATGTCTTGAAGAGTACGACTGCGCCTCAACTGCGGGCCGGTTCATGCTTGTCGCGATCGCTTACGCCGCGTGGCCGCGCCAGTCGGCGATCTCTTTCAGACCTTCTCCGCGGGCATGCTCGAAAAGTCTGACTTTGTGGCGGGTGTGTTCGAATTCGTGGATGTCGGCCCAGACCTCCGCCTGCCACGATCTCTCGTGGGTCTCGGCCTCGCCGCAACTGGCACAGCGGGTGTGAAAGGTGACGCCCGGCTTCGGAAAAGCCAGCAACTCCTGCAGTTCGATAAAGACGCAGCGCACTTCTTCGATCTCTTCGTCGGGACCCAGAATGTGCTCGTAGCGCAGCAGATATCCAAAGCCGAGTTTGCGGGCTTCGACTTCCGCTTCCTCCCGAGTGTGGAACGGCCCGTATTCGGCCCGCAACTGCTCGGTTGAGTCGCAGGCCATCCAGAAAATGTCCTTGTAAGCCATACCTACCTCAGTCTCGGTGTGACCTGATGAAGTGCTGAACTGATGGAGCAGATCGAACGGGTCCACAAGCAACGGAGCAATTTGATTACCGGGATTGCGGGAGCCGGCGCGCCTTTCCAAGCGGCTGCGTCTGGGAGAAGCTGGTGGGTTATTCCACTGAAAACATGTTACTTAGGCCGACAGTCCCGTGAAACCAACGGCTCGCGGGAAGCGCTGGGTAATGCGACCGGTGTGAAATCTGTTTCCGTCCCCAAACATCGCACCGAAACAATTCCACTACGACGGGGCTGGGTACGGCCACGACTACGCCGGCAACCGGAGGAGCAAGACCAACTATCTCAACGGGATCACGTCGAATTACGGCTACGATGCGATTTACGAGCTGCTGCAGGTAACCCAAGGGGCGAGCACCACGGAGAGCTACAGCTTACGATGCGGCGTCGAATCGCGCGTCGCTGACCGCGCCCGACGGGAGCACGAACACCACAACGGAGCCTGTCCTGAGCGCAGCCGAAGGAACACCTTGAACCAGCTGACGACGCTGACCAACTCGCTGACCGGCCAGATCGGTTTCGGCGGAGCCTGTCCTGAGCGCAGTCGAAGGAATGCGCTGAGCCGGAGAACGCAGTTGACCCGGCCCAACCGCATCAACGCCAACTACAGTCTGCTGGCAACCATCCGCTTTGCGACCAATCGCCACGCGACCACCCGCTTCACGACGGACTCTACAACGATGCGTGCAAGCCGCCGGTTGCGCAATTTCTAGCGAGCCCCTCCAGACGCCGCAGCCACCTTGGTTTTCGCATCCGCGTAGGCAGCGCCTTCCTCGCCCGCGGCTGCGCCCCACCCTGCCGCCGGTGACAACAGCCCGTTCCCCAGTTGCAAGTGCCAGTTCGCTCCCCCGTGGCTGGCCACGTAGAGCGCGAGTTCGAGCCGGGTCCACACTCCCAGCTTGTCGAAGGCGGTACGCAGGTAGTTCTTCACTACCTGCTCGCTGGTGCAGAGCACCCCGGCAATGTCTTTGTTGGTAAGACCCTGCCAGACCAGGGTCGCGACCTGAATTTCCTTGGCGGTTAGCCGATCACGGGGTTGCATGGTTGCACCTGCTCCTTGATGAACATGGCGGTGGCGAGTTTCACCCGCTTCCGGCCTTCTTTAATGCCTGCGCGCAGAAACAGCGTGCGCAGGTGCTGCTTGACGGTGCGCGGGCTGATGTTCAAGTGGCTCGCGATTTCTTTGTTGCTGCATCCCTGCACCAGCAGACGTAACACCTGCTGGTCTCGGGGAGTTATCTTAATATCATTAAGGTTAATCATCGGCTTTTCGTCGGCTCCTTCAGTTCAGTCTTGGGGTCGCGACCCACCACAAACCTAAGCAACCTGTTCGCCAAATCTTCGCTCTATACCGACGCCCTTTAAAACCATACAGTTACACTTCCATCTTCCACTTCCCCCCGCCATCTCTTAGACCGTTTTCATGAGCCGCTTCCACATTGGCATCCCCAATCGGGAAATCCCTCCCATAAAGCCCTCCCCTTTCTTTCCCTTTCAGACTGCCCCGACTTGCACTACAATGGCGTTAGCTTGGACTGTCTTTCTCCCCCCCGATACCATGCCCTCGAATCGGCCCAATCTGACACTGGACGAGCAATCCTTTCAGGGCTTGCTCTCAGCCGCCTTCACCATTCAGGAACATAACGACCGGCTGAAACAAGCTCGACTAACACAGGCGGAACCGGAAGCCCGCCGCGAGCCGGAAGCCAATAGCGTTTGCCCGCATTGCGGCTCTCTGAAGCCCGCAGACGGATCGCGCTGCGAGAGCTGCGGCCTGGACGAGCTTCGCCCGGGGGAACGCCTGCAGCGCAATTGGGCCTCGATGTGGCTGATGAGCCAGAAGCAGGTCTTATGGCCCGAGCGTTCTCCGGAGATTCGCGAAGGTATGCGAAAAGGCGTCCCGGCGCTTGACGCCGAGCGCAGGCCGCGAGCGCAGGCAGGGCGCGATTTCGCTGCCTCCGGCATTCTCGCTTTGCCGGTTGCAAAAGAGGTTGCGCAGGAATCGATCGCGCAGAAAGAGACCGCGACCATCCCCCATCGGGCACTCGGCAAAGCAGCAGCGGAAGGCCAGTGGATCACTGCAGCGACCGACGACTTTCCACGAGAAGACTTGACGCCAGAAGATTTGACACAAGAAGACTTGGCGACCGAAGACTTGGCGACCGAAGCCTTGCGGCCAAAAGACTTGGATCTGGCGGTCCCACCATTCCAGTTATCCGCAACCGACGATTCTTCTCCGATCGATGCCAGCGCCGATGCAACGACCGACGCCGGCATCGACCCCAGCAACGCCGCCACGAGCTCCTTGATTCAGCGCATTGCGGACTTGCGTGTGAAGCTGCGCTTTCACCGCGCCGACCTGTACCTGGGAGTGGCCGTCTTCGTGGCCGCGCTGGGCCTGCTCTGGCCGGCGGCGGGCTCGCCGCGACCTGGAGCTCTCGGCCCGTGGGAAAGGACGCTGGTGACGCTCGGAATCGCCGAGGCTCCCGCACCCGCCGTCCATCTTCAGGGAGACCCCGCCATCGCAGTCTGGGTCGATCCGCACACCGCTCTCTACTACTGTCCCGGCGAAGAGCAGTACGGAAAAACCGCCGGCGGCCGCTTCAGCAGCCAGCGCGAAGCGCAGATGGATCGCTTTGAACCCGCCGGTCGCAGCGCCTGCGAGTAACCCGCCTCCCGCACCTGACCGCACGCCTCCAGGGGTTTTGATTCCTGGCATTGCCTTCGTTGAAGTCTCCCGCATCGCTGCAAAAAAAAACCCGCTTTGCCGGCGGAGCCTTTGACTTCCCGCGGACAGGAGTGTCCGCGCCACACAACTCCAGCTAACAGCGAATAGCTCTCGCTAAAACTTCGGAAGAAGGAACCCTGTGTGGCGGCAGTGCTCTTTGAAGGTTTCCCCGAATTGCGCGGCCAGCATGGATGGATGCGGAAACCGGTCCGCTACGCCGCGACTGGGCGGGCGGTTCTTCGATAACGCCATAGGATTAACGCCAGGCCGGAACCGATCAGCACCATGGTCGAGGGTTCGGGAACCACTGGATGTCTATGGCGTTTGGGACGGCAGTGCCCGTCAACGATTACGTCGTCTTTGGGGCAAACCCCGGAAGGAATCGGCACACCGACCGGCACGTACGGAAAGAAGAAGCCACCGGCGAAAAGCTTGGGGGCAATCGGTTCGCCGCCGGGCAAGTCGGGCGGGGCGAGCACGGGACGGATGGGCAAGGACGGTGCCGGTTCGATCTGCGCTACGGGCTGGTCCAGAACATCTTCGGCAGGCTCTTCTTCGGAAACTTCGGGCTTGGCGGCGTCGGAAATCTGGTTGCCGCAACGCGCGCGCGCCGTGATTTTGCCGTCGGTCAGCAGCAGTTCACCAAGGTGCAGACGAATTCTTCTGCGCGTCCAGAAGATGGAGTCGCGAACGCGATAAGAAAGATAAACTTCGCGGGCTTCGGTGGCGCGCACCAGACGGGCGTGGCTGTAATCGAAGCGGGCGTAATGCCGGCGAACTACATAGTCGCGCAACGCCGCATAGCGGAGATCGTCGGGATCTGTCACGCCTCCGGGCACCACCGAGTAAGGATAAACATTCGGGATCCGCGCGAGAAACTTCGTGGGCTTGGCGGACCGCGCCGCCATCAAAGCGAGATCTTTGCGGACGTTCCCCCGCGTCCAAAAGGAGTCGGGCAACACCTGGGAAGCATGCAAGGAGGGGAACGAGAAATAGCGCGCGGCATTCTGCCAGCAGGCGCCGGCGAGCGCCGTCCCGACGACCACAACGGCCAGGGTGCGCTGAAAGCGCAGACGACGCCGATACCAACTCCGCCTTCTTCGCACGGTTTTTCGGATCGCACCGTCGTTCAAAACAACACTCCTGCCTGGCACTGGGCCAGTGGGCGGCAGAGGGAGAGCCAACTGTATAGAGCATTCCGGCATCCAAAACCGCGCCCCGGAACCGGCTCGGATGCAGGAACTTAGCCTTCAGAACCACTCATTTTAGCAGAGTTGTGCAAGGAATTTCATTCCAAGTGATACTCGGAGCGACTGGGCTTCCTAATTCGGAAAATGCCCTGCACACCGCATGGCGCCAGCCCACTTCCCGCTCCGGTAGCGGCTTTTGGCCACTTGTCACCGCGGGGGTGGGACTGGCAGGCTGCGGCAAAATTCGATTTTCGAAGCCCCGCCCCTAAAGGGGCGTCTGATTTCCCGTAGAGACGGGGCTTGCCGCGTCTCCGGAGACGGGGCAAGCCCCGTCTCTACGCGGCATCTGCGGAGATCGCGCGCCGGCTCCATATCGGTCGCACCTCGGTGCGCCGTATTCTGCAGGAAAGGATTCGATCATGACCAGCCCGTCCACGGAATTCCACAAGATCTGGATCGAACAGTGTGCGGCAACAGAAGATATCCGTGAGCGCTTCGGGCTGAAGAATGCCTTGGACTATCTGATCGGCGAGAAACTTCTCACCTTCGTGACGGCATCGGAGCAGGATCCCGACTTCGCCGCAGAGTTACCGGCGTTTGTCACCGCAATCCGGCGGCTGTTTGCACCCGGCGAGATTCGCGAATATCTCGACCACCTGGAGCAGACGAAGTTTTTGGCTCCGGCGGAGCCGGAAATAGATGATGCGGATGAAGAAGAGGAAGAACCTTGGCCGGCGAACCCCGTCCGGGGCGCAGAGGAACTGTTGCGCTTCTCCCGCATCCGGCAACTCCTTCAGCCCTAGCGGCCGTCCGCTGGAGAGCCATGGCAAAGCCCAAGAAAGACGCCCTCCGCGAAGACCGAATCCACAACGAAGTCATCGTGGACACTTATGGACCGGAAGAGCAGGCTCTGGGCTGGTATTACTACCTGGAAAACAAAATGAGGTTCCCCTTCCAAGCCAAGTGCCTCGCTGCCAAGGCCGTCTCGCCACTCAGAAAGGGAGAGGCCGTCGAAGTCCGGCGCCTGGCGCCCGAAGATGCGCGTACCAGCGACATGCTCGTGCTGATTTGCTGGCAGGGCCGGAACCTGGCAGTTCCTCTCTCTCAACTGGCCGCGGTGGATGCGGACGAGTCGACCGCCGAAGCCATCGGAGACTGGCACTACTGGGTGGCGCAAGGCTACCGCTTCTGAAGCAGACAAGTTGGGTCGGAGCCACGCAGGTGGGCTCGCATGGGTAGAATCGAGGACGCGTATGACCGAACGTCAGTCAAAATCGCACCCCACGTGGACCGATGTCAAAGCCAAACTCGCGGATTTTGACCGGGCAGCATTGCTAGGCTTGATTCAGAGTCTCTACACTGCGCACAAGGATAATCAGACGTTTCTTCATGCCCGCTTTGGCTTGGGCGAGGACGTGCTGGAGCCGTACAAGAAAACTATTGATCGGTGGCTTTGGCCTGACCTGTTGCGGAAGCAGGACACCTCTGTCTCTCAAGCCAAGCGGGCCATCTCTGATTACAAGAAGGCCGTTGGCGATCCCGAAGGACTGGCAGAGCTGATGGTTTTCTACTGCGAGCGGGCCGCCGGGTTCTGCAGCGACGTTGGCAATGACGATGAGGGATACTTCGATGCACTGGTGCGTATGTTCGAGCAGACCCTCAAGTTCGCCAACGCACTATCGGTCGACCACCGGGACGACCTTGTCGCCAGGTTAGATCGTGTGCGGGCCGTCAGCCATGAGTTCGGCTATGGCGTCGGAGATGACATGGATTTCCTCCTTTCGAAGCACACGCGGTGTTGAGGCTGATGGTCCGTGAGTCACGGATCGCCTTTGATGGAAGAACTACCCGAGTTGCGCAGACTTGCCGAAAGCACACCTTTCAGTACACATTCAGGTTGATGGGTCTCACGTACGGGTTAGCAACGACAAGGGCGTCGTTCTCGACGACTACACTGCGTCGCCGCACAACTTCTCGGGTAGCAGAATTGGCATCAGGACAGAGTCTCAGTTCGTCGTCAGGGAGAAATAGCTAAATCACCGATGCGCGCAGCAGTTGTGGGCGAACTGAAGGTTGAACCCCGACTCAACGACCGAGAAACTTTTCCAGCTTCTCCACCTCCGGCTCTGCCATGTCGAGGTATTTCTTCGCCTTCTTCGCATCCTGATTCTGCAGCGCAAGCTGGGCTTTCTGCATGTGGGTCTTCAGCAACTCCTGGGTCGAAGCGATGTCGCCACGAAGTCCCAGTCCCTGTGAGGCTTGCTGTCGACGCAGGCCATCCAAACTGTCGTTGACGGCGCTGGCTCGACTGGAGAGTTGGTCCACTTCCTTTTCCAACTGTTCCAGCCGTTCAGCCTGCTCTGCCGCTGCCTGACCTTGAGCGGAGTTCGAACTATCCGTTGGCGTTCCCTGGTCGCCCCGCGGCACCGAAGATCCCGCTGATCCAGAACCCCCGGTTGTCGTCTTGGTTGCCGTTGATTTTGTGGAATCCTTGCCGCTAGCTTTGGCTTCCGCCGGGAGATTGGGAGACGGCGCCCCAGCGGTCGTGGCGGGTGTGGAGGGATTGCCGGCGTTGGTAGTCGACTCTGGAGCAGAGCCCTCACTCGAACTTGAGGATGAATCCGATGTGGGCGGCATGGAAGAGGACGAGGACGTCGTTGTCGAGTTCGCGGTCTGCGTTCCATTGGCGCCATCGGGGGCAAGGCTCGGCGTACTTTTCGACGAGTCAGACGGGTTCGTTGCGGCTGCTCGTTGGGTGGCAGCAGCGCGTTCGTCGTTGGCGCGGGTCTGGCTGCGGCGCGGAACATAAATGCCCGCGACCACCAGCGCGGCAAGCACGAGGAGCGCCCCCAATGTCACGTACAGCCCACGGTGGGTGCGTTGTTGTGCCGCCACCGGCGGCGGAGCCGGCGGCAGATTCGTGACCGTTTTCGGCAATTCCGTCGGGACGGGAACTTGCGCCGAAACCGTTGGTAAATCATTCATGGGAGGTGGAGGCGCAGCCCGCCCCTGCAGCAATGCCGTGGCTGCAAACGGCGACGCGGCGGGTGTCGCTGCTCCGGTTCGCGCCAGCTCGCCTCGAACACTGCTCAAGGCGTTGCGAAATGCATCCGCCGACTGGAAGCGTTGGTTTGGGTCTTTCGCCATTGCCAGAAGAATGATCTCGTTCAGCGCGGCCGGCAGATCCGAGCGCAGTTCGATGGGCGGCTTGGGCGGCTGTTGTACGTGGGCCGCCATGAGGGTGTAATCGCTGTCTGCCCGAAACGGACATTGTCCTGTGACCATCTCGTAGAGCGAGACGCCCAGCGAGTACAAGTCCGAGCGGGCGTCGGTGGTGCCGCCCATCACTTGCTCGGGCGGCATATAGTAGAGCGAGCCCAAGGTGGTGCCGGTCACCGTTAGAGCGCGGTCCTTTCCCGAGCGTGCGATCCCAAAATCCATGAGCTTAACGACATTGTTCGGCGTGAGCATCATGTTGGCGGGTTTGATATCACGATGGATGACTTGTTGCCGGTGTGCGTAGCTCAGCGCAGAGAGGATCTGGTCGACGTAGTTCAAAGCCTCCGCGGGAGCTATGGGACCAGCTTCCAATCGCTTCGCCAGAGTCATGCCCTCCACAAACTCCATGACCATGACCAGTTGATTGCCCAGAGTCAGGGCGGTGCGCAGCGCCGCAATATTCGGGTGATTCAGGGCCGCGAGGACTTTGATCTCCTGCAGAAAGCGGTCCGCGAGGTCCTGACGTCCGGCCAAATCGGGGAGCAGAATCTTCATAGCCTCAATGCGGTCCGAGATGACATTGCGCACCTTGAAGACTTGTCCCATTCCACCGGCGCCCAGAACCTCGAGGATTTCGTAATCTCCGATGCGGCTAGGGGCTGCTTCATTCATGACACACTCCTTGGCTCCAGATGTTTGTTGGTTCGAGCGGCATGACCCGTTGCGGTTTACAACCTCAGGCGATGTCCTGATACCGCCTTTCGGGGACCACAAGATAGTTACAAATTCTACTCCAAGTTTGCCTTGCAGTTAGACTTTTTCCGGCAATCGAATCGCCTTTCACCGATTTCAGCCCGCGAGGAGTTGAGGGAGTCTTTGATGCAACGCAGGTCTGGCAGCGGCTGGCGATTCTGGATAGCGTTCGGCGCAATGCAACCGTCTAAGGAAGGCCCGCGGGTCTTCCATCATTCGCCGAGTGCGTGGAAGCTCACAGTCGAAGTATTCAACGTTGGGGAGACTCTGGCAGAGGAAGGTCTTCCCAACACGGCGGACTCCCGCCAACCAGACCACGGAGCGTTCACGCCAGGCTTGCGCGACGAGTTCTTGCCAGAAGTGTCGCTGCACCATATGCATGTATGAACGCACAAAGTGCTACTAAACGAGAATCAAACAGCATTTGGTACTGACGTCGTTCTCCACCCCGAGAAACTCCTGGGAATCTTTGGCGGGTCGTCGACCCTCAAGAGCGACTGAACTCGCCCCGCTAATCAACCTAACCAATACGGACCAATTTGTTACACCGCGGGATTGACCTGAGGGCGTCTCGCTTGGCGTTGAAAGAACCAGCTTCGATCCAGTCCACCGCACCGCCACAGATCAGTGTGATCACACTCCAAGCGGTCCATTGCCAGTGAAAGGGAGAAAAAGACGTGAACCAGAGTCGATGACTGACGGCCGATCAGTTGGCCCTTGACCTAACCAGCTGCCCGACACTTCCCGTCAGAACCAAATGTGGGGCCAGATGTGCGTCTGACCACCAGGATGCAACGATGGCGAGAGCGTTGAGGCAGGTCGAGAAAGGTGCGGCACGCCCCCGCTCATTTGGTGCGAACAAGTTCCCCGACGAATTGCTCGACATCGAGAGCCTCCACCCCCCTGGCGATCGCTACCGTGGGCACTTGTGATCGAGACCTTCGATGGACCACGATCAGCCGCCCTGACCGCTTCTGCAGGGCTCGTTGCAAAGCAGTTAACGACGATGCCATGGAAGGCTGAACGGTCTTTGCGGCCTTGGTTTCGACTAGCCACAGTTTGGCGTTGGGGCGCGGTATGAGGAAGTCCACCTCCAGACCCTGCTGATCACGGAAGTAATAGAGTTCCTTCCGCATTCCACTGTCGGCCTGGCTCTTGAGTATTTCCGCTGCGACGAAGCCTTCGAACAAGGCCCCTAAGAAGGGAGATCGCTCAAGCTCAGCCGACGATGTCAGGCCCAGCAGGTAGCAGGCGAGGCCGGAATCGCCCAAGTACACTTTCGGCGACTTGATTAGCCTCTTTCCGAAGTTTTCGAAATACGGCGGCACGAGAATGATCTGGCCGGTCACTTCAAGGATGTGCAGCCACTCGCCAATCGTGGGAATTGAGACCCCGAGGGGCGCAGCAAGGTCGGTCCTGTTCAGAACCTGGCCGTGACGACTGGCCAGAAGAGCGAGAAAGCGGCGAAATGTCGCCAAGTCTCGTACGTTTGTAATCGCCCGGACATCTCTCTCCAAGTACGTTTGCATGTAGGAAGCGAACCAAAGGCTGCGAGCCCTGGGGCGAGCGAGCACCTCTGGGAATCCCCCGTGCAGCAGGTTTACTTTCTCGGTTTCCGCAAGACTGAAGGGCAAGAGCTGAAGGATGGCAGCCCGACCCGCCATCGATTCGCTGATTCCACGCATGAGGGGAGCTTCCTGGGAACCCGTGAACAGCCATTGACCCATGCGGCGGGGCCCCATGTCGATCACGGTGCGGACATAGTCGAGCAGTTCGGGGGCATTCTGGATCTCGTCAAAGACAACCGGCGGCCGCAACTCGTCAAGAAATGCACGCGGATCGCTGCGTACCCGAGCCTGGATGTCGGTGTCTTCAAGCAGTACGTAGCGGGCTTTCGGGAACAGCTTGCGGAGAAGGGTGATTTTGCCCACACGGCGGGGCCCTGTCACAACAACCGCCGGAAAATGTCGAGCTGCGTCCAGCAGCACGCCTGCCAGTCTTCTTTGGATAAACCGCATATGAGAAATGTAAACTATCACTTTAGATTACTCAACACTAGAGTTTACGCCTGGTGGGAGTGGTTGCCGGTTACAAGTTCCGCGGAGGTATTCCCAAACACCGTTTGCAGCTGGTGCGCGGTTTCAAGCGGCGTGTTATCGACGGGGATATTGAGTTCGAGCGTCTTCGGGGCGTTGTTGTAGACGACCAGCAGCTTCTCTTCCGGCAACTCGCGCAGGAAAGCGTAGTAATTGTCGTCCCATCCGATGTGCCACTGCTTTCCGGTACGCAGGGCGGCATGGTTCTTGCGCAGCGCCAGCAGCGATTACACGTGCGCGAATACATCCTGCTGTTCGGCGGTGCGTCCGCTGGCGGTGAAGGCGTTGCGCGGATCGCCCGGGAAACCTCCCGGGAAGTCGCGCCGGTTGTCGGGGTCGTCGCCATGCGGCGGACCACACTGGTTTGCAGCCCGTTGTAGGTGCCGCTGCCAATGTAAGCGTACTCGTTGACGGCCCCGCCCAGACCAGCGCGACGGACCGCCGCCAAGCGGCGTTTGATTCGCGTTGAAGGCCGTGGCGAGGTTGCTCATCTTCGTGCCCACGTATGCGAGGTGCCAGGCCGTATTTCCTGCAAATTCCCGTTCGAACTGAACGTTCCATTGCTGGATGCTCGAGTTCTTGCTATTGCTGGGATAGTAGATCACGTTTACGTGCTGGGGATTGCTCTCAACCACGGTGCTTACGTCCGGAGGAAGTGCGCCGGTGGCATCAAGCCAGTTGTTATCGCCCTGCGGCCCCTGGCCGCGCAGCGTGTTGCGATAGCCGGTTGGATCGGCACAGTTACCACCCGGGCAAGCCAGGTAGCTTGAGACTCCGTTAAATTCCGGATTGTTACTGAGTTGGTTGCCGACGCCGCCGCGATCGAGGAAGTAGAAGATTCCATATCCACCCCGAAGCACGGTCTTGCCATTGCCCAACAGATCGTAGGCCAACCCAATGCGCGGCGCCCAGTCGTTCTTGTCGTTGTTAATCAGGCTTCTCGGCAATCCGGCAGCCTCAGTGCTCCCGGGTCTGAACAGTGTTCCGTTCGTCGGGTCCCAGTTCGACTGCTGGTTGTGAATTTCGTAAGGCCAAGTGTAGTAGTCATAGCGTATGCCAAGGTTCAGCGTAAGACGGTTGTTCACGCGCCAGTTTCCTTGACCACTCGCTCACGGCATGCGCGTCTCGTCTACGAATCTGCGCGTCCCATGACGTCCAGACCGTTCCGTGGTGCGCATCTTTGCAGGCCATGAAAAGCGCGAAGTCGTCGAGCCATGGACTGGCGCTTTCGCAAAAGCGGTCAAAGGCCGCACGATCGGCGCGGGAACCGTCGGCGAAGAAAACCTGCGCCGCCCGGAGTAAGGCCGCCATCCGGAATTCGATCACCGGCCCATAGCCGACGAAGTCTGCGGGAAACGGCGGCGCCGGAGCCAGGTCCAGATCCGACGCTTGGAGCAAGCCCCGATCGCGCAAGCGCTCAAGACTGAGCAACAGCGGGTTGCCGGCAAAAGCGGAGAAGCACTGGTACGGGGAATCGCAGTATCCGGTGGGATGCAGCGGCAGCACTTGCCACAACTTCTGTCCGCTAGCGAAGAGGAAATCGGCGAATTCGTACGCGCAGGGGCCGAGATCACCAATGCCGAAACAGCCGGGCAGAGAAGTGAAGTGGAGCAGTATCCCACTACATCGCGGAAATTTCACTCCGTAACGATACGCAGGTCGGCGCGTCAGGGCAAGGCGCATAGCAAGCGGGCGTTCACGGAATCGGAAAGCGATTCTTTACTCGCTTCAGTAATTCACTTCATTGATTGACTTCATTGACTCACTTCCGCGATCAGCAGTCCGAAGGGCTCGAGGCTAACTTCATTGCTTTTTGCCGATGCCTCGGGCGACGCGATCAGGGCTTTCAGGGTGGGCCGGCCGAATCCATGCGCGGCAAGGTTGAAGGTTGTTTTTTGCGGAGTGGCCGACATGTTCAGCGCTATCAGCACGGCTTTTCCCTTGTAGCTGCGCAGGTAGGACATCACGTTAGCGTCGTCTTCGTTGAGAGGGGTGTAGCTGCCTTCGAGTAGCGCTTGGTTCGTGTGGCGCAGCGCGAGAACCTTCTTGTAGAGGTTCAGAACGGAGTTGGGTTCTTTCGCCTCCGTCGCCACGTTGTGAGTCTGGTAGCTCGGCGGCACGGGAAGCCACGGATCTTTCTTGCTGAATCCGGCGTTGGGCGCGGTGTTCCACTGCATGGGCGTGCGTTCGCCGTCGCGGCCTTTTTCTTCCGGCCATCCAGTGCGGCCGATCGGATCTTTCACGTCTTCCTTGCGGGTGGGGTCGTCGTTCTCCATTCCGATTTCTTCGCCGTAATACATGATGGGCGTGCCGCGCAGAGTCAGGTAGAAGGCGCCCATCAGCTTGGCGATGGCGTCGTTGTTCTTGCCGTCTCCGTAGCGGTTGTAGGAGCGAACGATATCGTGATTGCCGATCACGAACACGGGCCAGCCGTGGGCGCCATCGACGGCCGCGAGCTGGCGGCGGAATTCCGGTGGAGAAAGTTTGTTGACCATAGTGAACATGAAGTCCATCGGCATCTGGAGTTCATTGCCGCCCTGGCCGTAATAGCGGTCGAGCTCGGCGACATTGGATGTCCAGGTTTCGCCGATGAGCACGGCCCCGGACTCGTCGGCCACTTTGCGCAGCTTCTGCAACTCCTCGTGAACCTCGGGAAAGTTCGTGTTGTTCTTGTTCTCCATGTTGGGATCGCCCTGCTTGTTGGTGCCAGGAAGGACGGGATTGTCGTGCAGAACGGGATCTTCAAACAGGGTGTCAACGGCATCGAGGCGGAAGCCGGAAACGCCGCGCTTGTACCACCAGCGCGTGGTATCGAGCATCGCTTTTTCGACCGCGGGATTACGCCAGTTCAGGTCTGGCTGTTGCGCGTAGAAGAAATGATAGTAGTACTGGTTAGTCGTGGGATCGAGCGTCCACGCCGAGCCGCCGAAAATTGAGATCCAGTTGTTGGGAGGCTGGCCGGGCGCTTTGCCGTCGCGCCAGATGTACCAGTCGCGATGCGGAGCGGTGCGGGAAGACTTCGAATCCAGAAACCACGGGTGCTGGTCGGAGGTGTGATTCGGCACAAAATCGAGGATGACGCGGACATGATGTTTCCTGCCTTTGGCAACCATGTGATCGAAGTCGGTGAGATTCCCGTACATGGGGTCGATGTTCCGGTAGTCGGCAACGTCGTAGCCGAAATCGACCTGTGGCGAGGGATAGCAGGGAGTGATCCAGATGGCGTCGACGCCCAGTTCATGCAGGTAACTCATTTTGGAGCTGATGCCGTTGAGGTCGCCGACGCCGTCGTTGTTGCTGTCCGCAAAACTGCGGGGATAGATTTCATAAAACACGGCGTGCTGCCACCACGGATGGCCTTCAGCATCAACTGGTTTAGCTTGAGCAGCGGCGAAAAGAGAACAAAAACACGTCAGCAGCAACGACAGGATCAGCGATGGCGAGAGCACCGACGACCGCCTGGACATGAGTTTTCTTTCCTGCGAGAAACATAAAGCGGTCGCGCAAACTTAGCAAATGGATACGCAAGCAAGAGGGCTTGGGTTCAGCGTACTCAGTTCGCTTTCGAATCTGCGGGCATCGCTGCCGCCGTCGCACGAGGCTTACGTTACGTACGTAACGCTGTTGCCGTATCTCGGATGCGGCGTCTTCTAACTGAGGCAGGAAGGCACAACTGAGCAAATACGCAACGCCGAAAATAGCCAATAGGCCATAAGTATCTGTCTCGTAGCTGCTTAGCAACCGAAACCCGTGAACCATACTGTATTCATTCTCCGCGACATCGCTTGGGTCTAACTCGCCCCAGTCCCCGATCGCAAGCGAGTCGACGAGTGCGAACGACTTCGAGCGTTTCGCGAGCACGGGAGTGCACACGCCTGAGACAATGTCTCCAAATTGGCTAAGGCCTCGCATGGTCCGACAAAACTCGGCACCTGCGAGAATACAAGGATTGTCGTATCGGGTTTGCCGTCTGGCAATATTCGTGCGACCCCGAGGTGTTCATGGTAAGGGAATCGGGCGGTGTTGCGTCTACGACAATGATTCGATCTTTCGAGCCCAGCTGGAATGTGGTTCGCTGTGGCTGCCACTTTTGTTGCTCACAAATTGGTCAGCATTTGATAGATTGCAGCAATGGAATCGCCGAGAGCTGAAGCGAAACTACAGACCAGTCCGGCAGGAGCACAGGGAACGAGCAGCGGATTCGTTTACGTTGCGGCTGTCTTTGCCGCACTTGGTGGACTGCTGTTCGGATACGACACCGGCGTGATCTCCGGTGCAGTGCTCTTCATCACAAAACAGTTTGCCTTATCCGTGTTTCCGACAGAGCTAGTGGTGGCCGTGGTGTTGCTGGGGGCCGCAGTTGGCGCGCTCAGTGGTGGCCGCATCGCCGATTGGCTGGGACGACGGCTCACGCTGCTCATCACATCAATTATTTTCATTGCCGGAGCGATCATCTGTGCCGTAGCCGGATCGCTACAAATGCTGGTTGCCGGCCGGCTCATCGTGGGGCTGGGGATTGGATTGTCATCCGTCGTCCCCGTCTACATCTCGGAGATCTCGCCCGCGAACGCACGCGGTTGGCAGGCGTCACTCTACCAGCTGGCGATCACCATCGGCATCCTGGGAGCGTACATCGTGGACTATGCGTTTGCCGGCAGCGAGGGCTGGCGATGGATGCTGGGCCTGGCCGCGATACCGGGCTTGCTCCTGGGATTGGGCATGATTGCATTGCCGGAGACCCCGCGCTGGTTGCTGGAGCGAGGACGTGCCGATGACGCCCGCAAGGTGCTGCGGCGAATTCGTGGAAACGCAGATATCGAAGCCGAGTTTCAGGACATCCAAAACACTCTTTCGGTGGCGAGTGAGCGCGGAAGGTTCTCCGATCTTTTGTTGCCCGCAGTTCGTCCCGCGCTGATCATCGGCGTTGGGTTGGCCGTCTTCCAGCAGGTGACGGGCATCAACACCGTCATTTACTACGCTCCCCACATTATTCAGGCGGCGGGAATTCCGTCCGCTTCCGGGGCGATTCTTGCGACCGCCGGCATTGGCCTGGTGAACGTCATCATGACAGTGGTTTCCATGCTGCTGATTGAGCGGGTGGGGCGACGTCCGCTGCTGCTGACTGGCATCATTGGAATGACCATCAGCCTGGGCGTGCTGGGGCTGGCGTTCCGGCTTTCGATGCAGAGCACGACTCTAGCCTGGGTGGCGGTAATCACGCTGATGGCGTACGTCGCTTCGTTCGCGATCAGTCTGGGGCCGATCTTCTGGCTGCTGATTGCAGAAATCTATCCGCTAAAAATCCGCGGCCTGGCGAGTGGCACAGCCGCTACCAGCAACTGGGCGTCAAATTTGTTGGTTTCTCTGACTTTCCTGTCGCTGGTGCAAGCGCTGGGGCCAAGCTGGACCTTCTGGCTTTACGGCGTGATGGCGATCGCTGCCTGGCTCTTCTCCTATTACCTGGTGCCGGAAACCAAGGGCCGCACTCTGGAAGAGATTGAGGAGCATTGGCGAGTCGGCCGTCACGCACGCGCCATGGGGCGCTGATTTGCTGGACTGAATCCGAGATCTGAGCAGCGCAAGTCAGTCAAACGCGGCGGCCATCACGCCCGCGGTGTCCCCAAAGATGCGGTTCGGTCACGGAAAACGGCGTGCCGCTTTGCGAGGTTATGATGCCGGCAAACTGCCATCCGCCGAGCAGAGTGTGAGCCGGCCCCTTACCCCGGAAGAAGGGCAAGTTGTAGACCCAGCTCACGGTTACGCACCGAGATCTGCAGCGAGTTGCAATCGAAGTTGGCGTGCTCAGAGGGACAGGGTGAGGCCGCGAACGCCACGCAACCCATGTCCATGCTGTGCGCCAAAGCCTCGCCATAGCTCTAAATGGTCCTGGAAGCCTCCTCCCAATACACACCTTGCTGCCGGAAATACGCCGCATTGGCCAGGTGGCAGGCCAAGGCCGCGTGGTGGCCGAAAACTGCGCCCTGAACCACCGGCTTGCGCGAACGGACGGCCTGGAAGAACGTCCACAGGTGCGGCTTCATGTCGTCGTAGTCCGGACCACGCCGATCGACAGCGCGTCTTCGAGCGAGAAATGCTTCGAGTGTTTCGCGAGAACGGGACTGAACACGCCTGAGACAATGTCTCCGAGCCTCTGATGTTCCGTCTGTTTAGGACGTTCCAACTGAAGGATCGGGATCCCGAAAGTGCTTGAATCGGCACGGCCTTCCGGTCTCCATCTCCACCCGCGGTTCGGGGACTCCTTCCGGATGGCAATGATCTTTTCTCCGCTTCATCGACATTGCCCGGCAGCCACTTTCTAGATCAGGGAAAGGCCAGGCCGCTGTTGGATGAGATTCGGGAGCTCAAAGCGGCGCAATGGAGGGACATTTCCCCGATCAGATTACCTCGCGGGCGTAATCGTGATGTTCCGAAAAGCGACGTGTCCGGCCTCACTACCCTGCAGATAGATCGGTGCGGGTAGTGCTTCGTGACTATCCAAAGCTCCGCCTGTGATGCCCGGAATTTCCTGTTTGTCAATAATGGTCTGACCATTCTGCACAATGGTGACCACTCGTCCGACGAGCGTGATCTCGTAGCTCTGCCATTCTCCCGGCCTGCGCGGCTGTTCCGGCGAGGGGGCCAAAAAGCCATACACGCCTCCGGTGCGCATACTCGGCCCTTCTGGCTCCGGATCGTCTTCGATCTGGACCTCGTACCGGCCGCGCAGGTAGACGCCGCTATTCGATCCTCGCGCGCAATTGAATTCGATATGTAATTTGAAATCTTCAAACTTCGCATCGGAGATAAGTTCAGGGCCATGCCCGGGACTCACCAGCGTTCCGTTTTCGACCTTCCAGGTTGCCGTTGCGCTCGGATCGCTTGCCCTCCACCCGTTCAGGTCCTTGCCATTGAACAACTGCATGGGCTTTCCCCACTTCGGATCGCGCTTCCTCTTCAGATCCGGCGCCCGCACGCCCGTCCATTGCCACGGAGTTCCATCCTGCCCGGTCGTGGTCCCTACCAGCGTCTTCCCGGAGAGCTTGCCCTCAAAGACCATGTCGTCTTTCCTGTCTTCCTCCTCCTTGGGAGAAACGAACATAATGCGGCCATTCGAGAGCTCAATTTTCGGGAGCGGCCGCGCGTGTCCCCAACGGCTCACCATTCGCGCTCTGAGCTGCCCATCTTCCTGGGTTATCTCCAACCACGAGGGATATTCCCGAAGCGGAGTCTTCAGGGTCAAATCCCAACGTCCCAGAAACGACTGAGCCGACGCAGTTGCGTCCGCAGAGCTTTTGTGCTCGGAATAAACCCGCATAGAAAACATCAGGATCAACGTTGTTAGCGCGAATAGTCTCCGCCGAAGATTCATAGGTCTACGACTCCCTTTCAACTAGGTGGTTTACAGCCAAACTTTCCCGGCAGAAACCTGCCCGCTCTTACGACTTAATACTTTGCGAAGTTGAATCCCAATACACCGGTTTTTTCCTGTAGTAGGACTCATTGGCCATGTGGCAGCCGAGGGCCGCGTTGTGACCGAACACTGCGTCTTGCAACACCGGCTGGCGCGACCGGACGGCCTCGAAGAATTTCCAGAGGTGGGGACGCAAATCGTCATAGTCGTTACCTTTAAAGCTCAGGCTCTCGGGGGCCGGCTCGCGCCCGGGTTTAGGATCGTGTTCCTGATGCCACTGGGCGAGATAGGGGGCCTTGAGACGCGCAGGAAAAGAGCCGGAGTAGTAGCTGGGAGCGAGATCCACCCCGGGTTGCGGAGAATAACTGACCCCAAACTCCGTAAGTTCGATGATGCCCTTGGAGCCCATAAAGCGAGTAACTTCGGCGGATTCCGTGTCCAGGCTCAAGCGCATGTAGACCGGAACATTGGCGTACTCGAAGAGAACGGCATGCACATCGGGCGTATTGCGTCCGTCTTTCCAGCGGTAAATTCCTCCAAAGGCTGACACACGCTTGGGAATCTCATTGATCCCGAGAACGAACTGCATTCCGCTAATCAGGTGCACGAGCAAGTCACCCGCAACCCCGGTTCCGTATTCCTTCCAGCAACGCCAACGCGCAAAGACAAGAGGGTCGAAAGCTTTTTTCGGCGCGGTTCCGAGCCACGTGTCCCAATCCAGATTGTCCGGGGACAAGTCCGCGGGCGGCGGATATTCCCACGCGCCGGTGGGATCATTCCGTCCCAAGGTCGCTTCCACCAGGCTCAACGCGCCGATCGCGCCCTGGTCGTAGAGTTCTTGGGCTTTGGCGCATAGGACCGAACTCGTCCGCTGCGCGCCAACCATGACGATCCGGTCCGACTTCTTCGCGGCTTCGACCATAGCCAAGCCACCCGCAGGAGTATGCGAAAACGGCTTTTCGCAATACACATCCTTACCGGCCGCCAACGCGTCAACCACGATCTGCTTGTGCCAGTGGTCCGGCACCGCCACGACAATCGCATCAATCTCTTTGTTGTCGAGCAGTTCCTTGTAGCGGCGCGTGGCCGGAATCGGCTTGCCTACAAGTTCCCGGGCCAGTTCGTGGCGGCCATCGTAAAGATCGCAAGCGGCCGCGCACTCCACTCCCGGAAGCTGAATAGCCGTCGTGATCAGGCCACTGCCTTCCATTCCCACGCCCACGATTCCAAAACGAACTCTGTCGCTCGCGGCTACGGGTGGAAGTGACGCAAACAGCGGTTCGGAATTCAGGAGTATGGCATTGGCCGCGAGCGTGGCACCCGCAGCTCCAGCGGTTGTTTGTAAGAACTCACGGCGCGAGAACCGATCCTTTTTCATGAATGTGATCTCCTTAGGCACTGCTTACGCCCGAACTTAAGTTTGCAATTCTGCGCTGGCGCGTGCGGCTCCGGAACAAACTCACTGTCCACCAAGCTTCACGGAGTTTGCCGCGTTATTTTGTCCGTGAGCTCAATCCGCGCGGAGGAACTTCCGACATACACGTTGAAGTCTCCAGCGTCCACCGTCCAGTCATGATTCTTGACGTTGTAGTAAGCGAAGGCCCTCCGGTCGAGCGTGAGCGAAATGCGCCGGGTTTCGCCCGCATTCAGTTGCACCTTCACGAATCCTTTCAGTTCCTTCACGGGCCGGGGGACGCTCGGATGCGGTTCGCCTACGTACACTTCGGCAACTTCGGCGCCGGCACGATGGCCGGTGTTGGTCACGTCGAAGCTGACGGTGACCACCTGATCACCTGAGGCACGCGCGGGAGTGCTGGAAAGATTCTTGTAGGCAAACGTGGTGTACGAGAGGCCGAAGCCGAAGGGGAACTGCGGCTTGACTGCGGCCTTGTCGAAGTGGCGGTATCCGATGAAAACGCCTTCTGGGTAAGGAGTCTTTTTGTCCCCAGCCTTCGGGTAGTAAACATCGTGGGCGGGGTTGTCTTCCCAGCGGCGTTCGAACGTGACGGGCAGCTTGCCCGAAGGACTGTACTCGCCGAACAACAACTGTGCCAGCGCCGTGCCTTGCGCCTGCCCCGCGTACCAGGATTCGAAAAGCGCGGGAACATGATCGAGCCATGCGTTCATATCGACTGCTCCGCCGGAGGTTACAACGACGATCGTATTCTTATTCGCAGCGGCGACCTGGTTGATGAGTTCGTCTTGCGCCGGAGGGAGTTGGAAGGTGCGGTCGGCGCCCTCGCTCTCGCTGTCGGAATCGAAGCCTACGGCCAAAACCACCGCATCCACCTTGGACGCCAGCGCTTTCGCGGCGGCATTCACAACCGCGTCTGGACGCACGATGCCGAGTCTTATGATCGGACCTCCCCAGCTCCAGTGTACGGAGTACTCGAAACGAATTTCGTGCGGACCCGCCGCCAGCGGCAGGCGTATCTGGCTCACCTGCGCGCGGGAAAGTTCCCAGGTGTCGATGACGAGTTTGTCGTCGACGTATAGCTTGTAGCCGCCGCCTTCGCCGGGACCTTGCACAAAGAGGATGTGCTCGCCGGGACTGCTGGGCGTGAAATATCCCGACCAGCGGGCCGACACTTCGTTCTGATTGACGCCATCGCCAAGCGAGCGATCGGCGTTGATGTGTTGATCGATACGGTGGACTGAGGGAGTGCCACTTAGATTGATATTGTTGAACGCCTCCAGGTTGATGCCCGGCTCTTTGCCTGCTGCATCGGTCGAGAAGGCGGTGGCATCGGCCAGTTCACCGAGAGATGGAACTCCGCGATCGTAATAGACGGTTGCGCCGCTGCCGAGGTAGCCGGCGAGACCTTCCAGATAGCTCACGGCGCCGAACGGACGCACGCCTGCGCTGCCTCCGCCGACCACCGGAGCGGGATAGGCATCCGGTCCGATGACGGCGATCGACTTGATTTTCGTTTTGTCGAGTGGAAGAAGGTTGCTGTCGTTTTTGAGCAGCACCATGCCGGAGCGCGCGGCTTCGAGCGCGACCTGTCCGCCGTGCTCGTTGTACAGCGGCACGGACAAATCCGTCTGGTCGCGATCGAGCCAGCCGAAGCGAATGGCGGTGCGCAGGATGCGGCGGACCTTGTCGTCAATCGTAGCCTCGCTGACCTTGCCAGACTTCACGGCCGGGAGGAGGTTGGCGCGATTCATGAATTTCCCCGCCGGCATTTCGAGATCGAGCCCGCCGTTGGCCGCAGCCACGCCGTCGTAGGTCGCATCCCAGTCGGACATGATGATGCCCTCAAAGCCCCACTCTTTCTTCGCGACATCATTATTCAGAAAACCGTTCTGGGTTGCGTGCTGGCCGTTGATGAGGTTGTAGGAATCCATGATGGCGCCGACGTGCGCTTCCTTCACCGCTGCTTCGAAGGCGGGCAGATAGATTTCGCGCATGGTGCGCTCGTCGATGATGGAATCGGCGTCATGGCGCAGGAATTCCTGGTTGTTGCCCATGTAGTGCTTGATGGTGGCGCTCACGCCCTGACTCTGCATGCCTTGGATGTAGGCGACGGCGGTGCGCGAGGCGAGGAAAGGATCTTCGCCGTAGTATTCAAAGTTTCGTCCACACAAAGGCGCGCGCGAAATGTTGACGCCCGGCCCGAGCATGAAGTGCACGCCGCGGGCACGGGCGTCCTGGCCGATGACGGCGCCCATGCGTCCGGCGAGCTCCCGGTCCCAGGTGGCGGCGAGGCCAATGCCGCCGAAGGTCGTCGAAGGTCCATAATTGCGGACGCCAAACGGGCCGTCGGCCATCTTCAGCGCGGGCAGGCCAATATGCTTGATCTCGCGAATGTAGAACTCGTCGACGCCGCCGATGAGATCGATTTTCTCTTCAAGCGAGAGTTGTTTGAGCATCGCGTCCGCGCGGGCTTCGATGCCAGGAGTGGAAGCAGAAGGCGCCTGGGCCCAGGCAAGGAAAGAAACCAGAAGAAGAATGACGACAAATTTCAGCTTGCGTGTCATGACGACCTCGGCAGAAATTGTAGTTCACGCTGGAAAAAAGCCCGCGGCCGAAGCCGCGGGCTGAGTAGCGATGTACATTCTAGAAATAGATTTTGACGGCGAGCTGGATCACGCGCGGACCGCCAACGCCGGAGTACTGTGAGGTGTACTGACCGAAATTGTTTCCCTTGGTGATCGACATTGGCGTGCAGCCGCTCGCGTTACAGCTAGGCAGCGTCAGGTTCGCCGAGATCGCCCGGTCTTGGAAGTTCGGATGATTGAAGATGTTGAATGCTTCCCCGCGGAGCTGGATATAGCGCGCCTCGTTCGATCCCAGCGGGATGTTCTTGAACAGCGACATATCCCAGTTCTGCATTCCACCCCCGCGGATGGTGGCGCGCGACCCCGGGAAGGGCTTACCGATGGTCGGAAGGATGAGGTTAGACGGAAGGTTGAGCTTTCCGGTCTGGTCCAAGCCGATCCACGCGGGCGGGAGCTTGCCCCACTGATCGGAGCCGGTCAACTGGTTGCCTGGCACCCACAGCGCCAGGCTTCCGCCGGGGGGATAATCCTGCAGCGGCGCACCCGTCATGAACTGGGACACGCCCGATAACTGGAAGTTATCGGTGACGTACGACAGCCACTTTGGTCCGCCGAGGCGCTTCGTGACGCTCGGCAGATCGTAAACATAGCTCACGGCCAGCACTTGCTTGCGGTCCCAGCTCGCATTGCGGTAGTCAAGCGCGCGGACGTTCTGGGTGTATTGAAAATCTTCGTCGGCATTCGCCGTGGTGAGCGCATGCGACCAGGTATAGGCTGCACCGAAGGTCAGGCCCTTGCTGAAGCGGCGCTGCATGGAAACCTGCAGCGAGTTGTAGTTGGAGGTTCCGTCGAACTGGTAGTACTCCATCTGGCCGTATCCCTTGTAGGGAACCAAGTAGTTGGTGGGGTAGGCATACTGTCCGCTGAAGTTGTATCCAGCCGCCGTGTATTCCGGAGGAAGATAAGGTTCCACGCTAGGCACAACCCCGCCGGCGAAGTTCGCCGGATTCTGGGCGGCGGCGGTAAAGGTGGTGCCGAAAGGAATGGCATTGAGGTCGCGAGCGGTGACCATGTGACGTCCGAGCGTGCCCACATAGGCCACATCGAGGGTTGTGCCCCGGCCCAACTCGCGCTGCACACCGAGGCTATAGCTGTACACAACCGGCACCTTGCCGGTCGTCTGAGCACCGTAGATGCCGCTCAGCACCCCAGGCGCAGACTGAGGCAGGCTGGAAATGTTGAGCATGTTGCCGTTGCTCACGGTCGGAGTGACGACCTTCGCCGGATTGCCGAACACGGTATTGAAGACCAGATTTCCCTGCTCGCGGTCGTGGGAGGTGCCGAAGCCGCCCCGAAGCACGGTTTTGTGATCGCCAGTCAGTTCATAGGCGAAGCCCAAACGCGGCTCCGGCATGATGTGACGGCTGTCCCAGCCTCCCTTGGGAAGCGTGCCATTGGCGCTGTACCCCATTCCGTCCAGAGGATTCCCGCTGCCGGGAATGATGTTGCCATTCGCGTCAATCTGCACAGCCTTCGTTGGGTCATAGAGGGCGGGCACGAAGAGAGCGATCTGGTTCTTGGCGTCGTACTGCGGTGGGATCCAGGCGAAGCGCATCCCGTAGTCGAGCGTTAGGCGGGAGGTCGCCTTCCAGGTATCCTGTGCGTAAAACTCCAGTTGGTTATAGCGGAAGTAGCCGATCGGACGGGCGCTGGATTGATCGAAGGATCTGAAGTATCCCAACAGCGCGCTCGCGTAGCCCATGCCGGAGAGATTGTCCGAGCAACCCACCGGGTTGCTGGAGGTCGCGCAGTTGTCGAAGGTGTATTGGCCGTTTGAGTTACCCCAGCCGATCTGGTCCTTGCGGCTGCGCTGGTAAAAAATCCCGAACTTCAGCGTGTGATTGTTAAGGATTTTGGTCACGTTGTCGTTGAAGTTGATCGTGGTATTGGCCTGGTACCAGGGATTGGCGCCAAAATACGACCAGGGATAGTTGAGGTTGGCGTTGCCTTGGAAACTCATGTCCGGAATCGAGGTGCTGGGCGGGACCGGAAAGAGCATCGGCAGGTTGATGTTGTTCTTTCCGACCGACAGGTTGCCGTTCGTGCCACTCCATGAGGAGCGGTTTACGCTCGGCCCCAGCGATACTTCGTTCAACAGCGTCGGGCTGAGGGTAGTGACCAGATCCAGCGACAGGTTCCAGGATGGGTTCTTGCCCGTGCAGCCACCGGGCAGCTGGAGCATCCCCATGCAGTTCAGGTTCCATTGCTCCATCGGAGACTGAGAACTGTTTGCGTTATTGATCCAGCGGCCATAGAAACGGTTCTTGCCGTTGAGTTGGTAGTCAACGCGCAGGATGTCCTCGCGGCGGGGGTTGCTGTAGGAAAGCTGCGTGGAGTAGTTGTAATTGTTCTGGCCGGTAACGTTGGGCAACGCATACAGCGAGAGCACCTTGGATACCTCGTTAAATAAGGCCTGCTGCGCCGCGGGCAGCGTGCTGGGGTCAATCTTGTTGCCCGGGAAGGGCAGACCGGTCGCCGGGTTATAGATGGTCAGCGGGACGCCGTTGCCGTCAACGGACTTAGAGAAGTCGCCCTGTCTCTCCAGGGCTGTTGGAGTGCGAAATTGGTCTATCCCTCCCGTCGGAATCAGTTGCCGGTAGTACTCCTGGCCCCAGAAGAAGAAGAGCTTGTCTTTCTTGATCGGCCCGCCGATTTGATAACCGACGTAGTTGTAGCGATACAGTGCCCGGGGTGAGATGTCTTTCCCGGTCGTTGGGTCCTTTCCCAGATTATTGGCAAACCAATTATTGGCGTTGAAGCCTTCATGACGATGGAAGAAACGGGCGTCGCCGTGCCACTGGTTGGTTCCGCTCTTGGTGGTAACGGCAATCTGTCCGCCGCCGGCCTTGCCGAACTCGGCCTGGTAGTTGGACGTGAGCACCTTCATCTCAGCGATGGCGTCGGGATTCAGAGTAACGTGGGTAGTGGCATTGTCTCCGGTATCCACGTTGGATGCGCCGTCAATCGTGTATTCGTGTTGGTTGGCGCGTGTGCCGTTGATGTTGAATGCACCGATTCCATAGGTTGTGACCGCCGAGCCGTCAAACGAGCTGATCACGCCGGGGATCAGCTTCATGTAGTCGAGAACCATGCGGCCGTTAAGGGCGACGTCATTGAGCTGCTTGCTGGTGATCAGGTCGGAGCGCTCGCCGGAGTTGGACTGCAACTGGATCTGGCCGGCGTCGGCGGTGACGGTTACTGACTCGGTGGCCGCTCCCATCGCGAGCACAATTTCGCCAGCGTTCAGCTTGTCGGCGGCGCTGAGCACAACCCCGGTCGTCTCCGACTTCTTGAAGCCCTTCGCTTCGACCGTGACGGTATAGGTTCCCGGGTACAGGTTGGGCGCGACGAAAGCGCCGTCACTGCCGGTCGTGACTGTGCGCGTGATCCCGTTCGCGGGATTCGCGATGGTGACGGAGGCGTCCTTGACCATGGCGCCGCTGGGATCTTTGACGGCACCGAAGATGGTACCGGATGTGACTTGCGCCAGCAGGGGCGCGCACGTGAGGCAGGCGATCGCGGCAGCGATCAGAGCAATCATGAGGCTGCGGCTGGCAATGGTAACAACGCTAGTCTGGGACGGACGCAACATGGGTTCCCTCCTGGGCGAATTGCTGTTGGCGACGTGGGGCAGATCGATTGTTCGCAAGACGCTCAACATTCGTCTGTGGCGCCAATCACATTCCCCACTAAAATAACCGCTTTAGTTAAGCACAAAAGCGGTTTAGTATTGGCCGTCCGACATTAGGCATCCGGACCGTGCCCGCTGTCAAGAGATTTCTGACCGGAGTCGGACTATGAAAAATTGGAAGCTGCTATTCTTGAACGCCCAATGAAAAGAGCGCGCAACAGCAACGGTTTGGGAGCGGCTCTACCCGCGAAGCCGGTGAGTCTGCGGTCGCTCGCGGAGTATCTGAAGCTGTCACCAGCCACGGTCTCGGTAGTGATCAATGATTCGCCGGCGGCCAAGGCGATTCCGAAGCATACAAAAGATCGAGTGCTGCAGGCGGCGCGGAAGCTGCAGTATCGTCCGAATTTCTTTGCCCGGTCTTTGAGCCTCAAGCGCGGATTCATGGTGGGCGTGCTCGTGCCGGAGATCAGCGAAGGCTATGCGGCGTCGATCATGCGCGGGATCGAAGACCAGTTGCTGAGCGAGGGCTACTTCTATTTTGTGGCGAGCCATCGCGGCAAGCCGGATTTGATTCAGGAATATCCGCGCATGCTGATCGACCGCGCGGTCGAAGGCCTGATTCTCCTGAATACTCCGGTGGTGCAGGCGCTGCCGGTGCCGGTGGTCGCAATCTCGGGACATCATCGGGTGCCGGGCGTGAGCAACATCGTGGTCGATAACAAGAAGGCGACCTTTGCTGCGCTCGAACATCTGGTCGGGCTTGGACACCGGCGCATCGCGTTCTTTAAAGGGCATCGCGGCAGCTCGGATACGGAGTATCGGTGGAGGGGCATTCTGCAAGCGGCAACGAAACTTGGCATTGAGGTGCGTCCTGAGCTAACGATTCAATTACAACGTGACGCGGAAAATCCTGGGCCTTCGGTTCCGGAAGAAGGCTACGTAACCGCGCAGGAATTGTTGGCGACGCGGGAGCCGTTTACCGCGTTGTTCGCCTTCAACGATATTTCGGCGATCGGCGCGGTGCGCGCATTTCGCGACGCGGGATTGCGCGTTCCAGAAGATGTTTCGGTGGTGGGCTTTGACGATATCCAAGCGGCAGCGTATCTGACTCCACGACTCACCACGGTGCGGCAACCGCTGCGGCAGATGGGAGAGATGGCCGCCAAGCAGTTGCTGATGCGGATTTCCAATGGCCATGGAAAAGCGCCGCCGCTGATTTCGCTGGCGCCGGAGTTAGTCGTGCGCGAGTCGACTGGTCCGGCTCGCGTGTTGTAGGCGGAGTAAGAAGTGGACCGTGGTCAGAGAACTTCAGGGCTTTGCCGATTCCTTTTTCGCGGGCTCGGACCGCTGGTAGACGCGCACGTAATCGACCAGCATGGTTTGCGGAAACACGGTGGTGGAGTCCGGGTTTCCGGGCCAGTCGCCGCCCACCGCCAGGTTAAGGATCAGAAAGAAGGGCTTGTCGAAAACCCATTTCCATCCGGGCTGAAGATTCGTGCGCGTGCGGCGCACGTAGAGGTTCTGATCGACGAAGAAGCTGACGGAGTCAGGGTCCCACTCGATGGCGAAGACGTGGAAGTCCTCGGCGAAGCGCTGCTTGCCGGGGAGAGTGTAAGGCGCCTCGATACCTGTGTCGCCGACGTATCCAGGGCCGTGAATCGAACCATGAATGATGGCGGGCTCCTTACCGATGTTTTCCATGATGTCGATTTCGCCGCACGCGGGCCAGCCGACTTTGTCGATGTCGTCGCCGAGCATCCAGAAGGCGGGCCAGAAGCCCTGTCCGGACGGAATTTTGATGCGGGCTTCGAAGCGCCCGTAGGTTTGGGAGAATTTGCCGAGGGTCTTGAGACGCGCCGAGGTGTAGTTTCTTGTGACGGCGCCGGTGTATTTTTCGGAGATCGCTTTGATGACCAGGTTGCCGTCGCGCACCGACGCGTTCTCGCTGCGATCGGTGTAGTACTCAAGCTCCTGGTTACCCCAGCCCTCGCCCCCGGTTTCGAGAACCCACTTGGAGCGATCGACGGCGGATCCGTTGGGGCCGTCGAATTCGTCGCTCCAGACCAGCTTCCAGCCGTCGGTTTTTGTGGGGGCCGGAGTGGCTTGAGAGCCGCAGGTTACGGCCAGGCCAGTGATGAGCGCGTACAGCAAGAGAAACCGTTTCAGTGCGGATGGCATAGAGAACCCCGGCTGCAAGCGCGTTACTGTGCAACGCGGTATTCATGAGTTGTGAGCTGGCACATTATTGCAAACAAACCAGGAGAAAGCGATGTCGATGGAGAAAACGAGGCGGGAGTTCTTAAGATCCTCGGCGGTGGGATTGGCAGCCACCGCAACGGCCCGCGTGTTGCCCGCGTTCGGCATGGACACCACAGCGCCAGGGGAAGAGATCGCCGCCTGGGTTACAAGCGAGAAGAATCGCTTTACCCGCATGAGCGGGCTTCGGTGGCGGACCGCAGCAGCCAAGCCTTCCGAGCAAGCGATTGTTCTCAACCCAGAGAAGGAGTTCCAGACAATTCTGGGTTTCGGCGCGGCATTTACTGACGCGGCTTGCTACACGTTCGACCAGCTCTCGCCGTCCGCACGCGAGCGGTTATTTCATGAGTTGTTTCGTCCCGCGGAGATGGGGCTCAACGTTTGCCGCACCTGCATCGGATCGAGCGACTACTCGACCAAGGCGTACGCCTATGACGAAGGAGAGCCGGATCCGGAACTGAAGCGCTTCTCGATTGAGCAGGACCGGAGGTACATCTTGCCGATCTTGCGTGAAGCACGAAAAGTAAATCCCGAGATATTTCTTTTTTCGTCGCCGTGGAGTCCGCCGGGCTGGATGAAGTCCGGAGGGTCGATGCTGGGCGGTTCGATGCGACGCAGGTACATGTCGGCCTACGCACGTTACTTCCTGAAGTTTCTTCAGGCCTATGCGGAAGAAGGAGTTTCGATTCAGGCCGTCACACCACAAAACGAGGTGGACACCGACCAGGATGGACGGATGCCGGCATGCATTTGGCCGCAAGAGTACGAAATTGAGTTCGTTCGCGACCACCTGGGACCGTTGCTGGAAAAGCAGGGCCTCGCGACGAAGATCTGGATTCTCGATCACAACTACAACCTGTGGGGCCGGGCGGTTGCGGAACTCGATGACGCAGGCTTGCGCAGGTACTGCAATGCGATTGCCTGGCATGGGTATGTCGGAACTCCGGAGATGATGACTAAGGCGCATGAAGCTCATCCCGACGCGGAGATGTATTGGACCGAAGGAGGGCCAGACTACACCAGCCCCGACTATTTGACCGACTGGGCAAAGTGGGGACAGACTTTCACCGCGGCTCTGCGCAACTGGTGCCGGTCGGTGACTGGCTGGAATCTGGCGCTGGACGAGCAGGGGCGTCCGAATATTGGACCGTTCTCTTGTGGAGGCCTGGTGACGATCCATTCTCAGACCAGAGAAATCACGCGCAGCGGACAATATTGGGCGTTCGCACATTTTTCGCGGGCCATTCGCCGGGGCGCGCGCCGCTTCGATTCCGAGAGCACGCTGACGGGGATCAGCCATGCGGCCTTCGCAAATCCCGATGGAACACGGGTGCTGGTGGTGACCAACTCGGGACCCGCCCAGACGGCAGCCGTGCAAATGGGAGCGATGCAGGCGGACATTGCTCTGGACAAGGATTCCATGACCACATGGGTCTGGTCGAAAGCAGGGTGAGTTCGGTGAAGTCCACGTCAAGTTTTCAGTTCCGGCGCCGGATCACTGGGACGTCGCTGGTTTGCTATCTGGTTCTCAGTCTTGCGGCCTGCGGCGGCGGCAACCAGCCGGTGCCTTTTACGCCGACGGGTCCGAATGCGCAAGTTGTAGTGACCACGGGTGACCAGGCCATGCTGCTCCAGCCGGAACCCACGGTTTCGTTCGGGACGGGCGGGAGCCAGAGCTCGCCGGTCATCACGGTGAATGAGGCGACGCAGTACCAGCTGATCGACGGCTTCGGCACCTCGCTAACCGATTCCTCCGCCTGGGTGATCTGGAACGATCTGAATTCTTCGCAGCGAGCCGCGCTGATGCAGCAACTGTTCAGCCCGACGGCGGGGATCGGCCTGAGTTTCCTTCGCCAACCGATGGGGGCCAGCGATTTCGCGGTAAACGGCAATTACAGTTATGACGATGTTCCGGCCGGGCAAACCGACCCGCAACTCGCCGATTTCTCCATTGCGCCTGACGTACCTTACATCATTCCCTTGCTGCAGCAAGCGCTCGCGATCAACCCCGCCGCTAAAGTGGTGGCGGTTCCGTGGAGTCCGCCGGCATGGATGAAGACCGGCGGGACGATGAATGGCGGCAACATGAACACGGTCCACTTTCCCAGCCTGGCGCAGTATTTCGTCCTCTATCTGCAGGCGTACCAGCAGGCGGGAATTCCGGTCTACGCCACCTCGGTGCAGAACGAACCGCTGAATTCGACCACTTCTTACCCGAGCGAGTACCTGGCTCCGAGCGACGAATCCAATTTCATCGCCAGCTAATTTGGGCCAGTGCTGAACAATGAGGGGCTGGGCGCGGTCAAGGTTCTCGCCTATGAGCATAACTGGGACAACACAGATTATCCGGAGTCCGTTCTCGCCAGTTCTGCTTCCCCCTATGTAGCCGGCAGTTCCTTTCACTGTTATGCCGGTGATGTAAGCGCGCAATCGGCAGTGAAGACCGCCTATCCCGGCAAGGACATCTGGTTCACGGAATGTAGCGGCACGGTGGGGTCGAACTTCGCCGGCGATCTGGTGTGGAATTCAGAGAACCTGCTGATTGGCGCGACCCGCAACTGGGCGCGCAGCATTTCGCTGGGGAACCTCGCCCTTGATCAGAACTCCGGACCGACGAACGGCGGCTGCTCGAGTTGCCGAGGGGTGGTGACCATTGACACCCGCACATCTCCGGCGACCATCACCTACAACGTTGAATATTACGTGCTCGGACATTTGGATAAGTTTGTCGTTCCCGGCGCCCACCGCATCGATTCCAACACGTTCAACGCAGGCGGAATCGAGGATGTTGCTTTTCAGAATCCCGATGGCTCGATCGTCCTGTTCGCGCTGAACTCAGGGAGTGCGCCGGAGAACTTCTCCGTGAGTTGGAAGGGCGACTACTTCAATTACACTCTGCCTTCCCAATCGATAGTGACCTTTGAATGGAAGTAAGCCTTCCATTGCGCAGGCGAAGCCTGGGTCCCGACATTCCAAAGACAACGGCCGCCACGTTCCAGGATGACCTATTGTGAACCCTGGCCACACTTAACCGGAACTGGACGCAAGACTAGGTGAGTCCTCTTATTGTTCGCCCACAAACACCAAGTTTGTGGGCAGCAGAGCCGCGGATTTTGTGACCGCATAGATTCAGGTACTTGCAAAGCTGACGGTGAAGGGGATTTCGGGCAGCTTGAACGCTCGCCGACGGAGCCCAACATGCAGTCCGGTTTCGGAATCGCGGCTGTCTCAGTCTCCGGATAGCCCGTCAGACTCGGGCGCAATCCCAAGAGACGTCAATCATCGGTTGCGAAGGGTACTTCCCGGCTGGCGGGTAGATCGCCAAGTATCCATCTGCCTTTAAGCTGCTGTTAAGGCTTGAGCGTCGGAATTACTGCAGCTTCGCGTACTCCGCCTTGGCCTCCTTCAGGATGGGGATGTCGGGGTCGGCGTTTTTCCAGAGGGTGAGGAAGTCTTTGTAGGCGGCGAGCGCCTTGTCCTTGTCGCCTGCGAGTACGTAGGCGCGTCCAAGTTGCAGATGCGCCAGCGCACCGATGGGTTCGCTGACCACAATCCCGCGATGATCGATGGTATGATGCTTGCCCAACGGTAGTCCTGCCGGGTAATGCTGTCACTGCGGAACTAGAGAAGAACGGAGGCCAATGGCTCCAGGCGTTAGTATAGGAACTCAAGCACAAACGTTTACGAAGGCGCCACCCACAGCTTATCGAGGGCCGCTGGTCATTGTAACCACGCTGTTCTTCATGTGGGGCTCGCTCACCTCCCTGAATGACGTGCTGATCCCCTATGCTCAACATGTCTTCAACCTCAGACTTGCCGCGAGCATGCTGATTCAGACCGCCTTTTTCTCTGCCTACTTTGTCTTTTCGATTCCATCGGCCAAAATCATCGACTGGCTCGGATACAAGAAGGCGATCGTCGTGGGATTGTTGACGATGGTCGTGGCATGTCTTGGGTTCTATCCAGCAGCAAAAATCCCTTCGTTTCCGTTCTTCCTGGCGGCCCTCATCGTGCTGGCGACCGGAATCACGATTCTCCAGGTGGCGGCGAATCCTTACGTGGCAGTACTGGGAAACCCGCAAACCGCCTCGAGTCGCCTGAATCTCACTCAGGCCTTCAATTCGCTAGGCACCGCGGTGTTCCCCTGGGTCGGGGCGCGCGTCATTCTCGGAACGACATCCGCTGCGATTGCTCAGAGTACCTCGCAAGAAGCAAACGCCATTGTCAAGTTGTACGTGTACTTTTTCGCGGTGGCGTTATGCATTCTGGCGATCGGAATTGGCATGTCGAAACTCCCCAAAATCGAGTCAGCCGAACACCGCATCGGCGAAAAGGTAAACGACTCTCTTTGGAAACACCCGAATCTTGTCTTCGGGGCGATTGGGATTTTCGTGTACGTCGGCGGCGAAGTTGCGATTGGGAGTTCCATCGCCAACTACCTGGCCCTGCCCAGCATTGGTGGATTCGCGTCGAGCATCGCCGACCCAGCTACCCGCTATCACGCAGCATTGGGAGAGGCGGCCAGGTACATATCTCTGTATTGGCTCGGCGCCATGATTGGGAGGTTTGTCGGGTCGGCAATTCTGCAGAAGGTCAAACCAGGCAAACTGCTGGCGCTGTTCGCAGTTATGGCCGCTCTGCTGGTTAGCGTTTCGGTTCTGACAACCGGGCATGTCGCCATGTGGTCCATCCTGGCGGTGGGCTTGTTCAACTCAGTTATGTTCCCGTGTATTTTCACCATGGGGATCGCGGAACTCGGACCGCTCACCGGAGACGGCTCCGGCATCTTGAACATGGCGATCGTGGGCGGCGCCATCATTCCATGGCTGGTCGGCAAAGCTGCAGACCTCATCAATCGTGCTTACTACCCGGCAATGATGCAAGGCGAGACGAGTTGGGGTCAAGGCATTCACTACGCACTTGTCGTGGCCACGATTTGCTATCTCTACATTTTGTTCTTCGCTGTGAGCGGATCGAAACCGAACAGCGAGCGATACGTCAAGGCGTAGCTGTGTCGGACTAGTCACGGCGGGCGCGAAGACTTCGGCGAGCACGAGGCCGCTGACGCAATGGTGAGACTGTACTTCCTTGAAAGTCATGAGTAGAGAAGTGTTGAGTGCTGGAGGAGCGGGCTGGTAGGGGAGGCCCAAGGGTTAGGTGAGAGCCGAGAACGTCCGAATCCACGACCTATTAACGGTGCGCACTTGCCTGCGTAAGTTCCTTGGGAAATCCCAGCCGTTGCGATTACCACACGTGAGTAGCGACGACGGTGGGGACAGAGGGGGAGCCCGAAATCACTTCGACATGCAGAACGATCTGAACATTTTTCTGCTGCCATCCCGCTGGTAATCTGCGGAGCGCCTCCTGGAGAAGCGCTGGATTCGTCACCAGATCGGCAGCCGCTTCCGTGCCGTAATGGGAAATGCCGGTGATTTCGACGATGATGCTATTCGTACCCGGATAAAAGACACGCGACACTATCGCGTAATCCTCATTCAGTTCGGGGTCGTCGGGGTGGGTTTTAATTGTCCAATCGGTGAGAGCGCCATCTTGCGAAACCCCGAAGGGCCGGTGGGATAAATCGATGGAGTAACGAAAGTGCTCGCCGATTTCATGCCACTGGGTATAGGAGAAGCCGACCAGGACAGCCGGCGTCGTACGCAGGTCGCGGAAGGAGACGTCATTTCCAATTCGAAGCTTGTAGGGCTCTCCCATCCGGCCGAACATTTCGGCGATTTGGGTTGCGGAGTTGACGTCACTGACGGCGACAAAGCGGTTCGGGATCAGGACGAAATCTTCAACCCGCGTGGGGTGCTCACCGCCAGGATTCCGAACGTCAGAGTACACGGGCACCGGCGCAGTACACACAAAGACCGCCTTGTGGCTCTGAAAGACTGGCGACCAGAATTGATCGAGGGAATCTGCCCCGGGATGCGGGCGCAGCCAGAAAAATGCTGACATCGCCAGGCCCAGAAGGACCACACTCGACGAGGTGGTCAAAAATAACCGTGACCGAACCCAGGACTTCGCCGGGGCGGGCTGTTCTTCGCACTTGAGCCGGCGGAACTCCGGAATATACGTGCCCGCAGGCAAATCGATTAACAACTGGGCATCGGCAGGGCTACTCAGGTAGTAGGAACGCAGTCGTTTTCGGACCTCGCCGGCTTTGACCCGAACCCCGGCATCTTCGCTGGGGTCGTACGACGTCGGCTTGGCAAACACCTCAATTCCGATCGTCCGTTCCTTGAGACTATCGGTGTGCCCGTTCAGGGTGTTCTCGACCACATAGCGCAGGAAACTCTGGCAGAGCTTGCTGGACTGAAACTCGTGGCTGGCAAGCACCCGATCTAATTCTTCACGAACGAGGGCGTCGGTTATTCCCGATTCGGCATGACTCGCCCCTGGACCTGGAGTCCCAAGCGAGGATGGGGCATGTGCCACATTCAACTCCGGTACCGAATGTTAACATACCCCCCCGGGCGGGAAGGGACGCCGACTTGAGGCGCAAACCGTTTCTTGCGACAGGTTGGCCTGGCACCGCGAACAGGTTCGAAACAGGCACATAACCGCCGGGTGACGGGCAAGTCCGTCCCCGATTTCGACGGACACTATTGCGGGATGTCGGGGTTGAGCGCCTGAGAACTTCCGGACTCTTTATAGACCCGCGCATAGGCCGAACGCAGCCGTTCCTTGACCTTCCGCAATTGCTTGAACGTTGCGACCTCGCTCTCGGCCTCGGAAATGCGCCCCAATTGCCGATACGCCTGCGAAAGCCGATAGTGCGCTTCCGCATTCAGCGGATCGACACGAACGGCATTGAGCAGGTGTTCCAGGGCCTTCTCGGGCTGGCCGGTGGACATCAGCACCTTGCCCAGGCCGACCTGCGCTTCCGGATCGTCAGGCGCCCGCTCCGCGGCGCGCCCGTAATGGCTGAGGGCAGCATCCATATCGCCGCGCAAGCTGAACAGCGCGCCCAGTCGGCATTCCGCCTTTGCATCGCCAGGATTGACTGCCAGTGCGGTCTCGAACTCTCTTTGCGCATTCTGTTGCGACTGCTCCGACATGGAATCCTGCAGAATGGCTTCCCCCAGCTCAAAATGTGCCCCGGGGGGAGACGCGGATCGATCCGAAGAGCCTCCCTATACTGCTCTACGGCACCCTTGGCATCTCCCTCAGTGACCAGGTGCTGGGCAAGGAACTGGTGCATCCGGGCGGAATTGGGGGCGATCAGGGCAAGGTTGTCGCGGGCCTGTTCCGCCAGGTCCGTGTGGACTCGGTAGACAACATAGAGAACGTCCACGTTCGCCGGGTCCAGCTTCTGAAGCACGCCCAGAACCGCCGAAGTCTTCTCCAGATCCTGCTGCTGATAATCGAGTTCGGCCAGAGCCATCCCGGCGCGAATCTGCAATTTCGGATCCTGCAGATGCGGAAACGACTTTTCCAGGAGCGTTTTCGCGGAGTTGACTCTTCCTTGGGCCTTTTCGCATAAGCCGAGGATCGCCTGCGCTTTCCAGAGGGAAGGCTGGAGCCGCAGTGCCTGTCGAAGATTTTGACTCGCTTCGGCAAAGTTCCCCTGTAAGAACTGAACGACACCCAGATTCCCGCGCGCCTCGACGTTCTTGGGATCGAGCGCGAGAACGGCATTCAACTCGCGAATCGCTGCATCAAGCTGCTTATCGGCCATAGCCTGCTGAGCGCGGGCGAGGTGCTCTCGGATCTCGCGCTGTGGAACGGAGATGCCTCCTGAGCGAAGAGATTGACGAACGCAAAAGAGAAGAACATCAGAAAAAAGACTGCCACGTTTAAGATTCTGGACATGCGCGCTCCCAAGTCAGCGGTAGAGTAGCACGAGTGTTTCCGTGGCACTGTCCGCGCCTCATGGAAATTGCGTACTGCCCGCCGGCATCTATGAATGGATGTAGGTTGCATCTGCGTCGAACCTAACTTCCTCCAAAATCTGGTAGTCCGCCATCGCTGCCGCCCAGAAACTGCCTGCGATCTTGTTTCAAACCTGTCACTGAACTGTTTCGAACTTGACGCCACCGGCAGGGACAGCAGAGAAAGGTAGTCTCAGCGTGTGTCCATTCCTGCATCGAGGACGGGATGTGCTCCCGAATTGGAGTACGTTTTGATGGTTGAAATTTTTTACAACTGAAGCTGTCCAAGTCCGATTGGTTTGCGCAAAGGAGAAACTGGCGATGTCATTCCTTAGCCCAAAGTTGCGTTTTGCTCTCATCTTGGTTCTGTTGGTTTCCTCATTATTGTTGAACCGGGCTGTGGCCCAGGGTCGGCAAAGCGGAGAAATCCGCGGAACGGTGACGGACCAATCCCAGGCGGTGATCGAGGGGGTCAAAGTCACCCTCACCAACGTCGCGACGGGCGTGAGCCGCACGGCCACCAGCGACGCGTCGGGCGTGTACGACGTACCCTTCGTGCAGCCGGGTGACTACACCGTGACTTTTGCCAAGGAGGCCTTCAAGACCCTTACCCGCTCCGGCATCACTCTGTACCTGCAAACCATCACGGTCAATGCCGCGCTGGAAGTCGGAGCCGCCTCGGAAAAGGTCACGGTGATCGGCGATGCACCGCTGGTCCAGACGGAGTCCGCCGAAAAAAACACGACTCTCACTGCTGCCTTCGTCAGTTCTGCTCCCAGCATCAATCGCAACTGGCAGGACCTGTTTGCGGCCCTGCCCGGAGTGAATCCCGGCAGCGGGCAACAGTCCAGTGGCCAGGGCATCGGGGTTAACGGCCAGCAGCCATACTTTTCCAATTGGCAGATTGACGGCGGTATCGCCATGCTGGGACAGTCGTCGAACCCCGATATGTTGGCGCCCCCCATCGAGACGATTCAGGAAGTCAGCCTCACCACGGCGAACTTCGGCGCCGAGCATGGCAACGGTCTTTCGGTGTTCAACGTCATCACCAAGAGCGGCAGCAGCAAGTTTCACGGCAGCGTGTATGAGTACATCGAGAACGATGCAGCGAACGCATTGAACAAGTTCGCCCTTACTACGCCTCCGTTCGTGAAACCAGCGGTCCGATGGAACGAATACGGCTTCAACATCGGGGGGCCCATCAAGAAAAACAAGGCCTTCTTCTTTTTCAGCTATGAGAGGAATCCCATTCACAGCTTTGGTCCGGACTACCGCTCGTACCCGACGACGGGACCGCAGCCAAACGGGGGGCTGGGGTTCCGCGAGGGCGATTTTTCGTCGATCCTGGGAGATCCAGCATTTATGCAGGATGGCGTGACTCCGATCATTAATCCCTGCACCGGCGTGCAAGTTCTGCAAGGCCAGATCTACGATCCGCTCACGACGCAGGTCAAGGACGGGCAGACATGCCGCATGCCCTTCAACGGCAACATCATTCCGCAAGATCGATTCGACCCAGCGGCGGTAAACATCCAGAAGAACTTTCCCATCCCGAACCGTCCCCAAGCGGGCGTCGCCAACAACTACTACAGCCTGCAGTCAAACTGGGACTTTCCGAAGCTCCTGCAGCGGTGGATTAACGGAAAAGTGGATTACGACATCACCCCCAAGAACCGGCTTACCGGTTCGGTCCTGGTCGCGCATTTCGACCAATCCATGACCGATCCCAATTGCGCCATTGACTGCTCACACTGGTCCGGCGATGAACCACAAGGACAGATTACGGATGTCTGGACGTTCAGCCCGAATGTGGTGAACGAATTTCGTTTTTCGGTCAGCCGTATGCACGGAGTCGGCAGCGTTGCGAATCAGAACCAGGGCTGGCCCGCCAAACTGGGGCTGGTCAATCCGGCGGGAGATCTTTTCCCTAACATCTGGATGAACGGGAACCTCAATACCGACATCGGTAACCCCATAGTCCCCCCCGCGATCGACGCCGAAACGACCTTCATCGCCTCGGACGCCGTCACCTGGGTCAAAGGCAAGCACATCCTCAAGTTCGGCGGCGAGTTTGACCGGTGGTGGGTGAATACCGGCTGGGGGACGGCAAACGAAGGAGGCTTCTGGTGGGGCGGGGTGTTCACGCAAAATCCTGTTGACCAACTCCTCCCCTCGGGCAGCATCCCCAGCGAAGGCGAAGGTTACGCCGACTTTCTCCTCGGGCTGCCGAATTCCTGGTGGATCTCCATCAATCCCGAGACGGGCGGACGGATGTGGAGTGCGCAAGCGTTCGTCCAGGATGAATATAAGGTCAAGCCGAATCTGACGCTGACTCTGGGGTTGCGGTATGTCATCCAGAGCGGATGGAGTGAGGTGCAGAATCGGATCTCGAGCTTCCAGCCTTCGATCACGAATCCGGCCGATGGCACGTTGGGCGCGATGTGGTACGGCGGTCGAAATGGGCACCGGGCCATGACGAACACCATCCCCGATTTCTTTGCCCCACGAGTGGGAGTGGCATGGTCCCCCTGGAAGGATTGGTCCATTCGCGGCGGGTTCGGAATCTACAACATCATTGCCGGACAGAACACGATCGCCCCCGCCGCGGCCTGGGGCCAGGGCTGGGTGCCGGCAGGGACTATGTCGTGTTCGGACTCGCCGGTCTTCCAACTGGGCAACCGAACTCCAAACTGGCAAGATCCCAATGGTGGGACCCAGAACTGTTATTCCAGTCAGTTTGGCATCGGACCCCCGCTGCCGATCTATCCCACCGATCAGAACCGGACGCCCGACCTGTTTAACGGCACCAACGTGAACTACACCCCGTGGAAGATGCCCATGGAGTACTACGCCGAATACCAGTTTGACATCCAGCACCAGTTCGCACGGGGAGTGGTGGTGGACGTCGGCTATGTGGGAAACCGGGGCGTCAATATCCAACTGGGGAGGGACATCAACCAAAACTGCGTCAGGAGCCAAGACTGCGCCAAGCTGGGGATCCCGAGCGGCACCCAGCCGTATCCGAACTTTGGGCAGATCAACGCCTCCGAGTTCGATGGCCGTTCCAACTACAACGCTCTGCAAGTCATTGCCAAGAAGCAGTTCGCCCATGGGTTGTCGTTTGCCGCCAACTATTCGTGGGCGAAAGTCCTGGATATGATGACGGGCGCGGGCTGGGGCGGCGCGGGCGCTTCCGAAAGGTACGGGCAGAATTATCAGAACGCATACGACATGAATTCGAACTACGGTCCGGCAACCAACGACATCCGCCACACCTTCAACGGGAGCGTGGTGTACGAACTTCCCTTTGGTAACGGAAAGCAATTCCTCAACCAGGGTGGAGTGTTGAATGGGATTGTCGGCGGCTGGCAGCTTTCCTCGATCTTCCATGTGCGCAGCGGCGTGCCGACGACTGTGATCATGGGGTACAACGAAACCGGCGTCAGTTCGGGCCAGTGGCGTCCGAACCAGGTCGGCAATCCGACCAGCGGCGGCTGTCCCAATCCGAGCGGCGGCAAGCCGATCCCCGTCAGGACAATCGGGTGCTGGTTTAACACCACGGCGTTCGCCACGCCGACCGCCGGAACCTTCGGCAACGTGGGCAGGGATTCCATTTACGGCCCGAACTGGCGAACTGTGGACTTGTCGCTGCTTAAGAACTTCGCTCTTAAGATGCTAGGTGAAGGAGGGAACCTGCAGTTTAAGCTTTCCGCCACGGACGCGTTCAATCACCCGAACCTCGGTTTGCCAGATGCAATTTACACTGACGGTGGCTTTGGCACAATCATTAAAGCGAACACCAGCCGGCAGATGCAACTTGGAGCCAAGATCAGCTTCTAGTCCGATGACTCCCCCAGGAGCAATCGGCGGGGCACCGCTTATCACGGCGCCCCAGACCGGCCGGAAGCAAGTCTTCCATTTGAACTTGATCCAAGAGCGTTCCCAGCCGAGGTCGTAGGTTCCTTTATGAAACCAATCTTTGTTCTTCTGGCCGGCTTGATTCTGTCAGCCACTGCGGCGGCGCAGCAGCCAGCGGACCCTTGTGCGTCTCTCAAGGAAGACCAGCAAGCAATGGAATCGAGATTGCGCGACTGGCCCGACTTGGCCAAGTATCGGGAAGACGATGCCAGGCTGGGTCCACCCGCAAAGGGAGAATCGAGAGTGGTGTTCCTGGGCGATTCCATCACGGAATTCTGGGCACTGTCCGACTCCTTCCACGGCAAGAGCTATGTGAATCGCGGAATCAGTGGGCAAACCACGCCGCAGATCCTTCTTCGCTTTCGCCAGGACGTGATAGCGCTGAAGCCCAAAGTAGTCGTGATCCTCGCTGGCACCAACGATATCGCGGAAAACACCGGCCCCATCACGCTCGCGGCGATCGAAGACAATCTGACGTCCATGGTGGACCTTGCGAAGCGAAACGGAATCCGCGTGGTTCTTTCTTCACTCGTACCGGCTTTCCAATATCCGTGGAGGCCAGACCTGGCGCCGGTGGAAAAGATTCGCGCTTTAAATGACTGGATGAAAGACTACGCCGCGAAGGAGGGGCTGGTTTTCCTCGACTACCACTCGGCCATGGCGAATGACAAGCGCGGTCTGAAGGCGGAACTGTCCGAGGACGGAGTCCACCCGAACAAAGCTGGCTATGCCGTGATGGCGCCTCTGGCTGAGAAGGCGATCGCCGCGGCGTTGGGCAAGAACTGAGAGTCGTCCCCTATGCGCGGCAGGCTAGCACTGGTTGTTGTCTTGGTCGTCACGCTCTTCACTCTGTTCGCAACGGGGCGAGTGAAGGCGGATTGGACGGTTGTTTCCCGCAGTGAGGTCGACAGCCGGATTCAGCGTCAGTTGCGCGAGCTTGCATCGCAAAATGGCGTGCTCCTGCGCTTCTCGGGCGATGTCGCGCGAAACACCGGCCCACAGCGCGATGCCGGCGGCTTACGGATCCAGTTGGACAGCGTAGCCGATCCCAGCGCCTTCCTTTCCGAACTCAAGCGGGAAGCCCGCGGCTCCGAGGTTGAACCCACGGCGGAACTGGCTAACGAAGGCTATGTTCTGCGCTGCTCTTATTCGCGTGGTGCTGCTTCACTTAGTCCTCGGCCCAATCGCATTCGCATTCAGGCGGCCTCGGCCACCGGTCTTCACAATGCCCTGCTGCGGATTCCGGACCTTCTGGCAACCGGGGCCTCGAAGCTCTCGACGGATCTCGTCCCTCGGCCGCAATCCGTGCGCTTGCAAGAGAACGGCGCGGAAGCGGTGATCGCCGATTATCCGTCCTTCCCCATCCGCGGCATTGTGGAAGGCTTCTACGGACCGCCCTGGAGCCACGCCGACCGGCTTGACGTGTTGCGCTTCGAGGGACAGCACGGAATGAACATCTACATTTACGGGCCGAAGGATGATCCCTATCACCGCAAGCTCTGGCGCGAGCCTTATCCACCCGAGCAACTGAAGCGGATGGGCGAACTTGCAGACACCGCGAAAGAGAACTTCGTTGCCCTCAGCTTCGCCATCAGCCCCGGTCTTTCGATGATCTATTCCAGCGAGGCGGATTTCCAGACTCTCGCCCACAAGTTGGAAAGTGTTGGCAAGCTGGGGATCTCGAATTTCGCCCTCTTCCTCGACGACGTTCCACAGGATCTGGTGCATCCCGAGGATAAGGCCCGCTTCAAGACGCTCGCCCAGGCGCATATCCAACTGATTAACCGCTTGTACGATCATCTCAAGTCGCTCTCCCCAAAGAATCGCTTGACGGTTTGTCCCACCACCTACACCAACGAGTGGGGCAATCGCGACTACATTCGTGAACTAGGGGCGGGCGTCAATCCCGAGACCCCGCTGGATTGGACGGGAACAGAAGTCATCCCGCAGACCATCACGGCGGCTCAAGCTGAGGAATGGGGCGGCTACATTCGCCGTAAACCTCTCGTGTGGGACAACTATCCCACGAATGACAGCAACCCGTGGTGGCTGAACCTGGATCCTCTGCGTGGGCGGGAGGCCGGACTTTTCGCCGCGACCCAGGGCTTGTTTTCCAATCCCATGAATCAAGCGCATGCCACCCTGATTCCCCTCCAGACCGTGGCCGACTATCTGTGGAACCCGCGGGCATACGATCCTGAGAAATCGCAGATGCATGCGCTCGTCAGTCAGTATGGCCAGGACGCGCCGGCTCTCCTCGCGCCGTTGCTCAGGATTTTCACGGCTGATCGGGGAGACGGCTTGATCTTCAAATCCATTTTTGCGGAGAGTTGGACGCCGGTTGACCTCCCAGCTGTCGAGTCGCAAGTTTCCCGCCTGAGTTCCTTAATCGCCGCCCTGCAGGGCCAGCGCCGGTTTGAAAAGCTGGTGTCCGAAATCTCCCCCCTCCCGGACATGCTTCGCGATCAACTGGCCCGGGTTCGGACTGACGCCGCGTTCAGGCACCTGCCCGACGGCAAAATCCAGTGGGACCGCGAGCGAGATGTTCTGAAAGCATCCAGGGTCTCCGGCAAGCCCGTTCTCGATGGCGACTTTTCGAAGTGGGAGTCCGGAACTTTATACCTGCTGAACAAGAATTCCAAGATCGTGGACGGGGAAGACCTTTGGAAAGGGTCGTCGCGGTTTTCCGCTCGGGTCGCGTTAGCTTGGGACGAAGAGAACCTTTACCTCGGGGTTGATGTCACCGATCCTCAGCTTTACCAGCCTTTCTGGGAAAGAGGAGTGCAGAACGGAGACGCGTTCCGCCTGATCCTTGACACGGTGTTGCCCATCGCCATAAAGCCTGGAAGGCCAACCGGCGTGTTCGACCTCTATCTGAGTCCTGGAAATTTTGCCGATGTGAAGCCCAGTGTCTACTGCGACGAGGACTTCTTCCCCATACGGTCCCGTCCACACGACTACAACCAGGAGATTCGAGCAACATGGAAGAAAACGGCGACTGGTTTTTCTGGCGATGTGGTTGTGCCAGCGGCTTTCTTCGGGCGCCAGAATTTTGCGCTGGGCCAGGAAATCGGGTTGAGCTTCGAAGCGCAAAAGGTTTTCTCGCCCAAAGATCCGTTTGAGGACGATCCGGCCCGCATTGTCTTTTCCTCGAAGGAAGCCGGCTTGTTCCCGGTTGAATCACAAAGCCCGGCCACGTTTCAGCGAATGGAGCTGGTGGACCCATCAAGTGACTCGACGCCCACATCGCCTCGCTAGAAAGTGTCGCGACCCTGAAGGCCCAGCGCCTCAAGCTACAACATGCGCTGGAGCGACTGATCGACAGTTGCACGGAGGGTCTGATTGAAAAAGATAAGTTCACAGCGCGGGGCGAATTCTCCCGCGTCTCCAGATCAAAGATACCGAACAGGTCCGTGTTTTAGGGGGGATTCGCGGGACCAAAATTCGCCTTATGCCGGACAACATGACTCGGGTATCGCGGTACAGCGCAGAGTGCTAACGCTGGAGGTGAGTCAAACTATCAAAGCGATCGTCACTCTGAGGTTCTCACTAGGCGGGTAGCTGAAGTTTGGTTCGTTTCCGAAGTCCATTGTTGTCACATTGTCCCAGAAGTGAACGTCTTCTCTAGTGGAACCCGACAGCCGTGATTGCGGCCCCGGCTTCAGGGTTCTTCATGAATGTGTTCCAGACGAAGCCGGTACGCTGGTTCTCCGCCATCAGCATCATGATGCCCAAATCAATCCCGACCACATCTGTGTCATACCAGCCGGCGAGCGGATTGAACGCGTCCACGAAGCTGTACCTCTGCCACGCCTTCGGGAACTTGCTCTGAATGTTGCGCAGCACGGCAATGCAGTCGGAGGACAGAAACGGAATCGATCCGCCGGCGGCACAGGGAACGATGGAACCGTCAATTGGCCCCATCGGAGGCGGCCCGCCCCATATCACATAGCCATTCACCGAGTCCGACGCCGTGATTCCCCACATGTTGTTCGAATAATCGGAAAACTGACTGGCGAGCGACGAACAGAACAGCTTGTGGGCTCGCGTAGCAGTGATGGAGTTGTTGAAGTAGTTGGCGTAGGCGTCCTGTTGGTTGCGAAAGTCGAACCAGGCGTGCGAGTACTGGTGAATGAACAGAGGCGCGCCGGTATTCGTAACGTAGGTCAAACCCTGGTAAGTCAGCGACGGGCGCGCAAATGCTTGCCATGCGCTCGCCGGGATCGGGTGCACCGTCGCGCCGATCGCCAACAGATACAGCATCATCATCTCGGCGTAAGTGTCCCAGCGCGCAGTCAGGAATCCGCTCTCCGGCGTCCAGCCCATGGAGAACGTACTTCCGCCGTTGAGCATCCACGGCCAGTTGATGCGCTGATAGAGTTGCGTCGCCAGGTCTACGATCTGCTGGTCCTGAAAGTGTTGGCGGCAGGTAAGTATGCCGCACAACAGCATTGCGGTATCAATCGAAGAAACCTCGGAGTTTCTTGCCCTCTGCCCGGTATTCATATCCACAAAGTGGTAGAGGAAACCGTTTTGATTTGGCATCTGGTTGAGAAGGAAACTCAATGTAGCCTGGACACGCGCGACGAGGCTGGCGCTGGCCATGTAGCCGCGCTGGTCCGCGATGCACAGAGCGGTTAGACCGAAGCCTGTGGCCGCAATGCTGGAGACCGTGCGACTGTCATTTCCACTAGCGAAGGCACGGTCCTTGACTTGGCCCGTAGTCGAACTGGCTTGCTCCCAGAAGTAGAGGAAGATGGCACGCTCGATTTGATCCAGAAACTGGTCGTCGGACAGCGGAGGTGGAACGGAACTGGTCTTGGACCCTCCACAGGACACACTAATCATCGCCATGTTCAGCAAGGGAGATGCCAGCATTGTCCTACCCAACCGCACAAGCAATTCCCGGCGGCTCAGAGGTGGGGTCGGGGTAGGACAACTCATGAACATGACTCCTGAAGCATCAGGGTATTGTCTGGCCTCGCGATTATAGCTTCACGGTCTGGCTAACACGTGTTACTTGACCTCAATAACTGCCAGACCATCGGGAGCGAGATCGAGAGTCAATTCGCCATTGGTCAACTCGCGGATTTCAGCAGGCGGCAATTGCGCGGCCTGTTGCAACGCCTTGAGCTGTTCCTGGGTCGGGTAGCGCGGCTGTCCCATCTTTTCGTAGGCCAGATGCACGTCCCCGTGGTCGCGGTCAACGCGCGAAATATAGGCCCGGCGACTTCCGGCGAGATGTTCGAAGCGCAGATGAATTGTCTTCGTCAGGGCAGTCTGGGACACGCCAGTCTGATCCGGAGGAACGAGGTTCCACGCCGCGACCACCAGCGAACCGTCTTTCTGGCGCGTCACCAGCACGGAGCGGGAGTCCACGGGAATTCGTTCGTCGCCCAGCCGGTGCAGCAGCTTGAACGCGTTGTAAGACGGTTTGGGAATACCGCCGGCCGCGATCAGGCCAAACCCGCCGTAGAACGGCTGTTTCACCACGCCCTGTTCTTCGAAGACATCGGAAAACGTCCAGTAGGACATCGCATCCACCAAGCCGTCGCACTGGCGGATGGTGTCGGCCAGCCACGGGCCCATGTAGATCGAGTCGGTGATGGCGGGCTCATTGGAGTAACTGGCGTTGTACTCGGTCCAGATCAGCGGCAGGTTGGGCATGGTGGACGACCGGATCTGATCGTGCACTTTCTTCACCGCGCGGCACACCATCTGGTCGCGCGGAATTTTCTCGTCAGTCGCAAAGACGTCTTGTGCGCGGTCGTTGCCGTAAACGTGCGAGGAGACGAAATCCACGGGAACCTTGTTTTCGGCGCAATGTCGAATGAAGGTATCCGCCCATGCGGCCTGTGCGGTGGCGGGTCCACCCACGCGCAGGCGCGGGCTTACCTGCTTGACGGAGCGCGCGGTGTGATCGTAAAGCTGCCAGTAGGTGGCCTGTTTCGGTTCGCCCGCCCAAAAATCAATATTCGGTTCGTTCCAGACTTCAAAGTACCACTGCGAGACTTCGTCAATGCCGTAACGGTCCACGAGATGCTTGGTGAATTGGGTGATGAGATCGTCCCACTTACTCCAGTCTTTGGGTGGGGAGACATTCTGCTTGTACCAAAAGGCGTGCAGGGCGTCCCGTGCCGCCAGTTTCTTCGGCATGAAACTCAGTTCGATGAACGGGCGCACACCATTGGCCAGCAAGCCGTCATAGACCTGATCCACGTAGGAAAAGTTGCACTCGGGATGACCCTGGGCGTCCTCGTCGTAGATGCCGACTTCATCGTGGAAGATGGCATGGAAGCGCACGTATTCGAAGCCGGTAATCTGCTTTACCTCGCGGAGATCGCGGCGGTAGCTCTCGCGCAACGTCAGGATGGCGCGCCCGGAACCAAACATTTTCTCCCAGAAGTGGGGAAAAGGATGAGCGGGGGCAGAGGCATCGATCTGAATTACGTCGGAGTTCCGCGCTTCCGCGGGGGTCTCGGCGAAAAGGGCGGGCGTGCCCATCGTGAGGACCACGACGGATATCAAAAGAAAATCGATTCTGTGCAGGGTCCGCATCAATTCGGTCTCGGCTCGGGGAGCGCCGGGGCGGCGAACTTGCGTTCACCGCCCCGGGCAAAGTGAAGGATTAGAAACTCAGCCTCGCCTGGAACTCGATGACCCTTCCTGCGAGACCATCGGATGAACGCCCGAATTGGGTTGTATTGGTGATGTCGGTCGATGTCGTCGCGGGTATCAACGGGGTAAGATTCAAGATGTTAAAGATGTTGAACAAGTTGGCGCGAATTGCGAGCTTGGATCCTTCTCCGAGGAACGCCACCTTGGGCAAGGCGAAATCCTTGCCAAGTGTCATATCGATGGAGGTGTAGCCGGGGCCGGTAAAGATATTGCGGCACCGGCATCCGGGGCCCTTTGTAGTGATGTCGAACTCGGTGGCGGGGTTGGGAAAAACTCCGTTGATCCATTGCTGCTTGCTCGGACTCGAGATGACACCACCATTGTAGGCAAACGGCAAATCGGGCAACGTGCCGTCTCCGTTTCGGTCGGTGTTAAGGTCGCAACAGCCGATTAGGGAGGAGAAGGGGAATCCCGAGTGTTTGCTCATGATTCCGCTGACGGTCCACCCACCCAGCGCAGTACCCAGAAAGTCGTGGTGTCCGCGGAGTACGGGGATCTCCCACACACCGTCGAGGACAAAGTTGTGCCGTATGTCGAAATCGGAATTGCCCCGATTGATGAGCTGGCTGCCGGGATCGGTCTGCTGATAGCCGACCTCATAAGATGCCGTGTCGATGGCGTGACTCCAGGTGTAGCTGGCGTCGACTTGGAAGCCACGCTTGAATTTGCGAGTCGCACTGAAAACCGCGGCATCGAAGCTCGCGTTCACATCCGGCAACGGGAAGTAGAGATTGCTGAAGAGATGGTTCCCCGTAGCGTGCGCGACTGGACAGGCGGGGTTGGTTGGGCCACAAAGCGTCCCGTCGGAACTTGCGTTCTGGAATTGGTCCTTGGTGCCGTCAAAAGTGTCTCCCGGCATAATACGATTCAAATCGATTGTCCGCACCAGCTTCCGGCTTCTGCTTCCTTGGTAGCCCAGCTTGAACACCCAGTCCCTGAAGGGTTGGAGCTCGGCCTGGTAGGAGAAGATGTAAACGTATGGATTCGGCTCGTGGGGCAAAGCGCCGTACAGGGACACTTGATTTGTGCTGGAGCAGTCGGCATTGGCACAAAGCGCGCCTTGCGGAGTGACTCCGTTCGAAAATGCAGGATTTACGGGAAAGCTGTTGGCCTGCGTGTTGGCCCCGAGGCTGTAGAGGATGTTGGATCCGGTTGGTGGTCCCACGATGGGACCAGGATCCCACCAACAGCAGGCGGTTGCTAACGCCGAGTATGGAGTATCCTGCCGTATGTTGTCGTACACGACGTCGCCGTTGCGGTTGAAGACGACGCCAAAGCCACCTCTAAACACCACCTTGCCATTGTAGAGACCGGGACTCCAGGCAAAGCCGATGCGCGGGCCAAAATTATTTCGATCCGGTTGATAGAGTTGGCCGCCGTTCGGGCAAGAAGTCAGGGGGGCGATGGGTCCACATACCGACCCATTGATAAAACCCTGGGAGCCGAAGATGTAATTGCTCATGGTGTTCTTAGCTTCGGTAAGTGGTGTGAAATATTCCCAGCGGAGACCGAGGTTGACCGTCAGATTAGGGCGAACCTTCCAGTCATCCTGCACGAAAAGACCATAGTCGCTGTCGCGGAAATAACGCTGCCCGTTGAGCGCGCCCCCGGTGGGGTTCACTTCCACTTGTTCGTAGAAGCAGCACGCGTCGTTCGCCAGATTCAACAATCCGCGGAATTGATATTGCGGGCGCTGCGCACCGGGTTCATTGTTGTTGTTCTGCTGGCGACGGGCTTCAAAACCAAACTTCAATGCATGCCTATTTCGGACCCAACTGAACGTTTCGGCTAAGCCGTAGGTGTTTTGCGCCAATGCTCCAGGAGTCGTGCCACTCTGGCCGATGCCGATAAGGTTATCGTTGGAGCCGAACCCGCCAATGTCGTAGTCGGCTAGCCGGATCTGTGGAATACCGAAATTGGTCTGCCCGGTGGGCTGGGTCTGGTCGAAGTCGTAGCGCGTAAAGTTGACACGGAATTCGTTCAGCATCGTGGGGCTGATGACCCGGGTCCAACCGACCGTGGCGACATAATTGTGTGGTAGCAAGCTTAGGTCGTCGATCGGCCTCTGCCCGCCGTTGAAGTTATTAAGTCGGACGATGTAAGTGCTTGCAAAGAATTGGTTATTGCCCTTCGTATAGTCCACGCGCCCGTTGTATTGATTGCCGCTGCTCGAATTGGGCACGGTGAGGTCAAAAACGCCCCAGTCAGGAGTACCGTCGGGACCGCTACCAATGGCCGCGCCTCCGGATTGGTACCACTTGCCAATCCCGTAGTTTGGTGTCAAAGAACAGCAGTCCGTCGTCGACACAACCGTGGAAATGCGGGGCGTTATGCCGGGAGTGCTGAACAACTTCGCCGCTATGCTGCCCGGATTGTTCTGTACCACGTACTGGTCGAATTGCGGCGTTTCCAGGGTCACCGAACGCACCGGGACTGTGTTCTTCAGCCGGGTTCCTTCGTAGGAAAAGAAAAAGAAGAGTCGATTCTTGATAATCGGGCCGCCTAAGCTGCCGGCGAAGTCGCGATATTTCTGGTCCGCCCGGTCGGGGCAGTGGCTGGCGGTGATCGTGAACTGGCTGGGCGTGGCGGTTTCGCAAGTAATTGGAGACAGAGCTACGTTGGTCGGACCGTAAAACTTGTTAAAAGCGTTCAGCCCTTTGTCGTTGATCTTGAAGAAGCCGCTGCCGTGTAAAATGTTGGTGCCGTCCCGGGAAATAACCTTGACCTGCGCACCGGAGTTTCGGCCATCCTGCGCCGAGTAACTAGTGGACACGACCGATATTTCCTGAACAGATTCCTGATTAGGAGTAATTACCGCTGCGCCGCCCCACTCCAGACTATTGATACTGACCCCATCCAACATGAAATTGTTGGCGGAAACGCGCTGCCCGTTGGCAATGGCTTGCACCTGGTTTTCAGTCTGGAAAATCTGGGAATTCGAACCGCCGGGGCCAACCTGTTGAGGAATAGCGAGGGAATTGCCGTTACCCTGACGGGCGGAATCGGCAAAAACGCCGGGGGTCAGCCGAAGCAACTCGTAAGGATCACGGCCGAATTCTGGCAGATCCACAACCTGTTGCGAAGTAATGGTGCCACTCAGGTTGGCGCTTTCGGTCTGCAGACCCCCGATGTCGGCGGTCACGGTTACAGTTTCACTGGCGGCGCCGGTCTCCAATGTGACATTCGCGGCGTTAACGGCTTCGGCGCCCACCTCCACATTGGCCTTGGAGCTCTTCTTGAAGCTGGCGGCTTCCACGTCCACCTTATATCTGCCAGGGGGGAGTCCGGTAATCCGGTAAAAACCAGAATCGCCGGTGACGCTGTTGCGGCTCACTCCTGTCGCCTGGTTGGTGATCATGACGGTGGCGCCGGCTACGACGGCGCCGCTCTTGTCGGTCACAGTGCCCTCTAAGCTCGCCCCATACTGGGCCAAGGCGGATGATGTGAGGAAGAAGAGAATCGTAGAGAGCAGGAGAGCACGGACAGGAGTCGAGTGGAACATGACTTGCCTCCAAGGCACGGAAGTCGCGCTGGTTTTCAAGCGGTCTTTTTCAAGCGATCCAGTTCGAGCGATCCAGAAAAGCGGCGAACCGGTTTTGGTCAGCCATCGCGGCACTAAAACCGGTAGGGCTACTAAATCGTAACTAAATCGCTTTAGTCAACCAGAGCGGTATAGCATGGTGTCCAGGACAAGTCAAGCGCGCAACCAATGCGACTCATCGAAATCTTCGATGGTTGCCTCTCGCCCGCGCTTGTGGGAGACTGCACAGCGCGATGAGCAAGCAGAAACAAAGCAAGCAGAAAAAGACCGAAACACCCGCCGTCCGGCACCCAGGACAGAAAATCAGCTTGAAGTTTCTGGCCGATCACCTCGGCCTTTCCACGGCTACAGTGTCGCTGGTGATGAACCGCTCGGCGGTGGCCGACTCCATTCCCAAGGCGACGCAGGACCAGATTTTCGCCGCGGCGGAGAAGTTCAACTATCGCCCTAATTTCCTGGCCCGCTCCTTGCGCACCCAGCGCACCTTCACCATCGGCGTGATCGTACCGGAAATAAGCGAGGGCTACGAAACCCTGGTGCTGAGCGGCATCGAAGAACACCTGTTGAGGGAAGGCTATTTTTATTTTGTGGCCAGCCATCACCACCGCCCCGATTTGATCGACGAGTACCCCAAGCTGCTGCTGGCGCGCTCGGTCGAGGGGTTGATCGCCGTGGATACGCCGTGGCACCACGATCTATCCATTCCTGTGGTTACCGTTTCCGGACATAACGAAATGAAGGGGGTCACCAACATCCTGCTCGATCACCGCCGTGCCGCGGAGCTGGCATTGGAACACCTGTTCACGCTCGGACACCGTCGCATCGCCTTTATCAAGGGTCAAGAGTTCAGTTCGGATACGGAAGCACGCTGGGACGCGATTGTTCAGGCGGCAACCCGGCTTGGCCTCACTATTCATGCGAAACTGACGACCCAGTTGCAGGGAGATGTACCCTCCCCCGATCTGGGTTACCAGGTCACTCGCCGGCTGCTGGCAAAACACGAGCCCTTCTCGGCGATCTTTACGTTCAATGACATTTCCGCGATTGGCGCGATCCGCGCCCTGCGGGAAAAGGGACTGCGGGTGCCGGAAGACGTCTCCGTGGTCGGCTTCGACGACATCCAGAGCGCCGCGTTCCAAAACCCTGGGCTCACCACCGTGCGACAACCCCTGCGCAAGATGGGAAGGATTGCTGCCGAGACCGTTCTGCGTCGCATCGCTCGTGACGGCACGGACTATCCAAAGCAGATTACCGTCGAGCCCGAGCTGGTGGTTCGCGAATCTACCTGCAAGGCAGGGCGAGCGAACGTTGCAAAATTCCATCACCGCAAGGACTGCTAGAAGCACGGACAACTCACCCCGCCTTCCGAGAAAACAGACCTAAACGAGGCGACGCGTTCACCAAGCATTCGCGACCACGGACACCGCTCTGATTGCGTGCCTGCGCCTACAGGCCGCGGGCTGGTGTCAGTCCCGCGAAATTACCTGACGGGCGCGTCAGGTTTATCTCTGATGAGAGCGGAACTGCGAACGGAATTTCACTGTTCTGAGTAGTGTTGGTATCAGCTCAAGATAAGAGGGTAACGCCGTAGGATTTGTTTTCGGGGTTTGCGTCGGCTGGAACCGACGAGCCATTCTGTCGCGCAAAACCCGTCGGAGATTCTCCCCGCTACTGGACTCCTGTCGCGGGATGCAGCACTTTGGCCGGATTTCTTGATGTAGGGCAAGGTCCGGTTAGGATCCACCGAGCCAAGGCTGGCCGGTCTCTGGGCTGCAGGTATCGTGCGTCAACAACTGGAATTACTAGTTGGGAAGGGGGCGGCCGGCCGCCACCGCCCCGAGGGCTAGAACGACTGTGCAGACCGGGCGTCAAGATTCGCCCAGCTTGGCCGTGGCCTTGAATTGTGGGATCGGATCTAGCTCTTTGAATGCAGACGTGAAGGCATTGGAAAGACTCCAGATCGTACGAGGCCGGAATTCCTCGTACTTGGGCTCGAAGTAGAGGTCATGCACGCTGCGGGCGAGGTGTTTTGGGGCTTCCAGTCTTCCCTCGATAAACGCCTCGTATATGACCACCTTCGCGGTAACGTCCGTCAATTCACTTCTCTGCCAGGCTTCCACCTGCTTTCGCATCGGATCAAAGTTGCGCTGCATTCGGTCAACGCCAAATCGCAATGGAGTCTTCAAGCGAGATATGCTTCGAGTGTTTCGCAAGAACGGGTGTGAATACGCCTGGGACAATGCTTCCGAATTGACGTGGTCCCGCACCATACGGGTTCCAGTTATCCCATCCGACGCATCTCCGACCAGCATATCCATTGTCCACTGAAGAGGAGAACTCGACCCCGACATCTCTACCGTGTCAGGTTCCGGTTCAACTGGTGGTTGCGCAGGGCGAACGGAGACTGGTAAAAGCCGCTCCATGTGGAGCGCCAGCTGGACGGGTGCTCGAGAGTGACCTCGCGCAGAAAAAAAAGGGCGCCCCGGGCGGTGTAGAAGTCGGCTTGCTACTAAGAATGCGGATTCTTGCCGGGCACGGTCGCAGGCGCCGAAATCGGTTTGCAGCAAGGCCAGCAGCCAGAGATCTGCGGGCTCGCCCTCCTTCAGATTCTGGTTCCTTTCCCCAAACAATGCTCGCATCACGAGAAAAAAGGTGTAGTTTGGGGAAGAACCGCACAACAATTCGATAATCGCGAAATAGATCACGTTTGCCATCAGCGGAATCCGACGACCAAAGCGATCGGCGAGCACGCCAAACAACAATGCACCCAGCAGGAAATACCAAAGCGGCAGAAGCTGTTGACGGACGAGCAGTGGGAGTTGGTGGAGCCCATGCTACCCCCGCCCAGGCGACGGCAGGACAAATCGAGGCCGACCCTGGACATCGAACCGGTGGGCTGCTGTCTTGTTTTTCTCCTTCCATGGCGGCCGAGGTTCCTTATAATTAGCGGGCAGTCGTCGGAAAGGTTTGCATGCCGTCGGCGAGTACACGCAGCCCCCCATTCTCGGTCTCTTCTCCAGGTTGCGGTCAGCACAGCGCGACCACAACGAAAACTAACGACCCTCGGGTCGAACTTGTTTCTCAGCGGAGTTAACACCATGCCCTTCGAATTTGTGATTAACGGGCGCTCCACCCGAGTGGATGTGCCCGCCAACATGCCTTTGTTGTGGGTGATCCGCGACGTTCTGAATCTGCGCGGCACGAAGTACGGGTGCGGCATGGCGTTGTGCGGCGCCTGTACGGTGCACATTGACGGCGAAGCCACGCGGTCTTGCGTGACCGATGTTTCGAGCGTTGCGGGCAAGAAGATTACGACCATCGAGGGGCTCTCTCCCGACGGGTCGCACCCGGCGCAGTTGGCGTGGCAGGAGATCGACGTGCCGCAGTGTGGTTACTGCCAGGCAGGACAGATCATGTCGGCGGCGGCGCTGCTGGCGAAGATTCCGCAGCCGACCAATGCCCAGATTGATGAAGCGATGGAAGGTAACTTGTGCCGCTGCGGAACCTACCTTCGCATTCGCGAGGCGATTCACCGGGCGGCGGCAATGTCTGCCGGGGGAGCAAAACGGGCTGCGGCAGCCGTGCCTTCCAAGAACCGTTAACGAGATGGCCAGAAATAAGGAGGCGCCATGGAAGCTGTTCTGATCGATCGTCGCTCATTTCTTCGCGTGACTGTCATGGCGGGAGGCGGCATGGTGCTCAGTCTGTACCTCGACCCGCTTCTGCCGGGACAAGGGCCGCCGCCCGCTCCGCCGCTCGCGCCCAGTGCATTCATTCGGATCGCAGCGGATGGAGCCGTGACCATCATGGCGAAGAACCCCGAGGTTGGCCAAGGGGTGAAGACGATGCTGCCCATGCTGATCGCAGAAGAACTGGATGTGGACTGGAAGAATGTGAAGATCGAGCAGGCCGATGTGGATGAGTCGAAGTACGGCGCGCAGTTTGCCGGGGGCAGCCGTGCGACTCCGCTGCATTGGGATTCTCTGCGGCGCGTGGGAGCAGCGGCGCGGCAGATGCTGGTCACGGCGGCAGCGCAATCGTGGAACGTAGCCGAGTCCGAATGCACAACCTCTTCCGGGCGCGTCTACAACACGCCGAAGCGTTCGCTCGGCTACGGCGAACTGGCGGCCAAGGCTGCCAGCTTGACGCCGCCCGACTTGAAAGCGGTGCGGTTGAAGGATGCGAAGGATTACAAAATCATCGGGCAGCCGATCCACGGGGGGGATAACCACGCGATCGTGACGGGCAAGCCGATCTACGGAATTGATTTCACGGTCCCGGGCATGCTGTGGGCGGTGTATGAGAAGTGTCCCGTGTTCGGCGGCAAGGTCGCCAGCGCGAATCTCGACGCAATCAAGGGATTGCCGGGAGTGCGCCATGCCTTTGTGGTTGAGGGCGACAACGACCCGATGAGCCTGAGCGGCGGGGTGGCGATTGTCGCTGACCACTGGTGGGCGGCGCGAACGGCGCGAGAGAAACTCGAGGTCAAGTGGAACGAGGGAGCGACGGCCACCCAGAGCAGCGAAGGGTTCGCGCGCCAGGCGGAGGAATTGTCGAAAAAGTCTCCGGCGCGGACGCTGCGTAAGGATGGCGACGTGGATGCCGCGCTCAAGGATGCGGCTAAAGCGGTGGAGGCATCGTATTTCTACCCGTTCCTGGCGCACGCGCCGATGGAGCCGCAAAACTGCACGGCCCACTATAAAGATGGAAAGCTCGAGATGTGGGCTCCGTCGCAGACTCCGCAGCGAGGCCTGCCGATGGTGGCGAAGGCGCTCGGCATCGCGACGAGTGACATCACGATTCACCTGCCGCGCATTGGCGGCGGATTCGGGCGGCGACTGAACGACGATTACATGGTTGAAGCCGCGTGGATTGCCAAGGTCGCCGGCGTCCCGGTGAAGCTGCTGTGGACACGCGAAGACGACATGCACCATGACTTTTATCGTCCGGCCGGATTCCATTTCCTGAAAGGCGGCGTGGATGCAGCGGGCAAGCTGGTGGCGTGGCGCAATCACTTTGTGACCTTTGGCGAAGGCGAGCGCTTTGCGCCGGCGGCCGGGATCGGGGAAGATGAATTTCCGGGTCGCTTCATCCCGAATTACGCGCTGCACACTTCGGTGATGCCGTCGGGCGTGCCGACGGGGGCAATGCGTGCGCCGGGCAGCAACGGGATCGCGTTTGTCATGCAGTCGTTCCTTGACGAACTGGCCCTCGCCGCGGGCAAGGACCCGCTGCAATTCCGGCTGACGCTGCTCGAAACGGCGCCGTTGCCCTTCTCGGCGGTAAACCAGGCAGCAGCGCCGGCGGGTCTCTTCAATGCCCAGCGCATGCATGGTGTGCTCGAACTGGTGCGCGACAAGTCCGGCTGGGGCACACGCAAGCTTGGGAAGGGTGCGGGGATGGGTGTGGCCTTCCACTTCAGCCATCTCGGATATTTTGCGGAAGTGGCGGAGGTGCACGTTGACGAGAAGAATCAGCTGAAGGTCAGCAAGGTTTGGGTCGCCGCCGACATTGGCAGCCAGGTGATCAATCCGAGCAACGCGATGAATCAGGCGCAGGGCTCGGTGATTGACGGACTGAGCCACCTGATGGGATACGAAATCACCATCGACCACGGTCGCGTGCAGCAGAGCAACTTCGACGAGTACCCGCCCGTGCGGATCTCGCAGGCTCCGCCGGAGATTGAAGTGCACTTCCGCAAGACGGAGTTCTCGCCGACCGGACTGGGCGAACCCGCGCTGCCGCCGGTTTTGCCGGCTGTGTGCAATGCCATTTTTGCCGCGACCGGAAAGAGGATTCGCAAGTTGCCGCTGGCAAAGAACGGGCTAAGCTGGGCCTAGGCATTTCGCCAACATGATGATGGCTCACCTCGCGAACTGAATCTGGCGCTGGTGACAGCACCGCCGGAGGACTCTCAGATCACGGCGGTGCCATTCGCTCTGACGCCGCTCTATGCGGCTCTCCCACAAACCCATCCGGCTGCCCAAAAGGAACACATCGTGCTCCAAGATCTGGCAAAAGATGAATGGATTCTGTTGGCGCGACGAGTTCAGCTTGCGGTTCATGACGCAATTATGGACGCGGCACGACGTGAGGGAATCGCTCCGAAACACGCGCACGATATTACGGCTTGCGGGGTGTTTGCAAGTTGTTGAAAATATGGTGGAGCTAGTCGGGCTCGAACCGACGACCTCATCGTTGCGAACGATGCGCTCTCCCAGCTGAGCTATAGCCCCACACGGCGGCGGGTTTGCTTTTTCTTGATTTTACCAGCCGTCGCTCGATTTCGCCTAGACACGTGATTTTGTAGTCGTGTCCGCCGCGCGCAGTGGAACAGTCGAAGCATCGAAGTCTCGAAGCGGTGCGTACCTGAAATCGCAGGCTATAATTTAGTGGTGAGTTCTTTAAAGGTAAAACAGGTGGCGTCCGCGGACTTCCCGACGCGCTGGGGGCATTTTCTGATTCACGGGTTTGCGACCAGGGCGTCTGCATCCGGCGGCGGCGCCAAAACCGAAGAGGCCGTGGCGCTGGTGATGGGCGAGGTGCACTCCGGGTCGCCGCTGGTGCGCATTCACTCGCAGTGTCTGACCGGCGACGTATTCGGCTCGCTGCGCTGCGATTGCCGCCAGCAACTGGAAATGGCGCTCTCCATGATCGCCCAACTGGGAGCGGGCGTCCTTATCTATGAACAGCAGGAGGGCCGCGGCATTGGGCTGATGGCCAAGCTGCAGGCCTACGCGCTCCAGGACAGCGGACTCGACACGGTGGAAGCCAACGAACGCCTCGGTTTCAGAGCCGACCACCGCGAGTTTCTCATGCCGGTTGAGATTCTGAAAGCGTTGGACATTCGGCGCGTCCGCCTGCTGTCGAATAATCCCGACAAGGTCGCCGCGCTGGAACGCGCCGGTATCCAGGTGACCGAGCGCGTGCCCTGCGAAGTCGCGCCCACCGAACATACGGAAGAATATTTGAAGACGAAGCAGGAAAAGCTGGGGCATTTGTTCAGCAATCGGCGGGATGAGCACTAGAGATCAGGCCACGGGCGAGCTTCGCTCGCCTGCCCCACGGGCCTGAGCCTTCTTGTCTGGGGACGGGGCTTTGCCCCGCTTCCCCACGGTAGTCGAACGAGGGCGTCCGGGCCTACGCGATTGCGGAAAACTGCGTCCTCTCAGTCCCGCAGCAGCCGCTTTAAGCCGTCCCGATTCTTCACTGGCAGGCCGCGCAGCGCGGCTCGCGCCAGCCCCACATAAACCTCGCGCGGTCCCGGATGCTTTTTCAACACCGCCAGATGTCTTGCCACCGTCTCCGCGTCTCCACGAACCAGCGGCCCGCTAAAAGACTGCGCCGGACCGAGGCGCGAGTAGTTCGCCAAAGTCTGCCGGATGATGGGCAGGCTCTTGCGGCGCGCATCCTGCCGCGTGAAGCCGGCGGCACGAGCCGCTTCTTCGAGGGTCACGAGGTAGGCCAGCAGCAGCGGCGAAGTCATGGTAGCCCACGCGTGGTAGGCCGCTTTGCGCGCGGCGGCCAACGAAAAACTCTCGCCGCCCAGCTCGCGGACGATCCGCCGCGCCACTCGCGTCGCCGCGTCATCGCCTTCCATAGCAAAAGGCACTCCCTGCAAAGAGGGATGCGCTCCGGCAACGAACGTCATCAGCGGATGCACCGACGCAACCGCGGCGCCTGCCTGGCGCAGAGGCTCGAGTTCGCGGCCGAGCAGCGCTCCGCTGGAGTGCAGGGCGAAACGGACTTTACTCGGAACTTTGCTCGGAACTCTGCTTGGAACTCTGCTCGGAACTTTACTCGGAACTTTACTCGGAACTCTGCCCTTCTTGTGAGCGGCCGCCCGTGCCGCCAGATGAACCGCCAGAGCCGAAGCTGCGCCACGAATCTCACGATCCGGAACGCAGAACCACAGCAAAGTGGCGTCCAGCACGGCGGAGTGGGCGGTGACTGTCCGCGCGCCCACCTTCGTGGCGAGCGCGCGCGCGCACCTTCGCGACCGGGGCGAATCGCGCGCCACGATCTCGGTAATGGTGAAACCGGCGTCGTTTAGCGCCACGGCCAGAAAAGTTGCCAGGCTCCCGGCTCCGACGATGGCGACGGTGGGCTTTCTCGTCATTGTCATTAGTTCTTCCCGTAATCGGTTTTCGGCTCAACCGCGCAGCATACCTTATATTGTTGTCATGGCGAAATCAGAAGGAACGAAATCAATCGGGACGAAATCAGCGCAAGCCCGCGTCCTCTCTTCGCGGGTCAGTTTCCAGGGCCCGGTGTTCAGCGTCACCACGGATGAAGTGGAAGAGCCTGGAGGCGTGCGCGCCCGCCGCGATGTCATCCGGCATTCCGGCTCTGTCGTTGTTCTGGCGGTCGATGTTCTGGCCGCCGATGATCTGGCCAGCGATGGCCCGGCGAAAGCAGCTCGCAAAGCCGAGCCGCGCGTGCTGCTCGAGCGCCAGTATCGCCACGCCGCGCAGTCGATGATGTGGGAGCTACCCGCCGGACGCATCGACGATGGCGAAACCTCGCTCACCGCCGCCAAGCGCGAGTTACTCGAAGAAACCGGCTACAGCGCCAGCCACTGGAAGAGAATTTTGCATTTCTACGTGAGCCCTGGTTTTCTCGACGAAACCATGACTATCTATCTGGCTCGGGGCCTGCAGGCCGGCAAATCCCGGCCCGAGCCGGACGAGAGGATTGCAATAAGATTTTTCACTTTATCGGAGGCGAAGCGGATGGCGCTCCATGGCCGCATCCGCGATGCCAAGACGATCTCGGGAATCCTGTGGCTGGCTCAGATGCCGCGACCAGCGCGCTAGGAAGCGGCTGCGGAATCTGATTTCCGGTAGAGACGCGGCTTGCCGCGTCTCCGGAGACGGGGCAAGCCCCGTCTCTACAGGCGGAAGAACTTACGGCAGGCCCTGATGCGAAACCCTGGTTTTCCGCGGCTGTGTGATGCCCGGCCTTGACAGTCCCCCCGGTGAGCAGCACAATGCCTACACATTTTTGCGGACCCTTGGAATCGCGCCTTTTCCGGGAAATCCGCAAGAAAGAGGGGGGCGCACGTGGAACGTTTGAAAGGCACCGTCAAGTGGTTCAACAACGCCAAGGGATACGGCTTCCTCGGCCGCGACGATGGACCGGATGTATTCATTCACTACAGTTCAATCACCACCGAGGGCTACAAGAGCCTGCAGGAGGGCGACAAGGTGGAGTTTGAGATCGTCCAGGGACAGAAAGGGCCGCAAGCGGCCAATGTAACGAAGACCCCCTGATCGGAGGTCGCTTTACTCCGGCCGGTTTTTCCCGACCAAGCTGTTTGTGTCAACGACGACCGCGCTGGCTGTGTCCTCCGGCCCCTGCGGGCACGCAACATTCTGCACCTCTCAGGCATGTTCCTGGTCAGCCTGCGGGCCCTTGACAATGTACCATTTCTGATACATCCTTAAGCAGTGCGGCAGGATGGCCGAAGAACATGCGCCTGAAATACCTGTTCGCTTTTACCGGACGGATGTGGGCAGCGAACCTGTGCTGGAATGAAAAAGAAAAACCCTCGTATTGGCTCATCACTGGATGATTTCTTGAAAGAGGAGGGCATCCTTGAGGAAGCCCGCGCCACCGCGCTCAAAGAGGCGCTTGCGTGGCAGGTGCAGAAAGCGATGAAGAGGGCGAAGATTAATAAGGTGGAGATGGCGCGTCGCATGAACACGAGTCGTGCGGCGCTGGACCGGCTGCTTGATCCAGGCAACGCCTCGGTAACGCTGCAGACATTGTGCCGGGCCGCGCGGGCGATTGGGCGCGACCTTCGGATCGAGCTGGTGTGAAGCAGGGGCGGGCATCTTGGGTCGGACCACGGGGAATTCGCAGTAAAGAATAACCTGCGCTCGCAAGGTTCCCGGGTTGACAACCGGGTCGACAACTCTGGATATGCAACTCTGATGGACAACAAGGCCATCGCCGGGATTCTCTACGAGACTGCCGATCTGCTGGAGATCGACGGGCAGGACTCGTTTCGCGTGCGCTCCTATCGCAACGCCGCGCAGGCCATTGAAGCGCTGCCGCAACAGGTGGCCGACCTGATCCAGGAACCGAAAAAACTTCTCGAAATACCGGGCATTGGCAAAGGCATGCTGGCGAATCTGCAGATGCTTTTCAAAGATGGCAGCATCGAAGCGCACGCCGAGCTCCTGAAAAAATACCGCCCGTCGATGCTTGAGCTGCTCAAGATTCAGGGACTCGGGCCGAAGACGATTGCTCTGATCTGGAGCGCTTATCAGGTCAGCGACCTGGAAGGCGTGGAGAAGCTGGCGCGCGAAGGCAAGATCCGCACGCTGCCGCGCATGGGCGAAAAGCACGAGCAGAAGCTGCTCAAGGCGATCGAAGACTACCGCCGCATCGCGGGACGATTCCTGCTCGACACCGCCGAAGAGCTGGCCGAAAAACTGGTTGAGCACCTGTTAGCCGCGCCATTGGCCGGAACGGGCGTGGAAAAAGTTACGCCCGCCGGATCGCTGCGCCGCGGACGCGAAACCGTCGGCGACCTCGACATTCTCGTCACCGGCAAGGCCTGCATCGAGGCAGAACCGCGGCAGGCACTCATCGAGCATCTGCTCCGCTTCCCCGGCCTGATGGACATCATCGCGCAAGGCGAGAACAAAGTCAGCTTCCGCCACCGCAACGGCATGCAGGTGGACGTGCGCCTGCTGCCTCCGGAATCCTTCGGAGCGGCCTTGCAATACTTCACCGGCTCCAAGGCGCACAACGTTGCCTTGCGCCAGCGCGCGCTCAAGATGGGCTTCACGCTCAACGAATACAGCCTCGCGAAAGTCGAAGATGGGAAGCCGGTCGCGCGCAAGACCGAGGAAGAAATTTACGCCAAGCTGAAGCTCGACTTCATTCCTCCCGAACTGCGCGAGAATCTGGGAGAAATCGAACACGCGGCCGATCACACCTTGCCGGTACTGATTGAGTTATCCGACATCCGCGGCGACGTGCATATGCACACTGTCGAAACCGATGGCCGCAACACCATCGAAGAGATGGCCGAAGCAGCGCGGGAACGCGGCTACGAGTACATGGCCATCACCGATCACTCGAAAAATCTCGCCTTCGCCAACGGCCTCACCGATGAACGCGCGCTGGCGCACATCGGAAGAATTCGGGCGGTCGAAAAGAAGATGAAGGGCATCCGCATTTTCGCGGGGATTGAAGTTGACATACTGGGCGATGGCTCGCTCGATCTCTCCGACTCGGTGCTCGAACAGATGGACATCGTCATCGCCAGCGTGCACTCGCAGTTCAACCAGGATCGGACCACCATGACCGAGCGGTTGCTGAAGGCCATCGCCAATCCCAACACCTCGCTGATCGGGCATCCTACCGGACGCTTGCTGCTGCGCCGCGACGCCTACCAGTTCGATCTCGACGCGGTTCTCAAAGCGGCAGCGAAACACAAAGTGGCAATGGAACTGAACTCTTATCCCGATCGGCTCGACCTGAGCGACGTTCATCTGCGCCTGGCCAAACAGCATGGCGTGAAAATCGTCATCAACACCGATTCCCACCACATCTCGCACATGGAAAAACTGCGTTACGGGGTCACGCAGGCGCGGCGCGCCTGGCTCACTAAAGAGGACGTGCTGAACACACTGCCCGCGCAGAAATTTGCCCGTGCGATGAAGCACTCCTGGTAGCGTTGGCGGTGTCCTGTAGGGACGCGGCTTGCCCCGTCTCTACCGGTGCGGAGGCGGGGCTTTGCCCCGCCTGCCCGGGTCAGAGACCCGGGCCCACACGGGCGTCGTTTCGGCGGAATATCAGAATGAGCAATAACCAACGAGCCACGACTGTCGCGCTGGGGGTTCACAGCGCACTTTCATTCCCAGACTTGGGCGCAAGGTTGCAATCTGCTTCACACCGGTGCAGCGGACTGGGTTAATTTGAGGTAAAATGGCGTTTAGCTATTGTTTGTAATGGTTTAGAAGTGGGCCATTGGCTGGCTTTCGGAAGGCGAATTGCTCTTTCCCCATGTTCCATTGACTTTCGGCCGGATTTCACACCGGCGTACCGATCTTAATTCGTGGCTCCGTTTATGTTCCAGCGGTTACCTCCAGCCCCAACGGGTAGCTTGACGAAGCACGGCAAATAGGGCGAGCTTAGATAGAGCCCCCCCAAGTGATTTTGATTTCAGCATAAATTTTAGTTAGAACATCCGGGAGGAATACTGCTTTGAACGCAACGACGGGTCACCTTATCGCCCCACACGGGGGAGAACTTGTTCAGCTGCAAGTGCCGGCCGCGCGCGCCGCGGAGTTAAAAGCGCACTCCAAAGATTGGCCTTCGTGGGACCTGACGGCCCGGCAGCTTTGTGATCTGGAACTGCTGATGAGCGGCGGCTTTTCGCCGCTGCGTGGATTCATGAACCGCGCCGATTACGAGGGCGTCTGCCACAACATGCGGCTGGCAAATGGAACCCTGTGGCCCATGCCGATCACGCTCGACGTCAGCGAGGACTTGGCCAGGAAACTGACGCCGGGCAGCAGCAAGATCGCCCTGCGCGATCCCGAAGGCGTGATGCTCGCCGTGCTCAGCGTTGAAGATGTCTGGCAGCCGGACCGTAAAGCCGAAGCCCATTCCGTTTTCAATTCCACCAGCGCCGCGCACCCGGGCGCCGACTACGCCATCAACAAATCCAATCCCTGGTACGTGGGCGGAAAGATTGAAGAATTACAGGCTCCGGCGCACTATGATTTCCGCTCGCTGCGCCTGACGCCCGCCGACCTGCGCGCCGAATTCGGCCGTCTGGGCTGGACCACCGTCGTGGCCTTCCAGACGCGCAATCCCATGCATCGCGCTCACGTCGAACTGACCATGCGCGCCGCCAAGCAAGTCGAGGCGAATCTGCTGATCCATCCCTCGGTCGGCATGACCAAGCCGGGCGACGTCGATTATTTCGTCCGCACCCGCTGCTACCAGTTGCTGCTCTCCAAGTACCCGCATGGCACGGTCAAGCTGTCGATGCTGCCGCTGGCCATGCGATTGGGCGGACCGCGCGAAGCGTTGTGGCACGGCCTGATCCGTAAGAATCATGGGTGCACGCACTTCATCGTCGGCCGCGATCATGCCGGTCCCGGAAAAGATACCGACGGCAAGCCCTTCTACGGTCCTTACGACGCCCAGGAACTGTTCAAGAAGCATGAGAAGGAAATGGGCGTCAAAATGGTTCCCTTCCAGATGATGGTGTATCTGCAGAACGAAGACCGCTACATCCCGTCCGATGAAGTGCCAAAGGGGGCTAAGGTACTCGACATCTCCGGCACGGAATTGCGCCAGCGCTTGAACGAAGGCCGTGACATCCCGGCGTGGTTCACTTATCCCGAAGTCGTGCAGGAATTGCGGCGCAGCTATCCGCCACGGCACAAGCAGGGCGTCACCATCTTCTTCACCGGGCTTTCGGGATCGGGCAAATCCACCATCGCCAACGCTCTGATCACCAAGTTCCTGGAGATGGGCGGACGTCCGGTCACGCTGCTGGATGGCGATCTGGTGCGCAAGAATCTGTCGAGCGAACTCGGATTCTCCAAGGAGCATCGCGACATCAACATCCGCCGCATCGGCTACGTCGCCTCCGAGATCACCAAGAATGGCGGCATCGCGGTGTGCGCCCCCATCGCTCCTTATGAGGCGACGCGCAAAGCGGTGCGGCAGATGATTGAACCGTTCGGCGGATTTATTCTCGTGCACGCAGCGACTTCGATCGAAGTGTGTGAACAGCGCGACCGCAAAGGCTTGTACGCCAAGGCTCGCGCCGGCATCGTCAAGGAATTCACCGGCATCTCGGATCCGTATGAGGCGCCAGCCGATGCCGAAGTCGTGATTGACACCGCCAAGCTGAGCCCCGAGGAAGCGGCGCAGACCATCATTCTGCACCTCGAGCGCGAGGGCTTTGTCGGCGCCAACGGCAACAGCTAGAGGCAGTTCTCAGTTCTCGGTTCCCAGTTCTCGGTTCCTTAACCTGGTTTTGTTTTACTGAGAACTGACAACTGAGAACCGAGAACTAAAAAAGACGGCATGGAATTCTTGCTACTCAAAGTGCTGATCGGCTTCGTCGTCGGAACGCTGATCGGGTTGACGGGTCTGGGCGGCGGCGTATTGCTGCTGCCCATGCTCATCTTCGGCCTGCGCGTGCCCGCCATCATTGCCGTCGGTTCCGATGCGCTGTTCAATTTTTTCACCAAGATTCCCGCCAGCATCATGCACTTGAGCAAAGGCACGGTGCGGAGAAAAGTCGTGCTGGCGATGGCGGTCGGCAGCATTCCCGGCTCTTACCTCGGCGTGACTTTTCTGGTGCACCTGCGCCAGGTCTATGGCAACGGCGTCAACGACTTCATCAAGTCCGCCGTCGGACTGCTGCTGGTATTGATTCCCACGCTGCTTCTGTTCCAGGGAAGGATTGAGGAACGTCTCGCCAAGCGTCAGCCGACCATGAAATCGTTTGCCGGCATGAGTCTCATCGGCTTAATCGGCGGATTCCTGGTTGGTATCACCTCGGTCGGGTCGGGCAGCATCATCATGATGATGCTTCTTTTGTTTTATTCGTTCGCGCCCAAAGTCATGGTCGGCACCGACATTACCCATGCCGTGATTCTGACCGGCGTCACCAGCCTGTTGCACTTGCGGGCGCACAACGTCGACGGGCACCTGGTAGGAGCCTTGCTGATCGGCTCGATCCCCGGCGGAATTCTCGGCTCGCATCTGAGCACGCGCGTTCCCGTACTCTGGCTGCGCCGAATCCTGTGCACGGTTTTGCTGATGACGGGAGCAAGAATGCTGTGGGCGTGAGAAAGCAGGTCTCAGGTCCTAGGTCTCAGGTGTCAGGTCTTAGGTCTCAGACGACATCTGGCGACTGGCGAAGAGAGTGAAACCCGGCACCAAGACCTGAGACCTGACACCTGAGACCTGAGACCTGAGACCTGAGACCTTGATTAGGGAGTAATAATGACCTCATCCTCATCCGCGGAAACTCTGGAACGCATTCACGCCGCCCTTGAAGCGGCGCGGGCTGTGCTCAACCGCTTCACTCCCGGCGCTATTGCAACCGAATACAAAGTTGGACACGATCCTGTCACTGAGGCCGACCGCGCCGTCGACGACATTCTGCGCAAGACTCTTCTGCGCGACGGCGAAGGCTGGCTCTCGGAAGAGACCGTGGACGACTTCACTCGCCTCGACAAACCGCGCGTCTGGGTCGTCGATCCGCTCGACGGCACGCGCGAATTCGTGCAAGGCATCCCCGAGTTCTGCGTTTCGATCGCCATGGTGGAGAATGGAACTCCCGTCGCTGGCGGAATCTGCAATCCGGCAACCGATGAGCTCATCCTCGGATCGCGCGAAACCGGCGTGACCTACAACGGCAAGCCCGCACAACCGAGCCCGCGCAAGGACCTGCACGGCGCGCTCGTGCTTGCCAGTCGCAGCGAAGTCAAGCGCGGCGAGTGGAAGCAGTTCGAGTCCGCCGAGTTCAACATTCGTCCCATGGGATCGGTCGCCTACAAACTCGGACTGGTCGCCGCCGGTCGCGCCGATCTTACCTTCACGCTGGTTCCGAAAAACGAGTGGGACGTTGCCGCCGGGGCGGCGCTGGTCGAAAGCGCCGGAGGTTGGGTGTTGAAGCTCGACAATTCTCCGCTCCGCTGCAACCAGAAAAATCCGCTGATCTCCGGCCTGCTGGCGGGGGGCCCGTTTCTGCGCGATCCCTTGCTCCTCCTGCTCGACCGGCACTCTCAGACGATCGGCGCCGACAAGCAACCCTAACCTCAGAAATATCATGGCTGCCTCGCGCATTGTGTTCCTGATGTACCACGAGCTGGAGCTCGCTGGCCGCAAGCTCTGCCAGTCCGAGCCCGGTTACGTGCGCTACATTCTGCCGGTCGAAACCTTCCGCTGCCAGATGGCGTGGATGAAAGAATCCGGCTGGCGCGGCCTGAACGTCGGCGAAGCTCTTCGCTATGCTGCCGAGCCGAGCGTTGGTATCACCTTCGACGATGGCTGCGAGACCGACCTTATCGCCGCCGCGCCCGTGCTCCGCGAGTTTGGCTTCAACGCAACCTTCTACCTCACCGCTGGATTCCTGGGCACGCCCGGTTACCTCAGTGCCAGCCAGGCGCGCGATCTCGACGCGCAGGGTTTTCAGATCGGCTGCCATTCGATGACGCATCCTTATCTCTCCGATCTCCCGGAACCGGAACTGAAGCGCGAAGTCGTGGATGCGAAGCTCCAGATCGAAGAAATCGTCGGACACCCCATCGAACACTTCTCCTGTCCCGGAGGGCGCTACAACCAGCGCACGCTCCAGATGGCACGCCACGCCGGATTCGCCACCGTTGCCAACAGCCAGTTTTGTGCGAACTCGTCCAGCACCAGCCCTTACGAACTCAGCCGCGTAGCCATGCTGCGTGACCTCACCATCGAGGAGTTCGGCGCCACCTGCCACGGCCGCGGGTTGTGGAAGAAACGCCTTCAGCATCAGGCCCGCCGCAGCGCGCAGCGCGTGCTTGGAAACCGCGCCTACGATCGCCTGCGCGCGGTCTTGCTGGGGGAACCCCGCCAGTAACCACCACATCACCGCCTTCCCGTATCCCGAGAGTCACATAATGGTCATCGGAAATACGGCGGGCAACCAGCCAATGTATGGATTGGTCTTCACCAACAACATGCTGACCACCGGCCAATACCCGGTGTGGAACGCAGGCGGCGGCCTGCACCACGTTTGTTATGTCGTGGACAATCTGGAGCAGGCACTCGCCGGCGCGCGCGCTGGGAGCGATTGTCGCGCGGCAGCCCATGCCGGCCGTAGCATTCGGCGGCCGGCGCATCGCCTGGATCTAGGGGGTACCCCATCATTACCAACTAGTAACTAAAGTCAAAACCAGGAATGTCCGAGAGAAATTTGCGACGCTGGTCGAGAAGCTGCAGTCGGTCGCGCGATAAGGTATATAAGTTGTCATTCTGAGCGAAGCGAAGGACCTTGTGCATGGCGAATTCAAATGCATAGGTCCTTCGCTTCGCTCAGGATGACAGTATGGATTTATGCCGCGGACTTGCGGGATACGACACTAGATCGATCCAAAAAAAAGATCGACCAGACGCTCACACCCTTCATTCATGGCCATCGTCATCCAGCCCTATCGTCCCGAACACGAGCCTGCGGTGGCCGAGTTCAATCAGCGGAAATATTCCGCCTACTTATCAATCAGGATAGCTGAGTAACTTACCATCCAGCGGGAGAGAACGGTGTTTACCTTCGCCCATTGCTTGAAGTCGTAAAAGTTCTCGTACTCAAAGCGCACTGTCCGGACTGCCAATGAGCGCTCCGAAGCATCTCTCGAGTGCGAGAGCGGATATCCCAACTCCACCAGATAGTTCCCTACCAGCCTTTCGAACCACACCAGTTGATCTTCCGCAAACTTATTTCTCCAGCGACCCACCGGAGCAAAACGTCCTTCCTGCAATTCCTCTTTGAACGCGGTCAGGGGCTTCCTGACCGAGCCGACACGGGCCTGCCGGATGCGAGCGTACTCCAGATCGTGTCCGAGAAACTCGCCAATCCTCTTGAGGGGTTGTTGCGGCTGCTCGACTAGTTCTTCGTAGCGCACTTCCATGTACTTCGGCCCGAGCATCGCCCCAAATCTCCGGCCTTTGCGCACGATCCACTCCCAATAGAGCCCGGCCGCCAGCAGGCTGCGTTTCCTATCCCAAGGGAGCGGCCGGCTCCAGTGGTGTTTGTCGAGAGAGAGCGCCACGTCGCGCGCGTCCCGGATGATGTGAATAAATCGCGCCTCGGGAAAATCGCGGCTGATGCGCAGCATGTGCGGGATGTTGGTGGGCGTCGAATCGATCCAGCGGTCCACTCCCTGCTTACGTGCTACTTCTTCCATGACGATACGGAGGAAGTCGCTGCCATTGTTGCACGCGGCCATCACCTTGGCTTCCAGATCGGACGCATCGAGCCCGGAAACCTCGAACGCCTTGCTCCCCAGCCACTCCCGCATCATCTTCTTCTTGTTTTCTGGGACCCTCAGATCGCCGAAGATGGGCTCCAGCACATCGAACACGTTCATCTGCGTGTGGAACTCGGCAAAGCCTCCCGCCGAAAGCAGAAGGTGATACAGGAAGCTCGTTCCTGAACGGGGACAGCCAACGATGAACACCGGAGGTCTCATGGGCCCAGAGGTTACCGGATCGCACAATCACGCAAACGGCTCACGTGGAGGACGCCGGTCGAGTTCGCGAAAGGTTAGTGTATCGTCTGTGCCTGCGAAAGCAAAATCTGCGCGACGCGCACCAGTTCGCGATGCTGCTTTGCCCGCAGATCTTCGTAGCGCATCTTCGCCCTGTATTCTTCGCCTTATTCCTCGGCCGGGCTGCGTTCGGCGGCGGAACGGTTGCCTTGCAGCCATCCGAGAAATTTTTGCTTGCGCGCAAACATGTTGCGAGCCTCGTTGCGCAACGCGCCCACGATCTGATAACGAGACTTGGTGAACCATGGCACGCGATGCGGCGTGCATCCGTATTTTTCTTTGTAAGTGCCTTCGCCGCCCCAGTCGAAGATCGCGGCGCCGCGCTTTTTCCAGTAGCGCATGGCGTACCAGTGACAGGCTTCGTTGGGGCGCAGGCTCTGATGCGACCGGAAGCTGGCGTTGCCCCAGAACTCCGCGATCTGGTTGAAGCCGGGATAGACTCCGGTGGCGATGCACTTCCCTTCCGGATCGCGCGCGCGAAGCAGCAAGATATTGCCGCTCGGCTCCACGTTACGAACCAACGAGCGGACACGCTCCACGGAATAGGTGGGGACGAGCGACTGTTTGGCAAAGACATCCTTAAGCTGTTCGTAATATTCGTCGGCGAAAGCGAGGTCGTGGGCCTCTTCGATTTTTAGGCCGCTCTTTTCCGCCTTGCGAATGCAGCGACGGCAAGCGCTTTCCATGCCGCTGAACAAGTCTTCTTCGGAGCGGGTCAGGTCGGTGCGGTAGGAAGCGTAGTATTCGGTTTTGAATCCCGCGGTCTCGCCGTCTTCGAAAGTGAAGTTCGGATCGGAGACTTCCAAATGCAGGCACTTGAGATCGTCCCAGGCAAACTTTTCGAGGGCTTCGAGCGCGGCGCGGCGCGGGACGCCGGGATTGAGATTGAAGCCGATATAAGGAGTCGTCCAGCCGGGGAACGAACTGCCCAGAACTTTCATGCCGAACTTCGAGAACGTGAGCCCGGTAAAGTATCCGAGGACGTCGCTGGCTTCGCGCAGCTCGGCCAGCACGGGCTGCGCGTTCTGCGACTCGGCGACGAATTGCAGCCACTCGCGCGTCTGGAAGACGGTGCGGTCGGCGAAACGGTCGAGGCGCTTCCAGTCGGCGGATTTGATGTCGATGGGATAGAACTTCATTCTTTTTCCAGTCGTATCGTTAACGGCAAATTCTCACCAGCAAATTCCTTCATAGGTTCGGACGCCTTCCGGACGCCGTGTCTTATCCAGGTGGATGAGGTCAATCACGATCTGCTCGGGCCGAAGATACTTGGCAAGCTGATCTTTACTCGCCGATTTGTTGCCGAGGATCACGACTTCGGCAGTGCGCAGTACGCTTTCGAGGTCGGCAGAGAGGACCGATCCGATGTGCGGAATAACCTCTTCGATGTATTGGCGATTGGAACCGGCGAGGCGTCCGAGAGAGACGTCCTCGTCCCAGACTTTGACTTCGAGACCCTCGCCCATGAGACGCTTGATTAGCTGCACCTGCGGGCTCTCGCGCAGATCGTCGGTGCCGGCTTTGAAGCTCAGGCCAAGTTGCGCAATTTTCTTTTTGCCCGTACTCATCACCATTTCCACGGCACGATCGACGTGCTCGGCGTTGCTCGGCATAAGGGATTCGAGCAAAGGAAGCTTGAGATCGAGTTCTTTGGCTTTGTAAGTGATGGCTCGCAGATCTTTCGGAAGACAGGAACCGCCGAAGGCGAAGCCCGGCGAAAGATATGCGGGAGAAATGTTCAGCTTGGTGTCGGATGTAAAAATTTTGGTGACCGCGTACGCGTCGACGCCGAGATGCTTGCACATGGTTCCCATTTCGTTGGCGAAGCCGACTTTCAGCGCGTGATAGCAGTTGGAAAAATACTTGACCATCTCGGCGACTGGGATGGTCGTCTCGTAGAGAGTGCCGGGAGTGTTCTTGTAAAGTTCGCGCAGCGGCGCGAGGTGGTGAGTGTCGCTGGCTCCGAGAATGGTGTAGGGCGGGTTCAGGAAGTCGGCGACGGCGCTGCCTTCGCGCATGAACTCCGGGTTATAGCAAACGGTGAAACCCTGTCCACACTTCTTGCCGCTTTCTTTTTCCAGGATGGGGAGCACGACGGTTTCGGTCGTTCCGGCCAGCACGGTGCTGCGCAGAACAAAAACGTGCGGCGATTTTTTCTGGCGGATGGCGGCGCCGATTTCCCGGGCAACGTGCTCGATGTGGCTGAGGTCGAGCTTGCCATTTTTCAAGCTGGGCGTTCCGACGCAGACGAACGAGACTTCGGAATTCAGCACGGCTGCGGTGGCGTCGGTGGTCGCGTGCAGAAGGCCGGCCCGGTGCGCTTCGGCGACCATTTCGCTCATACGCGCTTCGATGATCGGGGTTCGGCCCGAGTCCAGCATCTCAACTTTGGCGCGGCTCACGTCGACGCCGATGACTTTGTGGCCCATGGAGGCGAAGCAGGCGGCCGATACGGATCCGACGTATCCCAACCCAAAAATGCTAACGGACAAGCCCAAGCGAATTCTCCTGGCAATCGAGTATCTGGCAGGCTGCGGAAAGAGCCGTATGTCGACGCCCAGCCCCTAAAGGGGCATTTAATTTCGAAGAACTTACGGCATCGCTAAAGCGATGCCCTGATACGAAGCCCTAGTTTTTCAGCAGCCTGCTGGGGGCTACGGCGTGGCACTATTTCCCCACTTCGAACTATACCAACCCCCAGTTAAGCGGTAGCAAGCCGTTCTCCATTGGGGTGCTGGACGGTCTCAACCGCAGACAACAACATCCTTATTTTCAATATGTTACAGAATATCCTGAAAAGCCGCCGAAGTCCAGTCCGGCGACGGGGCAAAAGGTGGACAACTATTTCCACCGGGTGGGAACGTGATGGGATCAAATTGCCCACAACTTCAATCGTACTGCGGCGGGCAGAGTCCCGGTCAAAGTCAAGGATTAGCGAGGTTACAGGGGTAACGGGTGGGTCGAGAGCGGCCTTTTCAGCATGTAAGATAAGGAAATCCGATGGCTTTTGGATGGCAAAGCAAGCTGGCGCGCGTATCCCGGATGGACTGGGAAGAGGTGCGGGTGCGCGTCGGGCAGGCATTGCACAAGCAGAGCGATCTGCTCATGCACCGGATGGGCGTGCGGAATGCGGCGGTGCGGCTGAACGCGGATTCGGCGGCGCGGCCGGGGCAATTTTTCTTTTCTGGCAGTGAAGGTTCAGAGAGCGCGGAGTTGTTGCGCAAACATCTGCCCGACGAAGCGGCTGAAATTCTGCGCGAGGCCGATGAAATCTGCGGCCATCGTTTTCGATTGTTGGGCTACGAAAATCTTGACTTCACTCTTGACTGCGGCAGTGACAGAGACAAAGAGATCGACTGGCATCTCGATCCGGTACATGGCAAGCGTGCGCCACTGGAGCCGTGGTTCAAGATTCCTTTTCTCGATTTCGCGGTGGTGGGCGACCACAAGGTCACTTGGGAATTGAACCGGCACCAGCACTTGGTAACGCTGGCCAAAGCGCGGCTGCTGAGTGGAGACGAGAAGTACGTCCACGAACTGATGGCGCAGTGGCGCAGCTGGATTAAGGCCAATCCGTATCCGCTGGGGATCAACTGGGGAAGCACGCTGGAGGTTGCCTTCCGCGGTTTGTCGTGGATCTGGGTGGACCAGTTGCTGGCGGGAGCGGCCGAAGACGCGGAGTTTCGCGCGGCACTTCGCTCGGAAATATCGCCGGCGCTCGCATTTCACGGGCGTTACATTGAGCGCTATCTATCTACTTATTTTTCTCCGAACACGCACCTGCTGGGGGAAGCGGTGGCGCTGTTCTTTCTCGGCACTTTGTATCCGCAAATGCCGGGGGCCGCGTGCTGGAAGGAATCCGGGTGGCAGATTGTGCTGCACGAGGCAGGGCGGCAGGTGCGTCCCGATGGCGTTTACTTCGAGCAATCGCTGTACTACCACGTTTATGCGCTCGACTTCTTTCTATATGCGCGTCTACTCGCGGCCCGGAATGGGATGGAAATTCCGCAGGCGTATGACGCGGTGCTGGGACGAATGCTGGATGTAGTGGCAGCGCTCGCGCAGGCAGGACCGGCGGAAGGCTTCGGCGATGATGATGGCGGGCGGGTGTGGAATCCGCGGCGCAACCGGACGGAGCAGATGACAGATCCGCTGGCGCTGGGCGCGGTGATGTACTCGAGGGAGCTTTCTGCGCCGCGGCTGACGGAGGAAGCGATCTGGTTGTTTGGAAATCAAGCCGTCAAGGAACTCTCGAGCGCGCAAGCGAGCGCGACGGCGCATTCGGTCGCTTTTCCCGACGGCGGCCTTTACGTGCTGGCGGATTCGCAGCCGTATGCGCAGGCGATGGTGGTGGATGCCGGTCCGCAGGGCGTGGGCCGCTCGGGGCACGGACATGCCGACGCACTCAGCCTGCGCCTCACCATGGATGGACAACGCTGGCTGGTGGACTCTGGGAGCGGCGTCTACATTTCGAAAGATCCGGCGGACCGGAACACATTTCGCGGGACAGGTGCGCACAACACGGTGTGCGTGGATGGAGTCGACCAGGCGGTTGCGGACGAACCTTTCTCATGGACTCACATTCCGACCACGCAAGCGGAAAACTGGATAGTGGGGAAAAGCTTCACTTACTTTGTGGGCAGTCACAATGGATATGAGCGGCTGGCCGATCCGGTTGTACATCGGCGGCACGTGCTGAAGATCGCGGGCGGTGTGTGGCTGGTACGCGATGTTGTGCTCGGTCAAACGGAACATGAACTGGAGATACGGTGGCACTTCGCGCCCGATCTCGAAGTTCGAACCGCCGGCCTGGGACGGGTGGAAATATCGGGAGTTGGCGCTGCTTCTGGTGAATCGGCACTGAGCCTGATCGTGCCGGAAGAAACGGTCTGGCATACGGCGACGGAAGTTAGCAGGACCCTGCTCTCGCCCGCTTACGGTGCGTTCCAGCCCGCGCCGCTGGTGCGATCCTATGCGCGGGTGTTGCTGCCGGCAGAGACGGCGACTGCGCTGGTACCACGGCGCGGCACAATCCGGCAGGAAGGCGAACCAAACGCCGAAACACGCATCGAACCACGATTGGCTAGCATGGCGCAGGCGGCGGTACAGGTCTACGAACTCGACTATCATGACGAAAGCGACGGATTCTTTTTTGCGCTTGGCGACGAGGCGTGGAGTTTCGGTCCGTGGTCTTCGGACGCGCGCGTGCTGTATTGCCGCATCGAAAAAGAGAAACTCGCGCACCTGGTCGTGGTCGGAGGGACGCACGTCGCGTGGCAGGGGCAGCCTCTGCTGAAGGCGGCGGGCGCATTTTTCGAGTGGTGCAAGCAGGATGCAGTGATGAACGCAGCGCCGGGCGAGTTTTCGGTTACGCGTTTGTTCGAGGAGCTGACGGGCGACTCGCGTTCTTCATCGACGGAGTTGAGTCATAACTCGTCGAATCGCAGTCCGTCACCCTACGCGGAGAAACACTAAATGTGCGGGATCGCTGGGATTCTTGAATTCGGACGGGACGCGCGGGCGAGCGCCGCGGCTCTGCGCGAAATGTGCCGCGTAATCCGCCATCGCGGGCCCGACGACGAAGGCTTTTATACGGATGGCGCGGTGGGCATCGGCATGCGGCGGCTCAGCATTGTCGATGTGGCGGGCGGGCATCAGCCGATTTCGAACGAAGACGACACGCTCTGGATCGTGTTCAATGGCGAAATCTACAACCATCTCGCCTTGCGCGAGCAACTCATCGCGCGCGGCCACCGCTACAGCACGCACAGCGATACCGAGACCGTCATCCACCTCTTCGAGGAATACGGCGCGGAGTGTGTGCAGCACCTGCGCGGCATGTTCGCGTTTGCCATCTGGAATCGCAACACGAAAACGCTCTTCATCGCGCGCGACCGGCTGGGCATCAAGCCGCTGTACTACAAATTGACGCCGGAGCGGCTGCTGTTCGGATCGGAAATCAAAGCGGTGCTGGCGCATGGCGGGATTCGTCCAGAGTTCAATCGGGCGGCGCTGCCGGAGTATTTGGCGTTTGGATATTTGTCGGGCGAGGAAAGCTTCTACAACGGAATTCTTAAGCTGCTGCCCGGAAACACGATGACGATTGGCCCGGAGGGCAAGGCGGAAATCCGGCAATACTGGGACCTGGATGCATCGAAGCCACACGAATCGCGAGATGAAAGTTACTACGTCCAGAGCTACCGCGAGTTACTGGAAGGCGCAGTCAATAGCCACCTGATGAGCGACGTGCCGCTGGGCGTGTTCCTGAGCGGCGGCGTGGATTCGAGCGCGGTGGCCGCGCTGATGACGAAAATACGGCGCGAGCCGGTCGAGACTTTTTCCGTCGGCTACACCGAGCAGACTTACAGCGAACTGCCCTTTGCGCGCACGGTATCGGATCACATCCAGTCGCGGCATCATGAAGTGCTGGTCAGCGAGCACGATTTTTTTGCGGCGCTGCCGCATTTGATCTGGCATGAAGACGAGCCGATCGTGTGGCCGTCGAGCGTCTCGCTTTATTTTGTCGCCCGGCTAGCCCGGGAGAGAGTTACGGTGGTGCTGACCGGAGAGGGCGCGGATGAAACCCTGGCGGGCTACACGCGCTACGCCTTCACTTTGAAAAATGCGGCCATGGATCGCGCCTACCGCAGCGTGGTTCCGGGCGTTCTGCGGCGCGGATTGCGCCACACGGTTGCGACTTCTTCCCTGCTGGGCGCGACCCTGCGTCGGAAACTGGAACACACATTTCTGGCGAAGGATGGAAATTCCTGGGCTTCTTTCTACTTCGATAATTTCTTTTCCGCCTTCGGCGAAGCGGAGCAGAGCGGACTGCTGACCGGCGAGTTCGCGCGGGAAGCCGCGCCCAGCACGGCATATAAGAATGTTCTTGAATACTGGGACCAGTCGTCGGGCGAAATGCTGCAGCGATTGCTCTACACCGACATCAAGACTTACCTGGTGGAACTGCTCATGAAGCAGGACAACATGAGCATGGCCGCATCCATCGAAAGCAGGGTGCCGTTTCTCGATCATGTGCTGGTTGAATTCGCGGCCCGCATTCCGCGCGAAGTGCAGATCCAGGGACTCGCCGGCAAACGGATTCTGAAAAAGGCGGTGGAAGATCTGCTGCCGCACTCGATTCTGTACCGCCCGAAGTTGGGATTTCCGACGCCGTGGAGCGGGTGGCTGGCCGGACCGCGACTGGAAACGATTCGCGAGATGCTGCTTGAACCGCGCAGCCTGAATCGCGGATACTTCCGGCGCGAAGCGATCGAGAAGCTGTTCAACGAACATCGCGCGAAGCATCGCGACAACTACGATCGCATCTGGCGACTGCTCAATCTTGAGTTGTGGCATCGGGTTTGTCTCGAAGGCGAATCGCACGACGAAGTTGGCGAGCCTGCGATGAAGATGGCGTCGACGTCCTAAATCCATCAACCATAAAGGACACGAAGTCACACAAAGGCATGAATCGAGGGTTTCCTTCGTGCTCCTTTGTGTCCTTTGTGGTTAATTAGGACACTTCCCGCTGTCGGTCTGGACCGTTCCGCGACATCTCTGGTGCTATCCTCGTTACCTTATGCGAACCGTCCGCCTGATCTGCTCCCTTGTCGCGTTCACTACGCTTTGTGCTTTTGGCCAGCAACCGTTCCTCGGCGCTCGTCAGTGGACGGCGCTGCGAGACGAGTCGAGCGGTGTTGCTCCCTACGAAAACCTCCGCTACTTGACTGGCTTGCACCGTGTCCCGGCAACCGCGGATTTTGACCAGGCAGCGCAATTCGTTTTGCAACGCGCGCGCGAGTACGGCCTTGCCGACGCTCATAGCGAGCAGTTTGTAATCGATGGAACCAGGCATTACGGCCTGATGCGCTCGTACCTGGCATGGACGGTCGAAGAAGCTCGCCTGTGGGAAATCCGTCCGCAACATCTTCTTCTCGGAGATTGGAAGACCGATCCAATCCACCTCGCGGACTACAGTCACAGCGCCGACGTGGAAACGGATCTGGTCGACGTCGGCAACGGCGCCAGCGAGGCCGATTACTCCGGCAAGGACGTGCGCGGCAAAATCGTCCTGGCCGACGGCGTTCTGGCGCGAGTGCAGGAATTGGCAATCGCACAGCACGGCGCGGCGGGCATCGTCAGCGACATGCCCAACCAAACCACGGCCTGGTCTGGCCTGGACACAACTGTGGTTCGGTGGGGGCATTTGGATGCGCGTCAACCGTCCGGCTTCGCCTTCATGGTCTCTCGCCAGACCGCCGAGGCACTGCGGTCTCGCTTGCGAAATAGCGAACCCATTATTCTGAATGCCCATGTGAAAGCAACCGTCGGCCCTGGCCACTGGACGGTCGTGACCGCCACAATTCCCGGCGCGGACTCTGCTGCGGGAGAAATCGTCTACAGCTGCCATCTCGATCACGAACGCCCCGGAGCAAACGATGACGGAAGCGGATGCGTCACCATCCTCGAATCCGCGCGGGTGCTGGCGCATTTAATCGATTCGGGCCAGCTGCCGCGGCCCAAACGCACTTTGCGCTTTGTCTGGGGACCGGAGGTCGAGGGCACCATGGCGTTTCTCGCCATTCATCCCGAGATCAGGCAGCGGTTGCGGGCCAACATCCACATGGATATGGTGGGCGGCGATTTTTTCAAAAACAAGTCGGTGTTCCACGTCACCGGCACGCCGTGGTCGCTGCCGAGTTTTGTGACCGATGTGGGCACGGTGTTTCTCGATGCGATTCGCACGGCCGCCAGCGGATATGCGGCGGGTGAAACGTCCGCGGACACGGGCATTGTCGAAATCCGTGCTGGCGAGAGAGGCACCCGCAATGAACTCATCGCGGATGTGACGCCCTACTCGAGCGGCAGCGATCACGATGACTACGACTCTTCCACCATCGCGGTCCCGTCACTTTACCTTCGCGACTGGCCAGACATATACATCCACACCGACCATGACAGCCTCGATCAGATCGATGCAACGAAGTTGCGCCGCGTGGCGCTGCTGGGAGCGGCCTCGGGATACGTCTACGGGAGCGTCACTGCACAACAACTTCCAACGTTACTCCCGTTCCTCACAGCCCAGGCCGAAGCTCGCCTCGCCCAAGTCTTCGGAGCGGCGCAGCAGTTGGTGGATGATCCTCACCTCGAGGTGGGCGTCGCCTGGTACGAAGCGCACAACCTTGTGAATCAAACATTACAGCGTGAAGGCGCAACGCTACACTCCGCAGTCGAATTCACCGGCGGGCCCGCGGAGGCGGATGCAGACGGAGCGAAAGCCCTCGCGGAGCAAGCTGCAGGTTTCCAACATTGGCTCGACACGCAGGCGAAGCTACGGGGAGCAAAAGGAACAACGCCCAGCGCGCCCTGGGCCGGCACCTCGGATGCGAAACGCGTGCCCATCCGCGTAGGGGAATTCGGTCCCCTGACTTATCAGAACGACAACGTCCTGCTGGCACGCCTGGGCAAAGAGCGCTACGCGAAAATCAAGCTGATCAACAGCGAAGCTACCCAACTACTGAATGTGCGTGACCAGTCCGAGCTTTATGCTTACGAGATCGCCAACTTTGTAAATGGCAAGCGCACCGTGGGCGAGATACGCGACGCGGTGTCGGCCGAATACGGGCCTTTGCCGGTGAATCTTGTCGCCGACTATCTCGACGCTTGTGCGGAAGCCGGGGTGATCCAGTGGAAGTAAGGCGCTTGCCAGATGTGACCATGCGCCCTAGTATCGTGACCGCGTGATGAGTCATACGGTGGAGGGACGGGCGTCCCGCCCGTCCAGCCGGGCGGGGACGCCCGGCTCTCCACCAGCAAGCTTGGACCGACAGCAGTAACAATCACGCGGGCGCGGCACTGGTGCCTGGTATTTCACGTGAAACGTTTTGCACTTATGTAACTCTACATACGCTTGGCAACAAGATCGGTTGCAAAGCGGGCGCGGGGGCACTAGAGTACGTCCAAGACGGAAGGCTCGCTGCTGGGGTGACTGGCGTGGCGCAGCAGCTGGGAATCCCGAAAAGCAATTGGAAAGGATACAAGATTGAAGATCTCGCAAAAAGGGCTTTACGCACTGCAAGCGATAACGACCCTGGGCCGCCGATACGGAACCGAAACCGTCAAGATACGGGACATTGCTATTGATAGCGACCTGCCGGAGAAATTTCTTGAGTTGATTCTCCTGGAACTCAAAAACGCGCGCATCGTGGAAAGCGTTCGGGGCGCGAAGGGCGGCTACCGGCTGCGGCGCGCGCCAGAAGAGATCAAACTCAGCGAGATCGTTCGTCTGGTTGACGGCCCACTCGCACCGTTTGGGGATGCGGATCAACTTCGAAGCCTTATCATTACCGATCCCGACCATCGCGCGCTCTATGGTGTGTTTTTGGAGGTGCGAGATGCCGCGGCCAAGATACTGGAGAGCACCACCGTCGCCGACATCGTCGGTGATTCTTCTAAATCCCGCAAACGATCGAGATCAAAGAAGAAGGCGAAGAAAGGTTCGCTTCTGTCGATCGTTCACAAGGGCGCGAAGAGTGAGTAGCAATTCCGCAACGGTGCCAGAAAAGCAGGTCCTTCGCTCCGCTCAGGATGACAAGTTTTTTTCGGGGCCACCTGCACCCCAGCCTGTTTAAGCGAGAACGGCCTGGTACTCGCCGTATGCGCCTTTGAAATCGACGATTTCATGGGTGCCCTCGAAGTGCCAGATCCTGGTCGCGACTTCATCAATCAGATCCTCGTCATGCGTAACCAGCAGTACCGTTCCGGGATAGCGCTGCAGCGAGATGTTGAGGGCGTTGATCGATTCGAGATCCAGATGGTTGGTCGGCTCGTCAAGCACAAGCAGGTTCGGCTTCTGCAGCATCAGTTTGCAGAAGAGCAGCCGCGCCGCCTCTCCGCCGGAGAGTATGTCGGTGCGTTTGTCGGCGTCATCGCGAGGAAACAGCATCTGGCCGAGCAAGCCGCGAATTTCTTCGGTCGAAGCCGAAGGATCCCACTGATGGAGCCACTCCAGAACCTTGATGCCAGGCTCGATTAGCGCCTTGTGATCCTGGGCGAAATATCCGACGGCGGCTTCGTGACCCCAGATAACTTTTCCGCTGTCAACGAAGGGACCGTCATAGCCGCTCGTCTTGCGCAGTTCCGACTCCGAGATGGTCGGCGAGTTCGCGAGCAGCGCGTTCACCAGAGTGGTTTTGCCAGAGCCGTTCCGGCCCATCAACGCGATCTTTTCCCCGCGGAGCACGCTCGCCGTGAAGCCGGAAATCACCTTCGCTTCTCCGTACGACTTCGTCACACCCTCCACTTCCAGAATGTGTTTGCCGGAGGGCCGCTTCTGCTCGAACTTCAGGTAGGGACGCTGGATGTTGGACCTCGCCAACTCGGTGACCTGGAGGCGCTCGACTTCCTTGCGCCGCGACTGTACCTGGCTGGAGCGGGTTCCGGCGGCGAAGCGGGCGATGAACTCGTTCAACTGGTCGATCTTCTTTTCGCGCTGCGCGTTTTGCGATTCGATCTGCGAGCGAATCTGCGTCTTCGCGACCACCATGTCGTCATACGTGCCGGTGTAAGTAATGATGGTTTCGTAATCGATGTCGGCAATGTGGGTACAAATGCCGTTGAGGAAATGACGGTCGTGCGAGATCACGATCAGCACGCCCTCATATTGATTCAGAAAGTTCTTCAGCCAGTGGATTGAGTCGAGATCCAAGTGGTTGGTGGGCTCGTCGAGCAGGAGGGCCTGCGGATGTCCGAAGAGAGCCTGCGCCAAGAGGACGCGCATTTTCTGTCCGCCCGGCACCTCCGACATTTTTCGTTCGTGCATCTCGTCGGGAATGTCGAGGCCCTGCAGCAGAATCGCAGCGTCGCTTTCGGCGGTGTAGCCGTCTTCCTCGCCGACGATGCCTTCGAGTTCCCCGAGTTTCATGCCGTCGGCGTCGGTCATCTCATGCTTGGCGTAAATGAGCTCGCGTTCTTCGAGCGCGGCCCACAAGCGGCGGTTGCCCATGATGACCGTGTCAATCACGCGGTACTTATCGAAGGCGAATTGATCCTGGCTCAGAACGCCGAGCTTCCGCGGGCGGACGACGGTTCCCTTCTGCGGATCAAGTTCGCCGGTCAGAAGCTTCATGAAGGTGGATTTGCCCGCCCCGTTGGGGCCGGTGAGGCCAAAGCGCTTCCCCGGAATGAAGCCGGTGGAAACTTCGTCAAACAGAACTTTGGCGCCGTAGCGCATGGACACATTGCTGACTGAAATCATGATGTTTAGGGAACTGCGGGAATCGATCCAATCGGAGGAAGACGCAGCTACTCTAATTAGAATATCACGAGCTGGCAGCTTCGAAAGTTAAAGGCGCAACCACAGGGAGCACCCTTCGACTTCGCTCAGGGCAGGCTCCGGGACATAGGGGAAAAGCGATCACCACTAAGGACACTAAGGTACACGAAGGAAAACCGGATTCATGTTAGCCTTTTCAGCGTGATGAACGATCCTCGGGCTTCTTCTCTCAATCTTCAAGCAATGGCGCGGCAGGTCATGCTGGCGGAGGGGTTCGAGCCGGATTTTCCGCCCGCGACGCGGCAACAACTGGCGGAGATATCGGCTCACCCGCCGCTGCTGGCGCCTTCCAATAAAGTCCGTGATTTGCGCGGGCTGCTTTGGTCTTCCATCGATAACGATACCTCGAAGGATCTCGACCAGATCGAAGTTGCCGAACGCTTGCCCAATGGCGACGTCACGGTGATGGTGGGCATCGCCGATGTGGATGCTTTTGTGGCCAAGGCTTCTCCCATCGATCAGCATGCGGCCAAGGAGACGACCACCGTCTATACCGGCATTTGTAATTTTTCGATGCTGCCGGAAGAACTCTCGACGGGCGCGTCGTCGCTGCTCGAAAACGTGGATCGGCCGGGCCTGGTGATTGAATTCGTCATCGCTGCTGACGGCTCGCTGGATTCAAGCGACGTGTATCGCGCCATCGTTCGTAATAAAGCGCAACTCACCTACGGAGCAGTCGGAGCATGGCTGGAAGGCACGGCGGCGGCTCCGCCGAAAGTGGCCGCGTCGCCAGAACTGCAGGCGCAGCTCAAGCTGCAGGACGAAGTTGCCCAGGAGCTCAAGAAACTGCGCTACGACCACGGCGCGCTGAACATTGACACCAGCGAAGTTCATCCGCTGGTGCTCAACCAGCAGGTGGTCGGTGTCGTAAAACAAGAGAAGAACCGGGCCACCGAGTTGATCGAAGATTTCATGATCACCGCCAACGGCGTGGTGGCGCGGCTGCTGGAAAAAGTCTCTTCTTTGCGCCGCATCGTGAAAACTCCCGCGCATTGGGACGGCATCGTGCGGCTGGCGGCAGCGCAGGGTGAAACGCTGCCCGCACAGGCGGATTCCAAGGCGCTCAACGATTTTCTTCTGAAGCGCAAGGCCGCCGATACCGATCACTTCGCCGACCTGTCGCTGGCGGTCATCAAGCTGATTGGGCCGGGCGAATACGTTCTGGAGCGTCCGAGCGATCCCGAGCAGGGGCACTTCGGGCTAGCCGTGCAGGATTACACGCACTCGACCGCGCCCAACCGGCGCTTTGCCGATATCGTCACGCAAAGGCTGATCAAGGCCTTACTCGACGGAAAACCCGGGCCCTACTCCGACGACGACCTCGCCGGCATCGCCACGAACTGCACGCAGAAAGAAGATGCGGCGCGAAAAGTGGAGCGGGAAATGTCGAAGCGGTTGGCCGCCGTGGCGATGAGCCATCGGGTGGGTGAAACCTTCGACGCCATCGTCACCGGAGTCACCCCGAAGGGAACGTTTGTTCGTGTTCTAAAACCGCATATCGAAGGATTGCTGGCTCAGGGAGCGCAGGGGTTGCACGTTGGCGACAAGATTCGGGCGAAGCTGACGCGGACGGATGTGCAGCGCGGGTTCATTGATTTTGTTCGAGCTTAGGACATCCGCCAGTTCTCGCCGTTCGAGTGGTTTCGCCTATTCTTTCCAGTTACTCATAGGTTACTAACTCACTGGTATGGTGGGGGGTACCCCCCTCCCCCCCCTGTCTATTGGAATCATAGAGTTAGGGGAAAAATCCCGCCAGGTCTTTGGGTTTAAAGGAGTTAGAGGTAAAGTCTTCCAGAATCAATAGCTTAGCGCCGAAATTCTGCGCTTCGGTCAGGATTTCGGCGTCGGGCTTACGCCTGCTGTGCGCCTTAACTTTCGGTTTTCAAAGAGCGCTGAAGGTGGTTTGGGGCAGATTCGAGGACCATCTCTGGAGACGGGCACAGCTCGACACTGGCCCTTCAGGGGAACATTGTCGCACCGGGTAGGTGGAAAGTCTGTGATGGGGCGCACAGCTTGGGTGTGATGAAAAAGGTGAGAGCCAAGAACTTGAATCCGCTGTCTCAATGGCTCGCGGGGAAAAGTCGTTGGTGAAATCGCCTGTTTGCGACAATCGAGAAAAAAAAGAACCTTGGAGAGTGGGATTCGGATTGCGGAAGCTAGTCGTGGAGAACAACATTAAGCAGCGAACTATGAACTTGCAGCCCGCCCCCGCCATAGTCAACGAAGCCTAACTTTCTGAACCTATTCATGAAAAAACTGACCCGAGACCGGGTTGTGCCTACCATCTCTGCGAGGGTCTCCTGACTGACCTTGGGGATTACAGTCTCGGGCACGCCGTCCTTGCCGAAATGGGCAAGCAAGAGCAGAATCCGAGCTAGCCTCTTTTCGCTGGAGTTGAAGAGTTGGTCAACTAAATCCTCTTCGTATCGGATGTTCCGTGCCAGCAGATACGCTACGAACAGATCCGAGAACGTGTGTTCCCGGTGAAGCGCAAGCATCATTTCCTTCTTGTCAATTCGCAGAAGTTCGCAGTCCGTCATCGCGGTTGCAGACCCCATGCGTAAAGGTTGTCCAGCCAGGCTACCTTCTCCGAAAAACTCTCCCTCACTCAATATGCCAAGAGTTGCTTCCTTGCCACTTTCGGATACGACCGTGAGTCTCACCTTGCCTTTCTGAATATAGAACACTGCATCAGCTGCATCCCCCTGCGTGAAGATTGTTTGTTTTTGGGGACAGGCCACGACTTTCCTACCCTCGCCGATAGTTGCGAGGAATGCCTGGGGGTCAAAATCGCGTCTCTTCTTAGCCGCCGCACGGGGACCCATTAGTTACCCCTCCGTTGCACAGATATCACATGCCAATCTTGATGGTCTGTTGGGCATCGCACATACGCAGAAGAGTTTTGTTCGTTCGCACGCCCGATTTCGGGGCCTCCTTTCAAGTAGCGGAATCGCTTTAGCTGTTGGTCACGTTTGGTGCGTCTTGAAGCGGTCAGTATTGCTCAGTATCAGGGTCGTATCCAGCATAGTGTTGATAGGTCTTCGAGAGGGGGTTCGCCATGCCCGACCAGACTTCCTGTTTCGCACCCCATGACGGGCGAGTTCATTCCCAGCCTAGCGAGCGGACGAATACCGCAGGGAAGCAAGTCAGCAACAAAATACTTCTGTCGATCCCCGATAGCGACTACAGCTCACTTCGTCCTCATCTCGAATACGTCAGCTTGCCAAACCATCTAGTCCTTCACGAGGCGGGTGGAAAGCTAGAATTTGCGTATTTCCCGAATCGAGGTTTGATTTCTCTTGTAGTCGTAATGAAAGATGGAAAGACCGCCGAAGCTGGCATAGTTGGAAATGAGGGCTTTACAGGAACACTGGCAGCTGTTGGCCTGAGCAGGAGCCCGCTTCAAGCGGTGGTACAAATCACGGGGGATGGGTTTCGGGTCGAGGTCGGAGCTTTGCAAAACATTTTGGAATCCACTCCGCACCTTCGATTGATGTTGAGCCGCTATGCCGCAATTCGGGGTATGCAGGTTGCACAAACAGCCGCGTGTAATCGGCTGCACGATATTGAGCAGCGCCTTGCGCGGTGGTTGCTAATGACTCAGGATAGAGTGGATTCAGGGTCGCTGCCCATCACTCATGATTTCCTCGCAACGATGCTAGGGACAGATAGACCTACCGTGAGCTTGGCAGCTGGTGTTTTGCAAAAGAAGAAGCTCATCGAGTACACCCGTGGCGCAGTGAAGATCGTGAACCGCAAGAAACTTGAAGACTCCGCCTGCGAGTGCTACGGGGTTATCCGACAGTACGATGGCGAGCTTGGCTTGAGATAAGTCCGGAAGTGAAGACTCGCCCTGTGCTTAATTGCCGACTCGAAAACGTTGTTGTTGATAAATCGCCATTACACCAACAACGCTCGTTGGCTTGCAGGGAGATCTCATCCGTTCTTCTTTTCCAGCTCGGTCCAGCGGGTGTAGAGGGCATCGAGCGCCTCTTGGGCCGCGTCCAAGGCGGCCTGCGCGCTTACGAGACGCGGGGCATCCATCGCGTTGGCTGGATCTTCTAGTTCCGCGCGTTTCGCTTGCACTAACTGCTCGGCTTCTTCCACTCGCTGCTCGATGGTGGCGTACTCGCGCGCTTCGAGGTAGGAAAGTTTCTTTTTTGTTGGTGCTGCCGACGTAGAACCGGTTGGCGTCTGCGAAATCGCCGTTGCTGTTGCCGCGTCTGACTTTGTGCGCTGGGCTTGCCATGCCTCCCATTGCGCGTAGTCGGCGAAGGTCTCGGCTCCGCCTTTGCCGTTTAGTCCGAGCACGATGCTGGAGACGCGGTCGAGCATGTAGCGGTCGTGCGTGACCAGCACGAGCGAGCCGGGAAAATCGATCAGGCTTTCTTCCAAGATTTCCAGGGTCGGAATGTCGAGGTCGTTGGTGGGTTCATCGAGCAGGAGAATGTCGGCGGGCTGGAGCATGAGTTGCGCAATCAGGACGCGTGCGCGTTCGCCTCCGGAAAGCCGCCCGACTGGCTGGCTGAGTTGCTCGCCGGTGAAGAGGAATCTTGCCGCCCATCCGGCTACGTGAATTACGCGGTCGCGATAGACGACGGAATCGCCGTCCGGCGCGAGCGCGCGGCGCAGAGTTACATCGGGATCGAGGGTGCGGGTCTGATCGAAGTACACGATGCGCAGCCAATCGGCGCGGCGAATCTCACCACCAGTCGGAGCCAGGTCCCCTTGCAACAACCGGAGCAGGGTGGTCTTGCCGCTGCCATTCGGCCCCACTAGGCCCACCCGCATTCCAGCGGTGAGGATGAAGTTGAGGCCGTCGAATAAGGCGCGATCTCCCATGGTGCAGGTGACGTCCTGCAGTTCGATCAGGCGCTTGGTCTTGCGGTCGGTGGCCGAAAAATCGATCTGGGCTGTGGTGCTGCGGGTTCTCGCATTCAGGTCGGCGAGTTCTCCCATGAGTTCGCCGGCTTTGCTGATGCGCGCCTTGGACTTCCGCGTGCGGGCCTTCGCTCCGCGGCGGAGCCACTCGATTTCTCCGTGAACGAGATTCTCTAGCGCTTCCTGGCGCTTGGACTGCGCGTGCAGGAATTCTTCTTTCTTTTCCAGAAACTCGCTGTAGTTGCCGTGGACGCGGAGCGATCCGTCGGGATAAATGCGATTGAGCTCGACCATGTCGGTGGTGACATTCTCGAGAAAGTAGCGGTCGTGGCTCACGACGACGCTGGCGAACGCCGCTCCCTCAAGCAGATCTTCGAGCCATGTGATTCCCGGAAGGTCGAGATGGTTGGTGGGCTCGTCGAGCAGGAGGATGTCGGGATGCTGCACCAGGGCTTCGACGATTGCGAGACGCTTCTGCCAGCCGCCGGATAACTCGGTCGCTGGCGCGTCGAGATCTTCAAAACCAGCGCGGCCTAGAGTTTCGGCAAAGCGGGCTCCGCGCTCGGAGCCGTGGGCGCCGCAAAGATCGAGAGCGCTTTCGATCACCGAGCGCACCGTGGCTCCGGATTTGAATCGCGAATCTTGCTCGACACCGGCGAGACGGGTTCGTTTCCGAAACGATACTTCCCCGCTGTCGGGGGCAACCTCGTTGGCCAGAATTCTTAGAAGGGTGGATTTACCGGATCCGTTGGGGCCAATCAGTCCGATGCGATCTCCGTCAGAAATGGTGAAGGAAACATTCTGGAAGAGCGGGTTCGCTCCGAAGGCTTTCGTAATTTCCTGTGCGTTGACAATGGGCGGCAATGATTTGCGGTCTCCTGAATTTCGATGTCTTGCTTGAGAGTATCAGTTGGAAGGGGTACAGAGTGTGAACTGGGCCGTCGCTCCGGGACTTGAATCGCATGTTCCACTTTTCCCAGCGCTGAAGCGCTGGGCTAAGCTGGTTCGCCCCTCCGGGGCTGGGTCCGGGAATCGCTCCGCCACCAAACGGCCCATGAAGTCGGTCCTCAAGCCCATCCCTGATGGTTATCGCTCACGCACACTCGCACCGCGCTGAGACTGGAACTGGTCTCATAAATAGTTCTCCGAGCAGGCTGTCCGGCCCTCAGGGGCTAAAGCCCGCATTTTTATCGGCCCTGAACGGCACGGCTGAAGCCGTGCCCTGCCCAAAACCATTTGTGGGACCAGTCCTACTGCGGAATGACTTTTTGCTTTAAGTCCTGAGCGGCTTGCGCCACATTCTCGGGCTTGCCGAGATCGCGCCAATAATATTCATCGGCGCAGAAGGCTAGGATTTTTTCTCCCTGGGCGGCGAGACGCAAATAGGAGGCGATGATGGAGAACGCGCCGTCTTCGGTCATCATCGCAAGAAGACGCGGGGAAATAACGTGGATGCCGGAGAAGGCCAGCGCCTGCACCTGCCCGGAAGATTGAACAAGTGACGATCGAACAAGTTCAGGTTCTGCATCGCTCCCGGATCGCCGACCGCAGAGCTGAAGCTGGTCGTCGAAAAGCAGGTATCGAGAAGTCTTGCGATCCTGCACCGCCAGGGTGGCGAGAGCCTGATTTTCGGTATGAAATTGCACCATGCGCAGGAGATCGATCGTGCTGAGGACATCGACGTTGTGCACGATGAAGGGCTCTTCGGGGCGGCTGGAATCTTCGGCGAAGAAGTGCGCGGCCTTTTTCAGGCCACCGCCGGTGTCGAGCAACGCCTCCTCCCGCGAGACTTCAATGCGCATGTCGAAGTTGTCGTTCGCTTTCAGGTACTCCACAATCATGCCGGCGAAGTGATGAACGTTGATCATCACCTCGCGAACTCCAAAGTTGCGCAAGCGCGAGAGCGTGATCTCGAGCAGCGTGCGGCCATTGATTTCGACCAGCGCTTTGGGGCGATCGTCGGTGAGGGGCCGCAAGCGGGTGCCGAGGCCGGCGGCGAGAATCATCGCCTTCATGGATTCAGCTCCTCCTGCTCGCGATGACGCACCACCACTTCCACTCCATCCTTGCCGCGCAAATGTTTCGCCAATTCCTCCGCCAGATAGACCGAGCGATGCTGGCCGCCGGTGCAGCCGAACGACACCATCAAGTGCTTGAAGCCGCGCCGCTGATAAGCGCCCACACTTGCGTCCACCAGCGACGTGACGCTGGCGAGAAACTGATGCACGCTCTCCTGCTGATTGAGATAGTCGATGACCGGCGCGTCTTTGCCGGTAAGGGTTTTGAAGCGCTCTTCGCGCCCGGGATTCGGAAGGCTGCGGCCATCGAAAACGAATCCGCCGCCATTTCCCGTCTCGTCCTGGGGCAGGCCCCGGTGAAATGAAAAACTGAAAACCCGCACCGTCAACTTTTCCGGTTCGGAAGTCAGGCCTTGCAACTTCTCCGAGGCCACCATGTTTTTGAAGGCTTCCATCAGCGTGGGCAGCGCGATGGGCAACTCCACGTTGTGAAGCAGCCAGCGCAGGTTTTTCAGCGCGTAGGGCACGCTCTGCAGGAAATGCTCTTTGCGCTCGTAGAAGCCGCGAAAGCCATACGCTCCCAGAGCCTGCATAATGCGGACGTAAACGTAGGCGTAGTAAAACTGCATGAACACGGAGCGATCGAGATCGAGGAAAGCGGCCAGGCTGTCGAGATAACGATCGAGCAATTGCTGGCGCAGATCGGGGGGCAGGTCGGCCTTGGCATCGTACAAAAGAGAAGCAATATCGTATTGCAGCGCGCCTTTGCGGCCGCCCTGGTAGTCCAGGAAAAATGGCTGGCTGTCGCGCAACATGATGTTGCGGGATTGGAAATCGCGATAGAGAAAATAATCGCGGCTGGCGCTCAAGAGGAATTTCGTCAAGCGGCTGAAATCGTGTTCCAGCGCTTGTTCGTTGAAGGGAATGCCGGCGAGCCGGAGAAAGTAATACTTGAAATAATTCAAATCCCACGCGATGGACTGGCGGTCGAAGCTGGCGCGCGGATAACACGCTTTGTAGTTCAAATCGCGGCCTGCTTCGACCTGAAAGCGCGGCAACAGGGCGACAACTTTGCGATAGGCTGCGACTGCCTCGGGGGCGATGGTCGCGCCGTTACGATGGTCCGAAAGAAACTCAAAAAGCGTGGTACTGCCAAGGTCTTCTTCGAGATAAGCGCCTTGGCTTAAATCTTCGGCATAAATTTCCGGCACCGGCAGGCTGTGCCGGCGAAAGTGCCGGGAAAATTCGAGGAAGGCGACATTCTCTTCGCGCACGTCGTAGAGGATGCCAATCGCGCTGATTTTTTCGCTGGAAAGCCGGACGATCCTGCGGCCCGAACCGCCGAGCTGGCCCTGCAGCGGCTGCAGCCGCTCGACCGGCGAGTGGAAATGCCGCTCAAAGAGTCTTTTGAGAACTTCCATGAAGGTGATTTCCAAAACCAGCAATACGCTTATCGCGAGCCCGACATCAAGGCAGTTTCACAGTTTTGAGACTGATGGACGAATCCTCTCACCGACAGCGGTTCGATGGGCGCTGCAACTTCGGTAAGTTCACGCCCCGTGAAAAGCCAGTCTATACGTGCCTTTCTCTGAAATGGATTCTTGTTTTTCTTATAAATCAAGTCAGGCGCAGTGTCAGCGACGGCAGCGACAGCCCCTCGACCTCAACTGTCCAGAGATCGCCTCTGCCGGAAGGATGTCCGGCGGTGAGCGTTCCGGAGCTGACGATTTCCCCCGCACTCAATGGCTGGGTGGGGAATCGCCGCACGATGGCTGCGCTGAGTTCCGCCAAGCACAAGGCGGGGCTCCTCAAGCAGTTCCTGCCGGATCCTTCTTCCACGAACTCTCCGTTCTTCGACATGCGCACCTTAAATCGCGGTAGCTCGTCCAGCAGCGCGACGATGCCGTCGGGCCGCACCGGCACCCGCTCTCCGATCACGAGTGCAGTATGAAGTCCAAAGGAGGCAACGAAATCGCTGGGCTGAAACTGCCATTCCGGAAAGGGACAATCAATGATTTCGAAGCCCAGCGCCAGCCAATCCGTGGATGCGAGCGCAGCGGCGGCATCGAGGCCCTCGGCAACGATCGACTGTTTCAAACCGAAAACAATCTCGGGCTCGATCTTCAGCGAACGGGGATGTGCGAGCGTCAGCGTGGTGGAGTTGCGGTCACTGTAATGCACCGTGTCGTCGTACATGTGGGCCCAAACCAGGGTTTCAAGTTTGAGCACACGCCACATGGCCTTATTGGCATAACCAACCTTGCGGCCGACGGCTCTCGGTCCACGAGCTTCGCGGAACTGCTTGAGGGTTGCTTCAACCTCATAAGCCGTGTTGAGGTCGAAACCGGGGCGCCCCGAGGGAGGGATAGCGACCATCGCGCCCGACTCATACGCGGACAGCAGTTCACGCGCTAAAGTTTCAACCTCATGGTGCGACATAGGATGGTGCGACATACGTCAGTTCGGCTTTCGCGGTACTGTCCGGCGAGCCCTAGGCGTACGAGTGCATAGCGCGATTCGCGGCGACGGGGAGTCCAGACGTTCAGCATCTTAACACCAGCCGTTTGTCAGCACCTCCCGCCCATAGCTCGCACTGCCGGTAGAAACTCAAGGCCAGGCGAATGCTCGCCGCTCTCGTTTACTCCGCGTCGTTGGGACGAGAGTTCGACTCCAGCCCTCGGGGAGAGTGGGAGTTTGGAGCGATGGCCGTTCCTAGTCTGACAACAGCTACCCGTTACGCAACCGTCAGGGTTCACTCAAAGCGGTGGTAACTTATAGTCGTCAGCTAGTTTCAGTAATGCGGTGGCCAGGAGGATGGTGCGTTCGACAGTTCGGCCACAATTTAGGAGGAACGCGATGAAGGTACCCGCAAGGTTTTCGGCGTCGAGCATTGCGCAGCGACGTTCCAGCCGCTGTTTGTTCTCGCACATCTGGCTAGTGCCCGTTTTTGTTCTCGGACTGTGCGGCGCCCTTGCCAGAGCCCAGGAAGCGCTTGTCCTGGTGGGATCCGGATCGAGTGTCCCACTGCCTCTTTATAATCGCTGGACACAGGAGTATGGCAAGCGCAACCCCAAGATTAAGATGCGATACCTTCCGATCGGCACCAGCGAAGGGATCAAGCAGATCTCACATGGCGTGGGCGATTTTGGCGCCGGGGAAGCTCAGCTTACGGATAAGGATCGGAAAGAGGGCAGTTTGATCGAACTGCCGGTCGTGCTCATCGCGATCGTTCCCATCTACAACCTCCCCGATGTCCACCAGGAGCTCCGGCTTTCGGCGGAAGTGTTAGCCGGGATCTTCCTCGGCGATGTGAAGACGTGGAATGCGCCACAAATCGTGAAGCTCAATCCAGAGATCACTCTGCCGAATCTTCCGATCCAAGTGGTCAACCGCCCCGCAGGAAAGGGATCCAACTACGTCTTCACCGACTTTCTCTCCAAGGTGAGTTCCAAGTTTCGGGCGCAAATTGGAGTCACCCCTTCCCCCAAGTGGCCGGTTGGCGAGCCGGCGGAACGCAGTTCCGATATGGCAGACAAGGTGAAAAACAGCCCCGGCTCCATCGGCTACGTGGAGTATCAATATGCGGCGAAGAACAGTATTCCCCAAGCCGCGGTGCTGAATCCCGCTGGTAGGTTTGTTAAAGCTTCCACGGAGAGTATGACTGCGGCGTGCAAGGCGGTAGAAGCGCCGCAGTGGAATCGCTTCTCCGCCTCGCTGACCAACGCACCCGGAGCCGGATGTTTTCCCATTACCAGTTTCACCTGGATTTACCTGCGCACACAATCCGCCGATTCCGCTCGTGCCGCCGCGTTAAGCGATTTTTTGAATTGGATATACACGGATGGCCAGCAATACGCGGTTCAGGAAGGCTATGCCGAACTGCCTCCGGCGCTGCTCGCAGCAGTGAGAAAGAAAGTCAAAGATTTGCAATAGGGTTCAGTTGCGCCGGACCTGGCGCGCACCCGATAAGATTCGCCGCGTTTCGCTTCGGAGGAATTATGCGAGATGGCTTCGTCTTCGTTTGTATAGCGTGGCTGACGGCTCTGGCGCTGGCGCAAAAACCCGCCGCGCCGCCTAAGACGGGCGAGAGCCGGCCATCCGGCAGCGTCTCCGCCGACTCGGGCCTGAAGGATATGTTCGGAGCAAAGATCAAAGTCGAATGGGAGGCGCTGAAGAAGAAGGACAAGAAAGGTTACGCGGAATTGTTAGCCGACGACTATCAGGGCGTCGAAGTCGATGGCAGGGGCGAGCGGAATAAGATTCAAGCGGTAAACGAACTGGCAAACACGAACGTCTACAACTATACGCTGTGGGGGTTCAAGCTGATTCCGCTGGGGCCGGACGCCGCCCTGGCGATCTACGAAGTCACCATGCAGTTCCCGCCCAAGGCGCAAGTACGCTACTCACGGGTGTACATCAGTGAACTCTGGGTGAAGCGCGCCGGGCAATGGAAGGAACTGCACTACCAGGAAACTCACGTCAAGTAGCCCTTTCTGTGTGCCCCACGGATTAAAATGCAACCGGCGCCATAGCGTTGCCATCCCATTCAGGGAGAGGGGAAGTCTCCATGAAAAAGTTGTGGTTCGCTCTGCTGCTCTCGGGCAGCTTTCTCCTGGCACAAGACAGCAATCCCAGCCAGCAGAAGTCGAAAGATTCCAAAGGACAGGTAACCGTACAGGGCTGCGTCGGCAGATCGAGCGGCGATTACATCCTGATCAAGCAGGACCCAGGCATGACTTATGAACTTCAGGCTACGGGCAAGATCAAGCTCCGCCAGTACCTGGGACAACGAGTGGAGGTAGCCGGAAAGGAGTCACCGTCGATGAGCACAAGCTCCGACGCCCTAACCAGAACGGGTTCTCCAGCGTCGGTGACGTTAACCATCACCTCGATCAAGACCATCGCGAAGGAATGCCCGGTGCGCTGAGTCTCTCAGTAGTAGGTTTTCGCAGAGGTTCACTTTGGTTCAGGTCAGGGTCTTAGTCGCAGTCCGGCGGCATGGCCATGATCGCGGTTTCGGAGTCACAGGGCTGCTTTTTCCTGGCTGGCTCCAGTGGGGCCGGGCGATTGTAACGGAGAATCCACAAGCCTTCGTTGTTGGTGAGGTAGATCAAGCCGTGGCCGCCGTCCGGAAGAAGGCTGGTGACTTTGTTGAACGTCTCCAGGGTCTTGGGATTGCGCGGGTCGCTCAAGTCGAGCACGCGAACGGTTTCGGTGGGATGGCTGCTGCTGGTCAGAGTCGTCGGTGTTCTTTCCGGAGCTTCCGCGATGGCCACATCGGGGCTAACCATCTGCAGGTTTCCCGCAGTCGACTGATTCGATTCCGCCGTCCGTTTCAAAAGGCTCGGCTTCTCCGGCTTGGTCACGTCCACGATCATGAAGCCTTGCTTGGTGGCCTGTTGAACGTACAGGTACTGTTTCGCGTTATCCCTCTGCAGCAACATTTGACTTCCGGTCGCCTGCGGCAAAGGCAAGTGGGCGATTACGGTAGCAGGGAGGTCGGTGGGTTTTGGCGCCGGTTGCTCGCTTGCGCTTGCCAGCGCGACCAGCACCCAAAGAAGCGAGACCGCCAAGGCATGTCCTCGCCTGACAGCTTTTCCTTGCACGGCCATAGATGACCTCAGCAAACTTCGCCAGCGGGCGGACTCGAACCTCGCCCCCCGCCTTCGGTGAACTATACCACCAATCTGAGCGCTCACCCAGTAGATCGATTGAGATTCGCTATCGTCTCACTCCGCCTCATTGTTGCGCCATGACCCCGACGCAACCGTTGCCGCTTTGCGTGGTGCAGATTCCGCCAGCCTGCATGGGCACAAAAGCGTGGTTATTGCTGGGATCGACTGCGATACTGTGTGAATTGGAGTTGGTCGTAACGTTTTGCAGCCACAGGTTGGTTGCGGCATCGATGACGCCCATGACCGGGCCACTGGGCATATCTCTGGCGGCCAGGTAGTAGCGGTTGTCGCCCGGGTTGTACCAGCCCTCGTCCACGCCGCCGACGTTATTGATGGTGGCGAGGATTGCGCCCGAAGTTCCATCAATCACGTACTCGTTGGGAGGGAATGCCTCGCCATCGTGGTCGGCGCAAGTTACGAGGAAGTTGTTCCCTGGACCATGAACAACGCCGGACGCCATGCAATACGGCACTACAAAGCTGTTGACGACCACCGGTCCACAGGAGACCCCCCCGCAGCTAGTGTCTGTGAGTCTCGGATCGATTTCATCGATGCTTCCAATGCTTGTGATCCCGATGGAATTCGGATTCGCCAGCAGCAGGTGACCGGTGTTGGGATTCCAGGCCATCCCTGCCAAACCGGCTGGCGATATGGCGCCAGAACAATTGCTGCCTGGGGCGGTTTGACTACAGAATGTACCTAGTGTTTGGTCGACGATAGGGCCGTGATGGCAGGGGATGGTGTAGGGCGTGCCACTTGGTGTGACGCCGATCCCGGGGATCAGCGACGCCGCCGACCCGGAGACGCCACCGAACACCTGCGGATTGGACGGATCCGGGCAGGGGAACGTACCCGCAACGTTGTCAACCGGGACGAGCGTGCTAAGTCCGACTCCTGCAGAGGCCCCTCCTCCCGCGCCGTCATAGTAGATTTGTCCAAGGATGCACCGCGGCGGGTTAAACGAAGCGCCGGTCTGCGCTATCACCCAAGTTTGTGAGAATCCTTGGGACGGATAAGTCGGAAAATCAGTCAGATCAGTTAGCTGCGAGGGCGCGGCATAGGGGCCGTAAGGAGTCGTGGCATCGATGGGCAGGCAATGCAGATCCCCCAACCCCAGCGGGTCCGAGTCCGACGTCCTCGGTGGTGTTGCGCCCACGATGTACTGCATGTCGATAAACGTGATAAAGGGCAAACCCGGATCGCCGTTGATGATCGCGAGAGCATGGTGCGTCGGGTCGTATGCCATCTCGTCAGCGCGGTCGTCTCCGCAATCCGCGGCGGAGCCGGCTTCGCCGTTCCAGGAGGAGACGCAGGGAGCGATGCCCAACGGACCGTCATAATCGGCCGAAACGCCGGTAGGTAAGGCGGCAACCACAGTGGGTGGAGTGGGCGGATTCTGGGTCAGGTCCATGGTAGTCAGATCGAAGACCACGAGCGAAGAACTGCCATTCCCGACGAACAAGGTGCTGCCGTCGTCGCTCACCTCGAGGCCATCCGGGCCGGACATGGGATTCACGCCGTTGGCGCGCGCAGCGCAGCACTGCGCACCCGGAAATCCCCCAAACTTACCGTTGGCGCCGAAACCTGAACCGAGGTGAAAGGGCGCATTCCTACACCCGAACCGGGTGAAATTACCGAACACCGAGACGATGGGCGGGATGCTGGGATCGCAGACGCTAGCCTGGTTTCCCGCCCCGGTCACGGCGTTGACGCCTTGGATGGCGTTCACCGCGAGGTCATTGGTCGTGTCGATGACTACGACGGCCAAGCCGATGCGGTCGGAAATGTAGTCCAAGTGGCGGGTCGGGGCGCCGGGCGCTTTCGCGACCCAGCTAATGTCGAAGGAGTTGAACGGTCCGCCGGGTTCGCCGGTGGGATTGTGCTCCGGCACGGGGATGACGTCGATGACGGCGTAACTGCCAGCGCTGGTGGTGCCGCACACGGGACAGTTGGACACACCCCCGCAGCCGCTGAGTATCACAAATAGTGCGGTGAAAAGAATAGTAAGCAGAATTCTCGGTCTCATCGAATTCCCTCCTGCGATTTTCCCTTCAGGACCAGTTGCGACCAGCCCCGGCGGTACCAAACTTGTTGACCGTTCCATCCGCAACGAACAGCCGAGCGGACCGACGCTAGAACCTGAATTGTAAGCGCTGCAACACCACAAAGTAGTTCTGCGGCAACGCGCCAATTAGACTGGGTTCCTTCAACTGATCCACGCTCAAATTGACCATGTACCTGACCCAATAATTGGGATACCAGTTGAGCCCAACGGTGTACTCCCTGGTGTGATAATCAAACGTGGGCACAAAACCCGGCACGTAATAGTTCAAGAGGCTCGTGCCCGGTTCCTTGGCCTGGATGCCAGTGAAGCGGAAAGCGAGTTCCCAGGCTCCCATTCCACGTCCCTTGCCGCCTGGAGTGTCGGGGCCGTACAGCGGACGATTGACCCGGGGAGTGCCGTTTTCCGGCCGCTTTTCCCCGGTCAGCAAGTAAGTTGTGCTGATGTCCCAAGCCTTGGCTCGGATTTGCGGAAGACTCAGGAAGCCAAGCCCCCCCGCCTGCTCGGAGCCGACGTTGTTGCGGGACTGCATGAGTTGATCGTATTCGCCGCGCAGAGCGAAACGCCCCTTGAGGTAGGTGAACTCGCCGTTGTAGCGCTCGATGGGCCCGTTAATGGCGAACTGCGGGAAGAAGTTGTAAACGCCATCGGGCAGCGCGCCGCTGAAGCTTTGATCCCTGTTAATACCCGTCGAACGCGCATGGTCAATGGAACCGCCAAAGACAAATTGCTTGAGCCAGTCGTTCTTGGATTTGCGCCAGGGGTAGAAGCGCAGCCGCCCAATCACTTCCGGTTCATTGGTGGTATTGGCTATCGCATATCCCTTGCCGTTAAACGCCCCCACCCAGTACTGCACGACGCCACCGTAAAGGTCTCCGTGAATGGCCACGCCCGGGCTGCGGTACGCGGAGGCCGCCGACGGGTACAACATCGCCTGGAACCCGCGTTCCACGAAGTCCAGGTTGGTGGCGCCGACTCCGGTTTCCTGAGCGAAGGGCACCTTGAACTGGCCAGCCTGAAATTGGAACTCCGGCCGGATTCTTACGTTGAGGTACACGTCGCGCACGACCGAGCCCGCGGTCGCCGCCGCGTCGGTGAGCAGGGCAAAATCGAAGTGAGAACCATAGTTGCCCTGAAACCCGAAGCGAGCGCGGCGCACGAGAAACGTGTCGGCGGGCGCGCCGTCGCCTTGGTTAGCGCGGTAATCGGTGTTCACGTAGCCGTAGGGGCTGATGCTAAACTGTCCGTCGGGGCTTTTGATGAAAAAGTGCTCGCCGCTCCATCCTGCCGTCAGGGGAGCGTCTTTCTTCGGAGCAGCGGCGGGTTGAGCTTGCTCAATCATGAATTCGGCGGGAACCCCCGGCTGAACAAAAGTCGCATTCAGCAGGCGGGCACCCTCCACCGCCGGCGATCCACTCTCCACCAAACCGGCATCGGAGACTTGAGTTCTGGACGCCACCAGTTTTTGCACCATGGCCTTCAGATCCTCAATCGTCTGGCGCTGCGCGGCGACCTCGCTGCGCAACTGGTTGACCTCTTCCTTAGTGGCGCCCCCGGAGGCCGATCCGCCGGTCTTGCTCGCGGGTTCCGTGCCTTGAGCATGGACGAGCGAACCTGGCACCATGAAAACCACCAGAAGCGCGAAAAACATTTTTAGCGAGCGCATATGTTTCTTCTCCCGGGATGATTTGCAAAACGGGCCTGTCCTCAAGGCATGTGTACACGCAGGCCGCGCGCTGCCTTGTTCGTTGGGGCCACGAACCGAAAGATTTCTAGAGCTAATAATTAGTTCCTGTCCGGTATGAAAAGCGGACCAGTTACGTATGACTGGCCGGTGTACCACATCAAAATGCATCTTGTCAAGAAACTTTTTTTCAGGCTGCCTTGGAGATGTCTCTGGCAACGACTCCTGCGCATAACGAAGTTTGGTCAGGAGTAAACGTCAGCGGAGTGAAAGACGCCGAATTCCCGGAAAGCGAAGAATGAACTATCCAAGAGTTGGCTAAGACTGGCAGAATTGAGGCGGGCGGGGCTCGAGATGGGACTCGCAACTCCGCGGAAGAGCGGTCCTTCGAGGGCCGCCGCCAAAGCTACGCGCAGGGACACCACTCGCCGATTTAGGCTGAACGGACTCTGCTGAGACGAATTCAAGTTGCACAAACAACCGGTGACAAGAAAAACCGATCGAACGGATCAATAGAATTAATTTGACAGCACTTGCGTCATCGGTGCTCACTGTCAAACTGCATCGTATCTGGAACGTCGCAGTTCCGGTGGGGCTCTGGAGTTTGTCCGCTCCGTGCCGTAATATCTAACTATCTCTCAAGAGAAACGAGGGGCTATGAGCGCCATAGAACAGGAAGTTCCCACACTTAGTTTGTTTCCTCCCTTGCAACCGCCTCGCCGTTACCTGTTCGGACCGGGACCCAGCATGGTGCACCCGCGGGTCTATGAGGCACTGTCGAAACCGATCGTCGGGCACCTCGACCCCTACTTCATCCAGGTGATGGGAGACGTTCAGCAATTGCTCAAAACCGCCTTCGGAACCAACAACGGCGCCACACTAGTGATTTCCGGCACCGGCAGCGCGGGCATGGAAGCTGCCGTTGCTAATTTTGTGGAGCCCGGAGCCAAGTTCGCGGTGTTCGCAAATGGGTATTTCTCCGATCGGCTCACGGAGATGGCGAAGCGCCACGGCGCCGACGTCGTACGCTTGGAGAAGCTCTGGGGTGAGACCTACACGGACGATGAAGCGAGAGAGTTCATCGGTCGCGAGAAGCCCAAGGTTGTGGCTTATGTTCACGCCGAGACATCGACTGGAGCCTTGCAATCGGGCCAGGCGATCTGTGCCGCCGCCCACGAGGCGGGCGCTCTGGCGATCGCGGATTGCGTCACCTCGCTCGGCGGAGTAGCGGTGCAGTTCGACCAAACCGGCATTGACGTCGCCTACAGTTGCACGCAAAAAGGGCTGAGCTGTCCGCCGGGGTTATCGCCAATGGCCATGTCGCCGCGGGCCATGGACTGGCTGCGCGCTCGCAGTTCTCCGGTACGCAGTTGGTATTTTGACCTCAAGCTGATTCACGACTACTCCACAGTGTCGCACCGCTACCATCACACAGCGCCGATTTCCATGTTCTACGCCCTGCGCGAGGCGCTGCTGGTCATTGCCGAGGAAGGAATCGAGAACCGCTGGGAGCGCCATCGCCGTTGCCATAGGTCCTTTGTCCAGGGCATAGAAGCGATGGGCCTGCGCATGCACGTTCCCGAAGAGCATCGAATTGCGACCCTGAACACGGTGTGCGTTCCACAAGGGGTGGACGAGGCGAAAGTGCGAAGGCGCCTATTGGACGAAGCAGGCATTGAGATCGCCGGCGGTTTCGGTCCGCTCGCGGGTAAAGTCTTCCGCATTGGCGTCATGGGACCGTTGGCTACCGAGGACAATGTGCGGCTTTTTCTGAAAGAGTTTAGCAAAGCGCTGAACGCCGAAGGCTACTCGATTTGAATTCATCAGATTCTTCGCTGCGTGCGGGATGACAGGCCGGCAGAGTGCGGCCACATTCCTTTCGTTTCACGGACCACAGAGAAAATCTGCCCCTCATCCAAGGGTCGGCGCCAAGGCGACAACGAATGACTCTGAAGTCGGTTGACACACTTCTTGACGTTTTACATTTCGCAGACAGCCACACGGCGGTTATCGTTCCCGAGCTTGGAATCCGTGTCACCTACGATTCGCTCCGCCAGCAGGTCCTGGCCATGGCGAACGGGTTGGCCTCCGCCGGCATTCGCCGTGGCGATGCTGTGGCGATCGCATTGCCGAATGGATTGCCTGCGATTGTGAGCTTTCTGGCGGCCTCCATCGCCGGAACCGCAGCCCCTTTGAACCTGGCGTACCCGTATGAGGAGTTTCTTTTTTTTCTCGGGGACACGAATGCCCGCATTTTGCTTTGCCCCCCGGTAGGCGCGGAGTTCGCGCGCAGCGCAGCCGCGGACCGCAAGATCCCAGTGTTCTCGGTGGAAATGAGCGACCAGGGCAAGGTTCAGCTAGTGGGTGCTGCCACCGGTGTTTCCGCAACCGAGCCCACGGCTGACGACATCGCCCTGATCCTGCACACCAGCGGAAGCACGGGGCGTCCGAAGCGTGTTCCGTTGCGGCATTTCAACCTCGCGGTCTCGTCGGCGAATATCGCGAACACCTACGCGCTTTCCGAGGAAGATGTTTCGCTGTGCATCATGCCGCTGTTCCACGTTCATGGGTTGATTGCCTCCACCATGGCAACATTGCTTTCCGGGGGGACCGTGGTTGTTCCCACCAAGTTCAACGCGCTTTCTTTCTGGCGGACGATTCGAGAACATCGCGTGACCTGGTATTCGGGAGTGCCCACGATGCATCAGCTTCTACTCGCCCGCACCCACCACAAGCCCGTAGAAGCTGCCTCTCTGCGCTTCATCCGTTCCTGCAGCGCGCCCTTGTCGCCAGAACTCATTCACAAGATCGAGGGGATGTTCGGCGTGCCCTTCGTCGAAGCCTACGGAATGACGGAAGCTGCCCACCAGATGACCTCGAATCCTTTACCCCCGCGACATCGGAAGCCAGGTTCTGTGGGTGTGGGCGCCGGGCTGCGCATCAGCATCATGGACAAGGAGGGCAATCACCTCGGCACCAACCAGCGGGGCGAAGTCGCCATTCAGGGAGCCAACGTGTTTCGTGGATATGAAAACAATCCCGAAGCCAACGCTCGCGCGTTTGTGAATGGATGGTTTCGCACCGGCGACGAAGGAATGCTCGACGCAGACTGCTATTTGCATTTGACGGGGCGGATGAAAGACATCATCATCCGCGGCGGCGAAAACATCGCGCCTCACGAAGTCGATGAGATTTTGCTGCGGCATCCTGCGGTCGCGGCGGCGGTCACGTTTGGCAGCGTGCATCCCACCCTAGGTGAAGAAGTGGCTGCCGCCGTGGTCTTGCACGAACCCCATGGGGCCACCGAATCGGCGCTGATCAAGCACTGCCGCGAGTTGCTGGCAGAATACAAATGTCCCAAGAAGATTTATTTGGTAAAAAGTATCCCCACCACCGCGACCGGAAAAATTCGCCGGCGCGCAGTCGCCGCCGCGCTCGTGGATAACCAACTATGCGATTCCTGATCGCGGGGGCGGGCGCAATCGGAGCCTACATCGGCGCACGCATGGCGCAGGCCGGGTTCGAGGTCACGCTTTTCGCGCGCGGGCCGCATCTTCGCGCCCTGCAGGAGCACGGCGTGCAGGTCAGAAGCAGCGAGGGAGATTTTGTGGCGCGGCCCACCATCGCCAGTTCCCTCGAAGTAGTGGGGCCGGTGGACGTTGTCTTTCTTGGGGTGAAGGCGCACGGCTTGCCGCAACTTGCGCCGCAGCTAAGGCCGGTGCTGGGGCCGGAGACCACAGTGGTCAGCACACAGAATGGAATTCCGTGGTGGTACTTCCAGGGTTTCGGCGGTGATTGGGAAGGATTGCGCCTGGAGCGGGTCGATCCCGGCGGGGTGATTTCCTCGGCCATCGAAGCGCATCGGGTGGTCGGGTCCATCGTTTACTTTTCGACCGAGATTCCCGCACCCGGCGTGATTCAACACATCGAGGGCAACCGCATTTCTCTCGGCGAACCGGACGGCTCGCGCTCCGAGCGCTGCCGCCGAATTGCCGAGGCGCTCATCGCCTCCGGCTTGCGCTGCCCGGTCACGACTCGTATCCGGCACGAGATTTGGGTCAAGGTTCTGGGCAACGCTTCCTTGAATCCGGTCAGCGCCCTGACCCGCGCCACGCTGGTGCAGATGGTGCGCGATCCGGGAGTTTGTTCGGTGATCCGCAACATCATGCAGGAAGTGGAAGCGGTCTCCCGCAAGTTGGGTATGGAGTTGCCCGTTTCCATCGAGCAGCGAATGGCAGGCGCGGAAAAAGTTGGGGAGCACAAAACCTCAATGCTGCAAGATCTCGAAGCGGGCCGGCCGATGGAACTGGAAGCACTGGTGGGCGCGGTCGTAGAGTTGGGCGAGCGCGTGGGGCTTTCCATGCCCTGCACCCGCACGGTGTACAACTGCACGAAGCTACTGGCGGAGTGTGCAGCTAGGCAGCAACCAAAATGAGCGGACGACCAGAGGCTCCTCGCCCAGCGGCACCCTGGACTGCGGGGCAAGCTTCCATCGCCTTTTTCAACGCCTAACAAAAATATTTGCCAGGGGCTTGACAACGGGGGTATACTCCCTTGGTCGCTGGTCCGCTTAGTGGACCACTTGCCTATGCCAACACCGATCAAATCCGACTTTGAGGTTGTCCGCAGGAACAAGGTTTACGAAGAAGTCGCCAAGCAGATCGAACGTTTGATTCTAAACAAACTGCACCCCGGCGACAAACTGCCCTCGGAACGCGAACTGGCGGAGATGCTGCAAGTAAGCCGCAGTTCCATTCGCGACGCGATTCGAGGCCTGGAACTGATGGGGTTGGTGGAACCGCGTCAAGGCGCTGGGACAATCGTTCGCGAACTATCGGCCGAGGCAGTGGTCAATCCTTTCGCCAACGCGCTAAAGCGCCGGCAGGAACTGGTCAGCGAGCTTCTGGATTTTCGCAAGATGCTCGAACCGCCGTTGGCGGCGCGCGCAGCCGGGCACGCTTCTCCCGACGAAATTTCAGAGATGGAAGAGATTCTGCAACGGCAAGAAAAAAAGCTGTCGCATGGGGATGCCGCCATCGACGAGGACGCAGAATTCCACTACAGCGTGGCTCTGGCTTCCGGCAACAGTGTCGTGCTAAAGGTGCTCGACATTCTCATGGACCTGCTGCGCGACACGCGGGAACGCTCTTTGCAGTTGAAAGGGCGCCCGCAAAAGTCGCTCGCCGGCCACCGCCGGATTCTGGCGGCGATCAAGCGCCACGATGGCGAGGCTGCAAAGGCGGCTATGCGGCGGCACATTGAAGACGTGGAAGAGATCGTACTTGACAAGTTTTGACCAAGGGAGGGTTTTCCCCTTGGGGCCGGCGATTCGCAATTCGTGGGAAAGCGATCGCGTCACATTGAGCAAGACGGTTATCTCTGCCAAGGGTCAAGGGTGAGCCCTCGAGCAGACTAGTCTGGGGACAATTGGATTGACTGAACTGGGAAATGACATGAGCCGTGTGGCCATCGCGTCGCACGAACCGGATTCCCTCGCGGCCACCCTCACGCTGCGCGTTGCGGAGGCGCGGGTCGAGGACGTCGGCCACGCCATGGCGCGGGTAGCGCCAGCCGACCTGCGGCGCATGGGCGCCCGCGCCGGCGACGTGCTGAAGATCACCGGCGGCACCATCGGTGTCGCGCGCGCCGAGCTTTCGGACGAAGGCTACGAAGGCATGATCCAGATCGACGGCACCTGCCGCAGTAATTGCAGCGCGGGGTTGCAGGAGCAGGTGACGGTGACGCCCATCGAGCACGAGCAGGCCGTGGCCGTCCGCTTCTCGCCGTTGTGGGCGGGGGCCGCGCCCGCGACCATCGCACCCGACCGGATGCTCGAGGATCTGCTGGGCGTCCCGGTCATCGCGGGCTGCGTGGTGCGGGTGCCGACGTTTGCCAAAGCGGTGAACTTCCAGGTGGTGCGCACGATTCCCTCGGGACCGGTGGTGATCGGGAAACGCACCGACCTCCGGGTAGTGGATGGTGAGCAGACCGCGGCCCGCGCTCCGGCGGTGTCCTACGAAGACATCGGCGGGCTGGAGCGGGAAGTGGCGCGGGTGCGCGAAATCGTCGAGTTGCCGCTGAAGTACCCGCGCATCTTCGAGCGGCTGGGAATTCTCGCGCCCAAGGGCGTGCTGTTGTACGGTCCGCCAGGCACGGGCAAGACTCTGCTGGCCCGCGCCGTAGCGGCCGAAAGCCGGGTGCACTTCATTCACCTCAACGGCCCCGAGATCATGCGGAAGTTCTACGGCGAGAGCGAGGCCAAGCTGCGCGAGGTCTTCGAGGAAGCGGCACGCCACGCGCCGGCGATCCTGTTCATCGACGAGATCGACGCCGTGGCTCCCAAACGCGCCGAAGTGACCGGCGAGGTCGAAAAGCGCGTCGTGGCGCAGCTTCTCAGCTTGATGGATGGCTTTGTCGCGCGCGGCCAGGTCATCGTCATCGGCGCCACCAACATCCCCGAGGTCCTGGACCCGGCGCTGCGGCGTCCCGGTCGTTTCGATCGCGAAATCGAAATCGGCGTTCCGAACACGCAAGCACGGCTGCAAATCCTCAGGATCCATACGCGCGCCATGCCGCTCGCGCCTGACGTCGACCTGAAGGAGATCGCCGAGCATTCCCACGGCTTCGTCGGCGCCGATCTCGAAGCGTTGGGACAGGAAGTCGGCATGATTGCCTTGCGCGGCTTCCTCTCATCCTTCCCACTCGAGACCGACGACGCCGCATCTGCTGAACTGGGGGCGCTGCAGGTCACGCGCGACGACTTTCTCGCCGGTTTGAAGGAAGTCGAGCCCAGCGCGACTCGCGAATTCTTTATTGAGAAAAGTTCATCGACGTTTGCATCCCTCGGAGGTCTCAACCAGGTGAAACGGCTGCTCGACGCCGTCATCGAGCATTCTCACCTGCGCGACGAGATCTATGAGCAGGTTGGACTGGCGCCGCCGCGAGGCATCCTGCTGGCCGGACCGTCGGGTACCGGAAAGACCGCCATGGCGCGCGCGCTCTCGGGTGAGAAGCAGCTCCCGCTCATCGCCATTGATGGCCCGCAACTGTACTCGAAGTGGTTGGGCGAATCCGAGAGAGCGCTGCGCGAAGTTTTCAAAAAGGCGAGACGGGCAGCGCCCTGCATCCTGTTCTTCGACACGATTGACGCGCTTGCGCCAAAATTCGGCGCCGATCAATTCGGCACCGACGTTTATCAAAGGATTCTCAGCCAGCTCTTGCGTGAGATCGACAACTTGCGTGACGTCAAAGGGGTGATCCTGCTGGCAGCCACCAATCGTCCCGAGCGGATCGAGCCGGCGCTCTTACGAAGCGGGCGCTTCGACTATATACTCCCGTTCGCCAAACCCGACGCTGCCGATCGCGTGGCCATCATGCGGCTTTGCTGCCGGCGTGTGCCGCTGGCGCCCGATGTCGATTTCGAGGAGTTCGCTGGCCGGATGGAAGGGCTCACCGGCGCCGATATCGAAAGCCTGTGCAAGAAGGCAACGCTGTCGGCGATTGTGGAATTTCAGGACGGCACTCGCGTCGCGCCCTTCGTGGTCTTGCGGAGCGACTTCCTGGCGGTTCTTGAGTCCGATCGCGGCAGCCCCAGGCAATTGACAAGTGAAAGAACGAACGCACTGAGCAATAGCGCCGGGGATTTGTGCCCCGACGCATCTACTAAGTCGCATCTACTAAGCAAGGACGAGGGTTGATCATGAGTTACACAGAACTCACCGTTTGGACGCGCGGCATCATTATGGACAAAGAGGGCCGCGACATCGTCAATTCCATCTCCGCTGCCGCCCGCCTCGAGGGCAAGTTCGCGCAGGCGATGGAGAACTACGTGGACAATCCCGATCGCACCAACGCCCCGACACGCAAGTACTGTCGCGTGAGCGAGGGCGTGATCGAGCACGAACTCACCTACGAAAACGAGCAGCCCAACATCGTCGTACTGGTCGAGGGGACGATGGTCAAGGGTTGGGATTACATGCGCGGGATGCCGCCGGGCGGAACGCTGGTGATCAACACGCACTATACGCCGGAGTACATGATTCGCTTCGTGCCGGGCGCCGAGCGGCTGGCCCAACTCGTCTGTGTGGATGCCGCTCACCTGGCCGACCACAAATGGCTCTACTACCGGCTGGGCGAGCTCGGCCTCGACCGGCTTTCGACCGAGGGCGCCGCCGAGCGCAACAAATTGGTCGCACCCGATATCGCCGCTCCGCTGATTGCCGCCGTGGTCAAGACTACGGGCATCGTCAAGATGGAGACGATTGAGCCATTGATCGCGAACAAGAGGGCATTCGAAATTGCACTCGACAATTTGCACATCATGCCGCTGAACCCAGTGGCTGCGTAGGAAGGAACAAAGGAACTTATGTCGACCAAAGGCACACGCATCCCCGACCGGATCGCGATTCCGTTCGCTGGCATCACACCCGCGCCGTCGCAGGAAAAGGGGCAGGACCTGTTCCCCACCGGCAACTGGCGCTCCATCAGGCCGGTGTACCGGGACAAGTTGCCGCCCTGCAACAACGCTTGCGGAACCAACGAAAAGATCCAGGGCTATCTCGACCTGGTGAAGCGCGGCAAGTATGTGGACGCCTACGCGCTCATCAAGGAAGACATGCCCTTCCCGTCGGTCACGGGCCGGGTGTGCTACCACCCGTGCGAGCAGGCCTGCAACCGCGGGAAGTACGATGAAGCCATCTCGATTCGCGCGGTCGAGCGCTTTCTCGGCGATCTCGGACAGGCGCTGACCCACGACGTGGTCAAGGCCGGCAAGCCCAACGGCAAGAAAGTCGCCGTCGTCGGGTCGGGTCCCGCCGGCCACAGCGCCGCGTACCAACTGGCGCGCCTCGGCTACAAAGTGACGATCCTTGAGAAGTCGCCGAAAGCAGGCGGACTCAATCGCGGCGGCATTCCGGACTGGGTTCTCCCGCAAGATGTGCTCGATCGCGAGATCGAGCGCCTCGTCGAGCTCGGGGTGACGATCAAGACCAACGTCGAAGTCGGGAAAGACGTCACCTGGGACGACTTGAAAAAGAACTACGACGCCTGCGTGCTGGCGGTCGGCCTCACCGAGCCCAATAGCGTGCGCGCCGAGGGTGAGAACAAGGAGGGCGTGCTTTACGGACTTCCCTTCCTGCGCGACATCGGCATGGGCACATCAAAGGTCAAGCTGGGGGCTCGAGTCGCCGTCATTGGCGGCGGAAATACAGCCATCGACTGCGCCCGCGAAGCGCTGCGGCAAGGCGCCGTGGAAGTGACCATGATTACGGTGGAGGCCAACCCCCAGGAGATGCCGGCCGTGCCGGAAGATCTGCACGACATGCTCGAAGAAGGGGTGGAACTGTTGCACGGGCGGGCGATGACCGCCGTGCTCGGCAAGGGCAAGGTCGAGACCTTGGAGCTGCATCGGGCGCGCTTCTCCGGCGCCATCAACGCCTCGCCGATCACGATCAATCGCAAGGTCCCCGCCGAACGCTTCCACGTTGACAACGTGATCATCGCGGTGGGACAGCGGGCGGCGCTCGGTTGGTTGCCGGACGAGTTCAAGAGCGAGCGCGGCACGATCAAGATCGACCGCTTCGGACGTCTCGGCGACACCAACTTTTTTGCGGCAGGCGACGTCGTGCAGCTGGGATCGGGTCAGCCGCTGATGGTTGTGAATGCCGTAGGCGACGGGAAGCGCGTCGCCTTCAATCTGGACAAGGTGGTGCGCGGCGAGCCGTTGCAGCCGCGGACGATTCCCGTCGACGTCATCTTCGATTTGAACCGCATGAACATGACGTATTTCCCGCACTTCCCGCGCCTCCACCAGGCCCTGCTGGCGCCGGCAAGCCGGCGCAAGACGCAGGAGGAAGTGATTCAGGCTTTCTCGGAAGAGCAGGCGGTCGAAGAAGCCAACCGCTGTTTCAGTTGCGGCACCTGCAACGCTTGCGACAACTGTTACCTGGTGTGTCCCGAGCCTTGCATCGCGCGTCCGGAGCGCTCGAACGGCTTCTATAAGATTCTGGTGGACTACTGCAAAGGTTGCCGCGTGTGCATCGAGGAATGTCCGACGGGCTGCCTCGAAGGCGTGCCCGAACTCGACTTCGATACCGGCGTCGTGCGCATGGACACGGCGTTCGCCATCTCGCCTGGGCTGCACGGACGGCAGGCGGAAGAGCTGAGGAATCTGTCGGAACGAGCGGCAAAGAACATTTAGAAATCGGAGTGAATCATGACAACGGTTACCGAAAGAAAAAAGAGAACGGTGCGGATCAACGGCTGCGTCGCCTCGGCGCAGGCCGCGAAGTACGCCGACGTCGATGTGATTGCGGCCTACCCCATCCGGCCTTACACGGCGACGATGATGGCGCTGGCGCAAATGGTGGCCAACGGAGAACTCGACGCCGAGTACATCGTGGCCGACAGCGAGCACTCGCAATTGAGCATCGCGCACGGCGCGGCGTCGAGCGGCGCGCGCGTTTTCACCGGGAGTTCGGGGGTGGGCGTGCAGTTCGCCTACGAACTGTATTCGCCCATCTCGGGCAGTCGTATGCCGGTGCAGATGATGATCGCCGACCGCACCCTCGATCCGCCCGGCGATTTCGGTTCCGAGCATACCGACGCGCTCTCGACGCGCGACATGGGATGGCTCATGGGCTGGTCGTGCGACGCCCAGGAAGCCTTCGACAATCACCTGATGGCCTATCGCATCGGCGAGGACCCGCGCGTACTTTTGCCGCAGATGGTCTGCCAGGATGGTTTCTTCGTCTCGCACATCACCGGCGACGTCGAATTGCCCGACCTGGGCCAGGTGAAGGAATTCCTGCCGCCCTACAAGCATCCCTACCCACTCGATCCGCGGCATCCCGTGTCGCACGGCCCGCAGATCATGCCCGAGCAGGGTCCGCCGCTGCAGTTGGAGCGCGCGCGCGCCATGGAAGATTCGATGGCAGTCATTGAGCAGGTCCACGACGAGTTCGCGAACATCTTCGGGCGGCGCTACGACCCCTGGGTCGAAGAGTTCATGACCGATGACGCCGACGTTGTCTTTTTTCTGCAGGGCGCCCACGCGGTGACGGCGCGATACGCCATCCAGCATCTGCGCGATCAGGGCGTGAAGGTCGGTCTGGTGCGGCTGCGCACCATTCGGCCCTACCCGACTGATCGCGTGGCGGAGGTCCTCAGTAAGTTCAAAGTGGTCGGCGTGATCGAGACCAACCTGGGACTTGGCAGCGTGAGCAGCGGCGGCGTGCTCTATGCCGAGGCCGCCGCGGCTCTCTACGAAAGCCCGCAGCGCCCGCTCGTCCTCTCGTTCATGGCGGGCATGGGCGGCGAGGCCATCGTGCTGAAGGAATTCTACTGGATGACGCAGAAAATGACGGAAGCGCAGAAACGCGGGAAAATCGAAAAACGCACGCATTGGGTCGGATTCGAAGAGTAGAAGAGAGTTTGTGGTGGAGAGCCGGGCGTCACCGCCCGGCTGAACGGGCGAGACGCCCGTTCCTCCACCGTATAGGTGCAGGGTCTCCGGGCCCTGCCATTGGGAGGAACTGATATGGCAACAATTGAAGTTCAGCGGCAGCTGCTGCCGATTCTCGGCAGCCCGAATCAGGGGGCGCGTTTTTACAACCCTGAATTACCGTCGTCCGAGCCCTTCGTCCCCGGCCACCGCACGTGTGCCGGTTGCGGGCCCTCCATCCAGTACCGGATGACGACCAAGGCGGCGGGCGACAATACCATCCTGGTCGGACCGACCGGTTGCATGTATGTCGCCAACAGTTCGTATTTGTGTACGCCCTACAATGTGCCCTGGGCGCACACGCAGATTGGCAGCGCGGGCAGCTTCACCGCGGGCGTCGCCGCCGCCTATGAAGCCATGATCCGCAAGGGCAAGTGGAAGGGCGCCTTTCCGAACATTATCTGCGAGGCGGGCGACGGCAGCGCGTCCGACATCGGCCTGGCCTCGATTTCCGGCGCGCTCTATCGCAATCACGACTGCCTGATCATTTGCTACGACAACGAGCAGTACGCCAACACCGGCATCCAGGCGTCATCGCGCACGCCCTATGGCGGCATGACGACCTTCTCCCCTCCCGGCCCGCTGGTTCCCGAGGCGAAGAAGCTGTTTCCCAAGGACCTTGCCCGCATGATGGCGGCTGGCCATCCCCACTGCTATGTGGCGACCGCCAGCGTGGGCTACCCCATCGACTTGATGAACAAAGTACGCAAGGGACTCAACCACAAGGGCGCGGCGTACCTGATGATCTACACCCCGTGCCAGAAGGGCTTCGTGTATGAGACACCGCGCTCGATCGATCTTGGCCGGCTGGTCGTCGAATGCGGGCTCTACCCGATCTGGGAGTGGGACCCCGAGAAGCGTGAGTATGATTACAGCTTCCGCCCGCAGAACATGCGGCCGGTATCGGAGTATCTGAAATTGCAAGGCCGTTTCGGCCACCTCCACGCCGAACACATCGCCACATTGCAGAAGTTTGCCAACCAGCAATGGCGAATGATGGGTGTCGAGCTGCCCGAGGCTCTGCTCCAGGCCGCGGAGGCGAAAAACCTGGTCAATATGGCGGCTGCGGAAGAGGCCGTGACTGTGGCGGAAACCGTATGAATATGAATCTCAAAGCAACCCCTCCTCCTGCGCCTGCCGCTCCCGAGCCGCAGGAAAGCTATATCGTCAGCGAAGGCAAGAAGCGCGGGGCGACGCGCGAGGTACGGCCGGAAGCGGCGTTCGACCGCTACTATACCGTCCTGCGCGTGCACGCCGGTGACGCTATCCTGACTGAAAACTGGCACACGAATGAAGTCCTGGATCACACGCGCAAGAACTTCGAGGGCCACACGTTCGCGATGCGCACGCTGGAGGCCTGGGGCGCGATGATCGAGAACGACCACCGCGCCTACTACACGGCCGGCGGGCGCGTGTGGGTCATGGATCTGGAGCCCTCCGAAGGCAAGAAGTCCCGGCTGCCTGGCGCCGGAGCCGGCAAGAAGAAGTAGGGTACGGTTGCGCCGCATCCTGCTCATCGACGACACGCCGGAGATTGCCGAGCTGCTGACGTTTGCGCTGCGTGACCGCGGCTACGAGGTCTTCGCCGCGGGCTATACCGCCACCGTCAACGAACTGGTTCGGGAACAACGCGCCGATGCGCTTGTGCTCGACTGTTCCGCCTTCGACATGAGCGAGGCGCTCTTCGACGCCGTGCGTGACGACCCGAAGCACGCCAAGCTCCCCGTCGTCATCATCAGTGACACACCGGAGGAAGCTGACGCGAGCCTCCGTTCCCGGAACGCCCGAAGCGTCTTGCTGGTCCCGAAACCGTTCACCGGGGCGCAGGTCGCAAGCGCGCTCGATCGGCTGCTGGAATAAATATGCCGTTGTGGAGCATGGACGAGTGGCAATACGTCGAGCGCGAGGTCGTCACCGACCCGAAGGGCAGGCAGTGGACGGTGGCGCTGATGGACGTGCTGGGACAGGAAGGCGATCCTGACATGCCGAACAAGTTGCTCGAACTTCAGTATTCATCGGGCCGGTATTTCACGCTCATCTACTCGGGCAGTGGAGCGCTACAGCGGGAACGCGGCTACGCCTCACTGCCAGAGGCGACGAGCGCGTACGGAGACCTGCTCGTGGCCGTCATCGATGGCAGCCTCGATCCAACACAACCGGTGTTCCGGCAAGACCTGGAAGATTGAACCCGCGAAAATTAAACTTGGAAGATTGACGGTACGATGAGGGAGCGTCGGCGACTGCCGCGTCTCTACCGGCCGGGATCCAGATCTCGCATCACGACGTGAAGCACCTGCCCGGCCACTCGCGCATCGCGCTCGGAAACCGTCGCCTTCGGGCCGCTCTCGCCTTCGGCATCGGTGTGATTGCGGTAGGTCCGCGCGACGGCGGGCAGCCGGGCGCACCCGCTGCGAATCAGTCCCGCCCTCTCGGCGACGGCGAGCCGCGTGTCGAACGACCAATCGGCAATCTTTCCTTCGGCAATCTTCCCTTCGGCAATCTTCCCTGCGGGCGCGCCCGAGGGAGCCAGCGCGCTCAGTCCCTTGTGTTCCAGCGCGTCGGTCACGATGGCCTCCAGGATTCCGCAAGAAGTGCGCAGCGCCAGGTCATAGTCCTCTTGCTCAAGGGCGCGCCGACTATCGATGTAGGCCTGCTCGACAACGGGCCGGAGCTCGGGGTTGTGAACGAACTCGAAGCGGCGCGGCGGCGGCGCCTCCGAGGAGGCAGAAACGCCCGCGCCCTCGTCCATTCGGGAGAGCGTGGCAACGGCTTGCTCGAGGACGTCGATCAGCCGCTTGACGATTTCCGCCGGCGCCGCCCCTTCGACGGCGCGGCCGTCCGCGGAGCGCATCAGGAAGGCTTCGCTAAACGAGCGGGCCAGCCAATGGGCCTTGCTGCCTCCGGACAATTGGTTGACCGTTACCCCACAGTCTTCCTGCCAGGCGCGAGTGGCCGCGATCGCCGATGGGTTGGAGGGATCGGCCGCCAAGGTGTCGCGAAGCTGACGCCCGCGGCGGATCAGGCCATCGAGGTGGGACAGGTAAGTTTCGATCTGCGCTGGCAGGCTCTCATCCATCTTCAGGCTCTCATCCATCGGTCGCGGCTCCCACTACTTGCCGGCGTCACGGGGAAGGTCGCGGGCACGACGAGCCTCGCCGCTGCCACGCTTTGTTTGCTCCGACAGTCCGGGGCGAGGATGTTACATTCCCTTCCGCAAGTGGTTCGATCAGTGGACCAGTATAGCAGAGTTCGCTATGGGCCTAGATTCTCGAGTTCACGGCCACCTGGGTGAGCTGACACGATTCTGCGGAACAAAGTGGTTCTGGCAGTGCGCTGTTAACTTCTAACACGCCGTGATGGAGGTTTACCTATGGCTGCAACTCCGGCTTCGCTTATCCACCCCTCGCGTATTCCCAATCGTTGGATCCAGTTAATTGCTGGCATTGTCGCGATGATGGCGATCGCGAACCTGCAGTATGCCTGGACCCTTTTCACCAAACCCATGCAGTCCCACCTGCACGTCTCGCTGGCGGCAATCCAAGGGATATTTAGTCTCTTCATCATCCTCCGAGACCTGGCTGGTTCCCTTTGAAGGATACCTGGTGGACCGGATCGGACCCCGCTTGATGCTGGGCGCTGGTGCCATCCTGGTTGGCCTGAGCTGGATCTTCGCAGGTCAAGCCAAGACTCTGCGCAGCTTGTACTTTTGGTACTGCCTGGGCGGCGTCGGCGCCGGAATCGTTTACGGGGGAACCATCGGAAACGTGCTGAAATGGTTCCCGGACCACCGCGGGTTGTGTGTCGGTCTCACCGCTGGCGCCTACGGCATCGGAACGGCGCTAACTGTCTCTCCGATTGATAAGATGATCAAGGCTTCCGGCTATCAGCACACGTTGGTCGTCTGGGGAATCATCCAGGGTACCGTAGTGCTGTTTGCCGCCCTCTTCCTGGCCCGTCCGCCCATAGGTTGGACTCCTCCCCGCTGGGCGGAAAAGGAAGTCAAGATCAAGCAACACGTGCGCAGTTCGGCCGTGGACATGACCCCTTGGCAGATGCTGCGCCAGCCCTCCTTCTATGTCATCTACCTGATGATGACAATGTTGTCGTTTGGCGGCTTGGTGGTTACGGCTCAACTCAACCCTATGGCCGTCTCCTACCACGTGGACAAAGTCGTCGTCGCTTTTGGCATGACGGCTCTGGTGATGGCGATCACGGTCGACCGGTACCTGAACGGGCTGACACGGCCCTTCTGGGGATGGGTGTCGGACCATATCGGCCGGGAAAACACTATGTTCATCGCCTTTACCCTGGAAGCGGTCGCGGTATTTGCGCTGCTTCAACTCATCAGCCATCCGGTCTGGTTCATTGCGCTCTCGGGCTTGTGCTTCTTTACCTGGGGCGAGATCTTTTCTCTGTTCCCATCCATCACTGGGGACCTGTTCGGAAAGACCTGGGCGACTACAAACTATGGCATCGTCTACACCGCCAAGGGAGCGGGCGCTTTCTTTGCCGGCGTCGGTGCTGCCTGGTTGTTTGAAAAAACCGGTTCCTGGACGAAGGTCTTCTGGGCGATGATTGCCTGCGACCTGATCGCCGCGTTTTTAGCTTTGTTCTGGCTGAAACCGGTAGCCGCACGCACTATCGAGGAATCGAACAGCGGCCTGCTCGCTGTCAACCTGACTGCGCCGACAGAAGCAGAAGGTGTGGCCTAGCGGAAGCTGGCGTCAGCGATGCGCTAGAGGCTCTCTTCTCGCAGAGAGCCTCTAGCCTCAGTCAGGCTCCGCCCGATGCGCGCAGACGAACCTAATCATGCGGACGCGTGAGCCGCCTTGCTCTGCGGTTGAGTCGCTGCCATGTCGTTCCCGCGCCCGCTTTCGCTGGCGTTGATTTTGAACTGCTCAACCAGGCGGCGGAGTTCGGCCGAGGTCTCCACCAATTGCTGCGACGCCTTCTGCGTATCGCTGGCCCCGCGCGTCGTACCCTGCGCCGCCTCCGCTACGCCCCCAATGTTGCTCGTGATCTCGCCGCTGCCGTGCGCCGCTTCGCTCACGTTGCGCGACATCTCGTTGGTGGTCGCGTTCTGCTCCTCGACCGCCGTGGCAATCGTGCTCGAGATATCGTTGACCTGGTGGATCACCCCGCTGATCGATGCAATCGCGTCCACCGCCGCCTTGGTGTCAGTCTGGATGGCTTCGATTTTGCGGCTGATGTCTTCGGTGGCCTTGGCAGTTTCTTTGGCCAGTTCTTTCACCTCGTTGGCGACTACAGCAAAACCTTTGCCCGCTTCACCCGCGCGCGCCGCTTCAATCGTGGCATTGAGCGCCAGCAAGTTAGTCTGCTGGGCAATCGACGTGATGACCTTAATTACCTGCCCAATCTCGGTGGAGGAATCGCCCAGCTTGGACACGGTGGCGGTGGTGGTTTCGGCGACTCTGACGGCGGCGGTTGCGACCTTCGCGGCTTCGGTGGCGTTCTTGGCAATCTCCTTGATGCTGGCGCCCATCTCTTCGGCGCCAGTGGCGACGGTCTGAAGATTCTGGCTGACCGTTTGCGCGGCCTTCGAAACCACGTCGGCCTGGGCCGAGGTTTCCTCGGAATTGGCGGTGATCTGCTGGCTGGTGGTATTCAGTTCTTCGCTGGCGCTGGCCACCTGCACCGAACTTTCCGTGATGGAGAGGATCATGCGTTTCAGGTGGGCGCTCATCTTATTAATCGCCCTGGTCAGGTCGCCCAGTTCGTCCTGGCTGGCAACGGCGATTTCGTTCCCGGTCAGGTCCCCTTGCGCGATCGCTTCGGCGCGCTCCAATGCAACGTGGATCGGTTTCGTAATCCTCCGACTCAGGTACGTGGCCACAAACAAGGCAATCACCGAGGTAAGCAGTATCCCGGCGATGGTGGTGCGTCTGGCGGAAGCGGCAGATGCGGCGATGCGCGTCTGGCTGGTCGCATAGGCCTTTTGCAGACGATCCACGACGTCATCAATCAGGTCGGTGGGAGGCCGGTCCTGACCTTTCACCATTTTGTCAACCGTGGCAAAGTCCTTGCCTTTTGATACTCGAAATTCTTCCAGCCCGACGCGGTACTTTTCGCCCAGCTGTCTGTGCGCTTCCGCGAACGCGCGCATTTTTTCCTGGACATCAGGGTCATTGACCGAGCTCTGCAGGGTGGATGCGGTCTCGCCGACCTTCTTCTCCAGCGAGAAAAATTCGTTGCTGTATTTCTCCAGGCTCGCCGGGTCGCTTCCCCGGAGCAGGATGTCCTTCCAAGCCTGCACTTGCTTCTTAAACATCACTTGCACCTGACGCGCGCTTTCCACCTGGGCCACCTCATGCGTCAGAATTGAGTTGTATTCCCCTTCTAGCGCGACCCCTCGAAGCATTGCAAACGCCGCTCCCGCCACGCCAACGAAAAGAGCCCCGCCTACTACACTGTTTATCTTCGCTGTGATTCTCATTTCAGTTCCCTGGAAAGCCCTTGCCGCCACTGCCGGGGCGGCGGCTGTGTCTGACGCCCATCATGTGCTGCAGCACAGTTCGCTAAACCGTAGTCGACCAAACATAGTTTTCATCGGCATTTCGTTGGCAGTTGCTCTGGTAGGGAGCAGTTACTTTGGTCTCGGGTAAAAGGGACGGCTGAGGGGGCGGATGGGAAGATCGAACTATGCCGGCAGCGTCTGGTTGCGTGTTTCCGCGGCCCATGGGATCAGGAGCAGCCCGAGAGCGAAGGCAATCGAGGTCATCGCGACCGGAATTCCGAGCGAGCCGAAATGCCGGACGCCGGCTCCCACCAGGAAGGTGATTCCAGCGCCCCCAAAGCGGGCAAATGAAGTGGAAAAGGAGAAGGCGCTGGCGCGGCATTCCGTGGGATACTGCTCGGGCAACCAGAGAGTATAGACGGCGAAGTTGGCGCCGCCCAAGCCCAGAAAGAACAGACAACCGAAAAACCAGGGCAGCGCGCTCGCTCCAAGATAGAAGACTTTGCCGAACGTGAGTGCAATGAAGACCATCATGAGAGTGAAGAAAACCGCGAGCGCCCCGCGTCGTCCCACCTGTTCGGCAAGCCACGGCATCGCCAGGCAGCCGAGAATCGTAGCGAACGAGACCAGCATGATGCCCCAGGAGGCGAGTTGCGCAGCTTGCGGAGCGGTGCGGCCACTCGCTTCGGCGACCGACGTGATCGCCGCGGGAACATACACGGTTCCCGCCCACAGACCACAGATGGAAGCCAGCATGAGTAAGGAATTCAGAATGGTGCGGCGGCGCCAGGCGGGCGCAAACAGCGTCGCCAGGGGACGCCAAACGGCCCACGACCGGACAACACTTTCTTTCTTTCTCCAGGCAGCGGGCTCCGTAACCCCGTGCCGGACCCAGGCCAGGAGCAGTGCCGGCAGCCCCCCGACGATAAACATGGCGCGCCAGCCAAAGCGGCTGCCGATGCCGTAGTTTGCCAGCGCGGCGAGAAATATGCCGACGTAATACCCGGTATGCATCAGACCGGCACCGACACGGCGCCGATGCTCCGGCCACTCCTCCGCAACGAACGTCCCGCCCATGGCCCATTCTCCGCCAATGCCCACGCCGGCCAGCAGGCGAAGGACAGCAAGTTGCCACACCCCAGTGACGAACGCGCTCAGAAAAGTGAATGTCGAATACCACACTATGGTTAGCATAAGCGTGCGCATGCGGCCAAACTTGTCTCCAATCGGCCCCCAAAGAAACGCGAGTCCCCAGCCAATCAGGAACAGGGCGAACAGCAAACCCCCGTACAGTCCGACGTTGCCCTTGGTGGCTGGAATGCCGGAACGCGGGAGCAGTTCGCGCAGCGAGGGTACGAGGACAAGCGCATAAACAAAGGAGTCCATGCCGTCCAGCGTCCATCCACCCCACGATGCCCAGAAACCGCGAATCTGATTTCGGGTGAGAGATAGAGATACGACTTCGGCAGGATAATTAGTTTCGTTCGCGGTGGCAGGGAGCATGACGGTGGGACACTATATCAAAAAAAAGTATCCCCTGGTATCGGAAAACAGAGGTTGAACTCGGTTAGGCATCTGGCGAACGAACACGCCTCAACCGGCTGCGGAAAAAGTCGATTTCCGATACCCAGCCCCTGAAGGGCATCTGAGTTCCCGTAGAGACGCGGCTTGCCGCGTCTCTACAGGCAGGAGATTATTTACGGCATCGCTAAAGCGATGCCCTGCTACGAAACCCGAGTTTTTCCGCAGCCTGTCAAGGCAACTATCGCTTAGCCGCCTGAAGACGCTCTTCAAGAGCCTTCACTTCAAGGTTCAACCCCTCTGGAAGATGGCTGGCGAAGTGGGCGAAGTGTTCCTTGATCAATGGCACCTCCGCCAACCAGCCCTCGATGTCAACGCTGAGCAGTTCGTCCACATAAGCGCCTTTGATGTCGAGCCCCGTCGTGTCGAGGTCGGCCACCTCGGGAATCCGTCCGATGGGGGTATCTTTGGCATGCACCTTACCGTCGCAGCGCTCAAAGATCCATTTCAGCACCCGGCTGTTTTCCCCGTAGCCCGGCCACAGGAACTTACCATTCTGGTCCTGGCGAAACCAGTTGACGTAGAAAATCTTCGGCAGCTTGGACGCGTTGGAACTTGCTCCGATCTTAAGCCAGTGCGCGAAGTAGTCACCCATGTGATAGCCGCAAAACGGAAGCATTGCCATGGGATCGCGGCGCAGTCGGCCAACTTTGCCGGTGATCGCGGCGGTCGTCTCGCTGCTGACCGTTGCGCCCAGGAAAGTGCCATGCTGCCAGTTGAAGGCTTCGGTGACCAGTGGAACAATTCCGGCGCGGCGGCCACCGAAAAGGATTGCATCGATGGGCACGCCCTTCGGATCCTCCCACTCGGGGGCGATGACTGGGCATTGATTCGCCGGAGTCGTAAACCGCGCATTCGGGTGCGCCGCGTTCCGGCCCGAGTCTGGGGTCCACGGCCGCCGCAGCCAGTCCACCAATGCGGAGGGCTTCTGATCGGTCATCCCCTCCCACCATACGTCGCCGTCGAGCGTCATCGCGCAATTGGTAAAGATTGAATTCCGGGCTATGGTGAGCATGGCGTTCGGATTCGATTTCACGCCCGTGCCCGGCGCGACGCCAAAGAAACCGTACTCGGGATTGATGGCGTAGAGCCGGCCATCCGCGCCGAATTTCATCCAGGCGATGTCATCGCCGATGGTCTCCACCTTCCAACCGGGAATGGTGGGGATGAGCATGGCGAGGTTGGTCTTCCCACAGGCTGAGGGAAATGCGCCAGTGAAGTATTTGATCTGTCCCTGGGGGCTGATGAGCTTGAGGATGAGCATGTGCTCCGCCAACCAACCCTCGTCCCGCGCCTGGACCGATGCGATGCGCAGCGCGTGGCACTTCTTCGCCAGCAAGGCGTTGCCGCCGTAACCAGAACCATACGACCAGATCTCACGCGTTTCCGGAAAATGGCAGATGTATTTGTTCTCGGCGTTGCAGCGCCATGTCTTGTCCGGCTGATTGGGACCGAGCGGGGCACCGACCGAGTGCAGTCCACGCACAAAATCGCCATCTTCGCCGAGAGCCTCAAGCACGCGGCTTCCAACCCGGGACATGATGTGCATGCTGACGACGACGTATGCCGAGTCGGTGATCTCCACCCCGATTTTGGCAATGGGCGAGCCGATCGGACCCAGGCTGTAGGGAACAACGTACATGGTGCGGCCCACCATCGAGCCCGCGAACATTCCGGCCAGCTTCTGTTTCATCTTCGCCGGATCTTCCCAGTTGTTGGTCGGGCCAGCCTCTTCCTTGGTTCGTGAGCAGATAAAAGTCTGATCCTCGACGCGGGCCACATCCGCCGGGTCCGACCGGACTAGCACGCTGTTTGGCCGCTTCGCCGAATCAAGCGGGATCGCGGTGCCCGTGAGGACCAGCAACCGCAGCATCGCCTGATACTCCTCCGGCGAGCCATCGCACCAGTGAACGCGATCGGGTTTGCACATCTGTGCTACTTCTTCAACCCAGCGCTCGAGCCTGGGATGCTTATGCTTGCGGGCGGTTGTCTCAACTTCTATCGTGGTGCTGGCCATGGTAAATATCTCCCCGTATAACTAACTGTAGATTGCAATACCCTCGCTGAACAACTTCGGAGCGCGACCAAGCGCGGCCGTTACTACTGACAAGACAATGCATCCCCACCGTGTGGCAGAACTCAATGGACGACGAGTCGGCGCCGTGCTCGCCGCAAATTCCCACCTCAAGATGGAGGCGGGTCTTGCGTCCGCGTCCGATTCCGATGCCAACCAGTTTACCCGATTATTGCCATGGTGGTCATAGCTGCTGTCGGAGAACGCACAGATAGTTCCCTTCGCGGGCGGGTTGAGGATCGGTTAGCCCTTCGCGCACTCCAGCCCTACCGCACCGTGACAAAGTAGTACGCGCTCATCGCCACGCCGACGGCGATCACGACGAGCCGCACCTTCCGGGGATCGGCTTTTTGCGCGTAGTGCGCGCCGAACCAGCCCCCTACCAGAGCACCCGCAATCATCACCACGCATTGCGGCCAAAACACGGCACCCGCCAGAATGAATGTCAGCACCGCCGCAGCATTAATCACGGCCGCCAGCAATGTTCTGATCGCGCTCATGGCATGGATGTCACGCATCCCCAAGGCCACCAACATTCCCAGGGTCATGAACCCGATCCCCGCCCCGAAATACCCGCCATAGGTTGCGACCAGCAACTCGGCCATCGAAGTCACCGTGATCGCCTGCCATGACATCTTTCGCAAATCATCCACCACGGCAGCCTTGCCGGCTATTGCGCGGATGGTGTTGCCGAAGGCGAACAGCAAGGTGCCAGCCAGCAGCAGCCAGGGGACGAGGTGGAGGAAGGTATGTTGGGGCGTCTTGAGCAGCAGCAACGCGCCCACCAGCCCGCCGACAATGCTCGTCAGCAGCAATGGGACCAACAAGCGTCGCGGCACGTTCAGCCGTTTTAGGTACGCACCGGTGCTGGCTGCCAACCCAGGCCACAGAGCGACCGTGTTGGTCGCATTGGCTTCCACCGCCGGCACACCTGTAATCAACAGTGCGGGGAACGAAATGAAAGTGCCGCCGCCCGCCACCGCGTTTAGCGTCCCACCGATTACTGCAGCGAAAAACAGGAAGATGGCGTGGCTTAAATGCAAACGTAAAATTTACCACGGAAACTTTCCCGGACACCTTCGAATCGGAAGGGGAACGGACTCTCCCTCCCGAACCAAAGCCTGAGTTCGATCATGTCACATTGCAGTGTGATCTAGGTCACCTTGAAGCGTGATCAATGTCCTTGCGCCATTTTGAGTTCGGGGTTGAAATGAGACCCGAAATGGTCAGACATCAGACCAATTCCAATGATGGACGCTGAATCACCAGCGAGAGTCGGGTTCGAGACGATCTCCAGAAATAAGGTCTACCAGGAGGTCGCCAAGCAACTGGAGCGGCGCATTACGGAAGATCTAAAACCCGGCGACCTGCTCCCCCCAGAACGCCAGCTTGTGCAAATGCTTGGGGTCAGCCGCGGCTCGGTGCGCGATGCCATCCGCAGCTTGGAACTGATGGGTCTGCTCGAGCCACGCCAGGGTATCGGCACGGTGGTTCGCAGTCCTAGTGCTATCCCCGCCAATCCGCTGGCTCAGGCGCTGCTGGAGAAGCGGAAGATGGTTGCGGAACTGCTCGACGTACGCAAGATGATCGAGCCGCCCTTGGCCGGGCACGCCGCTCTGCACGCCACTCGCGATGAAATCTCTGAGATGCAGGACATTCTTGTACGCCAGGAGGCGAAGGTGCGCCGTGGCGAACTGGGAATCGAAGAGGATTCTGAGTTTCACTACACCATCGCCTTGGCGTCCGACAACAGCGTGGTCCTGAAAGTGGTGGACGTGTTGATGGATTTGTTGCGCGAGACCAGGGAACGCTCGTTGCAGGGGGAAGGACGGCAAGAAAAGTCGCTGGCCGGTCACCACCGAATTCTTGCCGCTCTGAAGCGGGGCGACGCCGACGCCGCCGAGGCGGCCATGCGCCGGCACCTGGAGGAAGTCGAAGATATCGTACTGAAAAAGTTGTAAAAGAATGGAGGTTGCAAAATGGGCCAGCTATTGGCGGTCGAAGTCGTTTACCGAGGGGTCTTTCAGAAGACCCTGGCCAAGAACATAACCCGCGGCATTGTTTTGGCCGCGCACAACGAAGGCAAACTGGGCATTTCCTTTGGCCGTTATGGAGATGCTCCGGAGCGCAATGGGATTCCAGCGAAGAGTTTTGCCATCGTCGCCAACGACGAGCAGACGCTCGAAGACGGAATGGCGCAGTACGAGCCGAAGCAAGTCGACCTGACGGTGGTTCTCGATGACACGCTCTGCAAGGGCACGGAGTCGTGGGCATGGTACGGCATGCAGCCGGTGCATCGTGCTCTCAAACCGGGGCACACCCTCATCGTAGTTTCTTTGGACAACGCACCCGCCTTGCTGAAGAACATTCACCGCCGGGAAAAGCCTTACAAGCTGGGAATTGTGAAAGGCGTTACCAGTTTCTCCGGCATGTGGGTTTATAAGGACGACCACACCGACGTCCGCATCCTCGGCACCATCGCCAAGGCGCTGCCGGAACTGTTTAGCCTGAAGTCGGTGGAGCAGTTCATCAACGAAAAGCTGAAGAGCTCCCTGAAAGTGACTTCCGCTCGCACCGCCTTCGAGCGCTTCACCGCTGTCGATGTAAAAGCGGGCCAGGGCAATCCCGAAGAATTATTCAAGTTCGACCTGCCCGGCTGGAAGGACATGCGAGGCGGCGTGTCCATCAAGGGTCAGCCGCAGGGCGGCCCGTATGCGGACCCGGTGACCAAACAACTCGGAGGCTTCCGGCCAGCCCGCAACGAGCAGTTCAAGAAGTATTCCTCGCGCACCATGCGACCGGTCGTCAACTTTGCGACTTGCACCAAGTGCACGCTGTGCTGGCTCAATTGCCCGGATGCGTCTTTCGACGTCACCCCGGACGGAACCTATGACGCCAATCTCAAGTCGTGCTGCGGTTGCGGCATTTGCGAAGAGGTTTGCCCGGTGAAGAACTGCATCTCCATGGTGAACGAGTCCGAATTCCACGATAACAACAGCCAGTGGTTGGAGTTCAAGAAAGGGAAAGACGCCTATTTGAAATGGCTGGGAACCACGATCGAGAAGGCCGAACCGATCGAGAAGCGGACCTACGGATTCCGTTATCGCGGTCAGTATCAAGAACAGGTCCCCGAAGCCCTGGAAATCGCTAGAAAAGGCTAGCGGCCCGGCGGGAATGAAGACAAGGAGATGGAGATGGCGACACTAACAGTAGCGGTTGAGGAAAAGAAGAAAATCCACGAGCAGGAAGCCCTGATTACCGGCGCCGAAGCCATTGCGATTGCCTGCAAACTGGCCAACGTGGACGTAGTCACGGCTTACCCAATCCGGCCTTACGACACGGTCATGCAGTACATCAGCCAACTGGTAGCAGACGGCGAAATGGACTGCGAATTTATCGTGGCGGAAGGCGAGCATTCACAATTCGAAATCGTGAAACACGCGTCGGTTTGCGGTGCACGCGTGTTCTGCGGTTCGAGCGGCGTGGGCTGGATGTACGCCATGGAAGCGCTGACCGTCAGTCCGGCTCTCCGCGTCCCCATGGTGTGCATGGTGGGCAACCGGGCGCTCGACGATCCCGGCGCCTTCGGCGTGGAACACAACGATGCACTCGCAGTCCGCGACCTGGGCTGGATGTTGACCTGGGTCGATAGCGCGCAGGAAGCACTGGACACGGCACTGATTGCCTATCGGGTGGCGGAAGACCGCCGCATGTTCGTGCCCTTGGCCATCAGTTGCGACGGCGCATTTCTCACCCACTCGCAAGCCTTGGTACAGATCCCGGCGGCGGAGCAGGTTAAGAAGTTCCTGCCTCGTTACAACCGCGGCGATCTGCTGCTCCACCCCGACAACGTCATTTCGGTGGCCCCACAGGCCAACGAGGACTGGGTGATGGAGATTCGACGGCAGAACTACGCAGTCACCGAGATCGCCTGCGATGTGATTCGCGAAGTCTATACCGACTTCGAGCGCACGTTCGGACGCAAGTACGGCAATCCGTTCTTCGAAGAGTATATGACCAAGGATGCGGACGTCGTGCTGCTGGGCATGGGGACGATGTCTACTCCGGTGAAAGTTGCGGTCCGGAAGCTGCGCGAGGAAGGCAAGAAAGTAGGATTCGTGCGGCTGCGCTGGTTCCGGCCCTTTGCCGGTCCGGAGATTGCCAAGTGCCTGGAGCGTTTCAAGGCCATTGGCGTAATCGATCGCGACTTCTCGTTTGGTTCGCCCGATCTTAGCGGTGTCGTGGCCACCGAAGTTCGTTCGGCCATGTATACCGGCTCGGCCACCCGGCCACCCGTACTGGATTTCATCTGCGGGCTGGGTGGACGTGAAGTGACAGTGCCGGATGTGGAGAAGATGACGGGAATCACCTTCGAAGCCGCCAAAGGTAAAGCGCAACCCCTAACGCAATGGATTGGGCTGCGGGGATAACGCGTTTCGACGCGTTTCCAGAGCCGGAAAGGACAACAATTATGAGCACTTTTGTAGACGAAAAACCGACGCAAAACCTGGAAGCCTTCAAAGGAGTCAAGAAGGTTCCACACGAGGAATACTACACGTCCGGCCACCGCACCTGCCAGGGCTGCCAGTCTGCGCAAATCATGAAATTGATGGCGAAAGCGGCAGGCCCCAGAACCATTGTCCTGGGCGCTACCGGGTGTATGTACGTCGCTAACACCTCCTACTACTCCACCCCTTGGGGCGTCCCCTGGATGCACACGCAACTGGGCAGTGCGGGCTCCAGCGCGCTGGGAGCGGCCGCTGCATTCCGCGTCCAGATGCGCAAGGGCGTCATGAAGGACGAGCCCATCAACGTCATCGCCTTCTGTGGCGATGGCGGCGGTGCGGACATGGGCTTGGGCGCCATCTCGGCCACCATGTGCCATCCCGACTACAACCTGCTGATCCTGATGTACGACAACGAGTCGTATGCCAATACCGATATCCAGATTTCCGGGACATCGCCGTATGGCGTCAACACCTCGTTCAGCACGCCAGGAAAAGTGAAGCGCATCATGAATCACCGCTGGAAAAAGAACATGGCGCCGTT
>JBEKDG010000002.1:0-166432 GCA_050014475.1 Terriglobales bacterium | reverse complement strand
GCGGGAAGCACTTACTTCGGCCTGGGCCGGAGCGCAGATGCGCGTCCAGGATCAGAGTTGGGCTATGCCCAATGTTTTCAATGTGGGGAATGTTGTCAAACAGCTAATTTGGACGCGAATGAGAAAAACTAAACCCTTAGAACGCTAAAGACATTCGCTTTTCTCGGCGTGCTCCGCGTCTCGGCGGTTCGCGTTTTTGGCCCACTGCGGTATCCTCACCTGTTCCCATGCCTGACGACTTCCCACTCCAGTCCCAGACGCCGGATGCGCTCATGCTCTTCGGTTTCTGGTACCGCACGCTCCCGGCCGGTCAACTCCGTTGCGGACAGCTCGCCAAAACCATGTTGCTGGAACAGCCGCTAGTCATCGGACGCGACCAACAAGGCCAGCCCTTTGCCCTGCGCGACGCCTGCCCTCATCGCGGCATGCCGCTGTCCTGCGGACAATTCGACGGCCAGCAAGTCGAATGCTCCTACCATGGCTGGAGATTCGACGCCCACTCCGGCCAGTGCAAACTGATCCCGTCGCTCGTCCCCGAGCAAAATCTGAAAATCGACCGCATCTACGCCGGCAGCTATCCCTGCGAAGAGCGCGACGATTTCATCTGGGTCTTCATTCCCGATCCCGGCCCAGCCGGCGCCGGATTCTCAAAGCCCGCGCCCGCTCCCACTCCCGCCCCCGAGATTCCGAAATTCAGCGAGCATTACAAACTCGCCTATCTCACCGCCGACCTGCCCTGCTCGGTCGACCACGGCATCATCGGCTTGATGGATCCCGCGCACGGCCCCTTCGTCCACCAGGCGTGGTGGTGGCGCACGCAAAAATCAATTCACGAGAAGCACAAGAACTTTGAACCCATCCCCTACGGATTTCGCATGAGCGCGCACACGCCCAGCTCCAACAGCGCTCCCTACAAACTTCTCCGCCTCTACGCCGACGCCGATTCGATTACCACGACCATCGATTTCGTCCTGCCCAACCTGCGCTCGGAAATCATTTGCGCCGGCAAATACTGGTTCTCCAGCCTAACCACCGTCACTCCCATCACGCGCAACCAGTGCCGCATCGACGTAGTGGCCGCCTGGAACCTCTTCCGCTGGATTCCTTTCGGCCCCCAGCTGCTGAAATTCGTCTTCGCGAAGTTCGTGGAGCAGGACCGCCGGACCATGGAGCTTCAGTCCGAGGGCCTGCAACACAACCCGCACCTCATGCTGATCGACGACGCCGACCGCCCCGCAAAGTGGTATTTCGGCTTGAAGAGCGCAATGCTGGAGATGAAGAAAACCGGCGGCGAGTTCCGGCACCCGATGGCGGGGCCGGTGACGCTAAAGTGGAGAAGCTGAGAGTCAGTTCCCAGTTCTCGGTTCTCAGTTCTCAGAAAAACCACCCCGGAGCGAATCACTGAGAACTGAGAACCGGGAACTGAGAACTACTCTTTCACCAGCCAGTCCATCGCCTCTTCCCGCGTCTTGAACGTCACAATCTCGCGCTGAGAAAAAGTGTGGAAGTTTTCCATGAACGCGTGCGGGATGCTCTCCGTGCCGACCCACGCCGTCTTCTTCACAAACGGCCGGTCGAGCGTCAGCACTTCTTTAAGCTTGGTAGCAACCGCGTGATCCACTGTGGAGCCGGTGTAGTCGGCAAGCGTGACCAGCGACTCGCGCGCGTGCTGCGCCACAGTGATGCGCAGATGCTCAAGCAGAAGTTGCATCTCGTGTGCATTGGCATGCGAAAAGTCCAGCAGCAGAATCTGCTTGCCCTGGTGCTCGACGAAATGGATCCGATCATCCATGTGGACCCCGAATCGTTTCCCCTGTGTTCCTCTGTGTCCCCTGTGGTGAAAAAAGTCTTAACCACAGGGGACACAGAGGGGCACAGGGGACTTCTACATTAACAACGTCTCCACGACGTTGTACACGTCGGCCAGCGCCGAGTCCAGCGCCGCCACATCCTTGCCGCCCGCTTCGGCCAGGTCCGGACGCCCGCCGCCTTTGCCGCCAACTTTCTCCGCCACCGCACCCACCACTTTCCCCGCCTGAATACGGCTGGTCAAATCTTTGGTGACGCCCGCAATCAGCGAAACGTTTCCGTCCGCGACCGAACCGACCACCACCACGCCCGAGCCGAGTTTATCGCGCAGTTGATCGACCAGCGTCCGCAACTGCGCACGTTCGAGATTGTCCACGCGATGGGCAAGCACTTTGACGCCGCGAACTTCTCTGACTTTGTCGCTGACCGAAGCAACCGAAGACGAAGCCGACTTCATCCGCGCCTGATCAAGCTCGCGCGTGAGCCGCTTGATTTCCGAATCGCGCTTATCCAGTTCCGCGCGCAGCGCGTCGGCGGGAGACTCGGCTTCTTTGCTGCTCAAAGCAGCCACCACGCCTTCCAGTTCGTGATCCTTGCGGAAGTGGCGCAGCGAGCCTTCGCCGGTCACGGCCTCGATGCGGCGCACGCCCGAGGACACGCTTCCCTCTTTCAAAATCTTGATCAGGCCGATCTCGCCGGTCGCGCCGGTGTGTGTGCCGCCGCAGAGTTCCGTCGAAAAATCGCCGATCTTGATCACGCGCACCTTGTCGCCGTATTTCTCGCCGAACAGCGCCATCGCGTGATACTCGTTGACCGCCACGTCAATCGGAACGTTCTCGATGATCTCGACGCGTTCGTTGCGCAGAACCTCTTTGTTGATGATGTCTTCGATATCTTGAAGCTCTTCTTCGGCAACGCCGGTGAAGTGCGAGAAATCAAAGCGCAGATGATTGGGAGCGACCAGCGATCCAGCCTGCTTGACGTGCTTACCCAAGACCTCGCGCAGCCCGGCCTGAAGCAGATGCGTAGCCGTGTGATTGCGCATGGTGGCATCGCGAATCGCAGTGTCAACAACGGCATCCACTTTCTGCCCAACCCGAATTGCCTGCTTGGCCACAACCTGGTGCGCGCGCACGCCCTGGATCGGGTAGTAGCATCCGGTCACCTCGGCAACGACGGTGTTGTGATCGTCGGAGTAGAGCCATCCGCGATCGCCCACCTGCCCACCTGACTCGGCGTAGACCGGCGTGTGGTCGAGAATGATCTCGCCGGAGTCGCCGGGCTTGAGTTCCTGCGCGCCCTGATTGCCTTTGATGATGGCCAGCACTTCACAATTCTCCGAACGAGTCTGACGATAGCCTTCGAACGTTGAGGTTGGCAGCTTCTGATACGCAGGATTCGCCGTCTGCTTGGCTGCACCTTTCCAGGAAGCGCGGGCACGGTCACGCTGTTCGGCCATCGCGCCGTCAAAGCCGATCGAATCGAAAGAGAATCCGTTGTCGCGGCAGGCATCTTCAATGAAATCCCGGGGAAGGCCGAACGTGTCGTAAAGACGAAAAGCTTTATCGCCCCGGTAAATAGGCCGCACATTTGGAGCTATGTTTCCCCAGTCGGCGGAGCTTATTCGCTCTCCAAACACCTTCTTCAGTTCATCAAGAGACTTGGCCGGATTCTCTGCGAGATGCTTTTCTGCCCGTAATGGTTGGAAGTCCTGTTCGAGTCTCTCTAGCCCTCCATCCAACGTGTGTGCGAACCGAACCTCCTCCTGTTCCACGGTTTTCGCAACGCGTGCGACGGTGTCTACAAGCTCAGGATATGCGTCGCTCATCAAATTGACGACGGAATGAACCATCTCGTGAAGAAAAGGCTTCTCCGCCCAGCCTTTCTTTCCGTGAAGGATGGCTCGGCGAATTATCTTTCGCAGCACATACCCTCTTCCGTCGTTGGATGGCAGCACCCCATCGGAAATCAGGAATGTTACAGCGCGCGCGTGGTCAGCGATTACCCGCAAAGACGCTGCTGTGTGCTCCGGCTGTCTGACGAACTTAGTCCCAAGGATAGAAGTGCCCATGAGCTCAGCCGCCCGCTCGACCAGCGGTTTGAACAGGTCTGTGTCGTAGTTCGAGATCACTTCCTGCAGCACGGACGCTATCCGTTCAAGTCCCGCGCCAGTATCAATCGACGGTTTCGGCAGCGGCGTCAACTTGCCGCTGCCGTCGCGGTCGAACTGCATGAACACCAGGTTCCAGAGTTCGACGTAGCGCCCGCAGTCGCAACCAAACTTGCAATCCGTGTGACCCTGATCGCTTGCCGCCACCCCCATGTCGTAGTGAATCTCGCTGCAGGGGCCGCAGGGGCCGGTGTCGCCCATCTGCCAGAAATTGTCTTTCGCGCCAAATTCGTAGATGCGATCTTTCGGCACGCCTTGCCCGAGCCACAGGTCGTAAGCTTCGGCATCGCGCGGGACGCCGTTTTCGCCCATAAAGATCGTGACGTAAAGCTTCGCTTTATCAATCCCGAACCACTCCGGCGACGTGATCAACTCCCACGCATAGGCGATGGCGTCTTTCTTGAAGTAGTCGCCGAAGGAAAAATTTCCCAGCATTTCGAAAAACGTGTGGTGACGGTTGGTGAAGCCGACGTTTTCAAGATCGTTGTGCTTACCGCCGGCGCGCACGCATTTTTGCGAGGTCGTCGCCCGCGCGTAGTCGCGCTTTTCGAGGCCGAGGAAAACGTCCTTGAACTGGTTCATTCCCGCGTTGGTGAAGAGCAGCGTCGGGTCGTTGGCCGGGACGAGCGACGAGGAGTGCACCTCGCGGTGTCCCTTCTGAATGAAGAAGTCCAGGAACTTGCGACGAATTTCGGAGCCGGTGAGCATGGAAGATTAAATTCTAAACGATAACCATGGTTCAGCTAAGTTTGTTCGGCGAGGGTCTGCAGACACTAAACGGGGCGGGATCGGGATGAAGATGAGGAAAGACGGGCACGGACGCCCGCCGCTACTCGCGCGAAACAACAGGACGGGCAGGACGCCCGTCCCTACACTAAGCAAAAAGACGGGCGAGGCCACGCCCGTCTTTACGCTACTTCACCGCACACTACTTCACCGCGTCTGCAGTTTTCTCGGCGCCCTTCTTCACGCCCTTCCCGGTGTCCTTGGCGGCGGTCTTAGTGGCAGCGCCAGTTTTGTCGGCGGCCTTTTCAGTGGCTTTGCCAGTATCCTTAGCAGCGGTCTTCGTGGCTTTCCCGGTGTCCTTGGCAGCGGTCTTGGTGGCAGCACCAGTTTTGTCGGCGGCCTTTTCAGTGGCTTTGCCGGTATCCTTGGCGGCGGTTTTGGTGGCGTGGCCGGTCTTCACGGCTGCTGTCTTGGTGGCATGCCCCGTCGTCACTGCAGCCTTCTTGGTTGCTTTGCCGGTATCGTCGGCTGCGGTTTTCACGTCGGTTCCGGCCTGGCCGTACGAGAACGCAGTCAGAGCCAGCAGCGCAGTTGCCATCATCAAAGAGAACTTCATTTTCATAGTTCCTCCAGAGGAATTAAAGAGTTCTTCAGTTGCAAGGTTGTATCAGAGTATGCGTGGTGCGCGCAACCAGGAACTTAATTTCCCGACTTCGTCGAGAACTTGTTTCGATTTACACTCTGCGCCGTAGAGACGAGGCAAGCCTCGTCTCTACAAACGAGTTGTCCGGGATCAGTGAGACGCCTCGGAAGTCTCGTTCTCGAGTTCGGTGAGGGTTTCTTCGTCCACGTCCCATTTCTTCAGGATCGTGAAGATGGTTTTTGATGCGAATCCGGCGCGCATCAGGTTGCGGAAGATGCGGGCTGCCTGTTTCTGGTCTTTGTCCTTGGGCTTCTGCAGGCGTTTGCGGCGGAGGTAGTCGCGAGCGAGATTTTCTTCTTTCACGTCGTCGTAGACGGAAGAAACCGCCTTCTGGATGACGTCGCCGTGCACTCCCTTCGCCTTCAGGTCGGTGACGACGCGCATTCTCCCGAACTTCTCGTTGTCCCGGCGATACGACGAAAAGGCCGCCGCGTATTTAGCGTCGTTCAGATAGCCCTGGTCTTTCAGGCGAACGACAATCAGTTCCACCAGCGTCTTTCCGATTTCCGTATCGGCTTCCACCCGGTTCCGCAGCAGGCGTTTCAGTTCCGCGACCGAGCGCATGCGGCGCGCCAGCGCGCCTACTGCGTAGTCGTAAAGCTCCGCTTCGGTGAAGAGTTTTCTGGGACGGCCAAACGCCATGCCTACACGATAGCGCGAGACGGGGCTTGGGGGTTAGCGCTCACCGGCTGGTGTCCTGAATTCAACTGCGAGCTACGAGCTCCGGGCTGTTCACAAACCAGAACCTCACCACGGAGGCACGGAGGCACGGAGAAAAGCGAGTTCATGATTTTGTCCCTTATGAATCGACTGCGACCCGACAATAAACCTATGAAAAAGCCTTCCTCCGTGTCTCTGTGTCTCCGTGGCGGGTGTTGCTCGGGATCGGGGATCGCAGCCGATTTAGGACACTGCCCGCTCACCGGCTTCGCTCGACGGAGGACGAATTCCCAAAGTTCTTCACTGGCTTATTTTGGCGGCGGCACGGAACTCGGCGCGGAACTAGGCACAGAACTAGGAAAGACCGGTGCGCTTGTCGCGGGTGGTACGTTTGCCGCCGGCGCGCTCGCCGCCATTGGCGCGACCAGCACCGCTTTTGTCGAGGGTGGCAGCTTGTCGGCATTGGCTAGCAGGATCGCCAATTGCCACATCTGCGTTTCAGAAAGCGACTTGCTGAAGCCGGGCATGCCCGTCAGGCGAATGCCGTTGAATATCTTCCAGTAGCTTTCGCCGGGCTCATCGTCGGTCACGCCTTTTCCCTCTAACAGTCTCGGCGGTTTCGGATACATTCCTGTCGCAATCGCCGTCTTCGGCGACAGGGGCAAGCCGTGGCAAACCGCGCAATGCTGCTTGTAAAGCTCGGCGCCGGCCAGGTAGTTGGCATCGTTCGCCTGGATCGGAACATTCTTCGGCATGTCTTTTTTGATGCGCGCATTCAAAGCCTTGTTTGCGAAGAAAGTTTCGAAGGGCATGTTGGAGTCGGTGGTGGCAACGGGAGCACTGCCCCCGGTGAAGTACAGATAAGCCCCGGCGGGCACGAGGAGGAGACCGAGCAGCAGTCCGACGATGAATTTCACTGGTATGGTCCTGCCTTTCTGAATTTAGTACTTTAACACTACGAATCTGCATCTAAGCTTAAATTGACACATAATTTTCGGGTACCCCGGCGGCGAGATTGGCCCAGGTCTTCCGTGACGAGAATAAACATGCGAATTGTTAGCGCGGCAAGCGCCTTTCCCCAGCATTATTACACCCAGGAGATGTTGCTGGCGGCCCTGCAGGAATACTGGGGCGATCAGATCGAAAACCCGCACGTGCTGCGGCGTTTGCACCGTCACGTGGGCGTCGACGGACGATTCTTATCGCTCCCCAAAGAAGAATATCTGAAAATGAAAACCTGGGGCGAGGCCAACCGTCACTGGATTCGCACGGCCAAGGAATTGGGTGAGAAAGCGGTTACAGGCGCGCTGGCGGACGCGGGTTTGAATGGCCGAAATCTGGGCGCGTTCTTTTTTGTTTCGGTGACCGGCATTTGCAGTCCATCGATCGACGCGCTGCTGATCAACCGGATGGGATTATGCAGAAACATTCGCCGCGTTCCGATTTTCGGGCTGGGCTGTGTGGCAGGCGCGGCGGCCATTTCGCGCGCGGCCGATTATGTGCGGGCTTATCCAGATCAGGCCGCGGTGGTGCTGTCGGTCGAACTCTGCTCGCTCACGCTGCAGCGCGAGGATATCTCGATGGCCAACCTGATTTCGTCCGGCCTGTTCGGCGACGGCGCGGCCGCGGTGATCGTGGCCGGCGCGGATTGCGGACTTTCCGGCCCCAAGATTCTCGCAACCCGCTCCGTGTTCTATCCCGACACCGAAGAGATGATGGGTTGGGACGTTTCGGAAAAAGGCTTCCGCATTGTTCTCTCGCGCGAAATTCCGAACCTGGTTCGAAAAAACCTGGCGCACGATCTCGACGATTTTCTTGCCGAGCGTGAATTGACCCGCGCCGACATCGGTAGCTGGGTGCTGCATACCGGCGGGCCGAAGATTCTGGAAGCAACAGCCGAGGCGCTGGGACTGAAGAATGGCGAACTCGACGTCTCCTGGCAATGCCTGCGCAGGACCGGCAATTTGTCGTCGGCTTCCGTGCTGGTGGTGCTCGAAGAAGTCATGAAGAATCGCCGCCCCGCGCCGGGCACGCTCGGCTTGCTGGCCGCCATGGGTCCGGGGTTCTGTTCGGAATTCGTTTTGCTGGAATGGTAAAAGGGTTATTGGCAGGAAGTCGCGAGTTAGAAACTCCTCCATAGGGAATTTATAGTGAGCCGTTTTCCGAATCCGTGGGATGTATTCATAGTTGGCGGCGGACCTGCCGGTCTGGCGACGGCCATCGCGGCGCGCCGTCACGGTTTGAGCGTGGTAGTGGCGGATGGCGCGGTTCCGCCGATCGACAAGCCCTGCGGCGAGGGACTGATGCCGGACGGAGTGGAGGCTCTGCACCAGCTCGGCGTCACGATTCCCGAGGGCGAAGCGTATCCATTTCGCGGTATTCGTTTCGTGAGCGACGGCACAAAAGCCGAGGCTGCGTTTCCTCGCGGTACCGCTTACGGAATCCGGCGCACGCATCTGCATCGCGTCATGTCGGAGCACGCGGCGGCGTGCGGCGTCCGCTTGCTGTGGCAATCGGCGGTCACCGGGCTTCATCCCGAAGGCGCCCTGGTTGCTGGAGAATTGGTGCGCGCGCGCTGGGTGGTGGGCGCCGATGGAACCAGTTCCCGCGTCCGTGGCTGGGCAAAGCTGGATCAACACGAGCTGGATACAACCCAGAATAAAAATCTGCGCTTCGCGTTCCGGCGCCACTACCGCGTCGCGCCCTGGACGGGGTTCATGGAACTGCACTGGGGCCGTCAATGCCAGATTTACGCCACGCCGGTCAGCCGCGAAGAAGTTTGTGTGGCGATGATCTCGCGTAACCCGAAGTTGCGGCTGGAAGATGTGCTCGGCGAATTTCCGGAACTTTACGCACGCCTCGAAGATGCAGAACACGCCTCCAGCGAACGGGGCGCGATCACCGTCACCCGAAGATTGCGGCGCGTCTATCGTGGCCGAACGGCATTGGTAGGCGATGCTTCGGGCGGAGTGGACGCCATCACCGGAGAAGGTCTTTGCCTCACCTTTCGGCAAGCCGCGCTGCTGGGCGATTGCCTGGCCAGCGGCGACCTCGCTCGCTATCAAAAGGGTCATCGCGCGCTGATCCGCCGTCCCGCCCTGATGGCTCGCATGATGCTGTTCATGGCCAAACACAGCCGTCTGCGGCGACGCACCATGCAAGTATTCCAATCCAGCCCCCGCTCCTTTGCTGGAATGTTGGCCATGCACGTGGGCGAAGGCTCCACGCGGGATCACATCTCGAACGGAATTGCCTTGGGCTGGGAACTGCTGAAGGCCTGAAGCATGGCGGACCCATTGGAATCCATCTCGGTATCTACAAGAATATCTATGGCAAATACTTTTCGTTCGATAGTTCTTGGTCAGATCGGTCTACTAGTCGTGGTCGCTGCGCTTGCAGCACAGCCGGCGGCGGCACCGGTTACCCATGAACTCCTGCTGCAACTCGACACTGCGCAAAGCGGGGCCGATATTACTCTGGTCGGCAACCTGCACACGGTGAAGGGCGCGTTCCTGTTGAAACGTGGCGCCATTCACTTCGACCCCGCAACCGGCAAGGCCAGCGGAGAAATCGCGTTCGACGCCACCAGCGGCAAGACCGGCAACTCCTCGCGTGACAACAAAATGCACAAGGATGTGATTGAGAGCGGGCGCTATCCGGAGATCGTCTTCCGCCCCCATCGCGCCGAAGGCACACTCGCCACATCGGACGCTTCCACGCTCCTGGTTCACGGCATGTTTACGATGCACGGTGCTGAACACGAAGTTACTTTTCCCGTCGAAGTAACTTTCGCCGGAAGCGCGTGGACCGCGAAGGCTTCGTTTCAAATTCCGTACGTGCAGTGGGGGATGAAAAACCCCAGCGTGCTTTTCCTCAGAGTTGGCGACACGGTGCAGGTGCAGTTTCATGCCGCCGGAAGCACAACCCCGTAGAACCAGCGCTGGACAGGCGGTTCCAGTTGCCATGGTTACTTCCTTCCGATTACCGGAAGTTACTAACAATCGTCACTAGCGCCGGTTCACTTCCACCCAGCGACGAGATATCTGCAACGGTTTTCACTTTCCCGTTTCCGCAAATCGGCAAGTACTTGCAGCAGTAAGCACAACCTTGCGAGCCAATTGGCATCGCGGTTGCACTTTCTTATGTTGCGTCCTCCCCGTCAGGAAAGTTTGCCAAGAACCAGAGAATTCGAGTTTGTTTTGGGAGGATCCAATCGTGTTTCGTAGCCGCTTTCTCTTGTCGCTGGTTGTAGCCCTGTTCCTCTCCACGCTGGCCTCGGCCAATTCCACCACGGTCAATATGACGTTCCTTCAGCCGGGTACCAACGTCTCCGGTGGTTACTACACTTATCCCTACTATTTTTCGATCAACGGTGGGAAGGCCACGCCCATGATGTGTGACTCGTTCACCAACCACATTTCGACGGGTGAGAGCTGGAATGCCAACGTCAGTGGGCTGCTTTCTGGGAAAGGCTTGTTTGGCAAGGACATCACGGACTACAAAGCGGCGGGCATCATTTTCCTGGGCGTGATGAATGGAACGATTGACGCCAAAGTGGGCAACTGGGCTGTGTGGAACCTGTTCGCCAAGGGCATCACGGCGGACGCTGCGGTACTGGCCCTCGACAAGAACGCTCTGTTCTTGGCGCAGCACGCTCCGTCGAGCGAGTTTAAAGGACTGGCGCTGTACACGCCTGTCGGCGGAAGCCCGGGCCACGGACCGCAGGAATTCATCGGATATAGAGGAACGGCGATATCCACGCCAGAACCGGCTAGCCTGTTGCTGCTCTCGACAGGCCTGCTCGGGATTGCAGGAATGGTGCGGCGCAAACTTCGCCGCGACTAATTCGAGTTTGGTGGTTCACGGTTTCGCAAGTCAAGTTTCCGCTTGCTCCTTTGATCGCCGCCATCAACGCAAATCTGATGGCGGCCTTTTTCTTCTGTCTCATGGAATCCTGGCCGTAGGAACCCTGTAGCTTTCTTGCGTTCCCCGCATCTCATGTCCGGCCGTGCGGAATCAGGGCGACAAATCCATACCCGTGTCGCGCCACAGCCGCCCGCGTTTCCGCTGACCCGCGATCCAGCTTGGCATGAATATTAACTTCATTCTTTTCAATTAGCTGGCTCTGGCTCCCCGCTTGCTTTTTCTTCCTGCGCGGGCAAGGGGGCTAATCATGGAAACGATGCTGCAAGGTCTGGTAATCATCGGCGGTCTGACGTTCTCGCTGGCCGCGTCTCTGCTGATCGAAGAACTCATCTTCTGACAAATCGTTCGCGTGGCGTTTGCGCGCCGCCCGGATATCTCCAAACAAGGGCAAAAGCGATCGCACCTTTATAAGAAGGCCGAGCAGGTAGGGATTGATCTGAAAGCCACGCGGAATGAGGGTGACCGCTGAGAGCTTATAGCCGTAGCCGCCTTGTGTTGTGTCCTCCAACCTCGCCACAACTCAAAACAAACCGTATTTATGTCGCGAATTTACAGGATACGACACTAAGTCCGTTTGCAATTTCTATCCCCCACAGACGACAATCGCATTGTGCCCAGCACTAGCTTTTATCAGGACCCCCAAACTGTCAGCCCCTTCCGTCCCGGCGCGCTCGTGATCGCGACATTGACCAACCCGCGCGAAAAATTCTGGGGCGCAATTCTCTGTCTTGCGGGCGAAGGCGTCAGCCTGCGCGGTGTCGATGTCGCGTCTTTCGACGATCTGGCCTCGCAGATCAAGAGCGGCGAGCCCTTCACCTCCGGCGTCGTATTCTTTCCCATGCACCGCGTGGAGCGAATGGAGCTGGATCTTCCCGAGGGCAACATCCTCTCGCTCGCCCAGCGCTTCGCCCAGAAGACCGGGCAGGATCCCGCTCCGCTTCTGGTGAGCGAATTTCTTGGGATCGCCGGAGGAAAAGCCGGAGGAGAAGAGTAGCGGTGAACTTCCGGCAGATCCTGACCGCGCCCAACCAGCTCACGCTGCTGCGGATGATTTTCCTGCCGTTCATCGTCATCAATCTGGTCAAGCACGATTTCAAATGGGCGCTGGCGCTGTTCATTCTCGCCGGATTGAGCGACGGCCTCGACGGCCTCCTGGCCCGCACCCTGCATCAGCAAACGCTTCTCGGCCAGTATCTCGACCCCATCGCCGACAAGCTGCTGATGAGCACCATGTTTCTTGTGCTCTCGATTGAACGCATGATTCCCTGGAAATATACGGTCATGGTGTTCAGCCGCGACATCTCCATCCTGCTGGTCAGCGGCGTGCTGTTCATGATTGCCGGCCTGCGCGATTTTCGTCCCAGCATCTTCGGCAAAGCCAACACCTTCGCCCAAGTGGCTGCAATTTTCTTCGTGCTGCTGCTGCTGGTCGAGCCCGTACGCTGGGTCTGGATTGCGCGCACAACCTTCCTGCGCGCCACGTTTATCTTTACCATCGTCTCCGCCGTGCACTACGCATTTCTGGTGCAACACCGGCTGCATGCGGGTGCGCACTCTTGAGCGTCAGGGTCCGCAGCGGGCCACGAAGTCACAGAGAGAAAATCAGAAAGAAGTGTCTAGGGGCGCGAGCAAGCCACGCCCTTCTTATTGCCAGCCTAGCGGCCTTATCCTCTAGTACGTCCCCACGCCGTTCGCGCAGCGGATCTTAAACCAATCGTAAGCGGTCTTGCCGCGGTTCATGATCGCATCGACGCGCACTCGCGCGAACGTCTGCTGAATCCGCATGATGACTTGCCAGTTATCCCGGTTGCTGCGAGCGTCCACGCGTTGCGACCAGCGCTCGGTCATCTGGCGCTGCTGCATCTTCGAGTAGTCGCCGTCGTACACATACGGGGACCGATCTTGTGCCGCTTCCATGCGAAGCTCATTGTGCTGGGCGAGTTTGGTATTGGCCTCGATGGCCGCGGAAAGGACTTCCGTTTGCTCGTCGAACCATTCATGGACGACGCGCTCGGTTTCGGCTGCATCGTGCGTCCTTCTGAACTCGTGGATCGCATTCAGCACGTTCTCGATATTCTCCACGCCCTGCAATGCGATCGCCGGAATGGGACTGTTGCGGACCGGTAGATCGTCGTCCGAGAATACCCGCTTCGCCTTGCTCTTCGAGCTGTCTTTATTCTTCTTGGCCACGTCGCCGAGCGGCGGCGCAGTGCCCTCGTCGCTATTCTGGCCAAACGTCTGCCCTGTGAACGGGAGGATGAGAATCATCACAAGTAAGCACTTCCAACGCATAAGTCCTCGGCGCGGGGAGAAGATGCGGAGGAGACAATGATTTCCGCACCTCCATGATACCCGCTCGCGAAGAGCACCAGCGGTTACTTCTGTTATAAGACGAAGGTGCTCGACGTTCCCCTGTTTTATCACTGACTTACGGCCTGGAACTTCATGCGCTCTGGCTCTAGGCGGAGCAGCGGCCCGGTGCACTGGCCAAGGCCAGGCACGCCGCACCGCACCGCTATCCTAGCGCGCCCCGGCCCCACGACCATCCCAACCCGGTGGAGAGTGCAGCCGAATTTTTCCCGGAGAGTACTTCCCCTCACCCCATTTGACCCCTTTTCTTCCGCCCACCTAGAATAAAAGATTCGCACTGCGCTCGCGAACTCATCCATGGGACTGCGCCTCTATAACACTCTTTCCGGGAAGATCGAGGACTTTCATCCGCTCGACGGCAATCGCGTCCGCATGTACGCCTGCGGGCCGACCGTCTATGACTACGGCCACATTGGCAATTTCCGCACATTTATCGCCGTCGATCTTCTTTATCGCTTTCTGCGCCAGAGTGGATACGACGTCCGCTACGTCATGAACATCACCGACGTGGACGACAAGATCATTCGCAACTCCGCGCGCGACGGCGTGACCGTGCAGCAATACACCGCGAAGTTTGCCCAGGCCTTCCTGGAAGATTCGGCTACGTTGAGCATTGAGCAACCGGGTCTGGTGCGCGCTACCGAACACATCAACGCGATGGCCGGCTTCATTGCCGAACTGGTGCACAAAGGCTTCGCTTACCGCACCGACGACGGTTCTTACTATTTCCGCATCGCGAAGTTTCCCGAGTATGGCAAGCTTTCGAAAAAAGATTTTGCCGGCATGACCGACGGTGCGCGCGTGGACGTGGACGAATACGACAAGGACAACGCCCGCGACTTCGCCCTCTGGAAGGCTCCGAAACCGGGCGAAGCCTCGTGGGACACATCGATCGGGCCGGGGCGTCCGGGCTGGCACATCGAGTGCTCGGTGATGTCGATGGAGCAACTCGGGCCGAGTTTTGACTTGCACGCCGGCGGCGAAGACCTGATTTTTCCGCATCACGAGAACGAAATCGCGCAGTCGGAGGCGCTCAGCGGAAAGCAGTTTGCTCGCTATTGGTTTCATGCGCGTTTTCTGCTGGTCGAGGGCCAGAAAATGTCAAAGAGTCTCGGGAATTTCTTTACCATCCGGGATCTCGTGTTGCGCGGGCACAAGCCGTCATCGATCCGCTGGCTGCTGACGCAGGTACCCTATCGCAATCAGCTGAACTTCACTTTCGATGGCTTGAAGTCCGCGGCAAGTTCGGTAGAGAAATTGCGTAACTTCCGCTTCCGCCTGACGAGCACGCAGCTCCCCGCCGGCGCGACCCCGCCGATGGCGCAACTGGCGGACGAAACCACCGCACGAATGAAGAACGCCCTCGACGATGATTTGAACACTGCCGAGGCGCAAGCCGCCATGTTCGACATGTTGCGCAAAGCCAACACTGCGCTCGATGCCGCCGAAGTTCGCCAGGACGACGTGAAGCCGCTGCTCGCAGCGCTGGACAAGTTCGACGAGATATTCGCCGTGCTGAAAGATGACGATCAGCCCAGGATGAAAGCCATCCTCGACTGGGCCCGCGCCGAAGGCCGCGAAAAAGATATCAGCCCCGAATTGCTGGAAACCGCCGGCTCCGCGCAACTATCCGATGAGCAGGTGAATCAAAAACTGGCGGAGATGCAGGCCGCGCGCAATGGCCGCAAGTTCAAGGAGTCAGATGCACTGCGCGCCGAACTGACCGCCGCCGGTATCATCGTGGAGAACACAAAAGACGGGGTACGCTGGCGAAGAAAGTGAAGGAAATTGGTAATTTGTAATTTGTAATTTGGGTCGGCGACTGCAGGTTTCCAATTACAAATTACAAATTGGAAATTACAAATCCCCATGAAGTCGCTCGATGACTATCTCGCTGCCGCCGAACAGGCCCACGGCCATCTCTGCGCGGGGCAGGTACTGGGCGTGCGCCTGGCCATGTTGGGGCTTGAGAAGCTGGGCATCGAGGACCCTCGCGGCAACAAGGAAGACCGCAAACGTCTGGTCACGTTCGTCGAAATCGACCGCTGCGCCACCGACGCCATATCCCTCGTCACCGGATGCCGTCTTGGAAAACGCGCCCTGAAGTTTCGCGACTGGGGAAAGATGGCCGCGACCTTCGTGGACGTGAGCACCGGCAGAGCCATCCGCATCGCCGCGAAAGAATCGTCAAAGGCGCTGGCGCGCACGATGCATCCCGAAATCGAAAGCAAGAACCAGCAGCAGATGCTGGCCTATCGCGAAATGCCGGAAGACGACTTATTCACGAAGCAGTGGGTGAAGGTCGAACTTCCCGCGGAAGAGTTCCCCGGATACAAGGGCGAGCGCATAGTCTGTGCCGAGTGCGGCGAAGGCATCAACTTCCGCCGCGAAGTTCTACGCGACGGGCGAGTGTTATGCCGCGCCTGCGCCGGCGAGCGGTATTACGAAATCCTTTAGACAACGGCGAGCTTCGCTCGCCTGGACAGGTCCTGAGCGAAGTCGAAGGAGGGCGGCTGTCCCCTACGCAAGCTTTCTCGCCTGCTCATACGCATGCGCGACTCGCAGCAGCGTCGCCTCGTCGAAGTGGCGTCCAAACAACTGCAGCCCGATCGGCAGCTTCTCGTGGTTTTCGCCGCACGGCACCGATATCCCGGGAATGCCCGCCAGATTGGCCGTCACGGTGTAGATGTCGGCCAGGTACATGGCCAGCGGATCATTCACTTTCTCGCCTAGCTTGAACGCAGGTGTCGGACAAGTCGGCGCAGCGATCACATCCACTTTTTTGAAGGCTTCGTCGAAGTCGCGCGTCAGCAGCGTGCGCACTTTCTGCGCCTTCAGATAGTAGGCGTCGTAATATCCGGCGCTCAGCGCGTAGGTGCCGAGCATGATGCGGCGTTTGACTTCCATGCCGAATCCGCCGTCGCGGCTCAGCCGGTACATTTCGGAAAGCGTGCCCGCCTTGGCGCGGAAGCCGTAGCGCACACCGTCATAGCGCGCCAGATTCGACGACGCTTCCGCCGTGGCCACAATGTAATACGCGGGAATTGCATACTCGGTGTGCGGCAAACTCACCGGCACAACCTCGCATCCCAACTCCGCCAGCTTCTGAATCGCAGCCTCAACCGCCGCGCGAACTTCGGGATCGAGCCCCGATCCGAAGTATTCTTTGGCCACGCCAACCTTCAGGCCCTTCACCGGCTTCTCGAGTTCCGCCACATAGTCGGGCACGGGCACCTCGGCGGAAGTCGAATCCATGGGATCGCGGCCCGCAATCGTGCGCAGCACCAGCGCGACTTCCTTCACCGTTTTCGCAAACGGGCCGATGTGATCGAGCGACGAAGCAAACGCAATCAGCCCATAGCGCGACACACGGCCATACGTCGGCTTCAAGCCAACCACGCCGCAAAACGACGCCGGCTGGCGAATCGATCCACCCGTATCGGAGCCGAGCGTCGCCACCGCCATCTCCGCGGCAACCGCCGCCGCCGATCCACCCGACGATCCACCCGGCACGCGGCTCTTGTCGCGCGGATTGTGCACGGCGTGATACGCCGAGTTCTCAGTGGACGAGCCCATGGCAAACTCATCGCAGTTGAGCTTGCCCAAAATCACCGCGCCCGCCGCTTCCAGGCGAGCCACCGCCGTGCAGTCGTAAGGCGGAATAAAGTTTTCGAGAATTTTCGAACCGGCGGTGGTGCGCACGCCACGCGTCACCATGACGTCCTTGATCGCAACCGGAACTCCCGCGAGCGGCGGCAAAGACTTGCCCTCCGCGGCCATCGCGTCGATACGCCCGGCCTGCGCCAGCGCGCGCTCCTCGCAAAGAGTCAGGAACGCGCCAATCTCGGAATCTTCCTGCCTGATCCGTGTGTAGAAATCCCGAGCCAGAGCGGTCGCCGTCGTCTGCCGCCCCGTGATCGCGCGCCGGACCTCATCAATCGTCAATTCAGCCACCATCTATCTCTCATCACTATCTCTCAATCACCTTTGGAACCTCGAAAAATGTCCCGTCAGTGTCCGGAGCATTTTTCACGGCGGCGGCGTGCGGCAGCGATTCCCGCAGACCGTCCTTCACGTCCTCCCGTATGGCGTACGCGAACCGCTCGCTCCCCTGCCGCGACTCGTCCACGCCGTAGCGGTCCGAGACCTGAGCCATGGGCACGACTTTGTCGGTCTCCAGTTCGTTGAGTCGCTCGATGTATTCAAGAATGGAGTTCAAATCGCGCAGCATGTGGGCGCGCTCTTCCTCGGTCAACTCGAGGTTGGCCAGATCGGCCACGTAGGCGACGTCTTTGTCGGTAACTTTCATAAGGTGCACCAAAAAGTGTTTCAGCCCCGCCCTGGTATTTTGTCATCCCGAGCGAAGCGAGGGATCTGCATTCTGCCGGCGAACTGCAGATCCCTCGCTTCGCTCGGGATGATAATTCAAAACAACCGTGTCGCCGCTCTCACCACGCACCCCTACGCCTTCACCACGAATTCAATTCGCTTCACCGAAGTCGCGCAATACTTGTTGATCAAGGCCACATAGCGCGGCGCCAGGGTTGCGAGTTCCCGCCGCCATCCCGCGTCCGCAACTTCCACTCGCAGAATACCGTCGGAAAAACTGAGCGCCCGAGTCCGCTCGGCCACCGCACTGCCACACGCGACAGGCCAGGCCAGCAACGCGCTCTCGCCCGCTGGCGCGCGATGAAGAGCTTTGGCGATGATGGTTTCCAAGCCGGCGGAAGCACGGTTCAAGGCATGACTCCAGGGTCGCGATTGCGATCGGAACGCCGATCGGAACGCAATGATTGTAGCATCGGAAAATGTTGCGTCTCTTTACGAGGTCGCAGCTTACGCGGCCACAGCCGCCGCCGCCTTGGCGCGCTTCTTGGCGAGCTTGCGCAGGTGCGTCGCCGAATACAGACTCCCCCGGCAGCGCCGCGCCCCGCATAAACAGGGCGCGTCGTCCTCGCCGTCGTAGAGGTTGTAGTCGTAGGTCAATTCTTCTCCGGCCTCAATATCGCGCAGTGCGATGATCCACATCTTGCCCCGGATCTGATCGGTCTCGCAGTTCGGTTTGCAGGAATGATTGACGAAGGCGGCCACACCGTAGCCGTCAATGATGCGTTTGCCACCGTCCAGGCCGAATAAATACGTGTTCTCAAAGTCGTCGTAAAGATCTTCGGCCTGTTCGTAGGTGAGGTACTCACCCACGTATTCCACGATCAACGTCCCTTTGCGAATCGGCCGCGTGGTGTAGCAACCATAGGAGTGAATGCGGGACTGGTGAAGGATCAGGGTCATAGAGCGTTGGTCGATTTTATCTGCTGCACTTATCTTTAGCACACCGGGCAGGGGGTCGAGCAAGAAGCGCCGCCAGTGGTAGTGGGCTAATTCTGTGTTGCCGAGTAGATAAGCTGCGAGCTACGAGTTGCGGGGCATCCGGTTTGCTCGAAGCTCGCGGCTCGAAGCTCGCGGCTCAGCAACACGGAATTAGCCCACCACCCCGCCAGTCAGTCACTCCGGCCATTCCCCAGCCGCCTGCTATCATTCTCAGGGGCAAGCATCAGACGACCGAGCATCAGAAGACCGACCAGTGGGGGACCGGCGACCATGGCTCATCAGCATCCACCGCGCTTTCTGAAGATTGTCGACGACGCCAAGCAGCGCGTCCGCGAAACCAACGTTGACGAAGTCAAAGCCCGGCTCGATCGCGGCGAGAAATTCGTTCTTGTCGACGTTCGCGAAGACCGCGAATTCGACGCCGACCACCTGCCCGGTGCCGTCCATCTGGGCAAGGGCGTTATCGAGCGCGACATTGAAGGCAAGTATCCCGATCTCGAAACTCCGCTCGTACTCTATTGCGGCGGCGGCTTCCGTTCCGCGCTGGCGGCCGATAACCTGCAAAAAATGGGATACACCAACGTCATTTCCATGGACGGCGGAATCCGCGATTGGCGCGAAAAGGGTTACCCGCTGGAGAAGTCACGGTAAATAGCTCGCAAGGTGGCGCCCAATCCACCACCGGGCTTGTCTGGATTCCTGAACGAAACTGCACTTCCGAGGCGTCCGGTGGATTGCATACCACTCGCTTCTTTGAAAAAATGTTGTAATGATACTGTGGGGTTCCTGTGATGTCTCAAATCGGAAGCTTTGCGCTGCTCCTGGCGCTCGGCCTCAGTGCGTACTCGTTTCTTGCAGGCTTTTTGGCATTATTCGGTCGGGATGCCGCTTCGGCTCGTCTCGGTGAGACCGCCCGCCGCGCCGGAATTGCAACATTCGCCGCGGTGCTGCTGGCTGGCATCGTTCTCGTAGTGGCCGCGTTCAACGACGACTTCTCTATCGCCTACATCTTCCATCACAGTAATCGCGACTTGCCCGCCGCCTATAAGTTCGCCGTGCTGTGGTCCGGTCAGGAAGGGTCGCTGCTGTTCTGGTCGCTGCTGCTGGCCGGCTACGGATTCGTTCTCCGCTTGCGCTACAAGACCGATCAGCGGCTGTTCGCGCACGCTTCGGTGGTGATGGCCTCGGTGCAGGTTTTCTTTCTGCTGATTCTGAATTTCGCGGCGCACCCGTTCGCCATCATGCAGGGCTCGCTCCCCCAGGATGGCACTGGGCTGAATCCTCTCTTGCAGTATCCCGAGATGGTCATCCATCCGCCCATGCTGTACCTGGGATACGTCGGCTTCACCGTCCCCTTCGCCTTTGCGCTGGGCGCGCTCATCATGAAGTACCCCGGCGAGAAATGGATTCACATCACCCGCCGCTGGACCATGGTGACCTGGTGCTTCCTCACGATCGGCGTTTTCCTCGGCGCGCACTGGGCCTACGCGGTGCTCGGATGGGGCGGCTACTGGGGATGGGACCCCGTGGAAAATGCCTCGCTCATGCCCTGGCTCACCGGCACAGCGTTTCTGCATTCCGTCATGATGCAGGAAAAACGCGGCATGTTAAAAGTGTGGAACATGTCGCTCATCTTCGCGACGTTCCTGCTCTCGATGCTCGGGACCTTCCTCACGCGTTCGGGTGTGATCAGTTCGGTGCACGCGTTCGCGCAGTCCTCGATCGGCACCTGGTTCTTGGTCTTCATAGGATTGACTCTGGCCGTCTGCACCTTTTTCCTTGTGGCGAACCGGTCGCACCTCAAGAGCGAGCACAAGCTGGAGTCGCTGGTTTCGCGCGAATCCAGTTTCCTGTTCAACAATCTCCTCTTGCTGGTCGTCTGCTTCACCATACTGTGGGGCACGTTTTTCCCCATTCTGTCGGAATTCGTGCAGGGACACAAAGTCACGGTCGGGCCGCCTTTTTTCAATCGCGTTGCGGTCCCGGTTGCCTTGCTGCTCCTGCTGCTCACCGCCGTCGGACCGCTGCTGGCCTGGCGTAAGACGTCCATCGAAAGCCTCAAGCGGAATTTCCTGTTCCCCGCGATCGGCGCGGTTTCGATTGGCGTGATGATGATCGTTTTCGGCGTGCGTCCCTGGGAGGATCCTTCTTTCTTCTATGCCACCATGGCCGCCGTGCTGTCGGCGCTGGTGATCTTCACCGTCATTTCCGAGTTCCTCCGCGGAGGGCGCGTCATCGCCGGCAAGAGCCAGCAAAATCTGTTCGCCGCCATGGCTCACCTGTGCCACAGAAACACACGCCGCTACGGCGGCTACATCGTCCACTTCGGCGTCGCGCTGGTGGTGATTGGGATTCTCGGGACGCCTTTCAACAAAGAAGTTGAAAAAGAAATGGGCTTTGGCGACAAAATTTCCCTTGGCCCCTACACTCTGGTCTGCCAGTCCTACACGCAGGACGACAATCCCAACTACGGCAACGAGTGGGCCATCATCAACGTGTTCCGCGGCGGCAAGCAGATTACGACCATGTATCCCGAGCGCCGCTTCTATAAAGCGAGCGGACAGCCGCAGACGCTGCCGCGCATTTACCCCAGCTTCCGCGAAGATTTTTTTCTGGTGAGCGACGTTTATCTGGTTTATGAAGGCAAGAACGAGACCACAGGACGCCCCATCATCAAAGCGCATTTGAATCCGCTCGTGCCGTGGATTTGGATCGGCCTGATCGTCATGGTCTTCGGCACCATCGTCGCACTCGTGCCCAATGCCGCCGCCGTCCAGGTGGCCGCAACCACGCCGGTTCGCGCTCCGGCGCAGGTGGGAGCAGGTGACTGAGATGAAATCCTCCATGCTCTCCGTTCGTCGGATCTCCCTTCGTCGCTGCTTGCAGGCCGCTGCTCTCGCGTGCGCGGTGGTTATTCTCATGGGCGCCGGGGACGATTCCGCACGCTTCAAAGACCTGGGCCACCGCATGATGTGCACCTGCGGATGCGGCCAGGTGCTGCTCGAATGCAATCACGTCGGCTGCCAGTCCTCCGACAAGATGCGCAACCAACTGCTGGCCGCGCTCGATAAAGGCGACAACGACGACCTCATCCTGCAAGGCTTCGTGCAGGAATACGGACCAACGGTGATCGCCGCGCCCACCGCCACCGGCTTCAATCGCGTGGCCTGGATCATGCCCTTCGTCGCGCTGGCGTTCGGCATCGCCTTCGTCGTTTACGTCGTGCGCTCGTGGAAGAATCGGCCCGCACCGGCCCTCGCCGATGGCATCACCATCCCGCGCGGCAGCGAGCTCGACGAGTTCCGCCAGAAGGCCCGCAAGGAGACCAACTTATGATTCCTTTCGTCTGCGCCGTCGTTACGGTCGCCTGTTTCTATTACGTTTTTTTCTTTCCCGGCGAAGTCTATGCCGGAGAAGAGAAGACGCGGCTCGGCTATCTCCGCGAGCGCAAGGAAGCGGTTTACGAGAACCTGCGCGACCTGAATTTCGAATACAAGGCAGGCAAGGTGCCTGACGCGGACTATCAATCCATGCGCGCGTCGCTCGAAGAAGAAGCGGCTGCGATCATGGCGGAGATTGCGCGGCTCGAACAATCTGTAATTGCGCCCGCGTGACCGCGTTTCGGATAGCTTTGAAAGGGCATGGCTTTAGCCATGCCGTTAGAACCCGCCATACGAACGGCTTTAGCCGCTGAGGGTCGCCCTTTCATGGCATCCAGTCTGCCGACGAAGACTGGTCAGACAACTCTGATGTTGGAAAAGGAGTGGATTTGAAGAAACCCGCAAAGTCTGTGGCGCCGTCGCGCCGCCAAATGCGAGTAGCGTCCCTAGCCATCCTGCTGCTAAGCCTGGCGTCTTTAGCCACCGCGCAGAGCCAGGCCGCATCAGTCTTGTCCGGAACCGTCACCAACGGCACCACCGGCAAACCCGCCGTCGGCGATGAAGTCATTCTCATCAACCTTGCCAACGGCATGGACGTAGCCGGCAACACCAAGGTGGACAGCAACGGAAAATTCAGCTTCAAACTCACCGGCGGAGCCGGGCCACATCTCATCCGCGCCGTCCATCAGGGAGTTACTTATCATCAGATGGCGCCTCCCGGCGTTAACTCGGCCGACGTTCAGGTCTATGACGTCGCGACCAAAGTCGCCGGCCTCAGCGTGACCGCCGACGTCATTCGCTTCCAGGCCGACAGCGGAACGATGCAGGGCGTGCGCCTGTTCGTCGTCAACAACGCGTCTTCTCCCGCGAAAACGCAGATGAACGATCACAACTTCGAGTTCTATCTGCCCCCCGGCGCAAAGATTGAGCAACTGCAGGCCCGCGCCCCGAACGGTCAGCCCATCAGCGCGGAAGCCGTTCCCCAAGCCGAGAAGAACCGCTACGCGATCGCCTTCCCGCTGCGTCCCGGAGAAACGCAATTCCAGGTGGAGTTCACTCTGCCCTACTCCGGCGAGATCAAGATCGATCCCAAGCCGCTCTATCCCGCCGAGCACCTCGTCGTCGTTCTTCCCCAGACGATGCACTTCAAGGCCGCGAATCCGCCCAGCTTCCAGTCCATGCAGGATCCCAGCAAGGGCGACACCATCGTGGAAGTCGCGCAACAGACAAAGCCCGGCCAGCCGCTCGCCTTCACACTCACGGGCAACGGAGTCATCAACGAGTCGCCCGGAGAAACCTCCTCGGGCACGGCCCAACAGCAGGATCAGCAGCAACCGCAGGGACGCGACAATCGGCCCGGCGGCGGACTTGGCGCCCCCATCGACGCTCCCGATGCTCTGCAGAAATATCGGTGGCCCATCCTCTTCGGATTCGCCGTGCTGCTGGCCATCGGCGGATGGGTGGTCACGAAACGGCAACCCGTAACATCAGCGGCCGCCGCATCCGCTGCGAGGCCTGGCGCTGCATCGAGCGACAACAGCGCCGCGCTCCGTCCAACCGCGACGTCACCGGCGGCGTCCGCGACCAGCGCTCCGGTCGCAAAATCGTCGATGCTGCTCGAAGCGCTGAAAGAAGAACTGTTCCAACTAGAGGTAGAACGAAAACAAGGCAAGATCACGCCCGCGGATTACGAAAAAGCCAAAGCAGCCCTCGACCAAACGCTCGACCGGGCACTGAAGCGGCAGGGTTAGCTGAGTGTGCGCCAGAACCAATTTCACGAACCGCCTCGTGGTAGATGGAATCCAGCCCCGGAGGGGCGAACCAGCTTAGCCCAGCGCTTCAGCGCTGGGAGAACTGCAAGAAGCGATTCAAGTCCCGGAGGGACGGCCCAGTTCGCACGCACACTCCGGGTGCTCCCGATCACCAGAGCCCAAAGCCTGGAGCCCGGCATCTAATCGATTGCACCAAGAAAACTGAGGCAACAACCATGAGTAACGTATTCAAAACTACGCTCCTGCTCACCGGCATGACGCTGCTGCTCATGCTGGCCGGCCGTGCTTTCGGCGGCCAGCGTGGAATGCTGATGGCGCTCGCCTTCGCCGCCGTCCTGAATTTCGTTTCCTACTTTTTCTCCGACAAGATCGCGCTCGCCACCTACCGCGCCCAGCCCGTCGGCCGCGACGATCTGCCGCGCGTTTACAACATCGTCGAGCGCCTGGCGCAAAAAGTCAGCCTGCCGATGCCCAAGGTCTACCTCATCCCGACCGACTCGCCCAACGCCTTCGCCACCGGACGCAATCCGAACCACGCTTCCGTCGCCGTAACCCAGGGCATCCTCGGCCTGCTCACCGACGACGAACTGGAAGGTGTGCTGGCTCATGAACTCGGCCACGTGCGCAATCGCGACATCCTCATCAGTTCGATTGCCGCCACTTTAGCCGGCGCCATCACCTATCTCGCCTCGATTGCCCGATGGGGCATGATTTTTGGCGGCATGCGAGGCAGCCGCGACGATCGCGACGGAGGCGGCATCGCAGCCATCGCCATGATGTTCCTCGCCCCCTTCGCAGCCATGCTCATTCAACTCGCTGTCTCGCGCTCCCGCGAATACGGCGCCGACGACACCGGAGCCCACTGGACCGGCAATCCCTACGCCTTGGCCAGCGCTCTGGCCAAGATCGACGCCTATTCCCGCCAGCGCCCGCTGGTAGCGACCCCATCCACCGCGCATCTATTCATCATTGCGCCGTTCCTCGGAGCAGGAAGCTTCGGCAGCTTGTTCTCGACGCATCCGCCAACCGCGAAACGAATCGAGCGCCTGACCGGAAGGCCGGCCGAGTTCGGGCAGTGAGAGTAGCCGTCAGCTTTCAGCTGTCAGCTATCAGTGAGCGACGAAGAGTTGAGTTGACGGGGGAAGCGTTGACGGATTTGCAAAAGGCCAGAAGCGAGAGCCATTTTTTACTGAGAGCTGATAGCTGAGAGCTGACGGCTGAAAGCCCCATGACCGCCGTAACCCCCATCCCCGCTGCCCACATAGTAGAATCGGCCCAATGGCTCCCGAAACTCTGGTGGCAACCTCCCGCCGCGCCGCGGAACTCGAGAACAGTTTGCGCCGCGTCATCCGCGGCAAAGACGACGTCCTCCGCCTCGCCCTGGTTTCCATCTTCGCCAAAGGCCACCTGCTGATCGAAGGCGTCCCCGGAGTCGGCAAGACCACGCTCGGCCAAGCCCTCGCCCGCGCCATCGACTGCACCTTCCAGCGCATCCAGTTCACCAGCGACATGTTGCCCTCCGACGTGCTGGGCATCTCGATCTACTCCGCCATCGAGCAGAAATTCGAATTCAAGCGCGGACCAGTCTTCGCCAACGTCCTGTTAGCCGACGAAATCAACCGCACCACTCCCAAGACGCAATCCGCCTTGCTCGAAGCCATGAACGAGGGCCAAGTCACCATTGACGCGCATTCCTATCCGCTGCCGCAACCGTTCCTGGTCATCGCCACGCAGAATCCCATCGAGCACCACGGCACCTATCCCTTGCCCGAGTCGCAACTCGATCGTTTCTTGATGCGAGTTCGCATGGGATATCCCGAGGGCAACGCCGAGCGCGAGATCCTGCGTGCCGAAGCCGGCGCCGCCCAACTCGAACACCTGCGCCCCGCGCTCAACGCCGCCGACGTAGTCGAAATCCAGCATGCCGTGGCCCAGGTTCACGTGGACGAATCGCTCATCACTTACCTGCTGAACATTGTCAACAAGACCCGCGAGTCCGAGTATCTCTCCCTCGGAGTATCTCCCCGAGGCTCGCAGATGCTCTACCGCGCCGCCCAAGCTATGGCCTTCCTCGAGGGCCGCGATTACTGCACTCCCGAAGATTTCAAGCCCTTAGTCGTCTCCGTCTTCGCCCACCGCGTAGTAGTAAGTTCGCTCTACACGTCCACCCTGAACAAGTCCGAGCAAGCCGAGCAAGTCCTCCGCGAAATTGTAGAGAGCGTGCCCGTACCGGTTTAGTTCTATTCCATAGCGCAAGAAAAAGGGCGGGATCAAAATCCCGCCCTGCTTAGCCATTCAGCTACGGTCTTCGCGCTGCTACTGGCAGTTGGAAAACTTGAAGGACCCAATGTGCGAGCTCCAATCAAACGTGCCATTTATTTTCTGGTACTGGTTTGTGTACCAGAACGTGCAATCATCGCTCGGATCAACTTGCAGCGCCGTGTAGTCGCCCCACCGGTTCAGCCCAAGGGTTTGTGACCCGGCACCTGCGAGGATGCTGCCTTCCGTTTCCAGGGTGCCGAGTGGATCGGTGGGCACGCGACCGGTAAAGCGAATCGCGGGGTGAATTGTGCTGCTGGAGGCGCTGTAACCGATGGCAATATCTTCCGATTTATCCATGGCCGCGCTCGCCATCCAGCGGTAGGTCGCATCTGGGGCGAAGGTGCCTTGTTGATGCACGGTTACCGCGCCGCTCGGGTCCAGGATTTCATACCAGCGGACAGCCACCCGACCCCCGCTGCCGACGGCGTGGTTCACGACCACGCGCTCGTGATCGGAAAACTTCCGGTAGGCCATCCGGTACATGAGGCGGTCGCCGAGAGTGTCCAACGTTTGCGTTGTACCTTTTTGTGGAACGCACGTGCCGCCGTCACCACAGGCGAGGTTGGAGTTAGCTACCGGAATGGTAGTCGCCGCCGACAGAGAAGCCGTGCCCGCCGCGAAGTTCAGCTTGAGCTTGCGCAGATACAACTGGCCGGGATTGTTGTTTTGCCAGGTCAGGAAGAGTCCGGGCGTGCCGTCTGTAGGAGGAGTGGGGCCATCAAGGTCGGATGGCAGGTAACCACCCTCGCTGGTGGGTGTCTTGACGCAGATCTGCTTTGCCGTAGCGTTACCAGCAAGCATTTTTGTACGGTCAAATCCGCAGAGGTCAGCACCGGTGAAAAACAGGGCGTACTTGAAAATGTTGTAGGTGGCCAGGTAGGCGCTGTTGGTGGTGGTGGGCCAAACGCTTAACTTCGGATAGTCGTTCAGACTGGTGCCAAAGGAGAAGGCGTAAAGAGTATAGGCTCCAGTCGGATCCTTGGTCTTTGACACGGCCACGCACTCCGAGAAGGTGGTAAAGCCGCTACTGATGCCGACGTAGCTGAGGACCCAGCGGTCCGCCAGCCGGTCATAGTTCACAATCGGATCGCTCGCCCCGGCCTTGCAGTTACCGCCCAGAGGCCCAAATAAAGTGGTGAAATTGGTTGGACCCGAAAGCAGCGTGCCGCTCTTGCTGTACACCGCCAGCCGCACATTCACCGTCTGCACAATGTGGTTGGGCCCGACCGCCAGGTTTACATCCGAAGGCGCCCAGCCTTTCGCCCCGATGCCATCGAAAGCAGCACCTTTCGTGGCCGAAACGAAGGGCATGACCTCTTTCTGCAACACGGAGTCTGCTTCCGTGGGGGCAGCGCCGGCGCGAGATCCCAGCGGAACCGGCATCGGGCGAGCAGCTTCCTTTCCTTCAACCGCCATTGTGTCGATCGGCAACTCCGACAACGGCTGCGAGATCGCGTACGCAGACGGGTATTTTACGGTTGCTTTCGTGTTGACGTCCTGGGCAAATGTCAGCGCTGCCGTAAGCGCGAAGACAGACGCAATGAAAACCTTGGGGAAGGCTCGAAGCATTGATTCCTCCGGGTGAGATTGGGATAGGGTTGAACCAGGGAAAGTCCCGGCCATTGTCCTGCTCTTGTCCTGCCTTGCAGATTGTGTTGAGCCGGCTGGCGAAGCGCGAGCGCGCACAATACACAAACTAAATTATCGCTAGGATACACCACCGGGAAGGAATACCCAAGGAGAAACGGCTACCAGCTTGCTCAGCCGCGTTTACTCACCCGCCGCCACCGGCGGCGCCGGCTGCAAACTGGAAAGACGCGAGATCGTCGCCACCATCATTCCGGAGAGAAACTGCATGGTGGCGACATCGTTATTGTCAAACGCGTGGGGCGTCGACGACAGCACTTCGAAAACACCCAGCGTCCGCCGGAAGTGGCGCAGCGGAGCGACCAGGATCGAGCGCACGCCCATCCGCCGGCAACTCGCCCAATCCACTCGCGGGTTCGACTCGGCGTCATGGCAAAGCAGCACTTCGCCCGTGCGCACGCATTCGGCCGAGAGTCCACTATCGGTTTGCAGGCGCACCCCGATATCCGGAGCCGTGCGGCCCGTGCGCGCCCGGCAAATAATTTCGTTGCCCCGGCGCAGCGCGATGGCAGCCCCGGTGGCGCCGGTTAAAGTCTGCGCTTTTTCCGCGATGATGCTGATGCCCGGCTCGAGATCAATTTCTCCGGCGTTGATCAGCGTATGCGGCGCGGAGAGTGGTCCATGATGGCGAGGCCGCATGCGATGGCGAGGGGAAAAAGATGACGCGGGGAATTCGACCGGATATTCGTCGACCTGATTTTCGTTGCTCTGATGTTCGCCGACCGCCGGAATTCCCGGAACACTGTGGAGCAGCGACCGCACCAGCCGGTCCAGTTCCGCATCCGCGATGAGATGCGCGGTCCGCTGCCCGCGAAGCGATCCGCCGAGCACGCGCGAAAGACTGAGCACCGCGCCACTGCCGCAGGCCAGACACCGCGGCGTGTTGTTTTCGCTGAGCAATTCACACTGCACGCAAAATACTGCCGACTGTAATGACACGAAATTCACGTCGGTGGCCGTCAGCGAACGCTGCATTTGGATGATTCCTTCCGGAGGATGAGGAAGGATGAGGGTAAACAGTTGCGCGCACAGGAGTAAGTGACAGCGCTGGTTCGGGCTGTGGCTGACTGGCCGGCGACATCGCAACTGTGCGGCAGACGTCAGTGTCGTATCCCGCAAGTTCGCGGTATAAATCCCAACTGTCATCCTGAGCGAAGCGAAGGACCTGTGTATTGGATTCCGCCATGCATAGGTTCTTCGCTTCGCTCAGGATGACAACCCAAACGTATGTCGCGAATTTACGGGATACGACACTGCGCTGGGAGAATCGATACCCGGAGAATCAGCGCCAGGAGTTCTATAATTCCGCTCATGTCATTTCTCCGGTTCCTCATGCTGTTGTCGCTCGTGGTCTGGCTGGGCGGAGTGATTTTTCTAGCATTCGTACTCGCGCCCACCGCTTTTTCGCCCGGACTTCTCCCGACCCGCCACATGGCGGGATCGATCGTAGGCCGCTCGCTCGACGGACTGCACTACATGGCGATCGTGTCTGGAATTGTTTTTCTAATCGCCTCCATGCTCTACAGCCGGATGGCCACTGGCAATGCGCGACCGCTGGCGGCGCGGCACCTTCTGATTGTGCTGATGCTGCTGCTGACCGTGATCTCGCAGTTCGCCATTACCCCGAAGATGCACGCCCTTCGCGCTGAGGTTGGCGTTATCGATAACGTGCCTCTGGACAATCCGCTGCGCATGGAATTCGACCGTCTGCACGTGTGGTCGGAAAAATTCGAGGAGGCGGTGCTTTTGCTGGGGCTGGTGGCGTTGTACACGACCGCGCAAGCGCTTCGGTGAGCCGGCGACGGACAAGCAGTTCGTGGCGAAAGTGAGACCCCGCTCTTCAACCCTCACCAGACTTTGTCATCCCGAGCGGAGCGAGGGATCTGCATTTTGCGGCGAACTGCCGATCCCTCGCTCCGCTCGGGATGACAATCCACAAAAATATCGCTACTGCGCCGCTTTCTCCGACTTCGGCCCCGGCCGCGGTTTTAACGCGTCGTCGAGATACGCCAGATACTCGGCGATCAGCTTATAACTGTCGTAGTAATCCTTCATCTTGATCGCTGCCAGCTTGTCGAACGGCGAATGCAGGATCGACCAGGTCTTTTGTGTCACCGAGTGCAGGGTGATGCGCGGGATCTGGTAGCGAGCGAACGATTCGGAATCGGCGGTGCCGAGGTTGTCCACGTTCACCGCGGCCAGCGGCAGGTTCGCAGACGTGGCAGTCGTGATCAGCGCGTCGAGCAGCGCCTTGTCGGCGTGCGAGGCCCATACCTTGGTCGAACTCAGTCCCAAGCTGTCGAAGTTGACCATGGCTTCGACATGCGCGCGCTGCTCGCTGGTGAGGTGATCCACGTAATACCGCGATCCGACCAATCCCTTTTCCTCGGCCGAGAACCCGACGAAGATCAACGTGTGATGACGCGACCGCGCGCTCAGGCTGTAGAGCAGGCTGGGCAATAACACCGCTCCTGTCCAGTTGTCAACCACGCCGTCGCCAAAGCTGTCGACGTGATCGGTGTGCGCGCCGACCACGATGACCTGTTGCGTTTCGCCAGGCAGCACGCAAATAATGTTCGGCGGAAGCTTGCGGTCGAGCGCTTGCTCGGAGAGATTCGCGTCCTTGCACCCGGACTCGGCAAACCACTTCCGGATCAGCGCTTCGCGTTCGCTGTTCCTGGTTGAAAACGACTTCAGGTGGGCTTCGACAGCTTCGCGAGTCTGCAAGCGAAAGTGAATCTGCGCCGAAGTCTGCGCTGAAGACCAGGCGGCACAAGCGATGCAAGCGATCAGCGCCCCGGCAAAATGGCGAAGGAATTGTCTGCCAAGGGTTTTATCGTCAAGATACATTCCGCCGAGCGTAGCACGGCCGCTCTGCGCGACGCACGTCAGACCGATTAACCACCAAGGACACGAAGGTCCACGAAGGAAAGCCTGGCGCCTGCCACCTTCGTGGACCTTCGTGCCCTTGGTGGTTAAAGATTCTAGGACACTACCGCGCACGGCGTATGCGCATGAGGCACGATGATTTATTCTTTTGATTGAACTGAAAACTGATAGCTGAGAGCTGAGAACTCCCCATGAAAACTGGCATCATCGGTCTGCCGCAGGTCGGCAAGACATCTCTATTTCGCATTCTGACGAAGGTAAATCTTTCCGAGCAGGCGTATTCGAACCCGCGCGAGGCGCACATCGGCGTCGCGAAGGTGCCCGACGAGCGCCTCGACAAGCTGGCCGCGCTCTACAAGCCGAAGAAGCTGACGCACGCCTCGGTCGAGTACGTGGACGTCGGCGCGATCGGCCAGGACGCGCTGAAAGAGACCGCCTACATCGGCCATCTGCGTCAGGTGGACGCGCTCATTCACGTTCTCCGCGCCTTTGAAAACGACGCCATTCCGCACGTCGGTCCCATCGATCCCCTGCGCGACATCAAGAACGTCGATTTCGATCTGATGGTCAGCGATCTTGGCCAGATCGAAAAGCGGCTCGAGCGGCTGGAAAAAGATTTGAAGAAGATGAAGACGCCGGAACTGGAAAAAGAAAACGAGCTGCTGATCAAAGCCAAGGCCCATCTCGAAACCGAGAAGCCGCTGCGCGAAATGGAAATGACGCCCGAGGACAAGAAGCGCATAAGGGGCTTCATGTTTCTGAGCGAGAAGCCGATGCTCTACGTGCTCAATATCGGCGAGAGCACGGAACTCGGCAAAGACCTGGAAGCGGCGGTTGCGAAATATAACTTGAGCGAAGTGGCCGCGCGTCCCAATGCCGGGGCGAGCGCGATCTGCGGCAAAGTGGAAGCGGAACTGGCGGAGATGAGCGACGAGGACGCGGCCGAATTTCTCGGCAGCTATGGACTCGGAGAAAGCGGACTCTCGCGGCTGATCCGCAAGAGCTATCACCTGCTGGGACTGATCTCGTTTTTCACGGCCGGCGAAGATGAGTGCCGCGCCTGGACGATCCCGCTGAATACACGCGCCCAGAACGGTGCCGGTGCTATTCACTCCGACTTGGAAAAACACTTCATCCGAGCGGAGACGATTCGCTGGGACCAGCTACTGGAAGCGGGATCCGAGGCGAACGCCCGCGCCAAAGGCACGCTGCGCCTGGAAGGCAAGGACTACATCGTGCAGGATGGGGATGTGATGCACATAAGGCACAGTGGGTAGGTGCGAAAACCTCGATGGCGTGACTGAGAGCTGACAGCTCAGAGCTGAGAGCCTTTTCAATGCACGTGAAAAAACCGATCCAGCAAAAACATGCAGGCCGCTCCGACGAAGACCAATAGCGCCATCTTCACGCCGGGCTCTTTATTTACTTCCGGAATCAGATCCGACGCGGCTACGTAGATGGTAACGCCTGCCGACAGTGGCAGACCGAAGCTCACTTCGTGGCGGAAGATGGCCATCGTCATCACTCCGGCCACGGTTGCCACGCCCAACTGCGCGGAAGCTCCCCAGGCGAACGCGCGGCTTCGGCCACTCGCCAGCATCACCGATGAGACGGTGAAGCCTTCCGGAATCTTGTGGAGAAAAACCGCCACGAAGATGATCCAGCCGAGCGCCGGGGAAACGAGGAATCCCGAGGCGATCGCGATGCCATCAAAAAACGTGTGAATCAGCAACCCGATCAGAACCGAGTATCCCTTGTGAGCATGCACGAACTGGTCGGCGTGGGTTTCTTCTCCAAAGTGGAAGTGCGGGGTGACGGTGTGCTCGAAGAAATGGACGAGCAGGTATCCCGCAAGGATGAGAAATCCGGCATACGGGCCGCGCAACTGAATGCTGGCTGGCACCATTTCAACGAGCGCCGTCGCCAGCATGAAACCTGCGCCAAGCGCGACAAAGTAGCGGAGGTAGGAACGCTCCCAATTCCTTTGGACAATGATGGCGCCGCCGAACACGTTCGCGCCCGCCGCGGTCAGCCCCAGCAGCACACTGGTCAAGATGGGGGACATGAGGAAAGAGAATATCAGGTTGCGAGGGGGGCCGGAGGGCGGCTTAGCGACCCCAGATTTTGTCATCCCGAGCGAAGCGAGGGATCTGCAGTCCGCCGCAAAATGCAGATCCCTCGCTTCGCTCGGGATGACAATTCATAAAGGGTATCGCTGGTCCGCGCCACGAGCGGAACGCGGCGCTGCTAAGATTCTGGCGAAGGGCGAACAGCGAACGACGAGAATTTCCATGCCGCACTGGCTACGAATCATCGGATGGCTGGCCTGCGTCGCGTATTCGACCATCCCCGCTTTCTGGCTGATGATTCATCCGTTTGCCGAGCAGTGGCGCGCGCGGCATCGCTCGCCATATTATCGATCGCCATATATGGTGCTGTTGCCGGTGTGGGTAGCGATGTGGGTCGTGGTCGCGCTGGTCACTCGGCCCTGGCGGGGCATCTTGCTGTATCGAGCGGACTGGGCCTGGGGGGCGGCGGCTCTGCTGTTCATTTGCGGGCTGTATGTCTATTCGCGGTCCGGGAAGAATTTCAGCGCCAAGCAACTCGGCGGGCTGCCCGAAATTCATGGCGGGAATCGCGAGCAGCGGCTGGTCACGGATGGAATCCGTTCGCGGGTGCGGCATCCGGTGTACCTGGCGCATCTGTGCGAAATGCTGGCATGGAGCGTGGGGACCGGCCTTGCGGTGTGCTGGGGACTGACGGCGCTCGCAGCGATCACGGGAGCGGCGATGATCCGGATGGAGGATGCGGAGTTGGAGCAGAGGTTTGGCGACTCCTACCGCGCTTATCGTCGATCCGTGCCAGCGGTTCTACCAAGAGTGTTCGCGCATCGCCAGCTATAATCCGCAGTAACTGAAAGCTGATGACTGACAGCTGACGGCTGCTCCTATGCGCTTTGAACTTTTCGTCGCAACCCGCTATCTTCGCGCCAAACGCCGCCAGGCGTTCATCGGCATCATCACGGGTATCTCCATCCTGGGAGTGGCGGCGGGCGTGGCTTCGCTGATCGTTGCGTTGGCCATCAATAATGGTTTTCGGCAGGACTTGCAGGCGCGGCTGCTGGGTTCGACCGCGCACATCAGTCTGCTGCGGGTGGAAAGTGACGGCATGCGCGATTGGCGTCCGCTGCTCGATAAGTTATCGAGGGAGCCGCACGTGGTGGCGGCCGCTCCGGCGATTTACGAGCAGGTGCTGATTTCGCGCGGACCGCGGGCGCGCGGCGCGGTGCTGAAAGGGATGCTGCCGCAGTATGAGCGGAAGGTCAGCGATCTGCTGAAATCGGTGACGCTGGGATCGGCGGCGGCGCTGGAGGAGCCTGCGGTTGGGACGGGCGGTCTCGAAGAAACAAGTTCAAAGGCAAGATCAAATTCAAATGCAGCGGCGGCGGACAAGCATGCCCTGAGCAAAGCCGAAGGGAGTGTCCGCTCCACACAAGCTGAGTCGCCTGACGACTTGAGTGGCGTGCAGCAGCGCGTTGCGGCAATGCCTCCGATTATTCTCGGCAAAGACATGGCGGAGGAGATAGGCGCGACCGTGGGGTCAGTGGTGCTGGTGACTTCTCCGCAGGGCGAGCTGACTCCGTTTGGAATGGTGCCGAAATACATTCGTTTTCATGTCGCGGGAATCTTCAACTCCGGCTTCTTCGACTACGACTCTTCCTGGGCGTTCATACGGCTTTCTGACGCGCAGCAGTTGTTTGGTTTGGGCGACGTGATCTCGGTCATCCAATTCAAGCTCGACGATATCTACCTGGCGGGCGACGTGGCCCGCGCGCTCGAACAGGCCGCCGGACACGGCTTTATGGCCACCAGTTGGATGGAACAGAACAAACCTCTGTTCCGCGCGCTGCGACTGGAGCGCGTGGTCACCTTCATCACCATCGGGCTGATCGTGTTCGTGGCCGCGCTCAACATTTTGATCTCGCTGATCATGATGGTCATGGAGAAGACGAAAGATATTGCCGTGCTCATGTCACTGGGCACGAAGAAGGCGCAGATTCGGCGCGTCTTCATCGCGCAGGGCGTTCTGATTGGAGTCATCGGTACGGCGATCGGGCTGGTGCTCGGGTACGCGATCTCGTGGGCGGGCGGACACTACCACTTTATTTCGCTCTCGCCCGAGGTCTATTCGATTGATTACGTACCGTTCGCGCCGCGGCTGATCGACGGAGTGATCGTGGCGCTCGTGTCCATCGGAATTTCGTTTGTGGCCACGATTTATCCGTCGTGGTCGGCGGCGCGGATTCTGCCGGCGGAGGCGCTGCGGTACGAGTAGCAGTTTAGTTTCAGTCAACTTCCTTCGATCTTTTCATCCCGAACCTGAGCGAAGCCGAAGGGGAGGGATCTGCAGTTCGTCGCCACGAGCCGACGCTGGACCCAAATCCCTGAACTTTTTCCAAAGCAATACAGAAAATTCACTTTGCTTTAATCTGCGTTTCACTTGCATGAAACAAACGCGAGGTAGGATTCGCCTACCTTTGAGAGGAAGGTAAAGCATGAACGTTACCCAGCTAGCTCCGTTTAAGTGGCGCTCGGCAGCTCTTCTGAGCGTCGTAGCCTTGTCGATTCAGCTAATCTCACCCGTTTTTGCAGCAGCCGAGGACCGGGGGCACAGAACCCGGACCCCGATCAAGCACGTGATCGTAATCATCGGAGAAAACCGCTCCTTTGATCACGTGTTCGCTACCTACAAGCCACGCCGGGGCGAGGGCGTCTGGAATCTGCTCTCCAAAGGCATTGTCAACGAAGATGGAACGCCGGGACCCAATTTCTCGCTGGCCAGTCAGTCGTCGGCCAACGACTCCAGCACCGACGGATTTCAGCTGAGTCCATCGGGAAACGTCCCGTATTCGACCTTGCCACCGGTGCTTGCCGGCGGATATACCACCGCGCCGTTCCCAGATGTGGCGACTGCCCAGAAATATGAGAACGGGCTTCCGGACAACTATTACGTCTATCTGACGACGGGTGGCACCGGGTTGGCTCACGGAGTCCCCGACGCTCGCATTCCCAACCAGTCGAGTCTTCCTTCCGGTCCCTTCCAGTTGACCTCGGCAACTCTGCCGTACGATTCCTACACGAACAGTCCTGTTCACCGCTTCTACCAGATGTGGCAGCAGTTCGATTGCAGCGCCGCCAATGCCACTCGAAGCAACCCCAGCGGATGCCGCAATGATCTGTTTCCTTGGGTCGAAGTCTCGATCGGCGCCGGCTCCAACGGCAATCCGCAGCCGGCCGGCTTCAACGTATTCAGCACCGGAGAAGGCAGCACGTCCATGGGCTTCTACAACATGCTGCAAGGCGACGCCCCTTACCTCAAGTTTCTCGCCGACAACTACGCCATGAGCGACAACTACCACCAGGCCGCCATAGGCGGGACCGGCGCCAACCACGTAATGCTCGGCACCGGCGATGGCATCTGGTTCAGCGACGGCAACGGCAACGCCGCGACGCCCCCGCACAATCAACTCGTCGCAGCCGGCACTCCCAACGCCGGAGTCGTCGATGAGATCGAGAACCCCAACCCGCAGGTTGGCACCAACGACTACTACACAGAGGATGGCTACGGCGGCGGCTCCTATGGGTCCCCCTCCTACGGCGGAGGAACCTACAGCAACTGCTCCGACAGCACTGCGCCTGGCGCGAGTGCGGTGGTGAGCTATCTGCAATCACTCCCCAGCCCCATTAATCCGAATTGCGATCCGGGGCACTACTATCTGCTCAACAACTACAACCCTGGATACTACGGTGACGGCAGAAACGCGTATGCCGACATCGGCAACCCAAACGAGACCGTCTTCACCATTCCCCCATCTCCCCTCCGCAACATCGGCGATGCGTTGAACGAAAAGAACATCTCGTGGGCGTACTACGGGGACCAGTGGAGCGCCTACCTGGCCAATCCGGACGGGAACTACGTGACCCCCGACAACACCTACTGCAACATCTGCAATCCCTTTCAGTATTCGACCTCGATCATGACGAGTGCATCCGGCCGGGCGCATAACCAGGACACCACCGCCCTCTATCAGGCGATCCAGAACGGAACGCTGCCGGCCGTGTCGTACGTGAAACCCGACGGCTGGCTCGACGGTCACCCGGCTTCTTCGAAGCTTAATTTGTTCGAGGGCTTTGTAAAGAAGATCGTGGACGGCGTCCGCGCCAACCCGAAATTGTGGGAAAGCACCGCCATCATCGTCACCTTCGACGAGGGCGGCGGGTACTGGGACTCCGGCTACATCCAACCCCTGGACTTTTTTGGCGACGGCACCAGAATCCCGACGCTGGTGGTTTCTCCCTTCACCAGGCCCGGGCACATCTCGCACACCTACACCGACCACGTTTCGATCCTGAAGTTCATCGAAGCCAACTGGGGACTGGCTCCGCTGACGGGTCGCAGCCGCGACAATCTCCACAATCCAGCGACCAACCCGCACAACCCCTACGTTCCTTTGAATAGGCCAGCGATCGGCGATCTGATGGACCTGTTCAACTTTGAGGGCCAGGGAAAGTAGTAGCAGTTTCGTAGAGTCCAGTGAGTAAGCGTCAGCCTGATTGGCGTCAACCGGCAACGTCTTTCGCCGGTTGACGCCATCTTTTTTCCCGGCGGAAGCTCTGAGCTCTGAGTAGAGCTGTCTTGTCGGGAGCCGCCCCACACCTCTGCCATCCTTCTGACTGAAATTTGTGGGAATCTGATGCAAAGTTCCCTCTGCTCCCCTCTGTGACCACGGTCACATTGCAATTGTTTTCCGGAGGTATACAGTCTTTCGCATAGCTCGTTCCCGCGGGTGGAATCGCGGGCTCGGGTTGTTCCTCCTCATGATCTGATGGATCATGATCTGATTTATCAGGGTCTGATGGATCATGGTCTAATGGGGCAGGGGCTGTTTCCGCGGCATTGCAGCGGGAGACGGCCATCTACCTTGGTACGTAGGAGGGCGCGTTTGCATCCAATAGCTCAAGATCCTCTGCTGAGGGTCGAAGGGTTAAGTAAGGTGTTTCGCTCAGGCGAAGCGGAGCTCGTGCTCTTTGAGAATCTGTCTTTCCAGGTCAGCAAAGGAACGATGCTCGCCATCGTCGGGCAATCGGGTGCGGGAAAGAGTACCTTGTTGCACATCCTGGCGGCGCTTGATCGTCCCTCTGCTGGTGCCGTATACTGCGCAAACTCCCAAGTGAATTCACTTTCTGAGGATGATGCCGCCGAGTTTCGTAACCGCGAGATCGGCTACGTCTGGCAGTTCCATTACCTGCTGCCGGAATTCACCGCTTTGGAAAACGTCGCCATGCCCCTGCTGACGCGCGGGCAAGCGCTCTCCTCCGCAGAAGAGGAAGCTTCGCGGTGGTTGCGCGAGGTGGGACTGGAGCAGCGCGGGCATCATCGTTCGGGCGAATTGTCCGGCGGCGAGCAGCAACGGCTGGCGCTGGCGCGGGCGCTTATCACCCAGCCGCAACTATTGCTCGCCGATGAGCCTACCGGCGATCTCGACGGGCGCACCGGGGAATTGGTTTTTGAACTGGTCGCGCGGTTGCACCGGGAGCACCAGTTAACGTCTTTAATCGCCACCCACAACCTGGCGTTTGCACGGCGGTGCCATCGCGTTTTACGGTTGGATCGGGGCAAAATGGAAGAAGTGGCGCCCGAGTCGCTTCCGGCGTGAGGAAAGGCAGAACACAAGAGCCAGGGTTGAAGAACGCAAATTGAAAGATCGGAGTACCCGAAGGTCAGACTGTACGGGTTACTATAAGGCGGAAATCGCTGGGAGATTAGGCGATATAAATGCATAATTAAGGTGGTAGGGTAAGGGGTTTGGCGGAGTGCGGGGCGTTCCGCAGGAAGTCGGGGATTAGTATATGTTCGAACGCTACACGGAGAAAGCCAGGCGCGTTATTTTCTTTGCGCGGTACGAGGCCAGCCAGTTTGGGTCTCCTTATATTGAGACCGAACACCTGCTGCTCGGACTGCTGCGCGAAGACAAGGCCCTGACCAATCGTTTCCTGCGCTCTCATGCGTCGGTGGAATCGATCCGGAAACAGATCGAGGGTCACACCACCATCCGGGAAAAGGTTTCCACTTCGGTCGATCTTCCCCTGAGCAACGAATGCAAGCGTGTGCTGGCGTATGCCGCGGAAGAGGCGGAGCGGCTTTCGCACAAACATATTGGAACCGAGCACCTGCTGCTGGGATTGTTGCGCGAAGAAAAGTGTTTTGCGGCTGAGATTTTGCACGAGCGGGGATTGCGCCTTTCGACGATCCGCGAAGAACTGGCGCGTACCAGCCAGGAAAAAGCTGCGCCGCAACGCGGGCAGCGCGAATCTTCTCTACTGAGTGAGTTTTCGCGCGACCTGACGCAGTCCGCCATGGACAACCAGCTCGATCCGCTGGTCGGCCGCGACAACGAAGTGGAGCGGGTGGTGCAGATTCTGTGCCGCCGCACCAAGAACAATCCTGTTCTGATCGGCGAGCCGGGTGTGGGCAAGACCGCCATTGTGGAAGGCCTGGCACAGCGCATCGCCGACGGCGAAGTTCCTTCCTTCCTCGCCGATAAGCGCATTCTGGCGCTCGATCTTTCTCTGATCGTCGCCGGCACCAAGTATCGCGGACAGTTTGAAGAGCGGCTCAAGACCATCATGAAAGAGCTGATGGAGTCGCAGAATTCCATCATCTTCATCGACGAGCTGCACACCTTGGTCGGCGCGGGATCGGCGGAAGGCTCGCTGGACGCGGCCAACATCCTGAAGCCGGCCCTCTCGCGCGGCGAGATTCAGTGTATTGGCGCAACCACTCCCGCTGAATATCGCAAGTCGATTGAGAAAGACCGGTCACTCGAGCGCCGCTTCCAGGCCGTGAAAGTTCCGCCGCCGAACGAAGTCGACGCGGTTAAGATTCTTTTCGGGATCAAGGAACGCTACGAAAAATTCCACGCCGTCACCTACACCGACGATGCCATCAATTTTTCGGTGTCGCATTCGAATCGCTATATTCCCGACCGTTTTCTGCCGGATAAGGCAATCGACCTGATCGACGAAGCAGGCGCGCGCGTGAAACTGCGCCAGACCACGCTGCCGGAAGAATTGACGGAAGTCCAGAAGCGGATCAAGTTCATCGTCCATCGCATGGAGAACGCCATCGCGAACCACGAGTTCGAGAAGGCGCGCTTCTACTCGGACGAAGAACGCAAGGAGCGCGAGAACCTGCGCGCCCTTCGCGAAAAATACCACCTCGATGAGTCCTCCACCGGCGTTGTCGGTCGCGAGGACATCGAGGACGTGGTATCGCGCTGGACCGGCGTTCCCATCACCTCGATCAAGGAAGAAGAAACGCAGAAGCTGCTGCGCATTGAAGAAGAGCTGCACAAGCGCATCATCTCGCAGGACAAAGCCATCAGCGCCCTGGCGCGCGCCATCCGCCGCTCGCGCGCGGGGTTGAAGAGCCCGAACCGGCCGATCGGCTCGTTCCTGTTCCTCGGACCGACCGGCGTTGGCAAAACCGAAGTAGCTCGCACCCTGGCGCAGTTCATGTTTGGCAGCGACAAGGCGCTGGTGCGTTTCGATATGTCGGAGTTCATGGAGAAGCACTCCGTTTCGAAACTGATCGGGTCGCCTCCCGGATACGTGGGCTATGAAGAGGGTGGGCAACTGACGGAACGCGTCAAGCGGGCGCCGTATTCCGTCGTTCTGCTCGACGAAATCGAGAAGGCGCACCCGGATGTGTTCAACATCCTGCTGCAGGTTTTTGAAGACGGCCAGTTAACCGACGGCTTGGGCACCACGGTCGATTTCAAGAACGCCATCATTATCATGACGTCGAACATCGGGGCACGGCACCTGATGAAACGCGAGGGCCTGGGCTTCCAGTCGTCGAAGGACGAGATGGTTTCCGAGAAGGTCGAAGACCTGGTGAGGAGCGAGGTCAAGCGCACCTTCAATCCGGAATTCCTGAACCGCGTGGATGAAATCATCCTGTTCATGGCGCTCAGCGAAGCCGACCTGATCCAGATTCTCGAACTCATGGTCAACCAACTGAACCAGAACCTGGCGCAGCGTTCGATCACCGTAACCGTGGCCGACGAGGCGAAGAAGTGGATTCTGAACCAGACGCTGACCGACCGCAGCTACGGAGCGCGTCCGCTGCGGCGCGCCTTGCAGAAGTACATCGAAGACCCGCTGTCGGAGGCCCTGATCCAGGGCACAATCACCACCCGCCCGGCGTTCATCGAGGTCTTCCTCGAAGACAACAAGCTGTACTACCGCCCGGTGGATTCAGAGAAAGCCGAAGGCGTGCTGCTGTACGAGAGCTAGTTGCCCGTGTAGGGACGGCCGCCCCCGGCCGTCCAAGCCGAGCGCAGCTCGGCAACGGTTTCGGCCGACAGCCGAGATCTAGTAATGCGCCGGGCCGGGAGCTAGGTTGGCAGGACCTCGTGGAATCTCTACTGGAGCGGTGGCGCCACTCTTTTCCGGTCATTTTCGAGGGAAGCCTTCGCGGCGTCAAGCTTTGCCGCGAATTCACCAGGATAATAGAGGCGAAGTCTGCTCGCATTCTTTTCCGGATTTGCAGTTAGATCGGCAAGCAATGGTGCAACTGACTCGCTCAATTCGTGGATCGCATTCTTTGAGCCGAAAGAATCATCGAGAGGCTTATTGTCTTGGAACATATCCGCCAGTACGGCTGCCGTATCGATCGCCTGCCTTTCCAGCTCCGTATTGCTGTTGGAGGTTTGAGCCAGTTTGAACATATAAAACACGTTGCCCTGTACCTTTATGAGGTCACGGTCCAGTTTGTCAAGTGCGGAAGCTTGAGCTCGGGAGACATCCTTAGCAAGATCAATCTTCGCTTTTCGTTGCTCGAGCCAGTACTCTCCTCCGACAGTGACGGTTGCTGTCAACAGTGTGGTCAGTACCGATCCGACAGCTACCAGCAGCCAAGGTCGGTTTTTGTCGTTTATGGTCATGGTGAATTTGGATTCACATGTGACGTGGAAGGAGCCGGTTTCAACTGCTGCTGACGAGAACTGCAAAGAATTGTACCGTCATCCTTACACAACCAGCATTTATCTGAAATTGGCCGGAGATCTTTACAGGCCTTGAAAACCTTGTCCAACTCCTTCACTGAACCTTTTTGGACAAGCGTGCCGTCCGGCTTGAAAACGGCAGCACTGTCAGGACCGAGCGTCTTCGAGTCGGCAACGGCTTTCTTCTGTCCGGGGGTTAGTTTCACCGTGACACGATCTTGCACTGGTATCTCTTCGGAGAGCTGCACTTGATTATGCTGACTTCCCGCTTGTGCATCTTGCTTTCCAGACGTTGTGCTCTGTCCAAAGCTCAAGATACTGCATAAGGATATTAGTGCGGGAACAAACGCAGCAAGGGTTGCAATAGTGCGGGAACTCGATTTTTCCATCGTTACCCCCGGACGGATAACACGTTATCAGAGGGGTCACATCCGGACAAGGACAGACTAACGCTATGTCAAGCTGCTGTGTATACCGATGCACTACGTGTACTAGGCGAATTTCACGTGTTCCAACAGCCGGGTGCCCCACACATTCGCGTTTTCTGCGAATGCGTGGGTTCATCGAGTCCATGTCGCTAATGGCTCATGGCGACAGCTTCCTTCCGTCTGGGCCGCCCGCCTTTCAACCCATTCACCCGAGCCGCCCTCCTCTTGGCATCGCTTTTCACCGAACCTCCGCTGCGCCCGATCTCCGCCATCCATTTCTTGTTGCCATAGACGCGCCGAAGCAAGCTGGGCACGTAAAAGTCGAGGTTGAGAGCCGGCCAATGCAGGCCGGTTCCATTGCCGAGAATTTCCACCCGCGCAATCTGCTCCTTCGTGGCGGATCGCAGCCCTTGCAGGTCTTCGCGTGGAATCATGTGCCGGTGGCCATCGCTCAACTTGAGGATGAGCAGGTCCAGTCCCGATCCCGGCCTATACTCCACTTCGGTCACACGCGGCTCGTTTTGCAGGCTCTTGGCGCGCTCGATTGCGCGATCGATCTCGGCATTGGTAGTGACGATCTTATGTTGGGCGATCTCACGTCTGGCCATGTATTTCCTCCCACAACTGTACGAGTTCCTCAAAGTGCAGGGCCGCAGCGCTCAAAATCTTGCTCACATCGGACCGCTTGGCATTGGCGGGCCGGATCGCATCGTTCCGTCCCGCTAATGCAACGGTCCCGCCCAACCGAAGATCAATAATCGCCTCTGTCTCACTGAGAAAGCCGTGCACATGACGCGGCGAATGATCGTTCGAATAGGCGACAAATAGAACACCGTCAAACCTAAGGGAACCCACGCGGCTATTATAACCTAAGCGACGCTTGGGTTAAAAGGGTCTTTTCGCCCATTTTTTCGTCACAACCAACCTGTGACCGCCATCACAGACTCCCACCCCACCCCATGCGACCATGATCATTTGATGGGGCAGTGCCGAGGCAGAACCGTCTCCAAAAACGGACCTCGAAGCTGCCCCAAAACCATTTTCAGCGCTCTTTGACAACCTAAGTTGAGGCGATTAGCGGGCGTGAGCAAAGCGGGAGCCCGCTGCCGAAATCCTGAGCGAAGCGAACGGATCTCGTAAGTCCTTATTCCGGAATATTTTACCTATAAGTCCTTTAAACTCAAAGATTTTGCGGGGTTTTTTGTCTAAGTCTATGATTCCAAAAGACCGGGTACATAATTTTTTTCTCACACAGCGCGTATTAACTATATAGTAAACATGCTGCAAGATGCTGGACGCGGCAGTGAGTGACTCTGGCACACGGCGAGTCGTTTGTTGCAACAAAGACACACTTTGATCCTCAAACGTCGATTGACCGCCGGACCGACTTTGTGTTTAACTCCATTCAATCGGGGCTGGCTCAACGCGGTAGCTTGGGAATACGTACCAAAAATTCCAGGGGCGTGAGACCGAGGTGACGTTATGAAGTCCAGCTCGTATGCAGTCCTGGCAGTATCCCTTCTAACTTTGAACCTGAGTGCCAGCGCGCGGGAGATGGTGCTGCCCGCCGGTACCCTTCTGCAGTGCACCATGAATGAACCCAACTTTTCTTCTTCGACCGTCGCGGTCGGCGATCCCGTGCTCTGTCATCTGCACTCGGTGACGGAATTCGGCCAGCAGGCGTTCCCGCGCGGAAGCTACCTGGTCGGACATCTGGAATCGGCCCAGGACCCAGGACATTTCTGGGGCAAGGGCAACATGAAGCTGCGGTTTGATCGCATCGGATTGCCGAACGGCGACATGCCTTTGGATGCGAAGGTGATCGCGACGCGTGGCTACAAGGTCAATAAGGACGGCGACATCCGGGGCAAAGGGCACGCCAAGCGTGACATCGTCGAATGGATGCTGCCGCCGCTGTGGCCATGGAAGATCATCATGCTCCCGGCACGCGGGCCGCGTCCCACGCTCAAGGGCGAGAGCATGCTCACGCTGCGCTTGATGGATGATGTGCAAATCCCGCAGGTCTCGGCGACCAACGGGCCGGACTGGCACTTCTTTGGTCGTCCGCGGATGGAAAACGATTCGTATTATCGCGGTTCGGCCTACAACGGATCCAGCGACAATTCTATTCCTCAGTTGGCAGTGCGCCAGGTCACACCTGCAGCCAGCGAACAGCCGGTGGCGGAAGAAATTCCGCAGGTCACCTACGCCAGCTACATTGCCAAGGATGCAGTGGGCGGCGGTGGAGCGGCACCGGGAGTGCCGGTGTTTGTGCTGAAAACGGGAATGGTTCTGGAGGTGGGCAACTACACCTATCAGGACGGCCGCATCAGTTACGAACTGGCCAGCGGCGGGAACGGCGTGATCAGCACGGACGAAGTGGACTGGAGCACGACCACTCGCGTGAATAGCCAACGCGGAGTGCGGGTGACGCTGCGCGGTGGACATCCGAGTGCGGGGGTGGCGGGATTCTAGAGAGCCGTCAGCGATCAGCATTCAGCCGTCAGCGCGAGCTGGCGGCTTTTGCTTTGTTTGACACTAAACTCTTAAACATCGAAACTTTAGAAACCTGACCTCATGGAAATCACCGTTTACTCCGCCCCCTGGTGTCCGGATTGCCGCGAGGCCAAGCGCTTCCTCAACCAGCAGAAGCTTTTGTACACCGATATCAATATCGAGGCCACTCCAGGAGCTGCCGATGAGGTTGTGAAACGGACCGGCAAGCGCGCCATCCCGCAGTTTGTGATTGATGGAGAATGGGTACAGCCCTACCGTCCGGGCGAAGGATTCCTCTACGAAGAGATGGCCAAGCGGCTGGGGGTTGAGCAATAGCTTGAGTAGAGACGGGGCTTGCCGCGTCTCTACGTGAGAGTGCCCCGTTCCTCAGTTACCTTCGGCCTTCTGCCACCCGACTTCTGTACCCTACACGCCTGGGCCCGAATGCGTCAGGATAGTGGCTACCCGGTCATCTCCCTCCGTGCCGGACCTGACGGCTCATGTTCAATTCCGATAGTGGGGAAAACGAGTTGCTTGAAACCTGGCAGCGGTTTGTGCAGGGGCTGCTGGGCGTGCTGGCGCTGGTGGGCGCCTTAGTGATGGCGCACTACTACGCTCCCTCGGAGACGGCCGGCCTGGAGCAGCAGGTGCACCAGCTCTCGCGCCAGGTGGCGGATCTGGAGCGGCAGCAATCGTTTTCGCCGGCGGCAGTGGATGATGCGCGGGAGTCGGTCGCTTACATCTACGGGATTTATCACGTGTCCGGCCATGGGCAAAGTTTTCGCGCTCGCGTGGCCGGGACGGGGTTTGTAGTGGCACCGGGGCTGCTGGCCACCAATCGCCACGTAGCCGAGCCCTGGTACGGCGACCGGGAAGTCGCAGCGGCATTGCGGCGGGGCGGATCGCCGATGCTGGAAAAGCTGGAGGCATATTTTCCGGGCTCGCCGCTTCCGGTAAAACTGGAGACGGCGGTCGTGGCCACGCATGGCGATCTGGCCGTACTGCGCCTCGAAGCCACCGCCTTCACGAAGAAACTGCGCCCGTTGACTCTGTCCGAGACGCCGGCGCATGTGGGCGAGTCGGTGAGCGTGCTGGCTTATCCGATGGGCGTGACAGGCATGGTGGCAAAGTCGCCGGCGGTAGTGTATGAGCGGCTTTCGTCGCATCCGGATAATGCCGACACGGCGGGCGAACTGGCGGCGCTATCGCTGATCCGGCCTTCGGCGACGTTCGGGCACATCGGCGATGTAACCGGCGACAAGCTGATCTATGACGCGCCCACGGCGCGAGGCGGCAGCGGCGGACCGGTGCTGAACCTGCGCGGCGAAGTCGTGGGTATCAACTCCGCCTACATCGACGGCTTCTCCGGGGGCACGCTGGGCATCACCGCCGCTGAGTTGCGTCCGCTGATGGAAACCGCAAAGCGCGCGGCTTTGGAATCAGGTGTCAGGTCTCAGGTGTCAGGTGTCAGGAACGTATCGACTCTCCACTGAAAACCGACACCTGGGGCCTGAGACCTAAGACCTGACACCTGATGTTGCAATTCCTTGCGCAAACAGCTCTTCTGCCCGCGGTCCGAAACCTCCTCCCGCGCAGACAAAGTGCCTTGAATTCAGGTACATTTGTAACCTACTGATTTGAATAATAAATTGGCCTTATGGCTGCTCTCAAATTGGGATAAGTCCCAGATGGAAGTCGTGTTTTCGGGCAACGGATTCCCTACTGGCGGGTTCAAAGAGACTGGTTCAGGAGCAACTTGGTTCCAAGAGATCTGATCATGATAAAAAATTGTCTGTTTGCGGTGGCTTTGCTGAGTCTGGCGCTGGCTGGCGGTTGCGCGAAGGGCGGCAACGGCGTGGTTCCCCCTCCAATCACCATTGACGTTACCATTACGTCTCCCAGCAACGTTAACCCTACCGCGATCTACCCGACCCAGACGGTGACGCTTACGGCCACGGTATCGAACTCGTCGACTACGGCCGTTAACTGGAGCGTGACGGGCGGGGGAACGATCGCTGCCGTCACGCCGCCGACAACCCCGGCAACCGCGATCTACGTGGCCCCGGCAGCGCCAGTTTCGGGGGTGACGGTCACAGCGACATTGGTGTCCGACACCTCGGTAACGGGCCCTCTGGGGATAACCGTGATACCGGTCACGGTGGTCGTGACACCATTAACCGTGAGCGTTGGGCAGAATCTGGTGCAGCAGTTCACTGCTATCGCGGTACCAGACGATGCGCCGCAAACCTTCACCTGGACGTGCACGCCAAGTTCCGCCTGCCCAAGCTTCCAGTGCACGCCAAGTTCCGCCTGCGGAGGCTCCGTGCCAGGCGTGGCGATCTATACGGCACCGTCAACCTCTCAGACTGGGGTTCAGGTAACGGCGACTTCGACCGTGCAGCAGAGTCCCCTGGGCGTCGGTGCATCTAAGGTTTCGGTTGTGTCCTCGCGCCTGGCATCGGGCTCCTACGCATTCCAGTTCTCGGGCTATGACAGCGGCAACTACGTCGCCGTGGCAGGAACCCTCACGGTTGCCGCGAACGGCACGATCACTACGGGAGTCGAAGACGTGCTGTCTTTTGCCAGCGGGCCACAGCAGTACAGCATTACCTCGGGCTCGTACGCTCCGAGTCCCAATAACGGCAACGATATCAGCAACAACCTGGGCACGCTTACGCTGAACTTAACCAACGGTACCATCAACATCACCAACATATACACCGCGGTTCTCACCTCGTCGGGCATTATTCGGATGATCGAGTCGTCATCGGACGGCACGGGCATCACCGGCTCCGGCGTCATGCAAAAGTTGCCGGCAAGCACAGTCTTCAATACCGCCGGGCAGACCTTCGCATTCGGATTTACCGGTGTGGATTCGAGCGGCAAGCGGGTCGGGTATGTTGGGATGCTGCCGATGACCTCAAACTCAAACGGAACCGGCGGGACTATCAGCGGCGGCCTGCTCGACTCCAACGACAACGGCTCTGCGACGACCAGCGTGTGCGCCACACCGCCTTGCAGCGTTACCGGCACGTACACACTCAACGCAACAAACGGGTCGTGGAAAATGACGCTGAACACCGGCACGACAACGCTGGGTTTCGACTTCTATGTTTCCGCCGGGACAGCGCAAACCAAGACCGGTCCCGGCCCGTTGACGCTTTATGCCATTTCCACGGACCCGATCACGACGAATCCCGCAGTTTCCGGATCCATGGTCTACCAGGTCCCGTTGACTTCTGGTTACAACAACGCAGCCTTCGCTGGCACATCGGTTTCCAATTTGACGGGAGCAAGCGCGAATGTCTCGCTGACACTCGGCACGACCGATGGCACATCGGGGGGAACGGGTGGGGCTGGAGGCTTCACGGGCACCTTCGACCAGAATAATGACGGAACGATTGTTTCCGTGACGCCGACGAAGCCCTTCGCGTACACCTACGTGGCGACCGGCACCACCAACGGACGCTACATCTTCCAGATGCTGGGCAATCCGAACGCGACCACGGTGGTACCGCCGCTTCCGTTCGTTCTGTATGCCAGCGGGGCGAATCGTGGTTTTCTGCTCGATCAGTCGAGTTCGTCGGTAATGACGGGGACCATGGATCCGCAGCCGACGACGCTGAAAAACTTCTCCTATACTCCGTCGGAGCTACCGGGGACGTTTGCGGCGGCGACGATCGGCAACAGCGATTCCAGCATTGCACCAGTGGTCCAGAACCTGCTGCTCACCTCGACGGGAAGTGCGACCTACAACGTCGCCGGAATACAGAACACACAGAACAGCAGCCAAGCGCTGACCGGGACGTACAACTTGACCGGCTTTGGCGCCGGCGCTGGCACGGGCACAATCACGCTAACCGCCCCGGTCGCGAATTATGTGATTTACGCCATCGACGCCAACGTGGTAACCGGTACGACGAATGACGTGATTACGGATTTCATGATGATGGGCCTGACCAGTGGAACTCCGAGTTCCATCATTTTCGCGCAGCAGTAAGTAAGTAGAACTCGTGTAGGGACGGGCGCCCTCGCCCGTCCGGGCCGAGCGCAGCTCGGCAGCGCCGCCAGCACGACCACGATTTACGACGAGTAGGAGCCGCCGACGGTCGCCCCTCCATGGCGAGCAGTCCTGCCAACGAAGACTGCCTCGGACCATCCCTGAAGCGGATCGACAGCCGGTTCCCGCATGGAAACCAGCGAGCTTCGCTCGCTAGCCCGGACGAGGGCGTCCGGGCCTACGTGATTCTGGAACAGGTACAGAGTTCTACTTCCCGCGAATCACGATTTTTGCCGTAGCGAGATTGTCGAACCGATCATAGGCGCGGACCACGACGACGTGGTCATTCGCGGTGTTCTCGGCCATCAGAGGCGGCGGCGTTTGAGGTTGCGGCACGACCAGGCGAAAGTCGTAATCTTCCGTTTTGGAATCGGACAACTGGCCGACCGGCTCAACGAACTGCCAGTCGCCGCCATCCAGCGAGTACTCCGCCCGCTTGATCGGCGAAAACGAATCGCTGGCGTGGAAACGCACGTGGATCTGCTTCCCGTCGAGAGCGGCAGTCAGGTTGTCGATGACCGGAGCAGTGGTATCGACCTCGAAGCGGGCGCTGACTCGCTCGGCGTAGAGGGCTTCTCCGGGCGAATGCGAGGGCGCATCGGAGGCGATGACCTTCACGGTATAGCCGCCGTCCGGTAGAAGACTGGCGTCGAAAGAATAGTAGCGATCGGAGAGGTCGTTCTTCAGCAGCAGCCAGCGTGATTCGCCGTCGCCGCGGTAATAGACGGTGTAAACGAGCTGGTCGTCGTTGTCGTCATGCGCCTGCCAGCGGATGCCAATCGAGTCGCGGTCGCGCACGGCGGGAGGTGGAGGATCGAAGCGCGGCTGACCGGGAGCGGGCGGCTCGCTGCCGGTCACATGAGGAATCGGTTGATAGCGGTATCCGGGCTGCACGATGATGTCGTCAATTTCGGGGGCAACATTCTTGGGCAGGTAGTTCAGCAAGACGTCGTCAACGCGAGGAGGGGGATTGCCGGCATGGAGCACGGACTTCCACTGCACGAAGCGCGCCGGCGGAATCTTGAGTTCGGAGCCGGCGGCGAGGGCGACGCGCGTCCACGGACTCCAGTTGCGGTCGGGATTGTCCACATTGCCGCTGCGCGCATAAAGCTCGACATTGGAGTTAGCGGCGGAATTGCCGGCGCAGCGGACGCTGGCGCGTCCCCAGAGGGAAAAGACACGCGCGTCGAAGACATCGCTTTCGTACGTGCCTTCCGATTCGGGGCCAGGACCGAGGACGAAAATTTTTCCCAGGTTGCTGCCGGAGGCGTAGAGTCCTCCGCCGGGCGCGGCGGCGAAGGCGGTGATTTGCGTGGCGCTGGCTTTGATCAGATCGGTGAAATCGTCAACGCCGTTGATGGCAAAAATGTGACCGCGATTGCCGCTGCCGGCGAGCAGGCGTCCGTGCTGATCGAAACCGAGAGCGTAGACGAGATCTTCGCGGGAACTCCACAAGCGTGACGGGGCGCCATCGGGCGCGATGCGATAAATCTCGGAACCGCCAGTGGCGCCGAGTCCGGGAGCGGGAAAAGGCGACATGGCCGCGGCGGGAGCTGCGGTGATAGTGATATTGCCGCCGGGGGCGGGCGCGTTCTGCGCTGGAGTTGCGAGCATAATGCTCATTCCCGGTGTCGTGCTTCCGGGGCGCTTCTCTCCCGCAGCGGCGGCGTAAATATTGCCGGCGCCGTCGATAGCGAGCGCGGTAATTTCTTTCTTGGGCGCGCTGTAAAGAACGAACGCTTCGCCATTCGGCGCGATGCGATAGACAAGCCCGCTGCCATCGGAGCCGGCAATCAGGTTTCCCTTGGGATCAAGCGCGAGAACGCGAATGTGGACTTCATCGCTCTTGAAGAAGAGCGAGTGCTGCCCGTTGGACCTGACTTTATAGATTTCGCCGTGATCGCCGGTGGCGACATACAGGGAACCGGCATTGTCGAGAACGATGTCCCAGATGTACTTGGAACCAGGATCGAAATAAGGTGTCGCGGTCCAGGAGGCTTTCGCGCCGGCCTTGGCGGATTCGAGGCGGCCGGAGTCGAGACGATAGACCTTGCCGTCGGGGGCGGTGGCAGCATAGACGACGCCGCTCTTGTCAACGACCAGAGCCTGCACCTGCAATTCCTGCGGCTCGAATATGGTCGTGCTTTGGCCATCCGGCGTGATGCAATAGACGCGAGCCGGAGATCCGGCGGCGACGTAGATGTTGCCCGCGGAATCGGATGCGATCGACCAGATGTAGGTCGAGGGCGTGGTCGCTAGCGCTTTGAAGGCTGGAGCAAGTTCGAGACCGCCCTTACTGCGCAGAGCGATGCCTTTGGCGGTGCCCTTGGTCAGTTCGTCGAACTTGGATTGTTCCCAGGTGCGAGTGCCCTCGCCGAAAGCGAATACGGAAAGCGCGCAGGTGGAAAGAATAAGTGCCAATAGTAGAGCGAGCGTCTTACGAGACAAAGTCATACCTCGGGTCAAGTTGAGCCACAGTTCAGGCTACAAGAGAGTGTTTCATATATGGATTTGCTGGGAAGGAAGCCGTTCCCCTCAGGGGCTAAAGCCCCGATTCATTTGGCTCGAAACGGCGCGACTGAAGCCGCGCCCCTTCAAAGCAAACTCCCCCCGGAGCCAGCTACTTGATGCTGATCGTCAGCATCTGCGCGCCGGAGACGACGTAGTCGAGCGAATCGGTGGAAGCTTCGCTGACCGAGGATTCCCCGAGCACGACCATATCCTGTGTGCCGCGCATGTTGTCCATGACGTTCATGACGGACAGCGGCAGCGTCGGCATCACTTTGTCGGCGACCATGGCTTCCGGATCGGACCCGAGAAGCGAAACATACACGCGATCGTTGGCGTGCTCTTTGTTCAGCAATGCAATCGTTGGAGCGAGGCCCAGACCGCGATTCATCATCGGCGTCCCGCGGTGCATGCGGTCGAGCGTGTCTCCGTCGCTGACCAGGATGCGCAGCGTGCCCTTCGAAGCGGAGGTCGGAATTCGTATGGGAATCTGGCGCACAAGGCGCTCGCCGCGATACGGACGAATCACGGTCTCAACCATAATCTGGTCGCCGGGACGAGCCTCCGTCATGTCAGTGCGCGAAGCCTCCAGACGAGCGGAGCGGCGTTCGCGGACAAGATCGAAATCGAGCTTCACGCCCTGAACGTCGGGAGCGTCGAAGGCATTGCTGTAGATGCGTCCAAAGCGATCACCGATGGTGGCAGCGGCCAAAGCCGCCGCGGGCTGCCCGTTGTCTTGTGGGGCAAACATGTTGCGCAGCGTCACATCGGGATATCCCTTCACGCGGAGCACGCCATTCATGCGGTAAGTAATGTCCTCGCCGTATTCGTTGGTGCCGTGCAGCGCGTTGAAGACGGTGGCCATCATGGCCAGCGGGCTGAGCCGCGCGTTGTTGAGAACTTCGTAATGGAATTCTTTTGTCGCCGGTCCACTGTGCAGGGCCACAGTCACCGGAATCATCTTCGACTCGCGACCAGGCACGCCCATAATGCCGTTCTGGCGGTCCTGCACGAACGCGCCGACTGTCTCTGTGGTGTTGACAATCTTGAACGCATTCATCGGCGAAGGCAGCGTGGCGAGCACCGTGGCCTTCGTCATCGGCAGGTCCACTTCACCAAACTGCAAGAGCGGATGTCCGCAGGCGAGCAAGCGCTGCGGATCGACGTAGGTTACGGTGCAGGTGGCGGCAATATCCATATCGCCACGAACCAGCACGGCGCTGACGGCGGATCCCGCCTCGATCGGTTCCGGCTGTTTGCGGTCGCTCCGAGAGCCAATGCCCATCACCGGAACGATGCCCGCCGCGGCGAATTGCGAGCCGTAGCGTTGCAGGGTCTCGTCGGAAAAACCGTTGAACACGAGAGGAGTTTCGATGGGCTTCAGATAGTTGCCGTAGTTCTGGGCCGGGAGCGCCGGGTTTTCGCCGGGGCTCGCGGTTTGCGTGGCTCCGGCCTGGTTTGAAGGATTAGCGTCAGGAAGACTCGCCCGCAGCGGCGCTGGCGCCGGGCGACGATCGAGCGCATTGATCTCCAGCATCTCCTCGATCGGCGTCACACCCGCGATCGGTTCCTTCGAGAACTCGCCGATGCGGAAGGCCAGCGCGCCCGCCAGCTTGCCATCGAAATATACCGGGCTTCCGCTCATCCCGGCCACCACGCCGGTATATTCAGGCTTGGCGCCATGCAGACGGACCAGGATAATGTCGCCCTTGGGACCGTTCACGTTGCGCATCACGCCCAGAACTTCGACGTCCATGGATTCCGGTTTCACGCCCTGGAACACGGTAAGCGCGGTGCCTTTCATGCCTTCGTGGATCTGCGCGAGCGGCATGATCGCAGAAGGAATGGTCGCAGGCGCGGGCCGGTCTTGCACAGTAACCTCTTGTGCAGTAACCCAGACGGAGGACGAGAGACACAAAAGGGTGGCGAGTGAGCGTGCGGCTTTTCTCATGAATAGCCCCGGAGGTCCCAAAATGACCTTGCTACTTGCTTAGACTCCGCGTGCTATCAGAAAGGTTTTGCCAGGAGAGGCAGCGTTTCTCAAGGCCCGCAAAATATCCCAACCGCAGAGTTCTTGCATCTATACTAGCACAGGAGTTTTCGAGGATTTCCCCATGATTTGTGGCGTATTTGGCGGGCTAAACCCCGCCCCGTCGGCTTCCCGTAAGCGTGTGATCCTATTGGCGTTTGTTCTTTGCTGGATGGCTGCTGCGACTTTCTCGGCGCAGGCTCAAGACACCTCGCAACCGCCGGCGAACCCCAACAAGCAGGAGGCTCCGCCCGAAGCCGGTGGGCCGCAGAACGACGTCGGACCGTATGTGGTCCCCAAGAAAAAGGAAGAGCCACCGCCGCCGGCCCCCGAAAAACCGAAGAAGATCGAGAATATGCCCGACTACTCGATCTCGGTGAACGTGCCGGTTGTGAACCTCGATGTGCTGGTGACCACCAAGGACGGCCAGACCATCCCGGGGCTGAAGAAAGAGAATTTCAAGATCATGGAAGATGGCACGCCCCAGCAGATTGCGACCTTCAATCAGACCGAAGCCCCGATCACCGCAGTGCTGCTGGTCGAGTATGCCGCGACCAACCTGCGCTATATGTATGACGCGCTGAATGCTTCCTACACCTTCGCCAGCGGGTTAAAGAAGGATGATTGGGTTGCCGTGGTTTCCTACGACATGAAGCCGCAGATCCTGGTGGACTTCACCCAGGACAAGCGCGCCGTGATGGGCGCGCTGAATATGCTGCGCATTCCAGGATTTTCGGAGCGCAACCTTTTCGACGCGCTCTTCGACACCATCGACCGGTGCGATCGCATCGAGGGCAAGAAATACATAATTCTGGTTTCTTCCGGACGCGACACCTTCAGCAAGCTGAATCTGGATCAGATCATGAAGAAGATCAAGTCCACCAAAGACGTGACGATCTATGCGATCAGCATCGGATGGCAGTGGCGGGAACATATGGAGGCGCGCGGATACAACAACATCGATTGGCTGCAGGCCGATAATCAGCTCAACACCTTCGCCCACCTGACCGGCGGACGGGCGTACTTCCCGCGCTTCGAGGGCGAACTGCCGGAGCTTTTTCACGACATCGCGGCCGACATCCGCAACCAGTACAACATCAGTTACCACCCCACCAACACCAAACTCGACGGCACTTACCGCAAGCTGAAAGTAGAACTCCAGGCGCCGGACGGTGGTCCGCTGAAGATTCGCGACCAGAAGGGCAAGGACGTGAAGGTTATCGTTTACGCGCGAGAAGGGTACACGGCGAAGCACACGGTGGAGTAGAAACTGCGCCTGCGCCGGACGCTCGCGCCTTATCTTGCGTCGCACTGCGCGGTAGTGGAGTTAAGCACAAAGGACACGCAAGGAGCACACAGGAAGCCCGCAGCAGCTTCTCTTACGACCTGTACGGGCTGACCCCCAGCTTGCGCACTTGTTCCGTGAACTCCCGCACAACCTGCGCAAACCTCGGCCCTTCGGCCGCCGAAACCCATTCCAAGCGAAAGCGCTCTTCCTCGATACCGAAATCCGCGAGCATCAGCTTGATGGCTTCCGCGCGTTTTTCGGTTTTGAGATTGCCCTCCTGATAGTGACAATCTCCCGGATGGCAGCCGCAGATGAGGACGCCGTCCGCCCCCTTGGTGAACGCATCAATCACCAAGTTGGGATGCACCATTCCCGAGCACATGACGCGGACGATGCGGATGCTGGGCGGGTATTGGGTCCGGGAAACGCCCGCCAAGTCTGCGCCGGCGTAGGAGCACCAGTTGCAACACAGGGCGATGATCAAGGGCTGAAAGTTGTCGTCCATCACGCTACTCCCAAAGCAGCATGGATCTGGGCCTCGATCTGATCGAGGGTAAATCCACGGATGAATATGCCCTTCTTTGGACACGTAGCCTGGCAGCAGCCACAGCCCTTGCAGATGGAGTCGTTGGTCTCGACGATTTTCTTAATCGACCCCTGCCACATGTATTCCAGCAAGGTGATGGCTTTGTAGGGGCAGGTGTCCACGCAGTAGGCGCAACCGTCGCAGCTCTCGTCCACCACTTGCGAGATATTCGCCCCCAGTTCGAGGCTATCCTGGACGAGGACGGATGCCGCTCGCGCGGACGCTGCCTGGGCCTGGAGAATGGATTCCTCGATGTTCTTGGGAGAATGCGCCAGCCCACAGAGGAAGACGCCGTCGGTCATGAAGTCTACCGGGCGCAGTTTCATATGGGCTTCGAGGAAGAATCCCTCGCTGTTGAGCGGAACCTTGAGGAACTGCGCGATCTTCCGGTTGTCTTCATGCGGATGAATGCCCGCGGACAGAACCACCAGGTCGGCGGAGATCATGAGCGGCATCCCCAGGGTCTGGTCGTAGACCGTGGCCTGCAGTCCTTTGCCATTTCGTGACACCTCGGGCTTGCGGTCCTCGTCGTAGCGCACAAAGACGACGCCTTGCTGGCGCGCCTTGGTGTAGTAGCTCTCTTTGAAGCCGTAAGTCCTGATGTCCCGGTACAGAACGTACACATTCGTCTGCGGAGAGAGCGCCTTAATGCGCAGGGCGTTCTTCATGGCTTCGGCGCAACACACCCGGGAACAGTAGGGGTGGTCGGCATCGCGTGAGCCCACGCACTGGATCATGACGACGGTCTTTGCGGGCCGATTGCCTTCCCGCGCCAGGAAGCCATTACCGGAAGCGAGGCGTGCTTCGAGGTCGCGTTGCGTGATGACACTGTCGTCCTGTCCATACAGGTATTCTTTTGGTTGGTACTGCTTCGCACCCGTGGCCACGATTACGACCCCGTGCGTGACTTCGGTGGTTTTGCCATGGGCCGCGATCGTTGTCCGAAAATCGCCGATTGTGCCTTCGATCTTTTCGATGGCCGCGCCGGTAAATAGATGGATTCTGCTGTTCTGTCCGATCTCGTCGCGCAGGCGCGCTAATTCGTCCAGTGGCCTTTCTCCGTTGAGCAAGTAGTGGATGTGGCGCAGATTTCCGCCAAGCTCATTCTCCTTCTCCACCAGATAGGCATCAAAGCCCTGCCGTGCCAAAGCCAGGGCGGCGGTCATACCCGCCAATCCTCCGCCGATGACCAGGGCGGACTTTTCTATCCTGATCGTTTGCCGGTGGAGCGGCTGCAAGAGCCGGGCCTTGGCCAGCGCCATCCGGACCAGGTCTTTGGATTTTTCGGTGGCCCTCTCCGGTTCGTGCATGTGCACCCAGGAACACTGGTCCCGGATGTTGGCCATCTCAAACAGGTAGGGATTGAGGCCGGCCTCTGCCAGCGTGTTGCGGAACAGAGGCTCGTGCGTTCGCGGGGTGCAGGAGGCCACCACTACCCGATTCAGATTGTGTTCGGCGATCTTCTCCTTGATCCGATCCTGGGTATCGTTGGAGCAGGTATAAAGATTGTTCTCCGCGTACACGACGTTGGGCAGGGTCTTCGCATATTCCACGACGTCCGGGACATTGACCACGCCGGCGATATTGGTCCCGCAGTGGCAGACAAAGACTCCGATGCGCGGCTCTTCTCCCTTCACATCTCTTTCGGGCGGATAAACTTTGGGCGTGATCAACGTGCCACGGGCTTCCCGCAAGAGCGAGAGCACCTGGGTGGCGGCCGCCGACGCCTGCATGACGGTTTCCGGAATATCCTTCGGCTCGGCAAACGGGCCGGCCACAAAGATCCCTTTCCGCGAAGATTCAGCAGGCTGGAACGTGGAGGTGCCGCAGAAATTGAACTTGTTCAGCGCCACACCGAATCGTTCGGCCAGCGCTTTGACCTCTTTGGGTGGCTGCATCCCCACGGACAGCACGACCAAGTCGTATTCCTGGGAAAGCTTGCTGTCGTTCTCGCCGAGATACTGGACGATCAGGTTCCGCGTTCCAGCGACTTCCTCGATCTTCGGCACGCGAGAACGGATATAGCGCACGCCGAGTTCTTGCGCTCTGCGGTAATACTGCTCGAAACCCTTGCTGAAGGCGCGCAGGTCCATGAAGAAGACGTCGCATTGCAGACCTTCGCCGAGATGCTCTTTGGCGATGATGGCTTCCTTGGTGGCATACATGCAGCAGACCGAAGAGCAGTAGTCGTGCTCGGCGTCCCGCGACCCGACACACTGGAGAAAGGCGATGCGCTTCGGTTCGTCGCGATCGTGAGGCCGCAACACGTGCCCGGAGTAAGGCCCGGAGGCCGACAGGATGCGCTCGAACTCCAGCGAGGTGATCACATTGCGAAAGCGCCCATACCCCAGGTCCTTCTTCAAACGTGCATCGAAGATCTCGTATCCCGGAGCCAGTACGATGGCTCCGACCTTCAACTCGAGCTTTTGTTCCCGCTGCAAATAATCGATGGCGTGGGCCTGGCAGGCAGTCTCGCACAGGTGACAATCCGAGCAGATCCCGCAGGCCAGACAGCGTTTGGCCTCGGCGATGGCCTCGGCCTCGGTGTAGCCGACGTGCACCTCGGCGAACGTTCTTCCCCGAGTCGCGGGGTCGAGGAATGGTACCGGGATCTGGCGTTGCATCAGTACGCCAGTCGTGTCCACCACGTATTCGGTCTGATACGGCCCCTCCAGCTCCCGTCCAGCTCGCAGGTCCTGGTGATTGAGCCAGCGATCGATCGAGGTTGCAGCTTTCTTGCCGGCAAGCTCAGCGTGAATCACCACGTCAGGACCGGTCACACAGTCGCCGCCAGCAAAGACTCCGGTCATTCCGGTTTCCAGCGTCAGCGGGTCGGCGGCAAGGGTCCCCCACTTGGTGGTCTCAAGACCCAGGCGCTCTCCTAAGGCGCCTACATCGGGGAACTGGCCGATGGTGGCGATGACGGTGTCACAGGGAAGAACGAACTCGGAGAAAGGAACCGGTACAGGAGCAGGCCGTCCGCTGGCGTCCGGCGCGCCCAGTTTCATCTTCTGGCATTCAAGCCCAGCCACGTGTCCAGGCAGCCCAGCTTTGAAAGACTTGGGAGCAACCAACAACATCAACTTGATGCCTTCGCGCTCCGCGTCTTCGACCTCACGTGGATCGGCAGGCATCTCGGCGCGGGTACGGCGATAAACGACTGTGACTTCCGCTGCTCCTTTGCGAAGCGCCGTGCGTGCGGCGTCCAGCGCAGAGTTTCCACCGCCAATCACCAGCACCTTCCGACCCAGAGTCACGGGTTTCCTGAGATTGACTCTGCGCAGGAAGTCGATGCCCCCGATGACCCCGGGCAGGTCTTCTCCAGGAATGTGCAGTTTGCGTTCGATGTGGGCACCGATGGCAATGAAGATGGCGGCAAAGTCTTTTTGCAGCTCTTTGAAGGGGATCCCATTGCGGCCTACGGGCGAGTTCAGCTTGATCTGAATCCCGATCTCGCACAGCCTGTCTATTTCAGCCTGACGGAATCGTCGCGGGAGGCGGAATCCAGGAATCCCCACCGCCAGCATTCCGCCCGCAGTTGGCAGCGCCTCGAAGATGGTCGGCCGATAACCTTGTTGGCGGAGCTGATAGGCACAGACCAGTCCGGCCGGTCCGGAACCGATGATGGCGATCTTTTCCGGTCGGTCGGGAACCACAGGCTGGGGCAGCTTGTAATTGGGATAAAGGTCCGTGACAAAGCGCTTCAACGCCGGCAGATTCAGCGGATCGTCCACGTTGCCGCGAGTACAGGCGGCGGCGCAGGGGTGCGTGCAGACCCGGCCGCAGATGGAGGGGAGTGGATTGTCCCGCAAAATGACGCGCAGCGCTTCATCAAAACGCCCCTGCGCAATCAGCGCCACGTAAGCCTGGGCGCCCTGATGAACGGGGCAGGCATCGTGGCAGGGAGCGGTCCCGCGGCGAGAGATGGTGAACACGTTGGGAACGGCCTGCGGGTATGGCCTGTAGATCGCCTTCCGTTCCGCCAGCCCCTGGTCGAACTCGGACTGCAGCGTTACCGGACATCCCTCCACGCATGCGCCACAGCCGGTACACTTCGCCTCGTCGATAAAGCGCGCTTGCTTTTTTATACTGACGGTGAAATTTCCGGGGCCGCCCTCGATGCTTTCCACTTCACTCAAGGTGAGGATCTGGATGTCCTTGTGGCGTCCGATTTCAACCAGGCGCGGGGCCATGGTGCACATGGCGCAATCGTTCGTGGGGAAGGTCTTGTCGAGCTGCGCCATCACCCCGCCGATGGCGGGCTTGCAATCGACCAGGTAAACCTTGATGCCGCCGTGGGCGAGATCGAGGGCCGCTTGCATGCCGCCGATACCGCCTCCCACAACCAGGGCAGCACCCACCGGTGGGGTTTGGGATTCCTCAGGCCGCATGGGGAACAACCTCCGCCGCGGGCGCCTGCCGCGCGGCCCTCTCCCTGACCGCCAGGAAATACAGGGCTAGCGGTCGATAAACCATGTGCGACCACTTTCCGACCGACATCTCTACGAGCAGCATGGGCGTGGCGACGATGACGTGCAGGGCGTACACGAGGTGACAGGTGAGTGCAAAGCCGGCATAGCGGAAAATATGTGCCGCCAGACCGCTGAGCACGGTCAACACGATCAAGACAGGAAAGACGAGATCCTGAAACTTCGTCTCTTTATAGATCTCCTTCTGTGCCCGCAGACGGCCTGCGAGAATATCTCCGATGCCATAGAGGATGAGGCCCGTCGCGAGGTATCCGAGCCACCGTTGGGGATGGTACAAGGGGTAGAGGTTGTCGGTTTGAAACCAGCGCAGGCCGAATACCTTGATGGTGAGCATCATCACTGTGCCCAGGGCCAGGCCCCAATGGCCGAGCCACCGCCCTCGCTCCGGACACTTCCGCATCAACGAATGGGTCACCGACTGATAGACGTAGACCCAGGCCTCGATCACGTAGATCGAAAGCGGGATGCGCGGCCGCCCTTCCCCACTCATGGTGAGATGCCAGATGCGGAAGACACGTGAGAGCAACAGCAACAGCGGAAGCAGGATCACCGTCAGTGTGTAGTAGGTAATGATCGGAAACATGTGATCCAGTCCAAACGGCGTGGTGGCGAAGTCCCCGAAGGCCATTCCCACGTACCACAAGTGGTAAGCAAGGATCAGGAGCAGGACGATAAGCGCTACGAAAATCAAGGAGCCGAGGTACCACGCCCTGGACTGGAGCAGCTTAGGGGCGATACCCGTCCAGTCGTACTGCGCGCTCAGGAAGCGCCGCAGCGTGAGCATCGAGATCCTGGGCTCCGATTGACGCGGGCAGACAAGAGAACAGTCGCCGCAGTCATGGCAGACCCACGGTTCCAGGCTTCCGACGAGCGGTTGCCTCAGTCCCAGCAGGGCGTAGCGAATGCTCCTGCGGGGAAAGCTTACAGAACCCTCGACCAGATCACAGGAGATGGTGCAGCTTCCGCACTGATAGCAGCCCGTGGGGTCGAACTTTCCATATCGCCGGATGTCGGCCAGCAGTGTCGGATCGCTTTGAACCGGCAATATGCCTGCTGCCATTTGCCACCTCTACCGAGCGTGCCCGCTACTGCGCGGTCACTACGACTTCCTTGACGACCCTCCTGGTGTACACCAGGAACTTCCCGCCTTCCTCCACCATCCGGACCTCAAAGTCGTCGTTCCGATATGACTCCCCTGTGCGGGATGCTTCTTCTCTGTTGTCGTAGAGCTGCCCATCCCACATGAACTTCTTTCCATCGCTGGTCATTGCGAGATCCGGGCTCATACGGTGCCTCCAGCCTGTCCACACGGTGCTGCGAAAACCTGTGCCATGATGAGTGGCAGGTGGCCGCTGCGCAGTGACGCTTCTCACACTTCTGGGTGACCTGAAACACACTCAGGCCAGAAACTGCGGAGGTGTTTCTCGCCAACTCCGAACGACTGCACCAATCCTCGCGCCCCGACGAGCTACAAAGCGACGAAGAGAAGCGCCAGCAGGTGGCCCGACTTGAATTACGCGCTTGCTTGGCATAGGCCACTTCGCGGCGCGGTGGCGCAGCGGAAATACCCGCGGACCAACCACTCCGCCGCTTGCGGCACGGCGTCGCTGACGGCTTTCGACAAACCCTGGGAGATCTCTTCCGGCAGTGGCCCGGTTTGGCAGGCCAGCACACGCACCTCGACGCCGCACGTTTCCTGCAACTCGCGCAGCAGGTTGGACGTGGGCAACTGGTGCAGCGAGAAATCGTCAAGTTTGACCGGGGGAATCTCGGCGGGATCGATCTCGAAGATCTCGCCGGGACTGCGTCCGGCATCGATCGCGTCCAGGATGAGCAAGCGCTGCGGACGCGCGGAACTCAGGCAGAGAGTGAATAACAGCTTGCGCACGCCCGTGCCGACGTCGAGCAAGCAGACGGCTTCGGGCACTGGGTAGTGTGCCTCGACATAGTCAACTACCGCGCACCCAAAGCCGTCATCTCCAAACAGAATATTCCCACAGCCGAGCACCAGGGTCGGCTTCCGACAGAAGTCGGGGAGATCGGATTGATCGGTCTCCCGCATGCTTCCTCCTTTTCGCTGCCGTTCAGTTGGCGAGCGAGCCGAGCAACTTGCCCTCCGCGTCGAAAATATCCAGCTTGACCGACAGCTTCCCGTCCAACCGGTGGGTCGCGCAGGACAAGCATGGATCGTAGGCACGGATTGACATTTCAACCTTGTTCAGCACTCCCTGGTCGTACTTGCCGTCATGGATCAAACTTTTGGCGGCCTGTGTGACCGACATATTGATGGGAGCGTTGTTGTGAGTGGTGCCCACAATCAGGTTGACGTTGGCGATCAGGCCGTTGGCATCGGTGGTGTAGTCGTGGATGAGCGTGCCGCGCGGCGCTTCGGTGCATCCGACGCCTCGCGCTGCCCGCGGTGTAACCTTCACCCGGGTTTCGGTGCTGGTGATTTCGGGATCGTCCAGCAAGCGGATGGTGTTTTCGGCGTTGTAGAGCAGTTCGATCAGCCGCGCCCAGTGATAGAGCAGCGTGAGCTGTGCGGGCCGCCCGAACTTCGCGCGAAACTCCTCCAGTTCGGCCTGCGCCAGCGGCGTGTCGATAAAGTCGCAGACATTGATGCGCGCCAGCGTGTTGGCGCGATACACGCCCTTGGGATTTTCGACATCCATGGAGAAACCCTCGCCCCACTGTTTGGCGTATGGGAACTTCAAGTAGCTCCACGGTTCAATGTGCTCGGAGATGAACTCCGTATAGCGATCGTACGGAAAGTCCTGATATGAGCCATTGGACGCCATCAGGCGAAGCTTTCCGTCGTAGAGGTTGAGCGCGCCGTTGTCCTTGACGGTGCCGATGAAGCCGGTAGTGATCACTCCCAGCGACTTCACCACGTCGAGGTACTTGGGGAAGACGTTCTCCTTGGCAAAAGCAATGGAGAATTTGGCGAGTTCCAGCGCCTCATCGGCCTGCTTGCGCAACTGGTCGCGCTCGGCCGAAGCCAGTGGCTTGCTGAATCCGCCAGGAACGGCGGCCTGGGGATGGATGGCCTTGCCCGCCAGGACTTCCAGCATCTTGGCGCACATGTGGCGCACCTTCACCACTTTTCTGGCAATGTCCGGCGCTGCCTGCAGCACGCCGATTACATTGCGGATGGAATAGTCCGCATCCGGACCGAGCAGGAAATCGGCTCCCGCCAGGAAGTAGAAGTGCAGGATGTGCTCTTCCATGTAAGCGATGCTGTTGCACAGCTCGCGCAACTTCTTTCCAGCCGGGGGCGGCTCGACTCCAAAGACCGCGTCGCAAGCCTTGGCCGAGGCCAGGTGATGCGACCACGGACACACACCGCAAATGCGCGGCGTGATGCGGGGGAGATCTTCTACCGGGCGTCCGATGCAAAACTTTTCGAAGCCGCGCAGTTCAATGACGTTTACCCGGGCGGAGTCCACGTTGCCCGCGTCGTTGAGCTGAATGGTCACCTTGGCGTGGCCCTCGATGCGGGTGACAGGTTGAATGACCAGTGTCTTTGCCATGGATCACCTCCGGGGCATGGGCCGCAGACGGCCAGCGCCAGCAAAACGGTTGAAGGTTGCGGCCCGATCCGGAATCTGCTTGGGATCAAGTCCGATGGAAGAAAGAGCGCCCATCATGTCCACCATGGGATTGGCTTTGTCCGACAGCGGGCCAAAGCAACCCTCGCATGGCATGTAGGCGCGGATGCAGCGCGGTGTGAGTTGGCTGCCGCCGCAGCCGGCACGCGTCGCTGGCCCCAGGCACAGGATGCCCTGCTCCATCAGGCAGCGCATTTCGCTCAGGGGCGCTCCAATCTTGAATTCCGGCGCATCCAGGTGGCCCTTCAGGGTGGAGACCGCCTTCTTTTCACGCTTGGTGGGACACTCGTCGCAAACGCTCTTCGACGCCAGCGCGGGCAGGGGCTTGCCTTCAATGAGAGCGACCAGCGCTCCGGCCACCATCTCGGGCGTGGTTGGACATCCGGGCAGATAGGCATCCACCTTCACAACTTCGTGGAGCGCGTAGACTCGGTCGGTCAGAGCGGGAATCTGCTCGTGGGGTAAGCCGTTTTTCTCGGTGGTCACGCTGTCACGGTAGACCTTCTCCAACAACTCTTCTGTGCTGTACTGATTCGCCAGCGCCGGCACACCGCCAAAACAGGCGCAAGAACCCAGAGAGATCAGGATCTTGCACTTCTTCCGCATCTCCTGCGCCAGTTTCTTGTGTTCTTCGCTGCGGATTCCTCCCGATATAAGCCCGACATCCGCCGCGGGGATTTCCATCTCTGTACCTTCGCCAGTCTGACCAAAGAGCTTGTGGTCCATCAGGACTGGCATGTGCACGATTTCTACTTGTTTGAGTACGTCGAGGAGCGGTTCACCGATGTCGAGGATGGTGACCTCGCAGCCTCCGCATATGGCGAACCATTCTTCGGCAAGTCGAGCTGCCATGCTGCACCTCCCTACCGGACTTGAATTAGTAATGCTTCGTTCTCGTCTCCCACAATCTGTTATTGCTGCGTTCGATACGTGCGTCAGCAAACGGAACCCGTCAGGCTCTCGCGGTGAGCCACCGTTGCAAACCTTCGAGTAGTTATGGTCCAAGCAGCACACCCCGTCAGTGACATACGTCACCCATCCTCGTGACCGGAACGCGCCTCTCGAATGCGCCGCATGGGTTCAGTGGCGCCCGGAGACGGAATCGAACCGTCACGTGCTATTTAGGGACACGGGATTTACAATCTCCAGTTCCCCCTTCAGGAGAGAGCGTCGTGATCCTACGCTATACCCGGCCCGAGATGGCTCGCATCTGGAGCGACGAGAACCGCTTCCGCACTTGGCTGGCGGTCGAAGTCGCCGCGACCGAAACGCTGGCCGCCGCCGGCATCGTGCCCAAGGAAGCCGCCAAGGCGATCCACGCGCGCGCCGACTTCAACGTTGACCGCATCTTCCAGATTGAAGCCGAGGTCAAACACGACGTCATCGCCTTCACCACGGCAGTGGCCGAGATCGTGGGCCCGCACGCCCGCTGGTTCCACTATGGCCTGACCTCGAACGATGTGGTCGATACGGCGCAGGCGTTGCTCATCCAGCAGGCCTCGTCGGTGATCGCGGGCGACCTGGAGCGTCTCGCCGAGGTGCTCGAACGCCGCGCCTGGGAGTTCAAAGACACGCCGATGATCGGGCGTACGCACGGCATCCACGCCGAACCCATCACCTTTGGATTCAAGATCGCCAACTGGTATTCGGAGACTTTGCGTAACATCGCGCGCTTCGGGGCCGCCGCCGAAGATTTGCGTGTGGGCAAGTTCTCGGGCGCGGTGGGAACGTTTGCCCACCTCACGCCCGAACTCGAAGACAAGATGTGCGCGCGCCTGGGATTGAAAGCTGCCGCCGTCTCGTCGCAGGTGATTCAGCGCGACCGCCATGCCCACTACCTGGCAACGCTGGCCACCATCGCGTCCACGCTTGACAAGATCGCAACCGAAATCCGCCACCTGCAGCGCACCGAAGTCCGCGAGGCCGAGGAATATTTCAGCGAAAAGCAGAAGGGCTCGTCGGCCATGCCGCACAAGCGCAATCCCGTCACCTGCGAACAGATCAGCGGATTGGCGCGCGTGGTGCGATCGAACGCGCAGGCCGGATTCGAGAACGTCGCGCTGTGGCATGAGCGCGATATTTCGCACTCCTCGGCCGAGCGCATCATCATCCCGGACTCGACCACGCTCGCCGACTACCTGCTGAACAAGACGGCGACCTTGATCGAGACCATGTTCGTCTATCCCGAGCGCATGAAGGCGAACCTCGAAAGTACGCGCGGTCTCGTTTTCAGCGGACAATTGTTGCTCGACCTGGTCGAGAGCGGCGTTTCGCGCGAGGACGCCTATCGCCTGGTGCAGAGTCACGCCATGCGCGCGTGGAAAGAGGATCTCGATTTCCACGAGCTGATCGTGAACGACCCCGAAATTCGCGGACGAGTGCCGCGAGCGAAGATCGAGCGCGCCTTCGATCTGAAGCGGCAGCTCAAGAACATCGAGAAGATTTTCGCGCGGGTGTTTCCGAACCAGGTGTCGAAAAAAACGAAGAAGAGCGCCTCTGCAAGGAAGGCGAAGTAACCAAGCCCGCGCCCGTAGAGACAGGAACCGAGCCCTACGTTCTATAGTGTTGTTTCCCGTAAATTCGCGGCATAAGTTTGGGTCGTCATTTGAGTGAGGCGAAAGACCTATGCACCGCGGATCAAATTCATAGGTCCTTCGCTTCGCTCAGGATGACAACGTGGATTTACGGCCACGAACTTCCTCCAAAAGATCAATCAACTGCTTCAATTTCTCCTGTCCGACGTGGCTCAGCATTTCACGGCCGTGCTTTTCGATCGGATTATCCATTTCGCGCAGAAGCTTCAACCCCGCAGCAGTAATCTTTCCGTAGATGACGCGGCGATCGTGCCTGGCGCGCGCGCGCTCGACGAAGCCGCGATCTTCCAGGCGATTGAGCAGGCGCGTAATGTCCGGATCGCGCGTGATCATGCGCTCGCCGATCTCGCGGCACGGCAGGCCATCGGGCCCAGCGCCGCGCAGGATGCGCAGCGCGTTGTACTGCGTGCCGGTGAGTCCGAACTCTTTGAGCCGCGCCTCGACCTGCGCCTGGAGCGCGCCGGCCGTGCGCAATAAGGAAAGATAGGCTTCCTGTTCCCGGCTGGTGAATGGGGTTTTTTGCTTGAGTTCCGCCTGCAAACCACGGGGCATGGGCGGAGATTATTCGTTATGACAAGCATTTGTCAAACATCGTTCGAACTCGCCTAGTTCGCCTTGCGGGAGTGCACCAGCTTCAGGCTGTCGCTTTGCAGGATGCGCTGGATCTGGTGTTTGGCATGGACGGTCCAGGGGCCGGTGGTGTCGAGCTTTATGTAGGCGCGCCAGTGTTGCAGCGCCTTGCGCGGCGCGCGCGTCTTCTCATAGGCCAGCGCAATGTTGTAGTGCGCGTCCGCGTAGGTGGGCGCGAGTTGAATCGCGGTCTTATAAGTGTCGATGGCTTCCTCGACGCGTCCGGTTTCGTCGAGCACGTTGCCCAGGTCGAAATAGGCGAGAGCGTAGCGGGGATCGATCTGAATCGCCGAACGGTAGTGCTTTTCGGCGAGCGCGTATTCCTGACGGTTGTAGTACAGCGTGCCCAGATTGATGTGCGCCGCGGCGTGAATGGGATCCATTTCGAGCACCTTCAAATAGACAGTGATCGCCTCGCTCTGCGTGGAGGGATTTTCTTCCAGCACGATCCCGCGCGCAAACAAGTCGGCAACGTCGGTAACCACCAGTTCCGGTCCATTACGCGGCGGGCTGGTCACGACTTTACTTCCTTCGGACGAGAAATCGAACATGAACTGTCCGGCGATGGGCTCGAGCAGCCGCCCCTGGTGCCGGAAAGCGACGCGGTGCCCGCTCTGGTAAGCCCCAGCCTCGAGCAGTGGATTCTCCATGCCGGCAACCTGTTTCTGCATGGCTTCGAGCGATTGCCGGATGACGGCCGGACGAACGCGCTGAGCGCAGAGGTCGCGCACCTTCTTGATTTGCACCAGATCGAAAAAGGAATAGTCTTCGCCCGCCGTCACCAGTCCTGCCTTCTCCCAGGTCTGAAGCTGGCGAGGAACAAGCCGGAGAATGCGCAGCAAGTCTGCGCGGCTGTAGCGATACACGGCTGTTAAGTCTCGTCCATGATTATCCGGAACTTGCGTGCGGGAATGCAAGTAGCAACGCGGTGGAAGGCTGTGGAGAATCGGGCAGAAATAGCACAGAAGTGGTGGACTTTCTTGCCTGCGATTTTCCTTTCACGACTATTTGTAAAATTCAAACGCCAATGGGACCTCGAGGGGCGTTCAGCCACACCCAGACAGATTGACAACCATGTCTCCACTGCCCTAGTATGGTGCCTAACATGACTCCGTTGACCCATCGCCATCACCATCATCACCATGCGATGAGCGTGTCGGCGGGGGAGCACGGATAACCAAAAGCACTCATAGGAAATCCAAGCCCGCTGGCGCAGACCTCGCCCAGCGGGCTTTTTGCTTTTGTGCGAGCTCTGAAAATGGCACCGAGATTGGGAGGGTTCGATGGAGATCGACTTCGACAAGATGCAGGGCCTGGCGCCTGCCGTCATTCAGGATGCGGGCACCGGGGAACTGCTGATGGTGGGCTTTATGAATCGGGAAGCGCTGGATAGGACCCTGCACACTGGGTTCGTGACGTTCTACAGCCGCACCCGGCAGAAGCTGTGGACCAAGGGAGAAAGCTCCGGCAATCGTCTGCAGTTGGTTGCCGCCTTCGCCGACTGCGACCGGGATACAGTGCTGCTGCGCGTCCGTGTGCTGGGCGAGGGCAAGGTTTGCCACACTGGGACGCGCTCCTGCTTTACGCAGGAACTTCCTCTGCGAAGCGCGCTCGGAACCGCCGTCTTTGGACAAGAGAAGGTTGGGCAAGAAGGGGTCGAGCGATGAAATTGCGGCTGGGCATCCCCAAAGGAAGTTTGCAGGAAGCGACGCTGAGCCTCTTCACCCGCGCCGGACTGCGCGTCTATACCAACGCCCGCTCTTATTTCGCCGCCACGGATGATCCCGATATCGAATGCCTGCTCATTCGCGCCCAGGAAATGGCGCGGTACGTCGAACACGGCGCGCTTGATGCGGGCTTGACTGGTCTGGACTGGGTGCTCGAAAGCGGCCTCGACGTAGTCAAGATCACCGACCTGATCTATGCCAAACAAAGCATGGGCAGGGTCAAGTGGGTGCTGGCCGTCCCGGAAGATTCGAGCTTCCAGAAACTCGAAGACCTTGACGGTCGAATCATTGCCACCGAACTGGTCAGTTTCACTCGCAATTATTTCGCGAGCCGGAACGTTGCCGTGCGGGTCGAGTTCTCCTGGGGCGCGACCGAAGTCAAGCCGCCGTTGCTGGCCGACGCCATTGTCGAGGTGACGGAGACGGGTAGTTCACTGCGCGCCAATCATTTGAGAATCCTCGAAACAGTTCTTGAGTCCAACACACAACTGGTCGCGAACAAGGCCGCATGGGCCGATCCTTTACGGCGAGAGAAGATTGAGAACCTGTCCGTCATGCTCAGTGGGGCTATCGCTGCGCTGGGGCGGGTCGGTCTGATGCTCAACGTACGCAAATCAGACTTGCCCGCTGTTCTCGGTCTTCTGACCGCGCTGAAAAATCCGACTGTCGCGCCCCTGGCCGATGGCGAGTGGGTCGCGGTGAACACGGTCATTGAGGAGCACACCGCCTGGACGCTGATTCCGAAGCTCAAGCAAGCCAACGCTCAGGGCATCGTCGAATATCCGCTGAATAAGGTGGTCATGTGATGCGCAATACGGTGATGCAGATTGATGTGATGCGCGATGACGTGATGCGCATTCTCGAAGGCCCCGAGCAAGCTCGTCTTGTAACTGCGCTGGCCGAGCGCGGTGCGACCGATCTGGCGGAGGTCGAGCCTGCAGTCCGCCGCATCGTGAGTGAAGTTAGGCGTACCGGCGATCGCGCCGTACGTCGCTATGCCACACGTTGGGACGGATTGGGCAAGGGCGAGCCACTCCGTGTTCCCGAGGCCGATCTCCACGAGGCTTGGAAGCAAACTGATCCAGAGTTGCAGGATGCGATCAAGCAGGCTGCGGGCAATATCCGTCGCTACGCGGAATGGCAAGCGCCCAAGGACAAGAATAAAGAGTGGCGGCGCGAAATCCAGCCTGGCGTCTTCGTGGGCCAGTTGGTGCGCCCTCTGGATTCGGTGGGGTGCTACGTACCGGGCGGCCGTTATCCTTTGCCTTCGACGTTGCTCATGACGGTGATTCCCGCGCAGGTCGCAGGTGTCCGGCAGATTCGCGTTGCGTCTCCGCGCCCGGCGCAGGCAACTTTGGCGGCGGCCGCATTCCTCGGCGTGCGCGAGTTCTACCGCTTCGGTGGGGCACAGGCCATCGCCGCGCTTGCCTATGGAACTGAAGAAATCCCGCGCGTGGACAAGATCGTTGGTCCGGGCAACCGATACGTGACCGCAGCCAAGAAACTGGTGGCTTTCGATTGCGCCATTGAATTCCTGGCTGGTCCTACCGAAGCCGTTATCATCAGCGCAGACGGCGATCCAGCTTGCATCGCTTCCGACCTGGTGGCGCAGGCGGAACACGATCCCGACGCGCTGTGCATCTTCATTACAACTTCACGCGCGTTAGCGAAAAAAGTTCAGAACGAAATACAGAAGCGCACGCGCGTTAACCCGATCGCCGCCCAATCACTCTCCCGTCGCGGCGCCATTCTTCTAGTCGCTTCTCTTGAACAGGCCGTCGAGATAGCGAATCGCATCGCGCCCGAGCATCTCACACTCCCGGCGGCGTTAGCGCCGGCAGTGCAGCACGCGGGCGCGGTTTTCCTCGAAGAGTTCACACCCCAGGCTGCGGGCGACTATATCTCGGGACCGAACCATGTGCTGCCCACGGCGGGGATGGCGCGTGTGCGTGGCGGCCTCAGCGTGCTTGATTTCGTCCGCGTCATTGCCTGCCAGCAAGTGTCCCGCGCGGGAATGCGCCGTATCGCGCCGCCGGGCATTACGCTGGCAAACGCCGAAGGCTTGAAGGGACACGCGGAAGCATTCCGAGTGAGGTGCTCCCATGCTTGAGGCTCGCGAAGCGGTAAGAAATCTGCACGCGTATCGGCCCCCTTTGGCGGGCCGAACCGGACTGCGTCTCGATTTCAACGAGAGCACAGTGGGATGTTCGCCGCGCGTGCTGGCCCGTCTGCGCTCGCTTGACTCCGAACTGCTGGCGCGCTATCCCGAGCGTGAGCCGGTTGAAAGCGAGATCGCGGGTTTTCTCGGACTCGATCCGGCACAGGTTCTGCTCACGAACGGTGTCGACGAAGCGATTCATCTGCTTTGCTCCACGTATCTCGATCCCGGGGACGAAGCGCTCATCGTGGTGCCCACCTTCGCCATGTACGCGATCTTCGCTCAGGCCGAAGGCGCCCGCGTTGTCGAAGTGCGTGACGGCGACAACTTCACATTTCCGGCAAAAGACCTGCTCGCGCAACTCAGCCCCCGCACCCGGCTGATCGCGGTAGCGAATCCGAACAATCCAACCGGAGCAGCAGTCGCGGGCGATGTCCTGATTCAGATTGCGCAAGCAGCGCCGCAAGCGGCCGTGCTCGTCGATGAGGCGTATTTCGAATTTCACGGAGAAACCCTTATTGACCAAACACGGATTGACCACACCCGGCAGATGGAAAATCTTTTCGTGGCGCGGACTTTTTCCAAGGCCTACGGCCTCGCCGGTTTGCGAATTGGCATCCTTGCGGGAGAAGCCCGGCAGATGGCGATGGTCCGCCGCGTTGCCTCGCCCTACAGCGTCAACGCGGCCGCTCTCGCAGTCTTGCCAGAGGCTCTTCAAGATCAGGAGTACGTCGGCCGCTATGTCGCACAAGTGCTCAGCAACCGCGAGAGATTGCAGCAGGAACTTGGCAGCCTCGGGTTGCATTACTGGCCGAGCCACGCCAATTTTGTCCTCGCACGCATTGGCTCAGCCCACGCGGATTTCGTTCGCGCGCTGCGCGATCACGGAATTCTGGTGCGGGACCGGCACTCCGATCCAGGCTGCGAAGGCTGTGTCCGCCTGACCGTGGGATCGGACGAACACACTCAGACTCTCATCGACGCTCTGCGGGACGTGGTCGAGCAGCTTGGATTACGAACTGGGTTGCGAACCGAGTTGCCAAATGGGGTGCGAGCGTGAGGAAAGCCAAACTGCATCGCAAGACCGCGGAAACGGAAATTCAAATTGCCCTCACCATTGAGGGCCGTGGCAAGTACGAGGTCTCCACGGGAATCCGTTTTCTTGATCACATGTTGGAGCTGTTCGCGCGTCACGGTGGGTTCGACTTGAAACTCGCCGCTCTGGGCGACTTGGATGTGGACCAGCACCACACCGTGGAAGATGTCGGCATCAGCCTGGGTGAGGCGTTCGACCGCGCTCTGGGCGACCGGCGCGGCATCCTGCGAGCCGGCTATTTTCTGATGCCCATGGACGAAACTCTCGGTTTGGCGGCAGTGGACTTTGGAGGCCGCGCGGTGGCCGTGGTTCAGACTAACGTCCGAGCGACGCGGGTCGGCGATCTGCAGACGGAATTGGTGTGCGACTTCTTCGAGGGTTTCGCACGCGGCGCGCGCGCGAATATTCATGCGCGTGTGCTTTACGGACGCTCCAGCCATCACAAGATCGAAGCGCTCTTCAAAGCTTTTGCACGAGCTCTGCGCGTGGCCTGCTCCCGCGACCGCCGCCTCGGACGCATGCTGCCGAGCACCAAGGGGCTTCTATGATCGCTATCGTGGATTACGGCGCAGGCAACCTGAATTCGGTGAAGAAGGCGTTTGACTATCTCGGCGCCGAAGTCGTCGTAACCACGCAGCCTGAAACCGTCGCAACCGCGGACAAGATCGTTCTGCCTGGCGTCGGGCACTTCAGCGCATTGGGCGGCCTCGACAACACAGGCTTGCGAGACGCCGTGCTGCAAGGCGCGAACGCCGGCAAGCCATTCCTCGGGATCTGCCTGGGAATGCAGTGGCTGTTCGAGGGCAGTGACGAAGCCCCCGAATTGGCGGGAGCAGGAATTTTTGCTGGAAGATGCCGGCAGTTTCCGTCGTCGGTGAAATCGCCGCACGTCGGATGGAATTCGCTGGCGGTCCGGGAAGGTTCGCGCTTGCTGCGTAACGTCGCACCAGAATCCTTCGTCTACTACACTCATTCTTTTCAAGCGCCGGTGGTTGCCGCCACCACGGCAGCGACCGAATACGGAGCGCAGTTTTCCGCCGCCGTCGAACAAGAAAACATTTTCGGAGTGCAGTTCCATCCGGAAAAATCGTGGACCGTGGGGCTGCTCATTCTCAAGAATTTTTGTGAGGTTAAGTGCTGACCAAACGCATCATCGCCTGTCTCGATGTGGACGACGGCCGGGTCGTGAAAGGCGTGCAGTTCGTTAATCTGCGCGACGCCGGGGACCCGATGGAATGTGCCGCTGCCCACGCCCGCGATGGCGCGGACGAGATCGTTCTGCTCGATATCACGGCCACCAGCGATAAACGCCAGACGATGCTCGACGTCGTCTCCCGCACCGCGCGCAGTTTGTTTATTCCCTTCACGGTCGGCGGAGGAATCCGTGAACTCTCCGACGCCGCGGCCGTGTTCGAGGCAGGCGCCGACAAAATCGCCATCAACTCAGCCGCGGTGAAGGACCCGACGCTCATCGGAAAAATCGCCGCTCGTTTTGGCTCGCAGGCAGTCGTGGTGTCCATCGATGCCAGGCGGGTCAATGGTGGTTTCGAGGTGTTCGTTGCCGGAGGGCGCATTCCGACGGGCCGCGACGCGATTCTATGGGCGCGGGAAGCGGCCGCGTGCGGTGCGGGAGAAATCCTGCTCACTTCCATGGACCGCGACGGCACCCAGGCTGGTTTTGATTGCGAGTTGGTGCAGCTTGTGGCCGATTCAGTTTCCATTCCTGTGATCGCGTCGGGCGGCGCCGGGGCGGCGCGAGACTTCATTGAAGTGTTTCGCAACGGGCGCGCGGACGCGGCTCTGGCCGCTTCCATCTTTCATTTCGGTATCGAGAACATCGCCCAATTAAAAGGCGAACTGCACGCTGCCAGCGTGCCGGTGAGGTGGCCATGCTGATTCCGTCGATCGACCTTATGGGCGGCAAGATCGTGCAGTTAGTCCAGGGGGAAAAGAAGAAACTGGAGTTCGACAACTTCGACTACTGGATCGAACGCTTTTCCAGGTATCCCATGGTCCAACTCATCGACCTCGACGCAGCGCGCGGCGCCGGTGACAACCGGTCGTTGGTGAAGCAGATCGTCGGCCGCCTGAACTGCCAGGTTGGCGGCGGCATTCGCGATCTGGAAACTGCGCAGGAACTTCTGAACATCGGCGCGCGCAAGGTGATCATCGGGTCCGCGTTGTTGACCGAAGGCCGGATCAACCACGAGCACGCTCGCGCACTGGCAGACAAACTCCCGAGGGCGGCACTAATGTTTGCCCTCGACTCCCGCGGAGGCCGAGTTGCGATTGACGGCTGGCGCACGCAGACTGCGGTCACTGCCCTCGACATAATTCGCGAGCTGGAACCTTTCTGCGAGACCTTTCTCTATACCAACATCGACACGGAAGGCTTAATGGGCGGAATTCCGATGGAGACGGTTCATGCTATCCGCCGCGCCACTCAACGACACCTGGTGGTCGCTGGCGGTATTACCGAACAGCAGGAAATCGACAGCCTCGACGCGCTGGGAATCGACGCCGTGGTGGGAATGGCGCTGTATGCCGGAAAAATCCGCGGTTGAAAAGTGGCCCGCCCCCAAACGGAAGACGGGCAGCATCTTGTGTCCTACGTCACTGAATTGAACTGGATGGAAGAGTTAGCCTCCAAACCTAGCGGAGGTGTGTTCCGATGAAAAACAGCTGGAAATTATGCTTATTCGGTTTGCTGTTTGTTCTATCTGTGCTGATTGCTGCGAACTGCAGTTGGCGGGCGAGCGCCCAGTCGTCTGCAGGTGGCCCGGTCCTGCCGGTGGGCAAGACCGTTCAGATCAAGGCTCCTCTTGGTCTCCCTCCGGTGCCGATTCCGGCGGATAATCCTCCGACCGAAGACACCATTGCTCTCGGTCGCCGGCTTTACTACGATCCGCAGCTCTCCGTGGATGGCACGATCTCCTGTGCCTCCTGCCATGCACCGCAGTTTGCCTTTTCCGATGAACACCAGGTCTCGTTCGGCGTCGGCAAAAAAACCGGCACTCGCCACGCGCCCACGGTAATCAATTCCGCCTATAGCACTCTGCAATTCTGGGATGGCCGTGCCCCCAGTCTCGAAGAGCAGGCCAAGGGACCCATGGCCAATCCGGTCGAAATGGCACACTCGCTCGACGGAGTTGTGAAGCACCTCCAGGCGGACCCTAAATACGTTGCGCTCTTTAAGAAAGCCTGGGGCACGGACCAGATCAACATTGACCTTGTCGCCAAGTCCATTGCTTCGTTCGAACGCACGGTGATCGCAGGCGATTCGCCCTTTGACCGCTTTTACTATGGACATGACAAGCAGGCGCTTTCACCCGCTGCGCAGCGCGGCCTGAAGATCTTCACCGACCCGAAGAAGGCCAACTGCGAGGTGTGCCATAGCATTGGCAAGACCAGCGCGCTCTTCACCGATAACAAGTTCCACAACCTCGGCATCGGGGCGGATACGCGCGGCAATCTGAATGATGTCGGCCGCTTTAGCGAAACCAAGAAAGATGAGGACATGGGCGCCTTCAAGACACCTACCCTCCGCAACTTGGCGCATCGCGCGCCTTACATGCATGACGGGAGCTTTCCCACGGTGAAAGATGCGCTCGCGCATTACATTGGCGGCGGCAATATGAACGATCACCTGGACAAGCAAATCCATGCGCTCGACTTCCTCACCTTTGACGAGCGTGATGATTTGCTGCAGTTCCTCGATTCTCTGAACGGCAAGCTGCCCGACAACATCGGACCGCCGCCGGACTTGGCATCCGCGCCGAAGGTCACCAAGACTTCGGTCAAGTGACTGCACTTTTGCGCTAACGTCTTCTCTGGTACCGTGACCGCGTGATGAGTCATACGGTGGAGGGACGGGCGTCTCGCGAGCTTGCCCTGAGCGAAGTCGAAGGGTCCAGCCGGGCGGGGACGCCCGGCTCAACCAGCAAGCCTGGATCGACAGCAGTAACAAGCACACGGTCGCGGCACTAGTGGCGAAATCGAGAAACCTGTAAAGGGTGGGATGTTTCGCAATACGCCCGGCCGCCTCACACGACTATGGCGACAGCTCCGTCGATGGAATCCTCTTTTACCGCAATCAAAGCTTCATTGGCCTGGTCGAGCGGGAACGCAGTTACTCTCGGCCTCAAATCAATCTCGCTCGCGACCTGGAGGAAATCTCGGGCGTCAGCTCGAGTCATGTTCGCGACACTCCGAAGCTGGCGCTCGCCCCACAGCAGGCGGTCATAGTCGAACTGGGGAATCCGGTCCAAGTGAATGGCGTTGATGGCAACCACTCCTCCCTTCCTCAGGCTGGATAGAGCGGCTACTACGACATCGCCACTAGGAGCGAAGGTGACGGCGCAGTCGAGCTCCGCGGGCGGTCTGTCCGTCTCACTTCCCACCCAAACCGCCCCAAGAGAAGCTGCTAGTTGGCGATGAGTCGCTCCTCGCGTGGAAACGTACACCTCGCAATTCCAGGAGCGTAAGACCGCGATTGCCAGATGGGCCGAGGCACCGAACCCGAACAGCCCGACACGGTCGCCATGCTTGACGCCGGCCACACGAAGGCTGCGAAAACCAATAATGCCCGCGCACAACAGCGGCGCGGCGTGTAAATCGTCCAGTTGATCGGGAAGAGGAAAAGTGAAATCGGAGCGAACGACTGCGTATTCCGCATAGCCGCCGTCCACGGTATAACCGGTAAACGTGGGTGAATCACAGAGATTCTCCAGACCAAGGCGACAATACCGGCACGTGCCGTCTGTTCCTCCCATCCAGGAAACGCCCACACGTGTGCCGACAGGAAATTCCTCCGAAGCTCCAGCTACGACTTCACCGACAATCTGATGTCCGGGGATTACTCCAGGGCGACAGGGAGGCAAGTCGCCTTCGACGATGTGCAAATCGGTGCGGCACACTCCACACACCCGCACCCGCACAAGAACTTGACCTGGCTTCGGTTCCGGCCTTGCAACCTGGCCGATCCGAAGAGGCCGCTTCCAAACTTCTTGAGGTGACGTTAGAGTAGCGGCTTTCATCAACTCAGCGAGAGATCTCCCGACGGAGCAACCGTTGCGAAATCAATATACTCTTTCCGTTGGGCGATCTGTTTGAGCACTGCATTGCCCGAAAGCTCGACGACGCGCACAACTCCGATAGCCGTAAGAACTTGCCACCTGACTTACGCACGATCACTGAGCCGCATTCCCCGGGATTTCCTCGAACCGGCTCTGCGCCGCCGAGGATAAAGCGTTAACATCAATCTGAGCTCGGAAATCCGGGCTCGGAGATCGCGATGGAACCGTTCCGCTTTCATCTCTTCGTCTGCACGCAGCAAAAACCAGAAGGCATCTCCTCCTGCCCGGCCAACGGGTCGTTCGCTGTGCTCGACGCGCTCGATCGCGAGATACAGGCGCGCGGCCTCAGCAACGATGTGCAACTCACTACCTGCGGCTGCATGGGACTGTGTGATGAAGGTCCAGTGGTGGTCGTCTATCCGGCAGGGGTGTGGTACCGGCGCCTGCAACCGTCGGATGTATCCGAAATCGTCGGGACGCATCTGCGCGACGGCAAGCCCATCGATCGTCTCGTATGGAACGATGCCCCTGCGATGAAGGCCATGTCGGTCGAGCATGGGGAAAAGTTCCGTGAGGCGATGGCTGCCCGCGAGAAAGCAGGGATACTGCCCGATCGCCTCGAACAGATGATCCGCGGCTACATGTCGAGTCGCTGCATTCTTACGGCGCTTGAACTCGACATCTTTACCGCCGTCGGGGACGGAGCCAATGCTGAACAGATCGGGACGAGGATCAATGCGAATGCCCGCGCCGTAGGCATGCTGCTCAACGCGCTCGTCGCCCTCGGACTACTCTCGAAGAGCGGCGACGATTACAAGAACACGCCCGAGTCAGCACGCTTCTTTGTTCAGGGCTCCAAAGACAACCACCGCAATGGTCTGCTGCACATAGCCAACCTCTGGCATCGCTGGAGCACCATGACCGGCGCTGTGCGCAGTGGTACCCGCGTCCCCATCGATCTTCGTAACGATGATCGCGACGAAGCCCCCGAATGGACCTGCAACTTCATTGCCGGCATGCAACGCAGCGCCAAAGATCGCGCCCCGCTGGTGGTGAAGACCCTGGGCACAGCCGGTGTTCGCCGCATCCTCGATCTCGGCGGCGGCTCCGGCGCATATTCCATCGCGTTCGCAAAAGCGAGTCCCGATGTGCAGTGCGAGATTCTTGACATCCCAGAGGTCGTGCCGCTCACCACCGAATATGTCAGCCGGGCTGGCGTCTTGGCACAAGTCAGCCTTCGCACTGGAGACATGCTCCAAGACGACTTTGGCTCCGGCTACGACATCATCATGCTGAACGCGATCTGCCACATGTTTTCCGAGGAGCAGAACCGGGACATCTTCCGCCGCGCACACCAGGCACTCGCGCCGAACGGCCGCCTCGTCGTGCAAGACTTCATCCTCAATCCCGACAAGACCGGGCCGCAACACGCGGCACTGTTCTCACTGAACATGCTCGTCTCCACCGACGCCGGCGCCAGTTACAGCGAGTTCGAATACACCCACTGGATGAAGGCTGCGGGTTTCACCGAGGTGCGCCGAATCAACCTACCCGGGCCTAGCGACCTGATTGTGGGACTGGTGAAATAGGGCTACCCATTCGCCAGGGCCTGTGGCGTTAGCGGAACTCAGCGACGGAACGCACAGTGACAGCAGACCGATCCAGCCCGTCAATATAGAATGATGTGCGTATCACGCTTGCGGGAGCCTACCGTCATGAAACACGCCGTCGAACGGCTGCGGTCGTCGATTTTGCTCTTCCCTCTGACGGCTGTTCTTTTGTTATCTGGTTGCGGAAACAAAGAACAAGTTCAGGTGGCAGGCGGTTCCGGGGGTCGTCCACCGGCACCGGTGGTCGTGGCCAGTGTCGAGCAGCGAGACATTCCGGTTCAGATCCAGGCCATCGGTAACGTTGAAGCGTACCAGACAGTGCAAATCAGGTCCCAAGTCAACGGTCAAATCCAGAGAATCTTCTTCAAGGAAGGAGAGGATGTACGCCAAGGCCAACCGCTGTTTCAGCTGGACAAACGGCCTTTCCAGGCGGACCTGGCAAAAGCCATTGGCCAGATGAAGCACGATCAAGCGCAGGCGGAGAATTCGCGCCTCCAGGCAGAGCGCTACTCCGGCCTGGAAAAAGAAGGTATTGTCTCCCATGAACAGGCCGACCAGTTGCGCGCCCAGGCAAAGGCCGATGCGTCCGCAGTGGAGGCAGACAAGGCCGCCGTCGAGGCCGCCCGCGTGCAGCTGCAGTACACAGATATCGTTGCTCCCATCAACGCACGCACCGGAGCATTGATGATCAATCTGGGCAATCTGGTGAAGGCGAACGATACGCCCTATCTGCTGCAGTTGAACCAGGTCACTCCGATCTACGTCACCTTTTCCGTGCCGGAAGCGAACCTGGATCGGGTTCGACCGCACTTCTCCTCTGGACAGCTCAAAGTTCTCGCCTTTCCCAAGGGACAGTCGGACAGTCCGGCAGAGGGCCGCTTGACGTTCATTGACAACGGCGTGGACACAACGACAGGCATGTTCAAGCTGAAAGGCACGTTCCAGAACAAGGACCGGCGTTTGTGGCCGGGAGAGTTTGTAGATGTTGCGTTGGTGCTCTCGACCCAGAAGAATGCCGTCGTCGTGCCGACCAAGGCAATTCAGACCGGTCAGCAGGGCGAGTACGTATATGTCGTCAGAACCGACAGCACGGCTGAATCGCGCCCCGTGAAGACGGCGGGGGCGTACCAGAATGTGACCATCATTTCGGACGGCTTGAAGACAGGTGAGCGCGTGATCGTGAACGGCCAGTTGCGTGTGGCCCCGAATGCAAAAGTGATTGTGCAAGGCACCCTGCCTGGAACCAAGACGGATACGGCTGCTGCCAGCGGTCCTGCCGGAGGCGGACTGTGAGTCTCTCCGAGCTCTTTATCCATCGGCCCATTATGACCACGTTGGTCATGGCCGCTATTCTTGTCTTTGGTATTTTCGCGTATCAGCTGCTGCCCGTCAGCGACCTGCCGAATGTGGACTTTCCCACGATTTTGGTGAGCGCTTCTCTTCCTGGCGCGAGTCCGGACACGATGGCTTCTTCCGTTGCCACCCCGCTGGAAAAGCAATTCTCGACCATCGCCGGCATTGACTCGATGACGTCCACGAATTCCCTTGGGCTGACCAACATCACCATTCAGTTCAGCCTCAGCCGGAGCCTCGATGGCGCTGCATTAGATGTTCAGGCCGCCATCACCGCGGCTGGCGGACAATTGCCTCCGCAGATGCCGACGCCACCGACTTTCCAGAAAGTGAATCCCGCCGATTCGCCCATCCTTTATCTGGCGCTGAGTTCGCCAACGATGAAGCTGTCCGACGTCGACGAGGCCGCGGAGACCACCATTGCCCAGAACGTCTCCATGGTGAATGGCGTGGCCCAGGTGCAAGTGTATGGAGCGCAGAAATACGCAATGCGGGCGCAGCTCGATCCGAGTGCTCTGGCATCGCGCCAGATAGGAATCGACGAAGTCACTGCAGCCCTGCAATCGGGAAACACCAACCTTCCCACGGGCACGCTTTACGGACAAAACCGTACCTTCACGATTCTGTCCAACGGGCAGCGGATGAATGCTCTGCAGTTCGGGCCAATGGTGGTGGCCTATCGGAATGGTTCCCCGGTTCGCCTGAACGAGCTCGGCCGCGTGCTTGACAGCGTGCAGAACGACAAGACCGCAAGTTGGTTCAACGGAGTTCGGGCCATCGTGCTGGCGATTCAAAAGCAGCCGGGGACCAATACCGTTGCGGTCGTGGACAACATCAAGAAGCTGCTGCCCAGGCTGCAAGAGCATATCCCTGCCGCGGTCCGAATCGACACGCTTTATGACCGCTCGGTCTCCATTCGTGCGTCGGTCAACGACGTGAAGTTCACCTTGTTGCTGGCCCTCGGTCTCGTCATCATGGTGATCTTCGTCTTTCTGCGCAACGTTTCCGCCACCATCATCCCGTCACTGGCTTTGCCCATGTCGATCATCGGGACGTTTTCGGTGATGTACCTGCTGGGCTATAGTGTCGACAATCTGTCGTTGATGGCACTGACGTTGTCCGTCGGATTCGTGGTGGACGACGCCATCGTCATGTTGGAGAACATCGTCCGCCACATGGAGATGGGGAAAACACCGCAGCAAGCCGCCCGGGATGGCGCCAGCCAGATTGGCTTCACCATTCTGTCTATGACGCTGTCGCTGGCCTCCGTCTTTATTCCGCTGCTGTTCATGGGGGGAATCATCGGACGTTTGCTGCATGAATTCGCGGTCACGATCGGCGCCGCGATCCTGGTTTCGGGATTCGTATCGCTGACCCTGACTCCGATGCTCTGTAGCCGGTTTCTCCGTCACCAGGAGCGGTCGGGCCACGGACGGCTCTTCAATTTCAGCGATCGGGTTTTCGATGCCTGGTTGCGGGGTTACGACCGCAGCCTGAAGTCAGTCCTGCGGCACAAGTTCGCAACGCTGATGGTGTCTTTCGTTGTGATCGGGCTGACGTTTTATCTGTACACCATCTCGAAGACCGGATTCATCCCGGACGAAGATCAAGGCCTGGCCTTCGCGTTTACCGAAGCGCAACAGGGAATTGCGTTTCAGGACATGATGCAGTTGCAGCAGAAGGTGGCCGATGTTGTGCGGTTCGATCCCAGCGTCATGAACACCATGTCTTCGATCGGCAATCCCATCAATCAGGGTCGCATCTTCTTTCGGCTGAAGGACAAGAAAGATCGCGTCCACCACATGAGCGCGATGGAGGTTATTCAGGAACTTCGTCCGAAGGTATCGCAGATTCCGGGGCTGAATGTGTTCATGCAAATTCCGCCGACCATCCGCATCGGCGGATCTCTGACAAAGTCGCAATATCAGTACACGCTGCAATCGCCCGACACGACCCAGCTTTACCAGGATGCGCCCAAGCTGGAAAATGCTCTCCGCGCACTTCCGCAATTGCAGGATGTTACCAGCGATCTGCAGGTGAAGAACCCGCAGCTCACCGTGGAAGTCGACCACGATAAAGCGTACGCACTGGGATTGACACCAGCTCAGGTTTCCGATGCTCTCTATTCCGCGTACGGTACCCGCCAGATCAGCACTATATACTCGCCCAACAATGAGTACTACGTCATCGTAGAATTGTTGCCGGAATTCCAGAACAATCCTGACAAGCTTTCCCTTCTCTACGTCCGCTCGAGCGCAGGGAAAATGATTCCGCTCGACACCGTCGCGAAGCTGGTGCCTTCGGTTGGTCCCCTGATGGTGAATCACCTGGGCCAGTTGCCGGCTGCCACCATCAGCTTCAACCTCAAGCCCGGAACCGCGCTGGGCGACGCGACAAAACTAGTTGAGCGCGAGGCCAATCGGGTGCTCCCCGGAGATATCCAACGCACGTTCCAGGGGACTGCCCAAGCTTTCCAAAACTCATTCACCGGCATGGGCTTGTTGCTGCTGGCGGCGATTCTGGTGATCTACATCATTCTTGGAATTCTGTATGAGAGCTTCATCCACCCGCTGACAATTCTCTCCGGTTTACCTTCCGCCGGCGTTGGCGCGCTCCTGACTCTCACCCTCTTCCACCAGGAACTGAATCTTTACTCGTTCGTGGGGATCATCATGCTAATCGGCATCGTCAAAAAGAATGCCATCATGATGATTGACTTTGCCCTGGAAGCAGAGCGGACAGAAGGAAAGAACCCAGAAGAATCCATCTATCAGGGCGCGCTCGTCCGGTTCCGTCCAATCATGATGACAACCATGGCGGCCCTGATGGGAACGCTGCCCATCGCGATCGGCTTTGGCGCGGGCGCGGACTCGCGGCGAGGTTTGGGCTTGGCGGTAGTGGGTGGTCTGCTCTTTTCGCAGGTCATAACGCTCTACATCACGCCGGTTTACTACGTTTACCTCGATAAGCTGCAGGCAAAGTTCCGGAAGCGGCCTGGGGGACGAAAAGCTGAAGCCCGCCCCGAGGACAGGCTCAACGAGGTCGCTTTGGTGGGACAGAACCACTAAGGGTTTGCGCTTATCTTCAATATGCCCCTGGGCGACGCGCGGAATCGACCTGTAGCTCTTCCAGTCGCTCCTGAGGCCGGAAGCGAGCTCCCTAGAAGCGGCCCGTCCTCACGTTGGTTCCGGGAACACCGGCAAACTTAGCGGACTTCGCCACAGGGCTGCTAATTGCGACCCCCGGATTTTTCAAGGCGGCGTTTGCAGTTCAATGGAGCGAGCAAGGCAGTTCCTGGTAACCACTAAGATGAGTGATAGCTGTCAATGACTTTCCGTGACTTGGCGGAGCATAAGTGCGAGCTGGATGACTAGTTCGCGCGGCCCTTTGGTTTCTTCTTTATTTTATATCGTGCCGGAGTCGTTGTCAGAACCGCCGGCTTCATCTCCGGTAGATGACACAGGAACTCCGGGGGTGCAGCTATGGAAGACTACAGCTACACGAAGCTTGGAAAGCCGCTTTGAATATTTCCTGCGAGAGGCGGCAAATGACGACTTAACTTGGAGATTTGGGTTCATCGTGCAGCGCTCGAACTCTCTTGCCGGATCAGCAAGGCAAGCCGCGGAAACAGGAAGTGCCCGCCGGCGTCATCGATGACATTTACCTGGCAGGTATAAAAACCCGGTTTGAGCGATGTGAGCGGCACGTCTAACTGGAAGACGGCAGCCTTCCGCTCTCGCGCATTCAATTCCGTCAACTCCACCAACGAGCTTTCGTAGGCTTTGGCCTTACCCTGGAAGAAGGCGACGTTGGACAAAAGCCGGATGCTGGGCTTGGTGTCTTTGTCTTGGCCTCTTGCGGAATCGGCGACAGCGGGCCGCGCCGGATCGTACACCTCATAATAAAGCAGCAGGTGCTGCGTGGCCGAGAAAACATGCGTGATGTTGGGGATAATCTCGGAACCGTCGTGAACCAGCGGGTTCAGGTCCGCACTCTTCTTTACAGGTTGAATCTGGCTGGCCAGTACCACTGAACTCATCTTCAGCGGCAGTGCCTTCAATCCCGGCACCTCGATGTCGCTTTCGAAGGATCCCATGCGGCCGGTCTGATTCTCCCGCACGACAAATTTCAGGTGATACTTGCCGCTCAGCAGGCTCATCCCGGTGTCATACTGCACATTCTTTTTTTGCACCTCCGCCGACGTGCTCACCGCGAGTCTCACGGTGTCGCGAATTCTGTTCAAGGGGTGGCGTTCGTTATCCAGCACCATTCCAATCACATCGAGCGTTGCCTTGTCGCGGTCGCTGCTGCGGACGAATGGAATCTGCGAGCCCGGCACCACCAGCGAGATGGGAACGAAAAACTTGTTGCCCTCCAGCCGGAAGTAAGCGACGCCCAGATACAGCGGGAAATCCGTAGTCGGCAGATCGGAAGCAAGTTCCTCCTCAAGCTGCCGCTCCTTGTCGTCCTTCGTGGAATGCCGATAATCGGCGGGCGCGTAGTAGCCGCGGCGGTAGTCGATCTTCACTCCGGGAACGTTGCTCTTCACGACGATGCGCCGGTAACGCCCGTCGCGCGCGGTGTTTGTGCTGTGATAGCCGAGCAGGTAGTAAGTCGAGGTGTCCTGCTGTACTCCCTTGAAAATCTTGCTGAAGTCGTTGGAGTCGAGAAACGCGCGCCCGCCGGTATCGCTGGCCAGCGTCACCAGCGTTTCCTGCGTGGTGAAATTGGAATTCAACGCATTGAGGGTCGCCTGTCCGGAATACGCCGAAACGCCGCGCAGGCTGGCGTTCTGGGCTTCCCCGCCCGCCACCAGCGCTTGCAGGCCCCGCATGTCCATGGTGTAAATCGCCAGGTTGGAACGCACCGCCGCGTTCACCGCCGCACGCAGTTCCGATTGATTCTCAATGCCGGTGCGGTTCATGCCGCTGGAAAAATAAATCAGCGATTTCTTCTGCTGAACGTGCGCCAGCTTTTCCGCCACCGATCGCAACGCCTCCAGGCGCCGGTCGGTATTGAAGATGTTGTATTCGGTATCGTCGGCGGTAAAGGGCTGGCCCGTGTCCGGCGTCCCCTCGGTCGTACCCGTGGTGCCTTCCTCGAAACCTTGGCCGCTGCCCGAATTGAATGCCTGCAACTGTTTTTTCAGCAGCGCGTGATCCGCGGTAAAGTCCTGATTCACCAGCAGCGAACTTCCCAGCGAAACAATCGACACCAGGTCCGCGGGCGCCATTTGTGTATCGACGTAGTGTTCGGCGGACGTAACCGCGCGGTCGATTTCATCCGGTTCCATGGCAGAGAGATCAAAGAACAAAACAATCAGGCGCCGGTCTTTGAACTGGGACGCGAACTGGGCCGCCGTATCTGCCGCGGAAGCCGCCGGACTCGCCTGCCCAGATGCCGGCTCCGGCAGCGGCTTCGCCTGGGTCACATCCAACGCTGGTGCCGCATCCACATTCTCCACATCAAAGGAAACAATCTTCTGCGGTTTGTTGTCCTCGAAAACCGTGAAATCTTCCGGTTTCATTCCCTGCACAAGCTTTCCGCTCTTGTCCCTCACCGTCACATTCACCAGCACCAGATCCGATTCCGCGTGAAACACATATCCCGTTTGCTGCGAAGGCAAAGCGGCACACAGGAGCACAAGCACCAGCAGCAGCGCTACAGCTTTATCGGCGAATCGGTTTGGGGCGAATCGGTTTGGAGTGAGAGTCATGGTGATCGTCTTCGAGAGCGTCTCCCGCAGCAGCGTCCTCCTCAGAAACGAAAACGTGCCGTAATCGTGAACTGTCGCATGGCCCCAGCCGCCGTAACCCGGCCAAAGGAGGGCGAGTAATAGTTCGTATCAATCGAGGAGTAGTTCGGTTTGTTGAAAATGTTGGTGGCCTGAGCCCGGAACTCCAGCACGCGCGCTTCCTTCATGGGAAAGATTTTTGTGAACGCCATGTCAAACACTTTGCTGCCCGGGCCGATGATGCTGTTGCGGCGCGCATCGCCGTAGGTACCCGTGGACGGCGCAATGAATGCAGCCTTATTGAACCACTCCGCAATCGAGGGATGCGCCAGGCTCACCGATTGCCCGGGAACCAAGTTCGGCCGCAACGTACCGTTCGTTCCGCCGTTCACGTCATTGATGTTGCCCAGCAGTCGCGGCGTAAACGGCAGACCGGATGCAATCGTCCAGTCGCCGCTCCATTGCCAGTCGCCAAAAATGGCGCGCAGCGGCGCATTTCCCGTGAGCCAACGCTTGTCGTGCCCAAAGGGTAGCTCCCACAAATAATCCGCGGTGAACTTATGGGTCTGGTTGAAGCTGGAAAGTCCACGCTCCGCAGGCAGATCGAAAGGATTCTGCGCAACGTTGGCCGCACCTCCGCCCGACGAACCGCCTCCGCCAGCGCCGGTACCGCCCCCGCCCAGTCCAGGGGTATTCGCCCCCGAGGTTGCTCCCGCGCCGATAGAAGACGCATCATCCATCGCCTTGGAAAACGTGTAGATGCCGCCGATCGCGACTCCTCCCGACAAGCGCTTGCGCAGCCGCACCGATGCCGCGTTGGCTTCTGAATCCGCCACTGAGCTTTCGTAGGTGAAGGCGTCAACCGCGAGAATGCGAATCCCGGTCGCGGTTCGGTTCGGCGCTTCCAGAATGTCGAGATCCGTTCCCTTGGTTCCCGTGTAGTCAATATTCAGCAGCAGGGTGGGGCGAATCTGCTGTTGAATGTCCAGATTGCGAATCTGCACATAGCCCAGCCGGTAATTCGGATTCACCGCGTAATTGTTGGTGATGCGGGTAGCCGCCGGAAATCCGTTTTGCAGCGTCAGCTCTCCAGGAGCCATCTGAACGTTGGTCGCCGTGGTGGCGAACGGCGGCTGAAAGGCAAGTTGCTGCGCGATGCTCTGATACGCGCCCGTGTTGTAGTTGATGCCGTAACCGCCGCGCACCACGGTTTTGGAAAACGGCTTCCACGCAAAGCCGATCCGCGGCGCAAAGTTGTTGCGATCCGGCCGCACCAGGCTGGCCGGCAGGCTGCCGCTGTATGGCCCCGCTTGCCCCGGCTGAATCGGCGTCACCGCCGCCACGCCCAGCGCCGGATTCAGCACCCCGGGAGAGAGGTCGAGGTTCGCAATGCGATTGTTCACTTCCGTGAGCGGCGAAACGTACTCGTAGCGCACCCCGAGATTGAGCGTCAGATTCGCGCGCATCTTCCACTCATCTTGCGCATACAAATCCCAGTAGTTGCCGCGGAAGTAGTCGCTTTGTCCAAACTGCACGGAAGTTTGCTGCGGGTATCCGAGCAGAAAGTCGGCAAAGTCATATCCGGTACCGGCCACGGGGTTTCCGCTGCCATCGAGCTGTGAGGTATTGGCACCGGTGAAAACGAACGAGCCGCGCGGGTTGCTGTCAGTTTCCGTATTCACCTGCACACGCCGGAAATCTCCGCCCCAGCGCCAGGTATGCTTGCCGTGATTCCAGACGACATTGTCGGAGAAGGTAAAGGTCTGGTTTCGCGTGAGGTGCGGAGTCGTGTCCTGAAGACTGGCAAAGTTTGTAAAGGACAGATTCGGCAGTCCCCAGTCGAACGGATTCTCGGAAACTCCCGTGATTCCCAGCGTGCCGGTAATGTCGTTGCTGAAAGCGTACAGATTCTGCGTGCGCGTCCGGCTGCGGTTAAAGTCGGCGCGAACAATGTTGGTCAGCTTTCCGATGCTGCGCGTGTAAGACACGGGAACGTCAAAGCTGCGGACCGTTGTGTTGCCGCCTACGCTTGGGAACGGATTCGTCAGAGTGGCGCTCGATCCGTGGTAGTGGAAGCCAAACGTCAGATTGTTGCGCGGAGCGTTGCGGCCTCCGCCCCGGCGTCCGCCGGCGGGCGCCGCGCCGAAGCTGTGGTTCAAACGTATGTTCAGATCGTCGCTGTCGCTGGTGGCCGAAGTCACGTAGTGGAAGTTTTGATAATTGCCCGGCAAGTTCGGCGACGGAATATATTGCAACAATCCCAGCGCGATGCAACTTATGTCCCCGGGTGTGGGGATACAGGTTCCCGATTGAGTGGTCGGCGGCGGCGAAATCTCGTTCCCAGTGGTCTTGGTCACGGGATTGAAAATCGCTACCGGCAATGTTCCCCCTCTCTCCGCCACCGTCGGCACCGTCGAGAATTGATCGAAAGGATTTTCCGCGCGCCTGCCGTTGTAGTTGATGAAATAAAAAGTCTTGCTCCCGCCGTGGTAGATATGGGGAATATTCAGCGGTCCGCCCACGGAGCCGCCGAAACTGTTCTGAAAATATGCCGGTTTTTCCGTTGGCTGGCCGGTGAGCGCAAACGGCGATGCATTCAGCGCCGAATCGCCCGCGCTGTAATATAACGATCCATGCGGGCGATTGATGTCGAAACCCCGCCGGCCAAAAACCATCGGCCCCCCGCCACCGAACCCTCCGCCTCCGCGACCACCCCCGGGACCACCAAATCCGCCTCCACCTCCGAATCCTCCCCCCTGTTGGCGGGCATCGTTGAAGCGCTGCTGCAGTTCGTCAGCGCTCATCGCATTGAACAAATTGGAAGTGTTGCCCGAAACCGCCACAGATTCCGTCGCGCCGTTCGTTGCAATGCCCGGCGCAATCCCCGGAACCGGCATACCGGAAGGCGCTACGTCGCTCATGGAAGCACTGGCCGAATCCTGCCCCGCTTCACTCTGAAACACGGAAAGACTCTGAAAACCGCGACCGCTCGCATTCGCCCGCCGCTGGTCATTGTCATTGCCAGCTTCGCGCACCCGCGACAGCAGCACCAGTTCAAAATTCGCCTGCACGTCCTGATGGGTTGCATCCAGCACCACTTCCTGCGCGCTTCCGGCAAACGCCGCCATCTGCACCCGCACGGTATAGCGCCCATCGGCGGGAATTCGCAACGAATAACTGCCGTCCACGTCCGTCGAGGTATTGACTTGTTCCTTGGTGGCCGCATTCGCCGCGGAAACTCCAGCGCCGGGAATCGGCATATTCCCCGATTTCACTATGCCGTGAATGGTTCGCCCTCCAGTCGCCGGCGCAGCGACTTGCCCCCACAATAGGTGCGGGTAAAACACGACAAGATGAAATAAGAAGACGAACCGGAAGACGAAACCCGGGCGCAGCCTGCCCTTAGTCACTGGAAAGCGAAGAACGGAATTCCTCATAGCATCGCGCAGATGTTCGGTGCTGCCTTACTCGGATCATACCGCTCTCCCCCGCCCTAAACTGTAGAGTTTTGTGACGTTTTCTCTAAAGTTTGTCACCCACCAGCGCCACTCCGAAGGGGCGCCGCCTTTGGTCTCCAGGAGCGCCCCACACTCACTGGTAGCGCAGATACCCAATCCCCACCCGCATGTGGTGCAGCAGGCTGTCGGGCATGGTGAGGGCAATGGTCAGTCCCAGCATCGCGTGGACGATCGCGAGGGGATAGATGCTGCGGTAGCGGCGGTACATTTCGCAGAAGAAAAGGGCGCCGATGAGCGTAGCGGTAGTAAGGACGGGACTGGGCAGGTGGGCGGCGGCAAAGAGCGTGGACGCCATCCAAACCGCAGCCGAGCTTCCATACAGCTCTTCACAGCGGTTGAAGAAAAACGATTGCAGCAGGAATTCCTGAAGCAGGGCCCAGATCAGGTACTCCCATGCCAACTGCAATTTCGGCCAGGTCGAATTGGCGGGAATTTGGCCGCCCGCCCAGCTCACCAGAATCACCATGAAAACAACCGTTGCAAAACCGATCCCCAGCACTACGCTGGCGCCGAACGTTTTCGGCAATCGGAGGCCGAGGCGCTCCAGCGACGGCCGGTCGATCAGCACGAGGGCAAGAATCGTGAACATCGCGATGACGGCCCACCGGTTCCGGATGTGCGTCGTGGGCGCCCAAAGAGCCAACTCCAGAAACAGAAACGTGATGATGATCTGGGCCCAAACGAAGTACCGGCGGTAGGCGGTCGTTTCCGCGGGAAAAGCTTTCGACTCAAGCGCCATTTTGCCCATTGCTGTAGATCCTCCGGTCCCTTGCTAAAACCAAAACGACCAGATGGCGTCCAGGCTGGCGTGGGTGATTGCCGACGCCGGCACTCGCCTTTGCTCGCGCCATGCCCGGCCGTAGAAGATCCCGGCGACGCTTGCCAGCAAGACGTAGCGCCAGTTGAAGTGCCCCGACCGTTTATTGAAATGGGAGAGCCCGAACAACACGGCCGTAATCCCGAGCGCCGCTCGCCGTCCCACCCGCCGTTCCAGCAGGTTCTGCACCCACGCGCGAAAGTAAAGTTCCTCCGGAACAGCAACGAAAATGAAGATATAGATCCACGTCGGAATCATCGAGAATCGCAGCGCGTTGCCATGCGGATGGAGAAAGCCCAGCGCCAGTCCCAGCCCCAGAACTAACGGCGTAAAGAAGGCCAGTTCCCGCAGCCCGGTTTTCCAATCGCTCCAGCGGAGATGAAAGTCAAAGCCGGTTCCGCGGAGACGCCGGATCGCCACGAATCCGTACAACGCTGCATCGACGAGGAGCAGTTTCCCCAAGCCCGTAAGCCCGCTCGGCCACGCCCGCTCGAACCAGCGCAAATCAATCGCCAGCCCCAGCGTTAGGAGAATGATCGCATCTCGCCAGTTGCCGCGTTGTTCGGGATCGGCGATTGCGGCCTGCCCCAGCAGCCACGCGATCGCCATGGGCAGCACCGCGTAGAGAGCGCACCATTTCCATGAAAACATGTGTTGCGAACCGGAAAGCAAAACATAGGGCATCGCGCAGAGTACCGGTAAGGCGCTTCGTACCGTTGACGGCCAGCGGGCCCATGCCTGCCCAATCCGCTCCCCGGCAAACCCAAATATGGCTGCCGGTGTGAGTTCCAGCACAAGCACCGCAATGGCCGCCGGCGTTGCGTTCTGCATGGCGACTATCTTAATTCGGGAGAGAGATCAGGAGAAAGATCGGGAAAAAGACCGGCATTATCCCGACGACCGCTGTGACGCAACAAATCAACAATTTGCTGCTTCATTTACATAACTTTACCTGTTCGATCTGGAGCGGTCGTGTCGCCCAGATTGCTTGTGGAAGGAAGAAACTAACCTGCTACCCACACACCGGCGCTGTTACACTTCGGAAACTGTAACATTGCCCGCACACCGGTCTATTGAACTGGAAGACAATTTCTGCTAGAAAAATGTTTTGTGGGCTTTATTTCGTCCTTGACCGGGAATCTGGGAAAAATTTAGGCAACTGGGTCGCGCGCTGTCCGCATCTCAGGGACAAATGTGCAAACGGCGCCTACGGAACTCCCTCGCTGCGGTTCCGCCGGTGTAAGACTTCAAATCTCCTAGCCAACCTTTTTGGAGTTCGCATGCCGTTCGGTAGCAGGTCGGAAGTGATCGGGAGGACTTCTCGTCCCAGCTTTCCCTGTGCCCTGCCTGCTGTGAGCCTCTCGCGGTTGCCAGCAGACCGGCGATCGGCCCACCCGCCAACAATCGCCTTTAAAACCACCGCCACAATTCAGCACACCGCCGGAGGAACTTATGGCGACAAATCTCGTCCAGATTGAGAATGACTCGGAAATCAAGAAGCGATTGGAAGCAGAACGCGCGCGCCTGCGGAAGATTGCCGGACTTGACCAGCCCGAACATTTCCATCGTCCGATCGAGCGAGCTTTTACCGCCGAGGAGCGCAAGCGCGTGACGATTCTGTTCGGTGGCTTTACATGGAAACACGAAGACCTGATCCGTGCCGTGTTCCAAGGCTGCGGTTATCGCTGCGAGAAATTGCCCGTGCCCAACGTCGCCGCCTTCCAGACCGGCAAAGAATTCGGAAATAACGGCCAGTGCAATCCGACATATTTCACGGTTGGCAATCTCGTGCAGTATCTCCAGTTTCTGGAGAAAGAGGGTCTCTCGCGCCAGCAGATTCTGGATAACTACGTTTTCTTCACCGCCGGCTCTTGCGGCCCCTGCCGGTTCGGCATGTATGAAGCTGAATACCGCTTTGCGCTGAAGAACGCGGGCTTCGACGGTTTCCGCGTCCTGTTGTTCAAAGACAGTGACGGAATTAAGGCCGCGTCCGGCGAGCCCGGTCTGAAGTTCACGGTGGATTTCGGCTTCGGAATGCTGAATGCCATGCACCTGGGCGATGTGATCAACGATCTCATCTACCAAATTCGTCCCTATGAGGTGAATAAAGGTGAAACCGAACGCGTCTTTCGCCAGGCAGTCGATGGATTGTGCGAGGATCTGAAGAATCGCAGGTCGTTTGAGATCGAAGAATGTGCGCCAGACTGGGCGAAACCCAAGTTTAAGAGCGACAAGATTCTACGCAACACCTTCAACGTGTTTGGTAAATGGCATGAACATATATGGGGCAAGGATTACTTGAATGCTCTGCACTCTGCCCGGGAAAAGATGAACTCCATCGAAGTGGACCGCACCCGCGTAAAGCCCCTGGTAAAAATCACCGGCGAGTTTTGGGCGCAGACCACGGAAGGCGACGGCAACTTCCACATGTTTGAATTTTTGGAGCTCGAGGGCGCGCAAGTGCTGGTCGAGCCCATCGCGACCTGGGTGGCTTACCTGCTGCACCAGGCGAAGGCGCACGCCAAAGCGAAATGGCCCGTGAATCGCCCGCACCGAAATCCGGAGTGGTACGCGCCCAAGAAGCAATTCGCCAACTACATCGGCCTGCACAAGAAACTGTGGGGGCTCGGGGCGGGCGAGCGCATGTGGAATTTCTTCTACCACCGCACCATCAAGCAGCTAGGAGGAATCACCCACCAGCTTGTGCCGCAGACCGAACTGGCGAAGATGGCACATCCCTTCTACAACCAGTTCGCGCGCGGGGGCGAAGGACACCTGGAAGTCGGCAAGAACGTTTACTACACGGTGCATAAACTCTGCCACATGGTGCTGGCGCTGAAACCGTTCGGTTGCATGCCTTCTTCGCAGTCAGACGGGGTGCAGTCCGCGGTGATCAATAAGTTCAAAGACATGATCTTTCTTCCGATCGAGACTTCAGGCGAAGGGGAGGTCAATGCTCACAGCCGGGTTCAGATGGCGCTTGGGGAAGCCAAGGTGAAGGCCAAGACGGAGTTCGAGCAGTGCCTCAAGTCCACGGGCAAGAGCCTGAACGAAATCCGTGAGTACATCGAGGAGCATCCCGAGCTGAAGCGGCCGTTCTATCGCGTGCCGCATCGCGAGGGAGTTGCTGGAACGGCCGCGCAGTTCGTCCTGCACGTGAGCGATCGGATAGATAAGCAGAAGCGGTTCAGGAAACGGGCGCGGGTTTCGGTTGCGATGCCAGCGCCTGCGAGCGGCGACTGATTTGAAAAGGCGCGGATTTGCGCCGCGCCGTAACCGCACGTCACAATAACAACAATGATGACGGCACACCTGATAGGCGTGCCCTTCCAAAGCAAGAAAGGAAGCAATGCACGACCACAACGGTTCGCAGCTCATTCAGATCGCTCCGCTCGATCCCCAGACTGAGCCCATTCAGCAAACCAAACCGGCGCAAAAACCGCACGACCACCACGCCAAGTTTCTGGTCGGGCTCGACGTAGGTTCAACCACGGTGAAAGCGGTTGTCGTTGAAGCAGCCAGCGACCAAGTGCTGTGGCAGGACTATCAGCGTCACGAAACCAAACAGCCAGAGAAGACGCTGGAGTTTCTGAAGCGGATGGAGGCCGAAGCCGGCATCAGCTCCCACAATACACGTATCTTTATGACCGGCTCTGGCGGCGGTATGATCGGGGACCAGATCGGCGCAAAGTTCGTGCAAGAAGTCACAGCGGTTTCTCTCGCGGTCGAGAAGTTGCACCCTGAGGTCTATTCGGTCATCGAACTCGGCGGACAAGACGCCAAGATCATCGTATTCAAAGACGACGAAGAAACCGGGCGAAAAAAGAAGATTCCCTCGATGAACGACAAGTGCGCCGGCGGCACCGGTGCGGTCATCGACAAGATTAATGCCAAGCTGAAAATTCCCCCAGACGAACTTGCTGAACAGAAGTATCACGGCATCAAGCTCCACAAAGTGGCGGGCAAATGCGGAGTGTTCGCGGAGACCGACATCAACGGCCTGCAAAAAGTCGGAACGCCGCCGGACGAGCTGATGGCGTCACTGTTTGAAGCCATTGTGCTGCAAAACTTAAGCGTTCTCACCCGCGGCCATACCTTGCGGCCGCATGTGTTACTCCTCGGCGGACCGAACAGCTTCATTCGCGGCATGCGCGAAGCCTGGCAAGCAAATATTCCGCGCATGTGGCAGGAGCGGAAGGTCGCGATTCCAGAAGACGCCAAGCCCGAGGATCTGATCAAAGTTCCGCAAAACGCTCAATATTTTGCCGCCCTGGGTGCGATTGAGTTTGGACGCACTGAGGACGACTGCGTGGGTTGCTATCGCGGTCATGCCAACTTGATGCACTACATCGAATACGGACGGCAGGAGGAGAAAGCCAAATCTGGCGGCAAGGGGCTCATCGATAATCGTGAAGAGTTCGATCGGTTCAAGGAATCCTACCGCCCCAGGAAATTCACTCCCGCGGTGTTTCAGAAAGGCAGTACCGTCGCCGGGTTCATCGGGGTTGATGGCGGTTCAACATCGACGAAAGCCGTTCTGCTGAACGAGAACGGCGACATACTCTGCAAATCGTATCAGCTCTCGAACGGCAATCCGATTCAGGACACGATGGAGATGTTCGAGAACCTGCGCGGCCAGGTCGAGGCGCAAAACGCCAAGCTGGAGGTTCTGGGAGTTGCAACCACGGGGTATGCCAAAGACATTCTGAAAGATGTTCTCAAGGCCGACGTGGCGCTGGTCGAAACCGTCGCACACACGGAATCGGCGCTGAAGTTTTACGAAGATCCGCACGTGATCGTGGACGTAGGCGGGCAAGACATCAAGATCATCATTTTGCACAACGGCCGCGTGAAAGATTTCAAGCTCAATACCCAGTGCTCCGCAGGGAACGGGTATTTCCTGCAATCCACGGCAGAGGGCTTCGGCCTGAGTGTAAATCAATATGCGGATCTGGCTTTCTCCGCGCAATCCATGCCGGTGTTCGGCTACGGCTGCGCGGTATTCATGCAATCCGATATTGTGAATTTCCAGCGCCAGGGCTGGCGGGCGGAGGAAATTCTTGCCGGCCTCGCAGCCGTGTTACCGAAGAATGTCTTCCTTTACGTCGCCAGCATTCCCAATCTCGCAGCCTTGGGCTCGCGCTTTGTCTTGCAAGGAGGAACGCAAAATAACCTTGCCGTGGTGAAAGCGGAAGTGGACTTCATCCGCAACAGCTTCCGTGCCGTCGGCAGGCAACCAGAGATCATCGTTCACGAACACTGCGGAGAATCGGGCGCGATTGGCGCCGCTCAAGAATCACTGCGCTTGTGGCGAAACGGCCAGCGGACAACCTTCATTGGCCTGGATGCCGTGCGAAACATCGAGTACCGCACCACTCGCAACGAAGCCACGCGCTGCTATTTCTGCAAGAACAACTGCCTGCGCACCTTCATCGACATTCGGACCGAACCTGTCAAAAACATGGTTTCCCTCGAGCGAGTCACTAAAGTGCCACTCATGCAAGGCGAGCAGCGGCTGATTATTGCGACCTGCGAAAAAGGAGCGGTGGAAGACCTGAACGACATGAAGGACATCAAGGCCGGACTGGACCACATTCGGGATCAGCATCCGAACTTTGTCGATATCGCGTCGAAAGAAGTGTTCCGTCCCACGAACGCCAGGAGTGTTGCCGACCCGGTTCCCGGGCGCTCATGGACCAAAGCGGGCAAAGAGCGCATCGCACTGATGCGGAGCCGAAGCCAGCTGCGCATCGGGATTCCACGCGTTCTCAACATTTACACGTACGCGCCTCTGTTCAATGCCTATTTTGAAAGCCTCGGAGTACAGCCCGAAAACATGATTTACTCCGATTACACGAGTGCGGAACTCTACCGTGCCGGGGCCAGCCGCGGTGCGATTGATCCATGCTTCCCGGCAAAGATCGGAATTTCACATGTCTACAATCTCGTTCAGGAGAAGCACCGCAAGAAACCGCTGAACGTCATATTCTTCCCGATGTATGACGTCCTGCTTAGTCCGTTGGTGAAGCTGCAGGGCGCGAATGCCTGCCCCACCGTGACCGCAACGCCGGAAACGGTGAAGGCAGCGTTCACCAAGGAGAACGACGTATTCGCCGAGCACAACGTGAAATATATCGACCCGATGCTCAACTTCGCCGACCGCAAACTTTTCGCTTATCAGATGCTGCAGGCGTGGCAGGCTATTCTCGGCCTCTCGGAGGAAGAAAACGATCGCGCCGTCGAATCCGGATTTGCGGCGCTGACAGAATACGAAACCAGCATTCGCAGGCGCGCGCGGCAGGTGCTCGATCAGCTTGAGCGCGAAGACCGCATTGGCATCGTCATGCTGGGCCGGCCTTATCATCACGATCCAGGGTTGAACCACGAGATCCTGGACGAATTCCAGAAGCTCGGCTATCCCATCTTCTCGCAGAACACCCTCCCGCTCGATGAAGACCTGCTGGAAAGGTTCTTTGGCGAGGAAGTGAGGGCGGGTGCGATCAGCAGCCCACTCGACATCAGCGATGCCTGGAAGAACTCCTTTTCGTGCAGCACCAACCACAAGGTCTGGGCCGCGAAGTTCACGGCGCGGCATCCCAATCTGGTGGCGCTCGAAATGTCCAGCTTCAAGTGTGGCCACGACGCGCCCATTTACGGCGTAATTGAAGGCATCATCGAGCAGTCGGGCACGCCGTACTTCTGCTTCAAGGATCTCGACGAGAATAGGCCTTCCGGCTCGATCAAGATCAGAATCGAAACCATCGATTATTTCCTCCGCCGCTATCGCGAGGAGGTCATTCGCAAACGCAAGGCCGAGCAGGATATTGAAACCCAACTGGCAGCGCTCGAAGCCCATCTGCGGCGTGAAGCCGGCGACGCTAAAATGTCGCGAGTCGATCGGGAAAGCTGGGAGCGGGAAGCGCAAGGGATGACGGCGGACTAGACGCGCCGGGTGCGGTAAGAAACAACGGCAAGTGTTTGAAAAGTTGGAGCCGACGAGCGGAGTTGAACCGCTGACCTGCCGATTACGAATCGGCTGCTCTACCAACTGAGCTACGTCGGCCTGGTTTCGATTCTAAAACCCGCCTGCGATTCCTGCAAACGCGCTACGCGGCCTGCGCCAACGCTTTGTACTCGTCGTCGGATTGCCTGGGCAGCAGCACCCACAGCGTGTAGATGCCGAGCGCAGTACCAATCGGGACGTTCAACAACGCCACGAAGCCCACGACCAGGGCAACGATTCGTGCCCACTCCTGCCGCTGCAGCAAGCCCCAGCCGGCGAGGAACCCGGCCGCGGCTTTCGCCAGGATCAACCATCCGACGAAGCTGATCAGAGGCCGCAGCCAGACCGTGATCTCGGGAGGCGGGCCGTTGGGAATATGGATCACGTGCCCGAAGATCGTCTGCGCGATCACGATCACCACCACTCCTGCAACCACGTGCAACGCCGAGTACGCCATCCAGAGAATGCCTACCAGCCGGACATGTTCGCGAACCCGGCTGCGCCGAAGCTCGATGAGTCCAAGCACGGTTTTCCCGCAGCGTCCGCAGCGCGACTCTCCCGATTGCAACTGCGCTCCACATTGATCGCAAAACATCGCTTCGCCTCCAGTGCCACACAAATTCTGCTCTGTGGGTGATACGGATGCAAGCACTCGCCAGTTCCGAAACAGTTCTCAGTTCCCAGTTCTCAGTCGGCTAGCGATGGGTCCGCCTGTTCACTGAGAACTGGCCACCGACCACTGACCACCGACCACTGCTTCAAAACGAAAAGGCCACCCGGCAACTTGGGCAGCCTTTTCTTTCAAGGGAGAATAGTTCCAACGGAGGTTTAATCCATCAGAACTTTCTGCGGGAATCTTATGAGCCTCAAAAGCACAGTGTCAAGCAAAATTTGTGACTTAAATAGTCTTATTTTCAACAACTTACACGACACGTCCACAAATCGGCAAACGGGTTCAAAATGGCGCAAAATCCCTTCTTTTCGACGCTAACGACATTCGATTGAGTGACTTACCGCTCCCGAGGCACCGGTCGGGGGGTGTCTTCCAGGTGCAGCGAGATGATTTCCACCGCCTCCCGGCGATCAAACACGGAGTCGGGAAAAATCCGTTTCACGATGATCCGCAAGCCCCCAAACGCGATCCCCGCAACCAGCGCCAGGCCGACCACAATCCCGCAAAGAACAATCGCGTTGAACAGAAAGTTTGCCAGATTGTCTTTCTTGCTCACGTAGGTGTTTTCGTTCCAGGTGACATCGGCTTCGTAGCTGATGGATGACATCAGCGATCTCGCTTCGCTTTTTGAAAGCGGGCCCGCCGCGATCACGACGATCGGACCGGTGCGCGCGTCGAAGAACGGGCCCACATCAACCATGGACGCAACCCCCGGCTGCTGCTGCGTGACCCGGTGCGAGACATCGACCGCGGCGTCAATCTGCCTCAGACGGTCCGCGGCAATCTGCGGCGTCGGATATTCGATCAGCATCAGGGTGGCATCGCCCGCGGCCGCCGCATACTTGCCCATGACCACTTCCGCGCCCGACTTGAAATCCACCATCGAACCCGGCAGAGGCGATCCGACCCGATCGAGCGTGACCGGACCCAGAATGTACTTCGTCGTGTTCTTCTCGAAATTTTTCTGGAAAGCCCGCTTCGGAAGATACGTCGGCAGCGAAGGCGGGTTCCGCTTGTTGCCCTCAGCTTGCGGCAGCAGCCCAGCCAGTTCCCGCAGTTGCGCCGCCGACATCACGCTCATTCTGTCGAACACAGCATCCACCAGCACGTTCCCCTGATAGAACAGCACGCGGTTATTCAGAAAAGCCGCTTGCCCGCCAATTGTTTCCACCCCCATCTCGTCGGAACAGTAGTAGGTGAAAGCGCCGTAAGCGCCGCTCGCGTCTGCAAACACGGCGGCTTTGATCACCAGATTGCGGCCGTCGTCGCGCGTGTAGGCCACCTTCTCCAAACGCTGGAAGCCGTATTCCTTCAGGACGGGCGCATTCGCGGCATCGGCGGCGGCAGGATCGTCGCTCCTGGCGACAGCGCCCTTCACCTCCCAGCCGGCAAACTCGGGGGGAAGAACTGAGGTAGGAGAGACGGCGGCCGGAGAGACCGGAACCGGCGCAGGCGTCTCAGCAGCGAAAGCCGCGGCGCAAAAAAGGGCGCAACAAAGAAAAAAGATGAAGACCACGGAGAGCTGTCGCGAAAATTTCATTCGAAAAAAGGCACACCTATGCTACTGAATTAGACTACCGGCAGCCCGAGAAAGTTTCCACCCGGGCCGGATTGATTGGGGTTGACGAGGACAAGAGTTGACGAACCCAAAAAAAAGAGCCGGACTCTCGTCCGGCCCTTCCAACCAAGTTCTGCCGCCCTGCTTACCGCTCCCCGAACAGGTCGGACATCGCCGCCGTGCTCGCGTCGCAAGCATGGTTCAGGCAGGGCAAATCAAACGCGCCTTCCAGCGTACGCAGCAGCGAGAAGTGCGTGTAGAACCGCCCGTTCGGCCGCTGATGGAAGCCGTAGTTCGTATCCACAATCGTAACCACCTGGTTCGTGTTCGGCGCCAGGCTGTAGTCGTTTTCATCCCACAACACAACGATGGCGTTGTGCCCACGCGCCCACGCCGGCGAGCTGTGGATCGCCGACACCAGCTTTTGCACCGTGTTGTCGCCCACCAGAATCAGTGCCGGATTCAGGCCCGCCTGCGTGCCGTCATCATTCGGATCATAGGCGCAAAACGGAGTCGAGTTGCCGCGTCCATGCTGGTCATTGCACTGGTTCGGAGCAATGAACGAGAAGGTGGGAACTTTGCCCGCGCGAAGGTCGGCGTACAAACCGGTCGAGCCTTCAAAATCCACCACCTGCGCGTAGCTGAGCAGCGGATTCGTCCCCTGTTGAACGTCCTGGAAATACACAAACGGATTGTGCTTGGCCGCGTAGAGCCTCACGATGTCGCCGTTGTTGAGCGGCGGATTCAGCTGCGGATTAATCTTCGTGAAATCCGTGTTGTTCGTGAACACTCCGTCACTGTAGTTCACCAGGTCCGGGTTGGCCGGCACGTTCTCCTGGTAGCTCTTCCAGGTCTTGCCCTTTGCCACCAGTTGCTCGGCAATGGTTTCGCCAAGCGTCGTGGCCACCGCACTGTACGAAGCCGTTCCGTTGATGTTGATGTCTCCCGGAGGCCCTTGCGTCTCGTTCGTGAAGTCAATCGCCGGCGTTGCCGCGTCTGTACCGCTACCCTCGATCGGGCAGATGTTCCCGGTCGGCGGATTGTCCGTCGATGCCACGCCCGTCGCCAGATTCGTCAGGCAGGAAGCATTGTGCCAGTCCGGATCGTTATCGCTGAGGACGCCAAAATTCGAACCGCCCACAACTTCCAAATAGTTGGTCAGGCTCGGATGTGCAACCGCGAAGTAGTTGGTTGCAAGGTTGGCCGTCTGCGCGTACCGATTGACGAACGGCGCATTCGGATTGGTGAGGATCTGATTATATCCGTGGTTTTCCATCATGATCACGAAAACGTGATCCAGATGCGGAATGCCCTTGGGTACGGCGCCTTCCTGGGCAAAGGCCGCGCTCGTCGCGAGGGCCAATAGGCCCGCAAACAACGCTTTTCTCTTCATGAAGCTCTCCTGGGTCTTAAGTTTGTGTTTGAGAATGTCACCGCGCCTGCGGCAACATAACGCCCAACCGTAGCAGGCAATTGTTAGCGTCGCGTGACGGGAGGATTAACGTTTGATGAATGAAACAGAAGAGGAAGCAGAAATTTACCGCACAATCTTCACCACGCTGCCACCGGAACCGGCGCTGCTTCATTGCGCTTCGTGCTTGTCGATCTTGCTCGCCACCTTCACGCCGCTTAGGCCGCTGACATACTTCGAAACACCCCGATAGAGCGATTCGGCGATGCGCTGGCGGTGCTCTGAGGTTTCCAGCTTGCGCTCGTCGGTGGGATTCGACACGAACGAAATCTCGGCCAGGATCGAAGGCATATTCGCGCCAATCAGCACAATGAAGGGCGCCTTCTTGATGCCGCGATTGCGCACGCCGGCGCTGTTCAGGGCCAGCCCTCCATAGAGCGATGCCTGCACGTCGCCGGCAAACTCGCGCGATTCCTCGATCTTTTCTTTCAGCGCAATCTTCTTCACCAGATCCTGCAGTTCGTGGATCGATTTCTCCGACACCGCGTTTTCGCGGGCGGCAACTTCCAGCGCTTCCGGCGATGAGGTGAAATTCAGGTAGTAAGTTTCGACGCCGCGCGCATCGGAATCACGGCTCGAGTTGGCGTGGATCGAGATGAACAAATCCGCCCGCTCGCGGTTCGCAATTGCGGTGCGGGTTTCGAGTGGAATGAAGGTGTCGTCCCGGCGGGTGTAAATGACTTCGGCGCCGAGCCGCGATTCGAGCAAACGGCCGAAGCGCTTGGCCACGTCGAGCACCACGTCCTTCTCGAGCAGACCGTCGGGACCGATAGTGCCGGTGTCATGGCCCCCGTGACCTGCGTCAATGACGATCTTGCCAATCTTCAGGCCCAGAGCGCGAATCAAAGACCGGTCGCCGGCAGCGGTGGGACGCGCTTCACGGGTCGCTTCACGGGACTCAAGATGGGTCTCTCGACGAAGATCCGCGGTGTCGGGAGCGGCTGCGGCTGAGCGAGACTTTTTCCGGCGCAAGGAAGAAGACGACTTCGTCGGCTTCGTCTCGTCGGCTCCGGAGTAGGCGGCCTGGCCCGGCGTCACTTCGGGGCGGAGTTTTTCGTGCTCCAGCGTGGCGACCGTCGACGGAACTCTGTCGTCCGCCTCGACGATCGTCTTTGGGATCCTGCGGTTCGACCCTTTGACCGCAACCGTGGTCTTAATCACTCCAATGCCGTTCGCTGGCTTCGCGGAGTCGGGTGGTTTGGAATCCGCGCTGGTATCTTCGGCGGGCAAGTCCGTTTCGACCGGTTCCGATTTCGAGAAGCGAACCGCATCTTTGTCGGATTCTTGCTGCGCCTTCCGCCCATCGGATTTCGAGTCTCCACTCGACGCCGGCTCGCTGGAGTCGTCGTCCGATTCCGTGGAAGCCGTCGTGGCTGTGTCCGGAGCGGAACGAACTTTGGCGCTGGCTGTGTCCGTCTTGGCAGTGCCCGTCGCCCGGTTCTGTTTCCCGTGGACATCCTTCCCGTGGATATCAATGATGAGCCGATACGGGTCCGGCAGCAGGAAAGCGTCGTAGCTCGCGAGGTCGTCCACTTCCAGCACAATCCGCGTGCGCCCAGGCTGAAATTCGGCAACCCGAATTTTCTTCAGGAAGCCATCGTCGACGTCGAAGGTCTTGCCCACCAGGGTCGAAGCGAGTTTGGTGTCGCGCAGGTCGAAGAAAATGCGGTCGGGATGCGAGATGCGCTGCGAACCGAACTTTACTTCCTGCTCCACGTCAATGGCGACGCGAGTGTAGTCGGGCGTGGACCAGTGGCGAACTCCGGTCACGCGCGGCAACGCGCTCCGTCGGGCGCTCGCGGCATTTGCGGATTCGGCCGCGTCGTCGGCGCTGGCGCTGGCACTGACTTTAGACCGCTGCTTGCGCGCCGCCTTCTGCGCCGTGTGTTCCATTTCGTCGGCGTCGGCATCGATTTCCTTCACCGCCGAGCGGGCATCATCGGCCAGGCGGTTACGCGGATAGCGATGAAGAAAGTTTTCGAAGGTCGTGCGCGCCTCTTCGGGATCGTTGAGATCGTCCTTGTAAATCTCGCCGATCGTAAAGAGGGCGTCAAAGCGGTATTTGCTGCCGGGATATTCCTTGCGCAGGAAGCGGTACTGTTCGACGGCGCCGCGCAGGATCTTGTTGTCGTCAAAGCGCCGCCCCATCTCGACCATAAGTTCGGCGGTCGCCACCACGCTCGGGTCCGCCTTCGATGAAGCGGGAGAACCGAAGTAAACGCGGCGGTACGAGTCGATGACACGCTGGTATTCGCGGCGAGTGCGCTCTCCAGCGGGACGGCCGTTGAGAGCCTCCCGCATCCGTTCCGCCTTGGTAAATTGCTGACGGGCCCAGGCATCGTTGTGGTGGACGCGAGCCGATGCGGAGACCAGCGGCAGCAGCACGAGCAACAGGGCTGCGCCGAGGCGAAAGGCGCGCGCGCCTCGAGTTAGGGTCGTAGAAGCCTGGGTCTTCACTTGCCGATTCCGTACTTACTGGTTGCGTACTAACAGGCTGCGGAAAAACTCCGGTTTCGTATCAGGGTATCGCTTTAGCAATACCGCAAGTTCTTCTAAATTAGATGCCCCTTTAGGGGCTGGGCATCGAAAATCGACTTTTCCCGCAGTCTCCTTACTCTCACGACGCTCCCGCTACTACGGGAGACGCAGGTGTTATTCCGTATTGCTGATGTACAGCACGCCCCGGGCATCGCGCTGCAGGTGGACCGGGTCGTGCACCGGGCTGCCGAAAATGTACGAGCCCGGTTCGCTGCCGCCGTTGTACAAGTTCGTGATCCGGCGAACGTAGTTCTGCGTTTCTCTGAAATGCGGAACCCCCGCACTGCGCGCCACCGCTCCCGAACCGGCGTTATAGGCTGCCAGACTGAGGCGAACGTCGCCGTTGTAGCTATCCAACAATTTCTTTAGATGCCGAACCCCGGCATCCACGTTCTGCGCCGGGTCAAAAGGATTGGAAATATTGAGCGAACGGGCAGTCGAGGGCATCAACTGCATCAGCCCCATAGCCCCTTTGCGCGACACCGCATTGGGATTGAAATTCGATTCCACCTTGACCACCGAGCGCACTAGGCTGGGATCCACGTTGTGCCGGGCCGCCGCCTGGTCAATCGCGGCGTCGATATCCTGCTGGGTAAAAGCACGGTTGAGAGTCTGGTGGGTCTGCGCTCTGCCGTCAAGGTAGGTGTTGACTTCCGAAGCCGCCGAGCGTGCCGCGCGCATCACAGCTCCGCTGGTCGGAACCGGCTTGAAGCGATGTTCGGTCGAACTCCAATAAACCAGCCGGGATCGGGAAGGCGTTGAAGCCTCTGCCCTCGAAGCAGCGGAAGGCCCCTCCCCGTTAACATAGATCTTGCGGCCCGATTCGTCGGTAGTGGAAGTAATACCTCCCGCCCGTGCGCCCGACTGCGCGCGCGCCGGCAGCGTCGAAAACAGCGTGGAAAGAAAGGAGATCGCGGTTAAGCTGGCCATCAGCGCGATTTGCAGGCGTTTTCGCATACGGGTTTCAGATCGGCCAAAAGGCACACTTACTCTAGGGTCCGCCCTACCCGCCAACCTGCCAGAGAATCCAGAACCAGAGTACCGCGATTATAGGGCCCGCCGGGGACAGGGGCAATCTATCCGAAGGGTGTAGAACCACTGGAGTAATCTACGTAAGTGACTGAAAGGACTTGATTTTATGGCCACGTCAGCGTCCCCTCGGCCAGCTCTTCCCGGTGCTCCGAAGCCTGCCCCGTGCGAAGTCGATGCGTGCCCCCCCCCCGTGGTTGATCTTGTACGGCTCGACTCTGCACAGCCCCCAGCAATCTACAATGACTTCTGCATCTATGAACTCCCAAGCCCTTCGTAAGCTGTTCGAGCAGGTTCGAAAAAAGCGCGTCTCCCCCGACGACGCCGTCGAGCGCCTGCGTCACCTGCCCTTTGAGGACCTCGGTTTCGCCAAGGTCGACCATCATCGCGCCCTGCGCCAGGGCATGCCCGAGGTGATCTTCGCCCAGGGCAAAACGCCCAGTCAGGTAGCCGACATCTTCCGCCGCCTGGCCGCCCACGGCGGCAACGTGCTGGCGACGCGTGCCACCGAGGAACAGTACGCCGCTGTCGCCGCCACTGTGGACCGCGCAGAGTATCGTCCACTGGCTCGAGCCATCGTGCTCAAGCGTGACCGCAAGCAGCACGGCAAGGGCGTAATCGTGGTCGTCTCGGCGGGAACCAGCGACATCCCGGTCGCCGAAGAAGCAGTCGTCACCGCGGAATTGATGGGCAACAACGTTCAGCATATCTACGACGTCGGAGTCGCGGGGATTCACCGCCTGCTAGCGCATCGCGGAGCGCTCGCGAAGGCGCGTGTAATCGTAGTCTGCGCCGGAATGGAAGGCGCGCTGCCCAGTGTAGTGGGCGGCCTGGTCGGTGTCCCGGTGATTGCGGTTCCGACCAGCGTTGGTTATGGTGCGGCCTTCGAGGGCCTCGCCGCCTTGCTCGGAATGATGAACTCCTGCGCCTCGAACGTCAGCGTAGTAAACATTGATAACGGTTTCGGCGCAGGCTATGTCGCGTCGCTGATCAACCGCCGCTGATTCTGTGGCGAATGATTTTGTGGCAAAGTAATAAGCAATGCTCACTTCCCGAGACCCCCGCCTTGCCGGGCGAGTCGCGTTCACCTATCCCAACTTTGTCTCCTACACGCTCGCGCGCTTCTTCGTCGTCGTGTCGCTCGAGATGCTGTCCGTCGCCGTGGGATGGCAGGTGTACGAAATCACCAAGCGCCCGCTCGATCTGGGATATGTCGGCCTGGCCCAGTTTCTGCCCGGCTTTGCGCTGTTTCTGTTCGCCGGACACGCCGCCGATCTGTTCGACCGCCGCAAGCTGCTGATGTGGTGCTATGGCGGCTTCGCCCTCTGCTCGGCGCTTCTGCTGGCGATCAGTTGGCGCGCCCCGCACTCGGTTCACTCGATCTATGTTGTCCTCGTACTGCTCGGAATCTTCCGCTGTTTCAACTGGCCGGCCAGCCGCGCCATCCTGCCGCACCTGGTTCCCGAAGAACATTTTTCGAACGCGGTCGCCTGGAATGCCAGCACCTTTCAGGTCGCAACCATCGCCGGCCCGGCCATCGGAGGAATTGCCTACGCCCTCTTTCGCGGCCCGGAAGCCGTCTATGCCCTGGCCGTAGCCGTGTCCATCCTCTCCACCATCTTCACCCTGCGCATCCACCTGCTGCCCACATCGCCAGAAAAAGAACTGGCCGAGAAAGAGCCCGTAAGCCTGCGCACCGTGCTCGCAGGTTTTCGTTTTATCTGGGAGAAAAAGCTGATTCTGGGTTCGATCTCGCTCGACATGTTCGCCGTCCTGCTAGGCGGAGCGGTCGCGCTGCTGCCCATCTACGCCAGAACCATCCTGCACACCGGGCCCTGGGGTCTCGGCCTGCTGCGCAGCGCTCCGGGCGTAGGCGCCGCACTGATGGCGATCGTGGTCGCTCACCGCCCGATCCGCCGCCGCGCCGGCCTCACCATGCTGTTCTGCGTTGCCGCATTCGGCGCGCTGACCATCGTCTTCGGAATCTCGCACAGCCTGATCCTGTCGCTCGTCGCGCTATTCCTGATCGGCGCCAGCGACATGGTAAGCGTGATCATCCGCGCCACCCTGGTGCAAGTCGCAACCCCCGATGAGATGCGCGGCCGCGTCAACGCCGTGGACATGCTGTTCATCGGAGTGTCGAACGAGTTAGGCGAGTTCGAGTCCGGACTAACCGCGCAATGGTTCGGCACCGTTCCCGCCGTGGTCCTGGGAGGAGTCGGCACCCTGCTCGTGATCGCCACCTGGGCGTGGCTGTTCCCCGAATTGCGCAACGCCGATCAGCTAACGGTAGTGGAACTGATGCCGAAGTAAATACCGCGAAGCCGCTCTTTCCGGCCAAGCGTCCGGCTACCACTTCCTGGTCATTGCCCCGCCCCCAAGTTTGTGTTAAATTTCGCCCCTGATGGCAGGCCTGCTTTCGAAACTTGGGTTCGGCTCTTCGGCGGAAAAAGTTCCGCAGATCGTCCAGGGGGAGACTCCCGCGCTCCAGGGCGCTGACATGGCGGTCGCCTATTTTTCGTTGCGTGCCGGAGGCGATCTGCACGATTTCATGCGGGTTAGCCCGAACCGTTTCCTTTTCGGATTGCTCGATGTGGCGGGCAAACGCGAAACCAGCGGCCCCGTGCTGCGCGCCGCGCAGGCTTGTTTCCGCTCGTCGGGCGAGCAACTCTTCGCCGCCACCGAACTGAACGAATCGGACGCCATGATCGAACTCTCGCGCCGTCTGAATCTCGAGATCATGCGCGCTGCCGGAGGCGTGCGGAGTTGCCCGGCCTTCGCCGGCTGCTACAACGAAGATCTGGGCACAGTTTGCTACGTGAATGCAGGCCACACCCCTGGCCTGCTGCGCGATGACTCAGGCGTAGTTGAATTGCCCGCGACCGGCCTGCCGCTCGGACTGTTCTCGCTCGCCCCCACCGACGCCCGCATCGTCGGCCTGGGGCCAAAGGGTTCGCTGGCGGTGGTCTCGCGCGGAGTCGTGGAGGCCGAGTCGAAGAACGCAGAATTTGGTCTGGAGGGAGTGAAGAATGTCATGCAGGCGGGACCTTCTTCCGCCAAGGATCTTTCCCAAAGCATCCTGCAACGCGTGCAGGACTTCATGCACATGGCTCCGAAACACAATGACGTGACCGCACTGACGCTCACGCGAGCAGCTTAGCCAGCCCAACCGCCCGCTCAATTGGCCTCCATGCCGCTCGCGGCGTAAAATAGAAAGATAATTTTCCTCGGGTGTCACCCAGGTTTCGAAAGAACGTTTCAAGAGAGCCCTAATGAAGAAAACCAGAATCCCCTTGCTGTTGGCGGTTGGGTACGCGCTGTTGCTCCCGTCTATTTCACCGGCCGATACCGTGGTCGAAGAGATCATCGCCCGGGTGAACAACCAAATCGTCACGCGTTCGGAATACATCCGCAGCCGCGATCAGCTCAAGCAGGAAGTTCAGCAGCAGGACCCCGCCAACGCCGACCGCGCTTTTGCCGAGAAGCAACGCGACGTTCTGCGCGATCTGATTGACCAGCAACTCCTGCTGCAAAAAGGCAAAGACCTCGGCATCACCGGCGACACTGAACTCATCAAGCGCCTCGATGAAATGCGCAAGCAGATGAACCTCGAGACCATGGAAGAGCTGGAGAAGGCGGCGGAGGCGCAGGGCGCTTCGTATGAAGACTTCAAGCAGAACCTGCGCAACCAGATCGTCACGCAGCGCGTGATTGGGCAGGAAGTCGGTTCGCACCTGGCCATGAACAAGGAAGACGAGAAGAAATTCTATGACCAGCACCGCGCGGAGATGGAGCAGCCCGAGCAGGTTCGCCTGAGCGAAATTCTGATCGCGCCCAAAACGCCCGCCAAACCCGCTGCCAGCCCAGGCGCGAAGCCCGAGCCGTCATCGGAGGCGGAGACGGAGGCAGCGCTGGCCGCCGCCCAGGCCAAAGCGCAGGATCTGCTCGACCAGATTCACAAGGGCGCAAAGTTTTCAGACTTGGCGAAAAAGTACTCCGATGGACCGTCGGCGAAAGACGGCGGCGACCTCAGTTATTTCAAGCGCGGCACACTCTCGAAAGAACTGGAAGATAAGGTCTTCGCGCTGAAGGCCGGTGAGGTCACGGATGTGATTCGCACCAAGCAGGGTTACGTAATCCTGCAGGCGAGCGAGCATCAGATGGCGGGCATTCCCACTCTGAAGGAAGTTGAGCCGCGCATCCAGGATGCGTTGTACATGCAGAAACTGCAGCCGGCGCTGCGCGCTTATCTGACCACGCTGCGCGAAGAAGCCTTCATTGACATCAAGTCTGGTTACATCGACTCGGGCGCGAGCGCCAAGCAAACCAAGCCCGTCGAGACCACTGCCAAAGAAGCCAACGCGAAGAAACTGAAAAAGAAGAAGAAGCTCGGCGTGTTTTAGGCTAATCTTTCGTGGTGCTCTAGCAGGTCGTGGCGTAAGTGAGATCCGTATCAGGGCATGCCATCAGGCATGCCGCAAGTGCAGTAGCGATAATGCGCCTTCAGGCGCTGGATGCGGCAAGCCGATTTCGCGGAGGCTCATGAAAGAGTTTTTTATCTCCGACTGTTCCCAGCAGGAAAACAAGATCGTCACCTCCAGCTTCGTGGTGGCGTCGAAGCAGGTGAAGGCAAAGAAAAATGGCGAGCCTTACCTGGCATTGACCCTGGCGGATCGCACCGGCCAGATCGAAGCCAAGATGTGGGACAACGTCGACGAATTCATCCTCGCCTTCGAGCAGGACGACTTTCTCAAAATCAAGGGGCTCATCAACAAGTACAAGAATCGTTTTCAGCTCACGATTCACAAGCTGCGGCGCATGGAAGAAGGCGAGATCGACTTCACCGACTACCTGCCCAAGACCACCAAGGACATCGGCGAACTCTGGAGAACGCTGACGGAGTTCGTGGCCACGTTCCAGAATCCGCACCTGAAATCACTGGTGGAACTGTTCATGGCGGACGCGGAGATTGCCGAGCGTTACCGCAATGCCCCCGCGGCCAAGACCCTTCATCATGCCTATATCGGCGGACTCCTCGATCACGTCGTGTCCCTGTTCCGCTCCTGCGATCTGATCTGCCGGAACTATCCGCAGGTCAACCGCGACCTGCTGTTGACGGGAGCGTTCCTGCACGACATCGGCAAGATTCAGGAACTGACTTACAACCGTGCGTTTTCCTACACCACGCGCGGCCAACTGCTCGGGCACATGATCATCGAACTGGAGATGCTGCAGGCAAAGCTCGCAAAACTGCCTGGCTTCCCCGAGGAACTGAAAACTCTGCTCGAACATATGATCATCAGCCATCACGGGCAGTACGACTTCGGATCGCCCAAGCTGCCGATGTTTCCCGAGGCGCTCATGCTGCACTATCTCGACGATCTGGATTCCAAGATGGAGGCGATGCGCGCCCACTTCGAACGCGAGGCTGAACTCGAAGGACCGTGGACCAGCTATAACGCGTCGCTGGGGCGCCCGCTGTTCGATTCCAGGAAATTCATGCAAGGGGAGAAAGCGCCAGCGGCAAAAAACGGTGCGGAGGATTCCGGCGCGCAGCCGGCCACGCCCGCAGCACCGGAGCCTCCAACTTCCGCAGCGCCCGTGCTTGACCTGTTCACCGAACAGAAAGCATAGAGTAGAGAGCATAGAGTCCGCCTGAGCGTCGAATCGTCCCGTTGCGTTGCCTATGGATTTCTCGCGTTTCACCACCATCAGCTTCGACTGCTACGGCACTCTGATTGACTGGGAGTCGGGGATTCTGCCTGTCTTGAGAACGGTGCTCGCGAACCATGGTCAAAGTCTGCCCGACGCTGCGATTCTTGAGCTCTACGGAGAATTTGAGGCGGAGGCGGAAAGCGGCCCGTATCAAAGCTATCGGGATGTGCTGCAATCGGTGGTGCGGGCATTTGCAGAGCGCTTGAATTTCAAGGCCAGTTCCGCCGAAGTTCATTCGCTGCACGAATCAGTCCGCGCGTGGTCGCCTTTTCCGGATACGCTGCCTGCGCTGCGCGAGCTGCAAGAGCGATACAAGCTCGTGGTGATTTCAAACATTGACGACGATCTATTTGCGGAGACGCGAAAGCATCTGGACGTGGAATTCGATGGCGTGATCACGGCGGAAGAGGCGAGAAGCTACAAACCTTCCATCAATAATTTTCAGATGGCCTTACGCACGCTTGCGATTTCTCCAGATCGACTGCTGCACGCCGCGCAGAGCATCTATCACGACGTGGTGCCGGCGCGGTCGCTGGGGATCTCGACAGTGTGGGTGAACCGGAAGTCGGCTCGTCCCGGGATTGGCGCGGTCCGAGCCTCCACGGGGCGGCCGGACCTGGAGGTTCCCGATCTTGCCAGCCTCGCCGCAGTGATGACACGTGCGCAAGCCTGATTTGGCAGGCTGCTAGTACCGTGACCGCGTGATGAATCATGCGGTGGAGGGACGGGCGTCTCGCGAGCCTGCCCTGAGCGAAGTCGAAGGGCCCAGCCGGGCGGGGACGCCCGGCTCTCCACCAGCAAGCTCGCATCGACGGCAGTAACAATCACGCGGGCGCGGCACTAGTTCATCGGGACCGGCAGCGGAACAATCTTTTTTTGTATGGCAACCGTGACCAGTTGGGCCTTGTTGTGAATGTCGAGTTTGCGCATCAAGTTGAATTTGTGCGCTTCCACCGTCTTGCCGCTGACTCCCAGAACTGCCGCCGCTTGCTTGACGGTATGCCCCTCGGCGAGCAACTTCATCACTTCGCGCTCGCGCAGAGTCAGGGTACTTCTCCGCAGCGGCACCCGCACCACCTGGTCCCGCAGGATCGCGCCGTCCTTCAATTTCGTCTGGATTTGCGGGCTCAACGACCGTTCGCCGCGATGCACTTCGCGCAGCGCGCGCAACAAAAGCGGCGCGGGAGTATCTTTCAGCAGGTACCCGCTGGCGCCCGAGCGCAGGGCTTGCTGCACATACTCCCGATCCTCATGCATGGTCAGATACACGATGCGCGTGCCGGCGCAGTGTTCTTCGATGAGGCGTCCAGCTTCGAACGACGACATTCCGGGCATGCTGATATCGAGCAGCACCAGGTCGGGGCGGTGCTCCAGGACCAACTTGAGCGCCTCGGCGGCATCGCTCGCTTCACCCACCACGGCAAAGTCGGGAGCGTCTTCCAGCAGGCGGCGCACGCCGTAGCGCAGCATTTCGTGATCGTCGGCGATCACGCAACGAATAGGCTCGGCAACTTCCGGATGAAACGGACCAGTCTTGGTGGTCAACATGGACAAATCCTCGCGTACTCTGACGAAGTGGCGCGATGAGTCGGGAACTCCGGGTCGTCCGGCGACTAGCGGTGCAAAGTGAAACTTAATTGTACCTGCACAGGCCATGCCTTCGGCGCAAAAAACGGCTGGGGGGGAATCAAGCAGAGCTGAACTTTTCTTCTTCATTTACAATGCCCTTTCCACATGCTGCGCTACTTCACTTCCGGAGAGTCCCACGGCGAGGCCCTGGTTGCGTTTCTTTCCGGGCTGCCTGCCGGGCTGGCGGTGGATCAGGCATTTGTGGACCGCGAACTCTGGCGGCGCCAGCAGGGCTTTGGACGCGGCGGGCGCATGAAGATCGAAACCGACCGGGCGCACTTTCTTTCGGGCGTGCATCACGGCAAGACGATCGGCTCGCCGATCGCGGTGATGCTCGAGAACCGCGACTGGCAGAATTGGAAGGAGTCGCTGCCGGTGGAGGCGGGTGATCCCGAGAAACACAAGCGCGTGGCCTCGCCACGGCCGGGCCATGCCGATCTTGCCGGAGCTTTGAAGTACGATTTCACGGAAGCGCGCTATGTTCTGGAGCGCGCGTCGGCCCGGGAATCGGCGGCGCGAGTTGCGATTGGCGCCCTCGCCAAGCTGCTGCTGCGTGAGTTGGGCGTGGAAGTTTTGAGTCATGTGATTGCGGTTGGCGCGGTTTCGATTGCGGATCGGGAAATCGCGTGGGAGCAAATCGAGCCACTGTCGCGCAAGAACGAGGTGCTGCTTGCCTGCGCCGACGCCGATGCCGAGCAGCGCATGAAGGAAGAAGTCGATAAAGTTCTGCGCACGGGCGATTCGGTGGGTGGAGTGTTCGAGGTGGTGGCGCACAATGTTCCGCCCGGTCTTGGCAGCTACGTGCAATGGGATGAACGGCTGGATGCGCTGCTGGCCGCAGCGGTCATGTCGTTGCAGGCGGTGAAGGCGGTCGAAATTGGAAGCGGGATTCAGGCAGCGCATTCGCCGGGGTCGGCCGTGCACGACGAAATCGGTTATCAGCGCAACTCGGGATTTGCGGGCTTCACGCGCACGCGCAACAATGCGGGAGGTCTGGAGGGTGGCGTCTCCAATGGGCAGGAGATCCGGGTTCGCGGTTATCTGAAGCCGATCTCCACGCTGCGGCGTCCGTTGCAGTCGGTGGATTTTGCGACGCGCGAGCCAGTGAAGGCGGCGTACGAGCGCTCGGATGTATGCGTGGTACCCGCCGCCGGCGTTGCCGCCGAGGCCATGGTCGCGCTCACGCTGGCGCGCTCTGCGCTCGAAAAATTCGGCGGTGACTCAATGAAGGAAACGAAACGAAACTTTCAAGGCTATCTGGAACAACTGAAGAACTATTAATCCGAAAATGATTTACCCAATTGTGAAACTTGGCAATCCGGTCCTGGAAACACCTGCAGCCGTGGTGACCAGCTTCGACGACGGGATCAAGAAGCTCGTGGAAGACATGTTCGAGTCGATGTACGCGGCTCGGGGCGTGGGCCTGGCGGCTCCGCAGATAGGCATCTCGAAATGCATCGCCGTCGTGGATATCACCTTCAAGGAAGATCCCGGCGCCAAGCTGGTCCTGATCAATCCGGTAATCATTAACAAAGAAGGCCGGCAGCGGAGCAGCGAAGGCTGCCTGAGCATCCCCGAATTTCGCGAGGACGTCACGCGCGCCAAAACCGTAACGGTGCGCGCGCAGGATTTGAGCGGCAAGTTTTTCGAGCGCACCGGAGAAGACCTGCTGGCGCGGGCCTTCCTGCATGAGACGGATCACTTGAACGGCAAGCTCTACATCTCACACGTCAGCGCGCTGAAGCGCGACCTCATCAAGCGCAAGATCAAGAAACTGGTGAAGGCGGGAGAGTGGTAGAAGCGCAGGTGTCAGGTCTTAGGTGTCAGGTCTCAGGAAAAAAGCATGGTGCTACGAAATGCGGTCATGGCCTTGAGGCGGCGCTTCCCGCCGTTCTGACCGCTTAGCGGATCACGAATTTCCACAACACAACGGCCACAAAAACAACTATTCCGACCGCGTAAGCCCAGCCCCGTCCTCTTTGGAGCTTTTCCTGATCTATCATTGAAGCACCTCGCAAAACTGAACTACTATGCCATAAATGCGAACGCTAAAGCGAGGCTGTAGCGCGAAGTTCTGAGACCTGACACCTATGCTCTTGGTTTTCTGCGGCACGCCTCGCTTCGCTGTCCCGACCCTAGAGAGACTCGTCGAGGCCGGTCATTCCGTGCCTCTGGTGGTAACGCAACCCGATCGGCCTCGCGGACGTGGAATGGAAGTAGCCGTTTCTCCCGTGAAGCATGCGGCGATCCGCCTTGGCATTGCCGTCGTGCAACCCGACACCATCAAGGACAACGCCGAATTCCGCGACCAACTTGCGGCGATTGCCCCGGACGCCATCATCGTCGTCGGCTATGGCCGCATTATCCCGCAGTGGATGATCGATCTTCCCCGCCTCGGAAATTTGAACTTGCACGCATCTCTGCTGCCAAAATATCGCGGCGCGGCGCCGATCCAGTGGGCGATCGCCAACGGCGAATCCGTCACCGGCGTTACTACCATGCGCATTGACGCAGGGCTCGACACCGGTGACATACTCATGCAGCGCGAAATTCCGATTGGTCCGGAAGATACAGCCGAGTCGTTGGGCCCAAAGCTGGCGTCCATCGGCGCGGAGCTGATGGTCGAGACCCTGCGCGGACTCGAGACCGGGCAAGTTCGCCCGACTCCGCAGGATCATTCGCAAGCCACGCTCGCGCCGATTCTGAAAAAAGAAGATGGCCGCATGGACTTCGCGCGCTCAGCACGCGATCTGTTCAACCGCCTGCGCGGGTTTCAGCCGTGGCCGGGGGCGTTCACAATGTTTAAAGGCAAGATGCTGCAAGTGCACCGCGCTCGACCCTCGCAACATGCGGCTAAGCTGACGCCCGGACAAATCGCAGTGGAGGAAACGCGTCTGTTGGCCGGCTGTGGCAAGGACAAGGACAAAGAAACGGACACGGCGCTGGAGCTGATCGAAGTTCAACTCGAGGGCAAGCGCCGGATGACCGCGCAAGAATTCATCAACGGCTACCGGCTTAAATCCGGCGACCATCTGGGACAATAGTCTGCGATGGCCGTCTCTCCCGCTCGCGCCGTGGCTTTCGAAATTTTTTTGAGGGTTGAGCGCGAAGACTCCTACGCCGCCGAACTGCTCCACTCCGCTCACGCCGCGAAGCTTTCCTCCCGCGATCACGGGCTCGCCACCGAGTTGGTGATGGGAGTTCTCCGCTGGCAGTCTCTGCTCGATCGGCAACTGGCCGCTGCATCGTCGCAGAAAATCGAGCGGCTGGACGGAGAGGTTCTAGCGGCTTTGCGCCTCGGCGCGTATCAGTTGCAGTTTCTCACCAGAGTTCCGGCGCGCGCGGCAATCTTCGAAAGCGTGGAACTCGTCAAAGCGGCGCGAAAGCGCTCGGCGGCTTCGTTCGTCAATGCGGTTCTTCGCAAAATTGCCGGGGCCGGCGCGGAAGAGATTTTCGCCGAAATTAGCAAATCGCCCGACTCGATCACGCTCGCTCGGAACGCCGCTCATCCCCCGTGGCTAGTGGCTCGCTGGACCGAGCACTATGGACTGGAGACAGCGCGGCAGATCTGCGTTTATGATCAGACGGTGCCCGGCACGGCCATTTACATTCACGAGGGTCAATCTAACGACGATCAATCTGATGCCGAACTTGCCGAAGCAGGCGTGCAACTCGCGCCGGGCCGGCTGCTATCGGCGGCGCGGCGCGTTCTTTCGGGCGACGTAACCGGAACGCGGGCCTACCAGGAAGGCTGCGTCTCCATTCAGGATGAAGCTTCGCAACTGGTCGCGTTGCTGGCTGGTCATGGAGAGACGATTCTTGATTGTTGCGCCGCCCCCGGCAGCAAGACTGCCTTGCTCGCCCGGCGTAACCCGCGCGCCAAAGTGTTTGCGACGGAGTTGCATCCTCACCGCGCGCGCTTGCTGCACGACCTCAGCCGCTTGCCGAACGTCCACGTAGTCGCTGCGGACGCGCGTCATCTGCCTTTCTCGTGCAACTTTGACCGCATTCTCGCCGACGTTCCTTGCTCCGGCACCGGCACTCTGGCCCGCAACCCCGAGATCAAGTGGCGGCTCAAAACCGAAGACCTGCACGATCTTCAGACGCGGCAAGTGGCCATCCTGAAGTCCGCGCTTCGCCAGCTTGCGATTGGCGGGCGGCTTGTCTATTCCACGTGTTCGCTGGAGCGCGAGGAAAACGAAGCAGTGGTAGAGGCTGCCCTCGAGGGCACGGCGGAATTCAAGGTCGCCGATTGCAAGGGAGAGCTGGAGCAACTGCGGCAGTCTGGCGAAATGTGCTGGCAGGATATCAAGTCGCTTCTCGCTGGACCCTATCTGCGAACAATTCCCGGGGTGCATCCCTGCGACGGCTTTTTCGCAGCAATGATTGAACGGAGATAGTCGGTGGAGCGACGGGCGTCTCGCCCGTCCAGCCGGGCGAGGATGCCCGGCTCTCCATCAGTAAGCTTGGATCGACGGCAGTAACAACCACGCGGTCGAGTCGCTAGCGAACTTCGAAATTCACCGCGCCGCCAGCTACGATTTTCTGTCCCGGCGCCGGAATCTGGCTCACGATCATGCTCGCTGCGCTGGGCTCGGAGACCGCAGACAGCGCAACTGGCGCGCTTTGCGGCTCGCCGGGAGATGGCGGCGGAAGCACGCTGACTTTGCCGACCTTGATGCCGGCGTCCTGTAGCGCCAGCATCGCGCTGCCGAGCGGTTGTCCGGTGAGGTTCGGCATTACATAGACTGGCGGCTCGGGACCGTCGCTGACCAGCAGACTGATCTTTGGCGCCGACACGCCGCTGGCATTCGCCGGCGGGCTTTGCGATATCACCTGGTCCAGCGGCACGTCCGGCAAATTGACATGCGCGACCGAACCCAGACTGAGCCCGCGGCGGCGTATGTTCAACTCCGCGACCCGCTCGCTGCCCCCGGTCACGTCGGGAATCGTCACGCGCTGAGGCCCCAGACTTTGCGCCACGCGGACCGACCAGCCTCGCCGCACCTTCGTTCCCGGCGGCGGCATCTGCGTCATGATTTTTCCTTCGGGAATGTCAGCGCTGTAGAACTGCCGCTCGACCGCCACTTGCAGGCCCGACGCCGCGCCCGCGCGCTCGGCCTCGAATGGACTCATGCCCACCAGCTTCGGGATGGCCACCTCGCGTCCGTGGATGGCTAGCTGCATGGCTGTGAGCGCCGAAATCAGCGCTACCGTCATCAGGACCAGAGCCAAAAGCGACATGCGGAAGAACTGTCGCATTGCTGCCGATTATAGCTTCCCGGCGAGACGGCCACCGCTTGTGCCGTAACCGCGTGATGGGTCGTACGGTGGAGGGACGGGCGTCTCGCCCGTCCAGCCGGGCGGAGACGCCCGGCTTTCCACCAGCAAGCTTGAATCGACAAGTAACAATCACGAGGTCGCGGCACTAGGGCGCGCTGTCATCCTGCTCCGGCGGCAAGGCCACACACGGGTCTGTGCTGTTAGCACGAATACGCAAGCAGATGGTAAATCAGTTCCCCTCAAAATCATTTGCCCGCGTTCGCGCGGGCACGCCGCAGTCCGGCGGCAAGGCCTTGCCGCACTGCGCGCCCGTATCCGGCAGCGTCCATTGCGGTCGCGGTCGCCGCTGCAATGCCGCCCGGAGTGGCCGCCTCCTCCAGCAGCGATTTCAGTGAATACTTTCCCTCGCGCCAGGCGGCGATCCCATCCGCCAACGCGTGCGCACTCGCCAGCAGCGCCGTGTTTCGATCAAGACCTGCCGCTTGCGCAGCTCGCGCCAGAGTCGCGAGCGCGTGATAGCCGTGGCTGCACGAGTAAGTCACGGTGAACGCATCGAGCTTGCTTTCCGGGATTTCGACGACCTGGCCGAAGGTGGCAAAAAGATCATGGACGCGTTTGCGATCCGCGCGCGGCAAAGTCCGCGGAAAGGTCACCGCCGTCAGGCCGCGCCCGCTGCGGCACACCGGACTCGGCATGGCGCGGGCCCATTGCACGTGCGGGCCGGCCTCCTTGCTCAGCACGCGCAGCGGCACACCTGCGGCGAGACTCACGGCGAGCAATGCCCGGTTCACTTCCCCGATCACTTTCCCGACCATGCGAAGAAGCTCGCGAACCGAACTCGGGCGAACTGCGACGATCAGCACGTCCGCCTGCTTGACGGCGCGATTCAGGTCGGGCTCGATAGCAACCGCGTAACGCTTTTTCAGATCACGCAGCTTGCCCGGATTGCGATCATGCACGACCAGGCCGTGTCTGGTCTTGCCCACGCGCAGACCCGCCAGCATGGCCGAAGTGATTCGCCCTCCGCCGAGGAAGACGACCCTGCTCATGCCAACTCCGCACAGACTTCGTCAGCAGCCGCCAAGAGCGTCTCCACGTCCTGCATGGTATGTGCGGTCGAAATAATCCAGTGCAATCCGTTCGAAGGCGTCATGTAGATGCCGCGATCGAGCAACCCGTGGATGAATCGCGAGTACTTTGCCGTATCGGCGTACTGGCAGTAGTCGCGATAATCGTGGATCGCGTCGCGGCCGGTGAAGTAAATCTGAAACATCGGGCCGAAACCTTGAACGACGGCGTCAATCTTTCCGCGACGAAAAACATCACGCAGACCGGCGATGGCGGCATCTCCGACCCCATATATCTGCTTGTAAACCGCGCCCTCATTCGCCGCGAGCAGATCCAGATTCGCCGCGATCACGCGCATGGTGAGCCGGTGGCCATTGAAGGTTCCGTAGTGCAGCACCATGCCGCTGCCCCAGCGCATGCGCTCGAGGATCGTGCGCGGCCCCGCCACTGCGCCAACGGGAAACCCCGCTCCCAAAGCTTTGCCGAACGTGCTGAGGTCCGGCTTCAGGCCGTAATGCTGCTGGCATCCGCCGGGTGCGTAGCGGAATCCGGTCACGACCTCATCCAGAATAAACAGCGCGCCGAACTGATGCGCCAGATCGCAGACCTTCTGCAAATATCCATCGCGCGGCAGGATGCAACCCATGTTCGCCATGACCGGCTCGGTGATCACGGCGGCCAGTTCTCGCCCCTGCCGGCGCAGAATACTTTCAAGCGCTTCCAGATCGTTCCACGGCGCAAGCACCACGTCGTCGAACACCGACGCCGGAATGCCCTCCGAATCCGGGAATCGAGTGGGATTGTCTCTCGGCCCCAGTTGCTCCGCCGGATGGCTATGGCCGTTCAAACAGTAAGGGTCATACCATCCGTGATAGTGGCCTTCGAACTTGAGGAATTTTGTTCGTTTAGTGTGCGCGCGCGCCAGGCGCAAGGCGAGCATCGTGGCTTCACTGCCGCTGTTGGTGAAGCGCACCACTTCGGCGGACGGCACCATGCGCCGGAAGCGCTCGGCGGCTTCCGCCTCCGCTGGAGTGGCGGCTGCGAAATGCGAGCCTTCGGCCATCGTCTGCGAAACCACCTCCACAATTTTCGGATGCGCATGCCCCTGAATCAGCGCGCCGAACGACATCATGAAATCGATGTACTCGTTCCCATCGAGGTCCCAGACGTGCGATCCGCGGCCCCGCTCCAGCACCACCGGCCCCGGCAAGTACACGGCCGCGCCGCGCGACGGCGAGTTCACGCCTTCGATCAGCGACTGCTGCGCGCGCTCATACCATTCGCGCGACCGCTCGCGCTTGTTCGTCTTCGTCGTCATTTTCGTGGTCATGAGAATTGAACTCGGCTAATCTGCCGTACCGCCACCATCCACCACCAGCGACGCTCCCGTCATAAACGAGGAATCGTCCGATGCCAGGAACAGCACGGCCTTCGCAATCTCGTCGACGGTCCCAATCCGCCCCAATGGCCGGTTCTCGCAACCTGCCAGATAGGTCTTCCAGTCCAGGCCGCGCAGACGCGCATCTTCCGGCAGCATCGGAGTATCCACGTCGCCTGGGCAAATGCAGTTTACGCGGATGCCTTGCCGCCCGTGATCAACGGCCATCGCTTTGGTGAGTAGAACGACTCCGCCCTTCGAAGCGCAATACGCCGCCGCTTTGTCGCCACCGACGAGCCCCCAGCTCGAACTGTTGTTGATAATCACTCCGCCAACCTGGGCAATCATCGGAGCGAGCGCGTATTTCGACATCAGGAACGTTCCCTTCAGGTTGATGTCAATCTGCAGGTCCCATTCTTCTTCGGAGCAATCGAGCGCCGTCTGCGGAAAGAAGACTCCGGCGTTGTTGAACAGAATGTCGAGTCGCCCGAACGAGCGCAGCGTCTCGTCCACCGCCCGTTGGCATTCGGCGGCCTTGCGAACGTCTGTACGCAGAAAAATTGCCTTCGCGCCGGACTCGAGAATGCGTGCCGTGACCGCGTGGCCGCGAGACTCATTGCGGCCGGTGATGGCGACCTTCGCGCCCTCGCGCGCAAACAGTTCGGCCACGGCTTCCCCGATGCCGGACGTACCGCCCGTGATCAGAGCAACTTTATTCTCGAGGCGCATCATCAAACCGATCCCGCCAGCCCTCCACCATCAACGACCAGCGCAGTGCCCGTTACAAATGAAGACGCATCGCTGGCCAGATACAGCGCGGCCTGCGCGATTTCTTCTGGCGTCCCCACCCGGCCCAGCGGACGCTTGGCAGATGCGGCAAGAAAGCGGCTGTTCTCTTCTCCGAGTTGCTGCGCTTCTTCGCGCAACATGCCGGTATCGGTGTCGCCGGGGCAGATACAATTCACGCGAATTTTCTGCGGTCCGTGGTCGATGGCCATCGCTTTCGTCAGCAGCACGACTGCGCCCTTCGAGGCACAGTAAACCGCCGCCTTCGCGCCGCCGACCAGTCCCCATCCTGAAGCCGTGTTGATGATCGAGCCGCCTGCTTTCTGCATATACGGAATCACATCGCGCGACAGCAGGTAAATCGACTTCACATTTACCGCCATCACCCGGTCCCAGTCGTCTTCTGTGAGGTCAAGCACCGTCGCCCGGCGAATGATGCCGGCGTTGTTGAACAGAATGTCGATTCGTCCGAACTCGCGAATCGTTTGCCCGACCACTCGCTGGCAATCTCCGGCTCGCGTCACGTCCACGGGCTCAAAGAAGGCACGCCCGCCAGATTGAGCAATCTCATCAGCGACACGCTGGCCCGCATCCGCATTCACATCCGCCAGAGCAATCGCTGCTCCTTCGCGCGCGAACAACAGTGCCGTCGCGCGTCCAATGCCCGACGCCCCGCCCGTAATCAGCGCAACTTTTCCTGCAAGCTGCATGGCTTAGCGGCTGGCCAGCCCTCCCGCGGTTTCTCCGCCATCGCACGTATAAACGTGGCCGGTCATGTTTTGCGCATCGTCCGAGGCGAGGAATGCGAACAACGCCGCAATCTCTTCCGGCTGAGCATGCCGGCGCAAAGGAATCTTGCGGTTGACCTCTTCGAGCATTTCATCCGTGTACTCGGCGCGTTGCATCGGCGTCAACACGTATCCCGGAGCCACCGCGCACACCCTGACTTTCGGAGCAAGTTCAAGCGCCATCGACTTCGTCAGTTCGATCACGCCCGCTTTGGTGGCGTTGTAATCCGCATAAAACGGATATCCCATGACGCCGTTGGTCGACGCTGTTTGCAGAATCACGCCGCCGCCGCGCTCCATCATGTGCCGCGCCGCCGTCTGCGCGACGTAGAACACTCCGGTGAGATTCACGGCAATCACTTTGTCCCACTCTTCCGGAGTGATATCGAGAAAGTTATGACGGATGCTGATGCCGGCGTTATTGATCAGCACATCGACACCGCCCATCAGGCGAATCGCTTCGGCGAAGGCGGCCTGCACCTGTTTCAGGTTCGAAACATCGGCATCGAGCGCTCCCGCCAGATCGGGCAGTTCGTGCAGGATCTCCCGCCGCGCCTCCGCGTCGCGGTCGAGCACGCACACCGCCGACCCTTCGTCAAGAAATCGCGCTGCCGTGGCCGCTCCGATGCCACTGGCCCCGCCGGTGATCAGGACTCTCTTCGCTTTCAGCCCGCGCACTCGCACCTCCACAAAAGAAAATCGGGCAGACCAGGATACCTGTCTGCCCGCGATCCCGCCATCCTCACCAAACTTTACTCACCAAACTTTACGGCTGCGAACTGATCTCCAGCAGCAGATGATCCTTGATGTTTCTCAGCGCACTCTGCGGTTAACCTGGCTGCCGCGCACCGGAAACTACGTCAGCTCACCTGCCACACCGTATCCAGCACTGTCCCATCCACCCACTTCACCACCGCGCACGGACGATCGCCCAACTTCGGCCGCGCCGGCTTGCCGCAAATTTTCTCGACTTCCGCCTTGATGTCTTGAATCGGACGAACCGGCAGCTTCGATCCCTTGACCGCATCGAGCAGGTCCGCGCGTCGCGGATTGATCGCAATTCCGCGCTCGGTCACGACCACGTCAATCATCTCGCCCGGTCCCGTCATCGTCGTAACCTCGTCCACGATCACGGGAATGCGATCGCGAAACGAAGGCAGCGCGAGAATCGTGCACCCTGCGAACAGGCAGTTCTGCCATCCGCCAATGCCGTGCAGCAACCGCCCATCGGAGTGCGTCACCACGTTGGCGTTGAAGTTCACGTCAACTTCGGTCGCGCCCAAAACCACGGCATCGACCAGCGAAGCGAAGTTCCCCTTACCGTGATAGTTGTACGAAGTGAACGGCGAAGTGGCCACGTGCCGCGGATCGTTCGCTATCGACTTCACGCCCTCAAGATCAAACGTCTGCCCATCCAGGATGTAATCCGTCAGCCCTTCTTGCAACAACTCGACCAGAAATTTCGTCGATCCACCGCGAACGAAGCGCGCCTTGACTCCATCCTGTTTCATCATCTGTTTCAGATACTCGACGAATGCCAGCGCGATCCCGCCCGCTCCCGCCTGGAACGAAAATCCGTTCTTCATGATTCCTGCTGCCCGCAGAAACTGCGCAACCAACTCCGCGATCCGCAGCCGGTCCGGCGAACGCGTAATCTGCGTCGTGCCGGAGACAATCTTCGCCGGATCGCCAATCGATTCCACTTCCACCACAAAGTCCACGTTGTTGCCCTGAATCTGCCAGGGCACGCAAGGAAATGGCATCAGGTTATCGGTGACCACGATCACGCGGTCAGCATAGGTCGAATCCGCCAGCGCAAAACCCAGCGAGCCACAGGCCGACTTGCCGTGCGAGCCATCCGCATTCCCGAAAAAATCGGCGGTCGGCGCCGCAATCACCGCGACGTCAACGTGAACTTCTCCATCCTGAATCGCTTGGTAGCGGCCGCCATGCGAGCGCAGCACGCCCATGCCGCGCATCTTCCCCTGCGTGCAGTAGTCGCCCAGCGGACCGTTCATCGAGCCTTCGATGTGATGGATCACGCCTTTTTCCATCAGGTCGATCGCACCCTGCTGGGAAGGAAATGACGCGCTCGGGAACCACATCAGATCTTTGACGCCGATGCTTGCCGCCGCCTCCAGCGCCATCAGCGCTACTTGATCGCCGTCGCGCAGATGATGATGGTTCGAAATCACCATCCCGTCGCGCAGCCCACACTTGCGAAGCGCCGTCTCCAGATCGGCCACGCGCTTATCGCCACTATCCGGATAATCTTTATTCGAGCTGATCGCAGGCGCCGCCTTCCGCCCGCGGGGCTGATATTTTCCCGTGCCCAGAAACGGAATCTGCGGCTTGCCGTTCACCATCGTCGGCACCGCACGCCCTACCGCGTTATGCGCCAGTTCTACTCGCTCACTCACGAAATCACTCCCATCGCCTTCGCCCGCTCCACCAGCTTCAGCGCCCGCTGCACCACCGGCGGATCGATCATCTTCGAACCCAGACTCACCACGGCCAATCCCTTGTTCTGCGCTTCCTCAAAAGCGGCAACCACTTTCCGCGCCTTTTCGATCTCGACCGCGCTCGGTTGAAACGCTTCGTGGATCACGCGAATCTGCCCGGGATGGATGCATCCCATGCCTTCGAATCCCGCCGCCCGTGAGGCTTCTCCCCATCGTCGCAGACCATCCATGTCGGCGACATCGCTGAACACGGAGTCAATCGCCTGCACTCCCGCCGCGCGCGCCGCATTCACCACACGCGACCGCGCATATTGCGACTCACGCCCTTCCGTGGTCTTCACCACGCCGAGATCGGCCGTGTAATCCTCGAGCCCAATCGTCAGCGCCGCCACGTTTTCGCTTGCCGTAGCGACGGCGAATGCGTTCTCGATTCCCAGCGCCGACTCCAGGATCGGCATGATCCAGATCGGCCGGATAATTCCGTGCCGCGCCTTGATCTCGCCGATCATGCGATCCACTTCCCTCACCTGTTCGGGCTCGTCGGCCTTCGGAATCAGAATCAGATCCGGACTCTCGCCCACCACTTCCGCCAAATCTTCGAGCCCCAGCGGCAACTGGTTAATCCGCACCATGCGCTCGCACGATCCGAAATCCACTGCCCGCAATGTATTTCGCACCAGGATGCGGGCGGCATCTTTCTCTCCGCGATGCACCGAATCTTCCAAATCGAGAATCACGGCATCCGGCGCGTGCAATGAGGCGTTGATGTAGTATTTCGGTTCAGAGCCCGGCAGATACAGACGCGATCGGCGCAGCCGGTCCTTTTGCGACGGCGCCGGTAGCGGATGCTGCTCAGGCAGCGAGCGTTTACCCAGCGCGATTCCTGCGCGCCTTGCCGCGGCCTCGATGCGAGCCGCGATAATAAAAGGCAGCGCGCCTTCATCATGAATCGCAACCCGCGCGTGCTTCACTCCGAGTTCGCCCAGAACTTCTCGCGTCTGTTCCAGGATCGCCGAGCCGTAATAGGGCGCAACGCGCGATTCCAGAGAGATCTCGACCCCGCCGCTGTCACGCGCCTCAAAGCTGACGTGCACGTCCGACCGAACTTCTTCACCCCAATGGCCTGCCTCGGCAGAACGCGGGGACGTAGTCTCGACAGCGCTGGTCATAATTTCCTCAACTCGAGATCCTCAACTCGCGGGCTATTTCAGTTTCTCCAAAATCGCATCCGTCATCTGCACCGTCGAAGCCGCACCCTGACTGATCGCTTTCGGACCACCCGTAAAACGCATCATATCGTACGTCCGGACTTTCCCTTCACGCACCACATCCGTAATCGCCTGGCGGATGCGATGCGCCTTCTGGTCTTCGCCAACATGATCGAGCATCATCGCCGCCGAAAGAATCATCGCAATTGGATTCACGATGGGCGGATTCAGGTCGGCATACTTCGGTGCGGATCCGTGTGTCGGCTCGAATACCGCCACATCATCCCCAATGTTGCCGGACGCCGCGAATCCCAGCCCACCCACCAGCCCCGCGAACGCGTCGGAAAGAATGTCGCCGAACAGATTCGAGGACACGACTACGTTGTACTCCTCCGGATTCTTGTTCAGCCACATCAGTTGCGCGTCAATGTTCGTCGACCAAAGCGCAATCCCGGGATAATTCTTCGCCACCTCTTTTGCCACTTCTTCCATCATGCCCGAAGTCTCGCGCACCACATTCGGCTTCTCACAAATCGTCACGCCCTTGAACCCGCGCTTCTTCGCATACTCGAAAGCCGCGGTCGCAATGCGCTGGGCCGCCTTGCGAGTGATGATGCGGCAACTCACCGCGAGATCCGGTCCGGGCACACCGGCAAAAGCTTTGAACTTGGGATGGCTGTTCAACGCGGCGCGCACGATCTCCGGGGGATTCGTCCACTCCACCCCGGCGTACATGCCCTCCGTGCCCTGCCGGAACACGGTGGTATCGATCCGCGGCTCGTCGTAGCCCCCATCCGCTTTCTTCCGAATGTAATTCAGCGGATTGCCCGTGAACCCTACACACGGCCGCATGCAGATATCGAGATTGAATTTCTGCCGCATGGTCACGATCGGCGAGTAATAAACGTAACCCTTCCCCTGTAGCTCGGGCTTGAGCTCTGCCTGCGCCGCCTTGTTCGGCTTCGAAGTAATCGCTCCAAACAATCCTAACTTATGCTTGGTTAGTAACTCGACCGTTCGGTCCGGCAACGCATTGCCCTGCGCGCACCAGCAGTCCCATCCGATATCGGCATGAATGTACTCCGCGTCAAAGCCGACCGCTTTTAGAACGCGCAATGACTCCGGCAGAACCTGGTTTCCGATGCCGTCTCCCGGCATCGTAATGACTGTATATTTCGCCATAATTGCTCCTCACAATGAAAGCCGTTTCACTGCCGAGACGCTGAGATCGCCGAGAAATCTAAACAAGATTGTCATCCTGAGCGAAGCGAAGGACCTCTGCACTTCTCGGCGCTCTCTGCGTCTCGGCGGTGCAAGAACTAAGCCACGCCCAACCACTTCGCTACCAGATTCTCCACGCCGCCGGCAATCACCAGCGACTGCGGCACGCTGCCTAAGGCCGGAAACGTACACTTCTCTCCGCGCCAACTGATCGTGCTCGACGTGAAATCAATGTCGATCTCGTCGCCGGGAATAACTGTCTTCTCTTTCGCCGCGATCTCCTTCGCAAACTGTTCGCGCACACGCGCCACAAATTCCGGCACCTCGATACACAAGAAACCATTGTTGAACGCATTCCGCAGATAAGTCTGCGAGAAGCTGGCCGCGATCACCAGCGGAATGCCTTTCGCCTTGAGACACGTGACCGCCTGTTCGCGGCTCGACCCTGTGCCAAAGTTAAACTGGCTGACGATCACGTCGCCGGCCTTCGTGCGCGCGGCGAACTGTGGATCGTAATTCTCCATCACCACCTTCGCCATCATCTCCGGAGTCATGTCGTCGCGATAGGTGTAGTCCTTGCCGTAAATCGCATCGGTGTTGACGTTATCCTGCGGCATGAACACCAGTCGCCCCTTCACGCGCTGCGGAAAGCCCGCCAGGATTTCAACTTTCTCCGCTCCGCCCGAGGCCGACGCTAATTCGGTGTAGGCGCGTTGCGGCTCGCGATTCGCGAACTCATGCGGTCCGCGAATATAACCGGCAACCGCCGCCGACGCCACGACTTCCGGACTCGCCAGGTAGCATTTCGCATCGCGCGATCCCATGCGGCCCTTGAAGTTTCGATTCGTCGCCGAGATCCCGACCTCGCCCGCCTCAAGCAATCCCACGCCCAGCCCAATGCAGGGCCCGCAACCTGACGGCAGCGGATGCGCGCCTGCATCCATCAGCGTCTGCCAGATGCCGCGCCTCTCAGCTTCTTCCTGCACCCACTTGCTGGCTGCGCTCAAGTAGAACTTCACGCCCGAGGCAACTTTCTGACCTTTGAGCACCTTCGCCGCCGCCGCCAGATCTTCCAGCCGCGAATTCACGCACGAAATCAAATACGCCTTCTGGATCGCAACTTTATTCTTCTCCATCTCAGCCAGCGATTGCATCGCTTGCACCGTGTCGGGCCCCGACACGTGGGGAGTCACTTGCCCAAGGTCGAGCGTGATCCGCGCTGCATAGACCGCATCCGCATCCGGCGCCGCAGGATTCTTCTCCCAGCTCTCGATGTCTTTTTCTGAAACCCGCTCGACGCCCGTGCCCATCGCTTTGAGCCGCTGGTGAACGCCTCGCAAATACTGGATCGTGACCGCGTCCACCGGAAACCAGCCCACCAGCGGGCCCCACTCCGTCGTCATATTCGAAATCGAAAGGCGGGCGTCCATCGAAAGCGACGCCACTCCCGGCCCCGTGAACTCGACCGCCGCATTCAGGCATTCGTCGTGGTTATAGAGACCGCATAAAGTGATGATGACGTCCTTGCCCGTGACGCCGCCCGGCAACTTGCCTTCGAGCACGACCTGAATCGACCGCGGAATCTGCCACCAGAATTCGCCCGTGGCCCACACCGCCGCTGCATCCGTGCGGACAATCGGCGTTCCGATCGCGCCCAACGCGCCATACATGTTGGAATGCGAATCCGATGCGACCACGAACGAACCGGGAACCACGTACCCGCGCTCGACCATGATCTGGTGCCCAATGCCCGATCCCGCAGGATAGAAGTCCACGCCCTGCTCTTTCGCGAACGCTTCAATCGCGCGGTATTTTTTCAGGTTGGCTTCGTCCTGATTCTGGATGTCATGATCAAGCGCGAACGTGAGCTGCCGCGGATCTCTCACCTTTTTCGCGCCGATGCCCTTGAACTTGCTCATCACCGCCGACGTGTTGTCATGCGTCATGCAGCGGTGCGGACGAATCGACAGGAAATCCCCTGTCCGAAGCGGCCGCGCCGGCCCTTCGGTCATGTGTTTCTGCGCGATTTTTTCAACGATGGTCTGACCCATGATGAACTCCGATAACTCAGCCCTTCCGATTCAACTCGAACCCCAGATACATCATCTGCCCAACGTGGTGATGCAGATGCGTCGCGCACTGCAGCACCATCTCGAACCTGTCGCGGGCGTCCGCACCCACTGCCGCGTATTCCTTTGACCAGTCTTCCACCGCCTGACTGTTGATCGCGCCGATCACCATCTCAATCGCCTCATCAAACTTCTCTAACACTTCTGCCTTGGATGGCTGCGCCGCGTCTGAAAACTCCAGCGGACGATCGCGCACATAGCCCGTCCCCGCAATCTGCGCTCCGATGTAGTAATTCAAATTACCCGTGAGATGCAGCACCAGGTGGCCAAAGCTGTTACCGAATGCAAAGGGCTTGGCCCAAAACTGCTCGTCGCCCAGCGGCGCCGCCAACTCGCGAACCACGCCCGCCAGTTTCTTGTAACGCGCCGTCAAGCTCGATGCAATCGTCTGTTTCAGATCCGCCATGAGTTACTCCTGAACACGCGCTAACGGCGCTTCTTTGAGGCCTTTTTCTTCGATCCGGCTTTCGGCTTCGCAGCCTTCGCTTTGCCATGTGCCGCTTTCTTCTTCACATCAGCCTTCATCAACGCCATCAACTTCGCGACCGACCCGCACTTTTCCAGATTCCAAATCGCGTCAATCAGCTTGTCCTGCGCCTTCGCCGAAAGCACGCCCTCCGCCAACGCCCGGAATTTTTCTTCGATCTCCGCGTCGCTCAGCGGATTTCGCGGATCACCCTTCGGATAGTCGAGCTGCTTCGAGAATTTCCGCCCGTCGGTGGCCGTGATGTTCACAATCACTCGCTGCAGCGCCGGGAAAACCCTCTCGATCTCGGGGTCGGCCACGACTTCCACTTTTTTCAGCTGTGCGCGAAGCGTCGGGTCCATGATCTTCTTCATCTCGAATTGCGCCGGCGTCACTTGCCGGTCCACCAGCGCTGCTGCAATCACATAGGGCAGCGAATGGTCCGCCGTCTCCTTGGTATGCGGATCGTATTTGCTCGGGTCGGAAAGAATGTCAGCCGCGCGCGCCAGCGACCGTATCTGAATCTTCTCCACTTGATCCGGACGCAGGTCGTTGCCCTTGACCAGGTCAAGCACCGCTGAAATCGGAGCGTGCGTCAGCGCTTCGGTTGGGAAAAATTTCATCCCACACTGCGTGATGCGCCATGAATCGCCGAGTCCGTCGGTCAGCAGGTTCTGTTTCCACTCCGGACCATAGCATTGCACCAATCCTTCCTTGCCGTCGATCACGTGCTCGGGACCGCTGTAGCCGCGCTCGGCCAAGAGCGCCGCCAGAACGCCGCTCTGCGTAGCCAGCGGATCGACGGTGTTCTTCATCATCGTCAGCTTCCCCGCAGTCACCGCGCCCATGGTGCAATGCCGCGAAGCCGAAATCCCGATCGCATGCTGAATCTGTTCCCAACTCAAATGCAGCGCGCGTCCCGCGACAATCGGCGAGACAAACGCCGTCAGCGTGGCATGGTGCCAGCCGCGCTCGCGGATCCCCGGAAAAGCCGCCTCGCACAAACGCATTTCGAACTCGTGGCCCAGCACAAATCCAACAATCAATTCCTTGCCATCGCTTTTGGCGCGCTCGCAACACGCCATCGCGGCCGGAAAAATATCGGAAGGATGCGACGGATCCTGCTTCCAGTAAATGTCGTTGTAGTCCATGCAGCGGATCATCAGGGCATTCGCCAGCGACGCCGAAACCGCGTCCATCTTCTCGCCTGTGCCGATTACGGTTGCCGGCCCGCGCCCGGCAATCTCGTTCAACACTTCGAGCGCAATGACCACGTCATGCTGCCGATATCCGCCCAGCGCACAGCCCACCGAATCGAGCAGAAAGCGTTTGGCCTGGTAAACCGCGTCCTGCGAAAGTTGCTTGTATTCAAGCCCCGCAGCCCAGCGGGACATGGTCGCGGTGATGGTTTCTTTGGTGGAAGTTTGTTGTGTCGCCAAGGACATCTCCTCTATGAAGTGCCGGCCGTCAGCTTTTAGCTGTCAGTGAATAAACCTGCGAACTGAGACCTTATTTAACTTTCACGTTCTTCGGATTCTTGAACGGCAGAAACGCCATGAAATCGGCGTGATGCACAATGAACGCTTCGGTCGTGCGCTTCACCAGATCGCCTTCGGCCGCGTGCGCGGCGATGATGTGGCACACTGCGTCCGGCACGCCGCACTCCATCGCCAGCGCGACTCCGGTAAACGGATGACGCAATGCTTCTCCGCGCTCACTTTGCCGGCTCTTCCCGTCCGGACCGATCTCATACTCCAGCAACTTGCCGACGTCCGCCAAGATCGCGCCTGCAATCACCACGTCCGCGTCGATCGGCAGCGCCCGCCCCATGAAGTCGGTCATCGCTTTCGCACTATCCCGCGCAATATGCACCACGCAGCGCTTGTGCTCCATGAATGTGATCGGACAATTCGGAACCAGCAGAGTAAAAGGAATCTGATTCAGGTCATCGGGCTTCAGCGGACTGCGCTCGAGCGCCTTGATCCAAGCTTGCGTCACCTGCTCCCGAAGCTTGGAATCGCTGATCCACTGAATTTCCGGCCACAGTCGTTCGACGGCCTCCCGCATGGGCAGGACCTCCCTTACAAGACTCACTAGATTATCGGAGTCCATGCGGACGCGTCGAGGGGATGCCGCCCGCCCCAGCCATTTCTGAACGCCGGCAGTAGCGGCACACCATCGACGTCGTAACGATGCAGGAGAGAGCAGTTTGCCAAAGGCGAAGTCCAGCAGGCCTATTTTGGGGCAGGAATGTGCCCAGCCGCAGAAGCGGCGGGCGCGGGGCGCAGGCTGGGGGTCGGGGACAGCGGGCAGCAGGGCTCGGCGGGGGAGGCACGACTAACTGGTGTTGTGGGCGAGAGGACGCGAAAGCCAGACCCAGAGGAGACGGCAGAGTTGCTCGGCGGAACGTACCGCGTGCGTACCACGATGCAGATAGCGGATGCGATAGAGTCGCTCAATCGTTAGCGCCAACAGGGTAAGGAGATAGTTGAGGAGCACACTGTTTTTCTCATGGTGGCAAGTGGGCTCCAAGCCATAACGGGTCTTGGCATCGTTGAAACCTTGGTTCTCAATCTCCCCACGGCTCTTCGCCATGTGATCCAGCGCTAGGCTGCCGACCTGGCGGAGGGGAAAATCGGTTAACCATTCGGCCTCGACCACCTTGCCGTTGGGTTTGTATTGGCGATAGCGGATGGCGCGCACGGTTTCCCCTGGCAAGGTCTCCCAGGGATCGAAATCGTCGGCATCCCAGATCTCCACCCGGTCCTTCCCGTCGCGATAGACGGGAGTGGGAGCTGGCTGCTGGAACCGGCGCTGCACCGCGCCGAGTAATTGTGGCAGATTACTTTTCAGACGTGCGACCACCCGCAGCCCCAGGCGGTTGGCGGCGTGCAGGAAGGGCGCGCCCGCGTACTCACCGTCCCCCCGAGATAATTTCGGCGAAACGGGTGCCGAGGCTGCCCAGGGCCCGCGTGAGCCGCCGCCGGGCCGCAGCCAACTCGCTGTCTCCGGTGCCGTAGGGCTCGACGTCGAAGGGCAAGGTCAGACCGGTACCCACCACGCTGAGGGTTACCCATTGCTGGTGGTAGCCGATCACGTTGTGCTGGACATCGCGAATGGGACGACACCAGACACAATGGGATTGGTGGCTCCGCCCGGCCCCGGTTCCATCCAGAGCGCGCCCGATGAAACGACAATCTTGGAAAGCTTGGCCGCGCTGGGCTTGGCGCACCACAGCGATCAGAGCGGAGCGGGAGGTGGCCGGGTCGAATCGTTCGACGAAGTAGCTGAGGGCATCATTGCGGAACGACTGCTCGAGACCCAGGGCTCGGCAGCCCGCCGCTCGCACCATCTGCTCCACCCCGTAAAAACTACTCTCGCGCAATACCCGTCCGACCAGCATCGCCCATAGCAGTACCCGCGCGGGGATGACCGGTTGCTGCCCGCCATCCCCAGGTTGGGCCAAGTACCGCTGCAGGCCGAGGCGATGAACGACGAACCGGAGCAGCGCAGGTGGCGTGGGCATGGTTAGCGGCGGGGTTTGGACTCCTGTTTACGGGCCAAAATCAGCAGTTCGGCATTGGCGGTGAGAACCTCGCGCAGCGCGTGCTGGAAGTCCCGCCCGGCCTCAACCTGCTGGCGCACCTGGTCGACCCACGGCTTGGGGATCCGTTCGACGCGGCGTTTCCCGCGGGACATAAAGGTGAGAGTCCAGGCTTCATGGCCTTCCCCTTTCGCGCAGTGACACGAGGGTTTGCCGCAACGCGTGCGGCTCAAGGTGAGAGATCCCGGCCAACAAGTCGGGCGGAAGCGGAAAGCGGCCCCACCGTTGAAACTTGCGCTGGCGCCAGCGGGCGGCCACTGCACCTTTCGGTTCTCGGTTCACCTTGTTGTAATAGTGCTACAAGATAAACCAGACTACAACCCCCTCTTACGAATGCGAAAATAGAAAAGCCTTGGCGTGAACCCGGCACGACAACAGCCGCCACGCATCGCCTAGACGGAACAAATCGCCGTTCATTCGAGTTTCAGAAACGGCTGCGCCCGCGGCCGGGCACGCGGAAACGTGACTTGAAATCAACGGATGACGGTAGAGACGCGGCTTGCCGCGTCTCTACGGAGTACTCACCTGTTCGAACCCGCCGGCGTGGTTCCCGAAGAAGATTCCTTCTCGATCGGCAGCAGCTCAATACTGCACCCCGAGCCGCCGCAGCTCAACAGCCCCCGGCGAACGATTTTCACGGACGACACATCCGGAAATCGCACGGGGAAGTCCTTCTCCCGAAGTTGCTCGGCTGCCGAGCGAAGGCTTTCGTCACCGTCAACAAACTCGGCGCGCTCCGGACGAGGCGAGCTGTCGAACACGAGGTTGAACCGCGCCGAAACTGGTTTGCTTGTGATCGGCCCGAGCTTCACCGTGCGCGCCTGCACCAGTTCCACCGTCGCCTGTGCGGCATCTTTCTCCGCCGCACCGGGATCGCTGGCCAACTTCGCCAACCGCGCCCGCGAATCCTGAACATCATTAGTGCTTCCGCCCGCCGCCGCAGCCAGCGCATACATATGACGCGCCTTCTCCGGCTGCCCTTGCTTTTCGAGCACCTGCCCCAGCCGGTTGCCGACCGTCCCTGATTGGCTCAAAAGCCACGCTGACGTGAGAAACTGCATCGCCGCCAGGTTTTCGCCGCGATGAAATTTCGCCCATCCCATCCGCGCCCATGCCAGCGCCACCAGCCGCATCGACGAAAACGCCGACGGCCCCAGCCGGTCCAACTCGCCCGAGTCGAACTGTCCTCCAATGTCGTAGAGAACCTGCTGCGCATCGTTCTCGGTCTGCGTCGGATCGATGTCGTCCTTTAACGCCGACGCGAAAATATCCTGACCCGAATCCCCGCCCGCGCTGCCCGTCAGCCCCTTCATCAGCTCTTGCGCTAGCGTTTTCTCTCCCAATCGCCCATACACCTGCGCCAGCGCCATCTTCGTTTCCGGATCATCCGGAGGAATCGCAGCGGCCGCTTCCAGCTCCGCACGCGCGTCGGCATCCCGTCCCAGCTGCGCCAGCAACAAGCCGAGATTCTTGCGCGTCGCTTTCTCGTACGGAGCCGTCTCCAGCTGCTTGCGATAAGCCGCGATCGCCTCGTCGGCCTTCCCCGTTTGCTGCAGCTCCATCGCCAGGTCGCCATTCGCGTGCTTGTGATTAGGATCCAGTTCGATCTGCTTGCGGAACGCGCCGATCGCCTCCGCATGATGGTTGGCTCCGGCGTATGCCAGTCCCAGGTCATACCAGCCGTCTTTTAGGCTCGGACTCGGGCCCGCATCCGCGTCCACCGCGCGCTTCAGCAGGTCAATCGCCGTGCGATAATCCTTGCTCTGCAGCGCTTTCACTCCCGCCTTGTGCAGCTCCGTGGGAGTTCCTTCCATCTTCGAAGCCGTGGTCTCCGCCCCTTGCCCAGACGGCGTCAGGATCGTGCACGACAACAACTGGTCTTGATCGCTTTGCGTTGCATTGCGAAACGATTCGTAGTCCGCGCGCCGCGCCGCCGCCAACTCGTTCATCTTTACGTTCAGCTTGCGCTCGCCTTCCAGAATTCCCTTGTTCTGCGAGTATGTCGATGAATAGTCGCCATAATCCCTCGTCATTTTCACCGCGGTCGGCGTGTGCACCGTGTAGTTGGAGGGAAACTGCAAGCGGACCCGGTAGTCCATTTCACCCGCGGGACCGATATTCATCGGTTCCGTGCTTCTTTCCGATGCTCGAATCACAGGCATCCCCAGCGGCGGGATCGGACGAAAATTCACGCTCGTCGATGGCACTACAAAGTACCGGTCCTGGCGCAAGCGATACTTCAGATGAAAAGGCTTGCTCGTGTCCTCGATGGGATCGAGCTGAACGTCATCGACGTCGCCCGGCAAGCCCCAACCCGCGGAGAGCACTTTCACAAAGTCCTTCCACTGCGCCTGCGAAAATCGTCGAAAGCTCGCGCGCATCGGCCAATCGCGATCTCCCTGGGCCGTGACCTCAAGCGTCGCATCGAGCGCGCCGAACTCGCTGAACTTGCCCTCGAGCGTGAAGTGCATGAAGGTCTTGATCGGCGAATCCGCCGGCGTCCGTTGCAAACCTCCCTCGCTGTCCTCCGACGCCACCACTGCTTGTTTGTTTCGCAGCTGGTAAAGAATCAGCCCGAAAGGCGTCACTTCAGGAGTCGTATCCAGCCAGGTCAGCCCCGTTCCCGTCCCCAGTCGAGCCGCCGTGATCACGTGGTCGAACTGTGCCGGCGAGGGAATGTCCGCATCCAGTTGGCGCGAGCTGTGGATCAGCACCGGATAACTCTGAATTCCCTCCGCTCGCAGCAGCGCGGAAAGCAACGTGTGTTTGTCCTTGCAGTCGCCGTAGCCATTCTGCAGCACGTCCGAGGCCGAGTGCGGCTGATATCGCCCGACTCCGAGCGAGATGCTCACGTAACGCACATTCCGCGCCACGAAATCGTAAAGCCGTCGCGCCTTCTCGGTGGGCGTATCCGCTCCCTTGGTGAGCTCCTGAGCTTTCTTTCGCACGCTGTCGTCCACCGTCATGCGCTCGCCCTGCAGCTTCGCATACCATTGCGCCACCTGTTTCCAGTCGGTGAAAGTCGTCAGCTGCACATCCGGGCCGGTGTCCTCCTCCGTCTCGTCTTTATCTTTGTCGCGTTCCGGCTGGATGTCCTTCACCACCCAGGTGTAAACGCGCCGGTCTCCAGTCTCCTGAATCTCCGGCTTGCGCGTCGGCGTCTTGAGCTTCACTTCGCGCGCCTTCGGGATGTCAATCTCCAGCCGATCTTCGTTGACCACCACGCCCTTTGGAAATGTGTATTCGTACCAGAAGTTTCCCGCGGCCAGCGGCGTGAGAACCCGCGTCACGGTGCGGTATTCCAGGGTGTCCCCGGGCTGCAGCGCAGCTACGGAAATATGCCGCTGCCGGTAGTCGCTGTACATCGGGGCTTCTTTCAGCACATCGGGAGCGAAATCCTGCGCCGTCGACTCCGGCGTCACCACCACCTGCCCATCCGGCTTGCGCACCCGGACATATTCGACCTCCAACTTCTCGGTCGCCGATGAGTATCCGAAAACCAGTTGGCCGAATTCTTCCACGCCCGCCTGGCTCTGAATCCGAACCACGGCCTCGGTCTCGCTCACTTCTGTTCCGTCGTTTTCAAAGTGGGCACGATTCAGAATTCGTTCGAAGACCGCAGCCTCTTCGGCGTTATTCGTTTTCTGCTTGGATGAAGCTGAAGCCTGCGCCAGAGCATCCGCGCTCATCGAGCAGACAAGCGAGCAGACGAGTAAGAAGCCAACCACAAGGTGCGACACACGATAGGACATATTGCAGTTCTTTTACGCCGTGCCCAGCGTAAAATCAAACGAACCGTGATGAATTTCACCAAAATCATTCGCCTCCTTGCGATCCTGATTTGTTTTTGCAGTCTGGTGGCCGCGCAGGCTCCTCCACTCGCCGTCGTGGACGAAGCTCTGCCCCCACTCGACGCAGGCGTGGAATTCCACATTCTTTTGCATGCCACCGGCGGCGTTCCGCCCTATGTCTGGACCGTGGCCAGTGGCGATCTTCCCGAAGGAATCACGCTCACCCCGGAAGGCCTGCTGGCTGGACGCCCCACCAAGCCTGGGGCTTCCACATTTACCTTGAAGGTCGAAGATTCCGGCCATCCCGCGCACACTATTAACAAGGAGTTTAAGGTCGTGGTCGCCGCTTCTCTGTTGATCGAATGGCTTCAACCTCCAAAGATCCGCGACAACCGGATTGACGGGGTCGTCCAGCTCTCCAACGGTTCCAAGGACGACTTCGATCTGACCGTCATCATCGTGGCCGTCGCCGACAACGGACGAGCGACGGCAATCGGCTATGAGCATTTCCCGCTGAAAGCCGGCGACACCAACGTTCAAATTTCCTTTGGCAACACGCTACCTCATGGCGCCTACGTGATCCATGCCGATGCCATTGCTGAAATCCCCACCCGGAAAGCCATCCTTCGCCAGAGACTGCAAACCCCTCAAGCTTTGCAGGTCACGCAGGGTCCGTAGCGGCGTTTGCCTCCGGCAGGTACGCAAGTCGCTTGCCGTCTCTGTGCTATCCTGACCATCTTGAGGCAGTTGCACCGGGTTGTGTTCGTGGTGTCTCCTCCAAAAGACCTGGGCATTTCGTATGGAGCTTTTTCTTAATCTCTGTTGGCTCTCTCTGTTGCTGCCCGCCTATCTGCTGTGGCGACAACGGACTTCTTCGACCGGTTCTGGTAGTCCAGCAAAAAGTTTGGCGGGGCGCCCGCTCGTGTTCGTTTGCGCTCTCGGCTGCGCACTCGTTCTGCTGTTCCCCGTAATCTCGGCCACCGACGACCTGCACGCCATGCGACCCGAGATGGAAGAGTCGGAACGCGCCCTTCGCCATCCCGGCCATTGCGCTTGCACACTTCATGCGCTGACTCATTCTTCGCCGCCCATTCTGCCCAGTTCCGCTTCTCTGACGCCCGCATTCGAACAGGTCGGCACGGTTCTCCCGTTCATGCCGCAAACGCTCAGAACTTTCTCTACCCCTGCGCCCGCAGGCCGCGCTCCTCCTTCCGATCCCCCAACTTCGCTGTAAATCCGAGTCAGTCTTAATTTTTTTGTCCGGAAAATCCTGAGGATTTTCGCAATCACGCGCATTGGGCGATCCGCTTTGCCTGATGCGCACGGAGCGCGCGATGTTCAAGTTTCACCATTTCAGTCTGGTCGCATGGCTATGGCTATTGCTCGCAGCGGCCCTCAGCGCCTCGGCGCAGCAGAGCCTCACCTGGGAGCAGGTCCGCCTGCGTTTCGAGCGGAACAACCCCACCCTGCTGGCGGGGAAGCTGAACATTGAAGAGTCGAAGGCCAGCGAGATCACCGCCTATCTGCGTCCGAACCCCGACATGAGCCTGCTGCTCGACCAGGTCAATCTGTTCTCGACCAATCCCTTTCAGCCGTTCTCTCCCGCTCTCGCCACCACAGCGCTCAGCTATCTGCATGAACGCCGGCACAAGCGCGAACTGCGCCTCGACAGCGCCAAAGACTCGACCGCCGTTGCCACTTCCACTCAAGCCGATCTCGAGCGCACCCTGCTCTTCACGCTGCGGGGCGCATTCATTCAGACGCTACAAGCGAAAGCCGTGCTCAGCGTGACCGGCGACAATCTGGCTTACTACGACAAGGTTCTCGAAGTCAGCCGCGAGCGCTTCCACGCCGGAGACATTGCCCAAGTCGATCTCGACCGCCTCGAGTTGCAGCGCGTGCAGTACGAATCCGATCTGCAGGCCGCTGAAGTCAGCCTGCGCACCGCCAAGATTCAGATGCTCGCCCTGCTCAACGATCGCACGCCCATCGAACAGTTCGATGTTACAGGCCCCTACGAATTTTCCGAGCGACTCCAACCCCGCGACGATCTCCGCCAGATCGCGCTTGATACTCGCCCCGACCTAAAAGCCGCCACCGAGTCCGTGGAAAAAGCAAAGGCCGATCACAAGCTGGCCGTTGCGAACGGTTCCACCGATCCAACGTTCAGCGTCGACGGTGGACTCAATCCTCCCATCGATCACTACATCGGCTTTGGCGTGACTTTTCCGCTCCGCATTTTCGATCGCAATCAGGGAGAGAAATTGCGCACCCAGCTCGATATCGAGCGCAACAGCCGCCTGCTCGCCGCCGCCCAGGCGCAGGTTTTCAACGACGTTGATTCCGCCTACGCCACCCTGAGCAGCAATCTGGCGCTGCTCCATCCTTATAAACAAAAATATCTGGAGCAGGCGGTCCGCGTTCGCGACACCATCGCCTTCTCCTATCGGCACGGAGGTGCTTCACTGCTGGACTTTCTCAGCGCCCAGGGTGAGTACCGCACCGTGGAACTGGCCTACGTGAACCTGGTCGGCTCGTATTTGTCCGCCGCCAGCCAATTGAATCTAGCTGTGGGCCGCGAGGTAATCCCATGACATCGCAAGCGAAATACTTTTTAAGTTCAAGAGCCGCTAAAGCTGTGCAGTGGGCGGACTCTTGCGGCGCGGTTGCAGCATCCCTTCCCCCTGTTGCCGCGTCGAAAATCTCCGCCGCCCGCATCCGCCGGTCCGCAGCCTTCCTGCTGTGCGTGGCGCTGCTCGCCGTTTCCGTGGCCTGTTCCAACGACGGCAAGGCCGCGCCCACAAAACAGGAAATCACAGTCGACCCCAACCTCCTGACCGTCGACCACCCGGAACTGTTCCAGACCGTCAAGGTGGAAAGCCGCGACCTGGCCACGGAACTGCACGCCAACGGAACCATCCAGCCCGACGTGAGTAAAACCATCCACGTTACCTCGCTTGGCTCGGGTCGCGTCGTCGACCTCAAGGTCCGGCTCGGCGACTATGTGAAAAAAGGCCAGGAGCTGCTTGTGATCTCCAGCCCCGACCTCGCCGGAGCCATGGGCGACTATCACAAGGCATCCGCCGACGAAGCACTCGCCAGCAAGGCCCTCGACCGCGCCCAACTGCTGTACTCGCGCGGCGCTCTAGCCCAGAAAGATTTGGAAGTCGCCGAGAACGCCGACGCCAAAGCCAAGTCCGATCAGCGGACCGCCGAAAGCCGCCTGCGCGTTCTCGGCGGAGATCCCGCCCACCCCAGCACCATGATCGAACTGCGCGCCCCGGTAGCCGGGACCATCGTCGAGCAGAATGTTGCCGGATTCGAAGGCATCAAGAGTCTCGACAACACGCCCAACCTGTTTACGATCGCCGATCTCTCGAACGTCTGGGTGGTGTGCGATGTCTACGAAAACGATATCGGCGACGTGCACATCGGCGATCCCGCCGAGGTTCACCTCAACGCCTTCCCCGACCGCGTCTTCAAAGGCAGCGTCAGCGACGTCTCGCGCGTCCTCGATCCCAACACGCGCTCCGCCAAGGTCCGCATCGTACTTGCCAACCGCGATGGCGCCTTCCGCCCCGGCATGTTCGCCGTGGCCACTTTCCACTCGCGCAAACAGAAACCGCACCTCGTCGTGCCCGCGACCGCCATCATGCGTTTGCAGGATAAGGACTGGATCTTCCGCAAGGAGACCGCCAACTCCTTCCGGCGCCTCGAAGTGCAGACGTCCGGTCTGTCCGACGGCCTGCAACAAATCCAGCAGGGGGCCAAGGCGGGAGACGAACTCGTCGCGAACGCGCTCGTGTTCTCCACCGCCGCTTCGGAGCAGGGCAAATGATTCGGCTTCTCATCGATTTCGCCCTGCGTAACCGCATCCTGATACTCAGCGTGGCGCTGGTGTTGTTCGTCTGGGGCATCATCTCGTTTCGTAATCTGCCCATCGAGGCCTATCCCGACGTCGCCGATACTTACACGCAGATCATCACGCAGTGGCCCGGCCACGCTGCTGAAGAAGTCGAGCAGCAGATCACGGTCCCGCTCGAAGTCGTCCTCAACGGCGTTCCCCACAAAACCCATCTGCGCTCGGTCTCGCTCGCCGGCCTTTCGGTCGTCACCATCATTTACGACGACGACATCTCCACCTTCAACGCTCGTCAGGAGGTGCTCGACCGCCTGCAACTGGTGACGCTCCCCACCAACGTGAACGCCAATCTCGGCCCCGACTACAGCCCCACCGGCCAGATCATGTTCTTCACCCTCAAGAGCACGAATCCGCGTTATGACGCGATGGAGCTCAAGACTCTCGCCGACTGGTTCGTGCTGAACCAGCTGAAATCCGTGCCCAACGTAGTCGACGTCAACATCTTCGGCGGCCCGACTCGCGAATATCAGGTGCAGGTCGATCCTGGCAAGCTGGTTTCTTACGGATTGTCGCTGGCCCAGGTCGAACTGGCGCTCGCCAACAACAACACCAACGCCGGTGGTGGATTTATCGAACGCGGCCAGCAGGCGCTCAACGTGCGCGCCGTCGGCCTCATGCAGACCACCGCCGACATCGCCGCCACCGTCATCAAGAGCGTGAATGGAACGCCCGTCCGTGTCCGTGACATCGCCATCGTCGTGCAAGCGCCCAAGATTCGTCTCGGCCAGCTCGGAAAAACTATCCGGCGCGAAGACGGCACTGTCATCGACGATGAGGATGTGGTCGAAGGCATCGTTCTTCTCCGCAAAGGCGCCGAAGCCGACGCCACCCTCGACGCGCTCCACATCAAGATCAACGAGCTCAACAATGGCAACCTCTTACCGACGGGCGTAAAGTTCGTTCCCCATCTCGACCGCAGCGACCTGGTTCACTACACCACCCACACGGTTCTGCGAAATCTCACCCACGGCGTGATCCTGGTTACGCTCATCCTTTTTATTTTCCTGGGCAACGTTCGCAGCGCGCTGATCGTCACCATGACGATTCCCTTCGCGCTGCTTTTCGCCGCCATTCTTCTCGATCTCAGTCACATCCCGGCGAATCTTCTTTCGCTTGGCGCACTCGATTTCGGCATGGTCGTGGACGGCTCCGTGGTCATGGTGGAAAACATCATGCGCCACGTCGAGTTTTCTCAAGGGAAGAAAACTTTTCTCCAGTTGATCGCTTCCGCCGCCCACGAAGTGCAGAAGCCGGTCTTCTTCGCCCGCATCATCATCATCGTTTCCTATCTGCCCATCTTCACCCTGCAGCGTGTCGAAGGCCGCCTGTTCCGCCCCATGGCCTGGACCGTAGCCTTCGCCCTGCTGGGCGCGCTTCTGTTCGCGCTGCTGATCGCGCCCGTGCTCTGCCACCTCGTCTTCCGCGACGGCAAGATCAAGGAATGGCGGAACCCGATGATGAGCATCATGCAGAAGGCCTACCGGCGCCAGCTCGACTGGTGCTTCGACCACATGAAGTTCACGCTCGGCCTGGGAGTGGCCGCCCTGGCGTTCATGCTGTTCCTTTTCTTCAGCGGAATCGTTGGCTCCGAGTTTCTCCCGCACCTCGATGAAGGCGCGATCTGGGTCCGCGGTACGCTCGCCCCCAGCGCCGGCCCCACCACCGGAATCGCCGTCACCAAGCGCGGCCGCTCCATCCTCGCCCAATTCCCCGAAGTGAAGCAGATCGTCAGCCAGGTCGGCCGGCCCGACGACGGTAGCGATGCCAGCGGTTTCTACAACACAGAATTCTTCGTCGACCTTTTGCCCCGTTCCGAGTGGCGCGCCGAGTTCCGCACGAAAGAACAACTCATCGACGCCATGGACAAATCTCTCAGCCAGATTCCCGGCGTCGACTGGAACTTCTCTCAGCCCATCTCCGACAACGTCGAGGAAGCCGTCAGCGGCGTCAAGGGCGAACTCGCCGTCAAACTTTTTGGTCGCGATCTCAAGACGCTGGAGCAGAAAGCCAACGAAATGCAGGACATCATGAGCAAGATTCCCGGCATCGCCGATCTGGGCACCTTCCAGGTCCGCGGCCAGCCCAACGTCAATCTGGCCGTCAACCGCGCCGCTGCCGACCGCTTCGGCATCAACGTCAGCGACGTGCAGGATGCGGTCGAAACCGCGGTCGGTGGCAAGGCCGTCAGCCAGATACTGATCGGCGAGCAGCGTTACGACCTCACCGTCCGCTACCAGGAGCCCTACCGCAAGACCGTCGAAGACATCGAGAACATCCGTATCCTCGCGCCCTCCGGCGAGCGCGTATCGCTCGGCCAGCTCTGCGACGTCAAACTCGAAGACGGCGCTTCCTCCATCTACCGCGAAGGCAACTCCCGCTACATCGCCATCAAATACAGCGTTCGCGGCCGCGACCTCGGCAGCACGGTTCGCGATGCCATCGAACAGGTCCGCGAAAAAGTCAAACTTCCAGAGGGCTACCACCTCGACTGGACCGGCGAATACGAAAGCCAGCAGCGCGCCAACAAAAGACTCGCCATCATCGTGCCGGTCACGCTGCTGCTGATGGCATTCATCCTGTACTCCATGTTCAACTCCTGGAAATGGGTCGGCCTCATCTTCGCCGTCGTCGCGCTCTCGCCCCTCGGCGGAGTGCTCTCGCTGCTCGCCACCGGCACCCACTTTTCCGTATCGTCCGGCCTCGGCTTCCTCGCGCTGACCGGCGTCTCGGTGGAAATCGGCGTCATCATGGTCGAATACATCAACCAACTTCGCACCCGCGGCATGGACCCGCGACAAGCCGCCAGAGAGGGTGCCGAACTTCGTCTTCGCCCCATCATGATGACCATGCTGGTCGCAACCCTCGGCCTGCTCCCCGCCGCCATGTCGCACGACATCGGCTCCGACTCGCAGCGCCCTTTCGCCATCGTCATCGTCGGAGGCCTGATCGTCGAACTCATCGTCAGCCTGGTCCTGATGCCCACCCTCTACGTTTTCTGGGCGCGCCCCGGCGACAAGCTGCCCCCGTCAGAACTGGAATTCAAAGAAGAAGGCGAGCATGTGGATTAGAGCAGATGAACGCGCCCTTCAACGCCATCAATAGCCCGCCGCTCTGGATGGCAAGGAGGGCAACACGAAGGTCGATCCCGAGGCCGAGTGCTGATAGCTGAGAGCTGACAGCCAGCTTTCTTGCTTTTTGAGGGTTCTTCCGCTAGATTTCATCTTTCCCCGATCTGACGAGCGGGGAGGCGGAAACTTGCCTCCAGGAGTGGTGGTTATGAAGCGGAGCTATATCGGGCTCGCGTTGGGCGCGCTGGCGGCGGTGGGAGCGGTATTGAGCTTGCCGAGTTGCGGACACGACCAAAAGCTGGTGAGCATTACGGTTGAGCCGCCGAGCTTTACCTTTCTGGTGGCGGATTCAGGTCAAACCACGAACTACAAGGCTTATGGTACTTACATTCATCCGCCGGCGTACAAGGACATCACCGACCAAGTCACGTGGGGTGTGGAGGGCCTTGCGTCTGTCGTCGCTATTGTCGGCGGGACTCCTGCCGGGACCGTGACTACCGAGGGTGGTTGCGGCGTTTCGGGCGTCTCGGCGACAGCCCCCGAGGGTACGGGCGGGTCGTCGAACATTATGGTCGGCTATGGAACCGTAACCGTGGACAATCCCGATATTTTGTACTGCCCAGGCGGGACCACTCAACAGGCCACGCTGGCCGTGGTACTTGCCGGCACCGGACAGGGAACGGTGACGAGCATACCAGGAGGGGCCACGTGCCCGGGCCCCTGCGGCGCTCAGTTCACGGTGGGGAGCCTGGTCGTACTCAACGCTACGCCCAACAGCGGTCATTCTTTCTTAGGCTGGCAAGGATGCACTCCCACATCCGGGGACTCATGCAGTCTCACCATGCCGGCCGCTGGAATTCTCGTAACGGCAACCTTCAACTAACAACGCTGGGATATTCAGCGTCGCGGGCCGCTACTCATCTGTCAGCAGCTTGCCCAGCGTGGGCTTATGTCTCTCGGGCTTCGTCTTCTTCGCGGGGACGAGGCGAGAGGGTTTGGGACTTCCGACGCGTTCGCGGGCCATTTCGCGGACGATCTTGGCGGCGGAGAAGACTTTTTTCTTGCGCTTGCGCGGCATGGTCGTAATCCTCGCATCTTCGCACATTCAACCCGCAAAAATGCAATAATCTGAGGTTGGCGTGGAGCTCCAGCCTTTCGCAAAAGACGCGAACGGCGGGGGCAACGCGTTGCGTTAGCCTAGTGTGGTCTCCCACAAGTCCGTGGCATAAATCCACACTGTCATCCTGAGCGAAGCGAAGGACTTATGTATTTGACGGCGCGATGCACAGGTCTTTCGCTTCGCTCAAGATGACGACCAAAATTTATGTCGCGAATTTACGGGACACGACACTAGATCCGAGGGCCTAATTCATGGATGAGCGCGAATTCTTTGACGAAAAGTCTGATAAGAAGCCGGCAAATTTAAGTTGCCCGCATTGCCATCAGTCGGCGGAGTACGAGATCCAGTGGCTGGTGCGCATGAAGAAGAAGAGTCTGCCGCCGCGGGCGGACGATCGCGACCGCGCGAAGTTCGCCAAGGCGCAGTCTTACATGCTGCGGCGAGACGACATGATGATGTGCAAGAACATGCGCTGCCGAAAACGCTTTGAGATTACGGGCGTGCAGAGCGTCGCGTTTCTGGAGTAAGGCGTCGTTCGCTATTCGCTGTTCGCAACCTAATTTACGGTTGGAGCCGCATTTGCGAACGACGAATAGCGAACAGCGAGAATGGGAGTCGATGCGTGAAGATTCTGGTTTGCATGAAGCAGGTGCCGCAGAAAGACGCTCCGCTCAAGCTGAATGAGGCGGGGACGTGGATCCGCGAAGATGTTTCCTACGAAGTGAATGAGCCGGACGCATTCGCGCTCGAAGAGGCGTTGCGGCAGAAGGAGAAGCACACCGGCGAGGTGGTGGTGGTCACGGCGGGCCCGGCGCGGGCGTCGCAGGTGTTGCGCGAGGCGCTGGCGAAAGGCGCGGACCGGGCGATCCACCTCGAGGGCGATGCTTTTGTCGGGCTCGATGCGTACAACACGGCGCGAGCGATCGCGGCGGCCGTCAAGGATGAGAAGTTTGACCTTATCTTTACGGGCTTGCAGTCGGATGATTACGGATATGCGCAGACGGGCGTGATTCTGGCAGAGATCCTTGGATTGCCGCACGCGACCATCATTATGCAGATCGAAAAAAATGACGGCGGAATCCGCGTGAAGCGGGAACTGGAAGCGGGGTTCTTTCAGTTTGTCGACATGCCTTTGCCGGCGGTGCTGACGATCCAGTCGGGAATTAACAAGCTGCGCTATGCGACGCTGATCGGGATCAAGCAGGCCAAGATGAAACCCATGCGCAAGGTAACGATGGCCGAGGTGCAGTCAGCCGTGGGCGGGAATTTGCAGAAGATCGAAAAGCTTTACGTACCGCAGAAGTCGAAGAATACAGAGTTTCTGGAAGGGCCTCCGGCGGAAGTGGCGAAGAAGCTGGTGGAAAAGCTGAAGAATGAAGTGCGGGTAATTTGAGATTGCCGGAGGGAGCGAGACGCGGCAAGCCCCGTCTCTACCACACATTTCCGTAGAGACGGGGCTTGCCCCGTCTCCGCATGCTGAGAACTAACTTTATGGCTGACACTATTCTTGTAGTCGTTGAACAACGCGAAGGAAAACTGAACCGGGTCTCGTGGGAGACAATTGCGGCCGGGCAGGCAATCGCCGCTCAGACTGGATGGACGCTGGAGGCGGCGGTTGTGGGCTCAGGCGTAGCCGCGATCGCGGGCGAGGTAGCGGCGAAGAAGGTCGCCAAAGTGTATGACATCGAATCGGCCAGACTCGAGCCCTACACTCCAGACGCGTTTGCGTATGCGTTGCAGGAGTTCTTGGGCAAGCATCCGGCGAAGCTAGCGTTGATGCCGCATACCTATCAGGTGCGCGATTTTGTGCCGAAGCTGGCGACGGCGCTCGAAACCACGGCCATCAGCGACGTAATCGGGGCCAGGTATGAAGGCGGGAAGCTGCTGTTCACGCGGCAAATGTTTCAGGGAAAGTTTGTGGCCGACGTGAGTTTTGCGGGCGCGGGGCCTTGCTTTGTGACCTTTCAGAATGGCTCGTTCCGCGCCGACAAAGTCGAAGCGGGCGCGGCGGCGGCGCCGATTGAGACGGTAAACGTCGATGTTCCAGACGGCGTCGTGCGCAACCAGCCGCGGGAAGTTTTCCAGGAAGCCAAGCAGGCGGTCGATCTGACGCAGGCCGGAATTATTGTGGCGGTGGGGCGGGGAATCAAAGAGCAGAAAAATATCGAACTGGCAAAGCAGTTGGCCGACGCGCTGGGCGGTGAACTCGCGGCATCGCGTCCGATCTGCGATAACGGATGGTTGCCGATGGACCGGCAGATCGGATCGTCGGGACAAACGGTTGCCCCGAAGCTGTATCTGGCACTCGGGATCTCAGGCGCCATACAGCATATTGTCGGCATGAAGGGTTCCCGCAGCATCGTGGCGATCAACAAAGATTCCGAGGCGCCAATTTTTGAGATTGCGGACTATGCCGTCGTCGGAAACTTGTTCGACATCGTGCCGCCGCTAATCGAGGAAATTAAAAAGGCGAAGGGGTAGAAGGCAGGTTTCAAGGTTTCAAGGTTTCAAGGAAGGACGCGCTCGCCTGCGGGGTGCGCCCCTCAAGCGCACCCTCAAACCAACAGTTCACGCGGACAAGAGTATCCGCGCCACACTTTTCCTGACGCGCTTTCCTGAAAAGATTTCAGGTTACGAGCCCGCGGCGAAGCCGCCGAGGTGTGCCAGGGTGAGGCGCAGGTATTTGTAGGGATTTACCGGGGTTTCGTTGATACGAACTTCGTAGTGGAGATGGGGGCCGGTGGAGCGTCCGCTTAAGCCGACGTAGCCGATGGTGTCGCCGCGGTGGATGTATTGTCCGGCGGTGACGGCGAAGCTGGAAAGGTGGCCGTAGCGGGTGGAGATGCCGTGTCCGTGGTCGACCATGGCGGCGCGTCCGTAGCCGCCCAGGAAGTCGGCGAAGGTAACGACGCCGTCGGCAGGAGCGATCACGGGCGAGCCGACATTGGCGGAGATATCGACGCCCGAGTGGAAGGCGCCTTCTCCGTTAAACGGATCGATGCGCTCGCCGAAGGAGCCGGTGACCTGGCCTTCGACCGGCCAGAGGTTCGGAGCCGAATTGGCGCGGATCCAGTCGGCCGTGGTCGAGTTCTTGGTGAGGCCGAGTGAGATGCCGACGCTGGCTGCGCCGCTCAGGGCTGTGTGCTTCAAGGCATAGAGCTGGTCGAGCGAAGAGTGCACCTGCGCTTCTTGAATTTGCTCGGTCGAGGCAGCCACCATCGCCGGATCGGATTTGAGGCCGTAAAGTGCGGAAACCTCGCTGGCCAGTGAGCCGAGAGAAGCTACCTGAATGTCGCGTTCCTTGGCGACCTGTTCCAGACGCGAGTAGCGGTCCTTGAGCTGGGCTTCCTCGGTACGGAGCTGGTTATAGTGGGCGACTTTTTGCAGCATCCGGGTATAAGAGCTGGCGATTCCGGTGAGGCAAAGCGCGCCAATAGCCGCCCCGGCCAGAAGAACGTAGAGATATTGGACGGGAATGGAGATCTTGCGAAGCTGTCCCGCTTCGTCGCGAGCTACGAAAAATATGTAGAAACGTTTACGCAATATCCTACTTCCGGTTAACGAATTTTTGCTTCGGAATCCTGCCGGAGCGGAACCGTCATGCTCGGGCTCGGAATCCTGATTCCACCAGCCGCATCAGGAGCAGGCTGGCTCTTCCCTAGAACCACGGAACCAGGCAAGCCGAAATCCAATTTCGCTGCAACTGATTCACGTTGCAGCACTTGGTTCGGCAAAATACTGTGAACGGCGAGTTAAACGTTAGCAAACCTGATTCCCCCTGTCAACCTCACTACGACCCTTTGGACGGTTACCAAGGCAGGGTAATTGGCGGTGCCCATCCGGACAGATTACCGCCGTAAGGGGGCCAAGTGCCCGTTACACGGTGCCAGAGCGGGCAGCCAGGGTATGGGAGCAGGGGTATAGTGATCGGCATGCCACTTAGCGAAAAGAAGCTGATTAAGCAGATCCGCCGCTTGGCCCGCAGAGGGGAGTCGGTGGTGACGGGCATCGGGGATGACTGCGCGGTGCTGCGCGTTCCTCCTGGACACGAGTTGCTGGTGACCACCGACTTCACCATCGAAAAGGTGCATTTCCGGCGGGATTGGCACCGTCCAGAGCTGGTGGGGCGGCGCTGCCTGACGCGTGGGCTGAGCGACATCGCGGCGATGGGTGGCGAGCCGCGGGCGGCATTTTTATCGCTGGCCGTCGCCAGCGACGTTCCGCAGAAGTGGGTGGACCGCTTCCTGAAGGGACTACTGGATCTGGCGGAAGAATTCAAGGTTCCGCTGGCGGGTGGGGACACGGCGCAGTCGGCAACCGGGATCCAGGCGGACATCGTGGTGGTGGGCTCGGTGCCGAAGGGCAAGGCGGTGCTGCGCTCGGGGGCGAAGGCGGGCGAGCAGATTTATGTGACCGGGGAGCTCGGCGGGTCAGCGGCGGCGCTGGCGGAATCGAAGCCCGTGGGAGCGGAGTATTTCCGGCACTTCCGTCCGCTGGCGCGGGTTGCTGTGGGCCAGCGGCTGCGCCAGCGCGGAATGGCTTCGGCCATGATTGATTTGAGCGACGGGCTCTCCACCGACCTCGAGCACATCTGCCAAGAAAGCCACGTGGGCGCGGAGATCGAGGCGGAGGCGATTCCGCGGGCGCAGGTTGGGCTGGGAAAAAAGCGGGTTGCGCTCGAGTTGGCGTTGCACGGCGGCGACGATTATGAACTGCTGTTTACGTCCGCGGCGGCCGTTCCCTCGGAGGTGGCGGGAGTGCGAGTCACGCGGATCGGGCGGACCATGCAATCCGCGGGGATGCGGCTGATCGGGGCGGATGGGAAAGCGCAGCCACTCAAGGCCGGGGGATGGGAGCACTTCAGGGGGAATTCGTAATTGGTGATTTGTAATTTGTGATTTTCCAATTTCGTGATTTTTGTAATTTTGCAATTTGTAGTTTGCATGGCCCCTCGCACAAGCCTCCTCTGTGCCCCTGTGCCCTCTGTGGTTCAAGCTTTTTTGCTCTCCCGCAGACCACGCCAGCAGGTGACTTTCGTTACCTGCCGGTGGTGACAGCCGGGGACTAGAGTAGACCCATGCGAAAAGTATTCTTACTCCTGGCGTTCAGTCTTGCGCTGTTGATTCCGGCTTTCGGACAAGGGTCGCCGGGGGCTCGCAAGATCGATAACGAATTCGTGCAACAGCAGTTTGGCAACCAGTTCACCCTGCTGCCCGAGATCGTACCCGTGTTCGGCGATCTGGACGGCGACGGCGTGGAAGACGTGGCGATTGCGGCGCGCTGCAAGAATCCGATGCTCGATCAAGCGGAGCGCAATTACACCGTGATGGATCCCTACTACGATTTTTTTGGCTATGGCGATCCCAGGATGACCACCACGTTCAGCGAGGGCGATCCCACGCACCGCGGTCTGGTGGTGCTGATCATTCATGGCGCGGGGCCGGAGGGCTGGCGCTCGGCAACTCCGAAAGCGAAGTACGTGATTGTGAATTTGCCGTATCGGACGCTCTCGGTTAGAAAAATGAAGCTGAGAAAGAAAACGATCGAAGCGATATACGTCGAGGAAGCGGGCGAAATGGGAGAGAGCTCTGCCGTGTTCTTCGACGGCAGGAAGTTCCGCTACGTGCCCATGGGCGGAGATATGCAGTAGGAATCAGGTGTCAGGTGTCAGGTCTCAGTCAAAATCAATCCGCGTCGGGACGGACGCTCTTCGCGAGGCTGGTGTTTGCGTCATCCTGCGAAGTGCGCCAGCTTCCGGCGCGTTATTTCCGCCTGTTTCCTAGTTCATGTATTGACTCGTTAGGACTGGTACCCCCCTACCCCCCCCTTTTTTTCGATCTATTAGAATCATAGGGTTAGCGGGAAGTTCCCGCAAATTCCTCAAGAATAAGGACTTATATGGAAATTCCTCAGCAATAAGGACTTAGCGGCTTGATCTACAGCTTTTGGGATTTCGGAACGGGTTGAGGCCCGTTTTGTCGCCTCAAATTCGGTTGTCAAAGAGCGCTGAAAATGGGTTTGGGGCAGCTTCGAGGGCCGTCTTGGGAGACGGGCACACTTCTGGCTGCTCCAATCAGATCGTCATTATCGCGCACGGCGGGTTGGAAGTCTGTGATGCGGCACACAGCTGATTTGTGATGAAAAAGGTCGGGCGTCAGAGTGCGGAGATGGGAACGTTCGCGGCATCCCACTCATCACAAAGGACGCGATGAGTGGGGCCAGCCCCTCCTTGTTATTATTCCGGAAGTACCAGCATCTGAGTCTCAGGTACTGTCTTGGAGTAGGTTTTGCCGCCCACGGAATAGCTTACTTCTAGTGATTTTGCAACGTTGGGAACGGGGTCAGAACCAAATTCCTCATTGGTTACCATCATGCGAAGGTTGCCTTGTTGCATCTTCGCTCTTAGCTGGGCGGCAACATCAATCCAAACCGCTCCCGCTCCGTACCTAGCGGAAAGAATAGTGATTTGTTCGCCGCGCATGAGGCTGTCGAGCACCGAATCAACGTTGAGGGCCTGCCGACGAACAAGTTCGTAGAGTTCCTCTACTTGCTCAATGTCGGTGGAATTGACAGCTACTAGTTGCTGACCAGCGTCGTCTGTAAGCACGAGGTCCCTGAAAGAAACTTTCGTAGAGATGGATACCGTGTACTTGAGCTGCAAAGTGGTCGTGAATTCGTTCTGCTCAGCGGTCGGCTGCCACTGAATCTTTCCCAAGCGTGTAGAGTCAAGGAGAAATTTAACAAATTCTTGATCCTTGTCAGTTGGCATCGTTGTCACCATCCCTTTCTTCTAACCGACGAGCTTCGCCGAGCGCCGTGTGAATCAGGCCGGACGCACGGAGGTGAGTTGAAATCAATTTGTTCTTCTCGGGCATGGTCAACTCTCGGTCGCCATACTCGGATGATTTTGCGGCGACTGACTGGAGGAGGCTGCCGGCTGTAGCAACGCCATCCCGCGCCTTAATGGGCAGGCTGTCGCCCCACCTGGCCATCGCGGACTTGCACGTACCAACGATCTCTTCCGTTCGCATATGAACAGCCATCCACTCTTCTTGCTGGATTAGATTCCCGATCTGCTGAGTCATGCGGCGGACGTCCTCCAGGTCCTCGACTAAACTTCTTTTTCTCGTACTCGAAAGGGCGGCTTCCCGCGCCTCTTCAGCCGCCTTCTTGGCGTCTTTGGCAACGCACAGGACGTATATGGTGAAACCCAAGCCGACTACGCTCGCAATCGCGCCTGCGATATCAATCGCGGGAAGGTAGGTACTCAGGTCGGCCATCGCTGGGATTCTAGCACTCGTCTCCGCCCCAAGCGCCCGCACGCAGCGCTTATGCTGCCTTCGAGGCTTCTGCCTTCAAACCGCTGAGTAATTTCTTCAGCGCCTTCGCATAAGAGTCGTGGTTCTTCCAGTTACTGAAATCGGGTATGTAGTATTCGCGAATCTCCTCGGCCAGGTCTATTCCTTCGTCCGCGTAGAAAGACTCCCACGTCCGTATGTCGGTGAAGGGTACGATGCTTACCGGGAATAGGACGCGTCTTTTCTCCTCGATCTCCCGCTTGCAGGCTTTGCGGATTTCAGTCTTTACCCACGGGCTCTTCATGCTGTTGGTCGAAAGGATCAGGAGCAGCCGCTCATATCTTCTTATCGCTTCGTCGATCTGCTCATGTATCTTCTTTCCGGCTTGTATATCGTGCGGGGCGAACCAGCAGCGCACGCCTTTGTTCTGCAAATCCGCATGCAGGCGGTCGGCGAATTCCTGATCTTCATTCTTGGTGGAATAGCTGATGAAGCAGGAATAGAACTCAAGGGCTTTCCCTGTGAGGGAGCCCATGTACTCAATAAAGTTCTCGGGAACACCGGCCCCGCGCAAGAAGGCCGGCGGGATTTTTCCATGTGAGAGGTAGATGGTGTCGATGTCGATGGTCGACGGACCGTTATGCCGCACGGTCTCGAGGCCCTTTACGTCGCTCAGGTCGATGGCTAGAAAGGTCGTCCAGCCGATGATCGCATCCGTCAGGTCCGCCCCACGGAGGTTCGCCTTGCTGAGGTTTGCCCCGGTGACACTCGCCTTGCTGAGCTTCGCCCCGATGAGTTCCGCCCAGGTGAGGTTTGCCCCGTCGAGGTGCGCGCGGTAGAGGTCCGCCAATCTGAAGTCCGCCTCGCCGAGATTCGCCCCGACGAGTTCCGCCCCGCGCAGGCTTGCCTTGCTGAGGTTTGCCTCGGTGAGGTTCGCCTTGCTAAGTTTCGCCCCGATGAGTTCCGCCCATCTGAGGTTCACCCGTCTGAGGTCCGACCCGCCGAGGTCGGCCTTGCGGAGATCTGGGACTATTTCGTTGTTTGCCCTTCTCCAATCATTCCAAGCCTCTACACCTTCTTTGAGTCTTGCGAGATGTTCACGGTTCGCCATGGCGGCAGCCTTTCATTGGCGCTCATCATACCCTGCCGTGGCGAAGGCGGTAAACGAGTTAGGAGAAATGTGAGAGGTTCCGGTGGGTTAGTCGGCTCTTGTTTTCCTTGGGGGATGGGGTATTTGAGAAGGACGTTTGGACGTGGCTTCGGGCTGGACCTCCGTTTGCAGGCGCGGCAAACGCGGGGCGCGCGGCGCATATTTTAGGTCGAAAAAAATCAAGGTCAAAGGCAGCGGACAGGAGTGTCCGCTCCACACACACACGGTTCGCCATGGCGCCAGCCTTTCATTGGCGCTCATCATATCCTGCCGTGGCGAAGGCGGTAAAATATCGGGCCATCGGGCCATCGGGCGATCGGGTCATCGGGCGATCTAAAACCTCGCCGGATTTTTGATGACCCGTGATGCGTCGCTGGTGAGCGAGAAGGGAGTAGGGGTCCTTCGACTCCGCTGGGGCTTCACTTCGTGAAGTCCCTGCTCCGCTCAGGAAGACAGATTGGGTGGGGCGGTTGGGTGTGCTCCGGCGTTCGGGCGAAGTGGATCTCGGAGATGTCTCCTCAGAAAACTGGGGTGATATCGACGAGTGCGCTAGCGGGCTTTCGCCCGCCTGGACAGCCGAGGGCGGCTGTCCCTACGTGGGTTTGACCGGGCTTCTACGGCACGATAGTATCGCTTTCATGGCCAAGGCCCGATACCACTACAACATCATGCTCCGGCCCGAACCGGAGGGCGGCTACACCGCGCTCGTGCCGGCGCTACCGGGCTGTGTCACCTACGGCCGTACCGTGGACGAAGCGCGAGAAATGGCCAAGGACGCCATTTCGGGCTACATCGCCAGCTTGCGCAAGCATAAAGATCCTATCCCTACTGACGACAATACTTTGGTTGCCTCTTTGGATCTGGAGTATTCGCGCTAAAGACCGCATGCGGTGCGAAATGCGACCAGATAGTCGGGTTTTCCACTTTTCCCAATCTGCCTACGGTTACTACTGGTTTTTGCATGGTTGAGATTGATATAAGGGAAGTGGCATGTCAAAACTTCCTTCCGTTAAGCCCCGTCGAGTAATTCAGTTCCTTGAAAAGAACGGCTTCATTTTGGATCACACGTCGGGAAGCCACTTTATTTTTTATAATCCTGTCTCGCGCCGCCGCGCCGTGGTGCCTCAGCACAATCGCGACTTGGCGAAGGGAACTCTGATGTCGTTGCTGCGAGAGGCTGGGTTTACGCGGGAAGAGTTGATCGACTTTCTGGCAGGGAAGTGACGTCGGGCGGGCCGGCCTTCGACCGAAAGTATATCTCGGAGGACTTCTCCTAAGCAGCCCGTGGTGAAAGTCGGAGGGCGGTGCACGAGCGACACCTTTCATGAATTGTCATCCCGAGCGAAGCGAGGGATCTGCAGTTCGCCGCAAAAAGCAGGTCCTTCGCTTCGCTCAGGATGACAAGTTTGGGGTGAGGTTGGCGAGTGGCGCGAATCGCCGTTCGACCACTGCTTTTTCGCCGAATACCCGCGCTCGACACTCGGGCCGTCTTGGGGCAGCCTTGCGGCCGGGCGGGGACGCCCGGCTCTCCATCGGGCAAGTTTGCGGGCTGATGTAGTAATCTTCCTTTCTTAATTGCCTCACAATTTGAAATACCGTGTTCTGGTGGAACGGCTGGTGGTGTGCCGGCTTGCCTCCGATGCCCGTATTCCTGCCTGGGCGCTGGAGGGCGGATTTTTCTGCGTGGTACGTACGCACGACGAGCTTTCCATTGTTTGTGCGGAAGACGTTTGCACGGAAGATTTCCGGCCGGACGGCGCACCCGTCGAGCGCGGATGGGTGGCGCTGAAGCTCGAAGGGCCGTTTCCGTTTTCGATGACCGGCGTGCTGGCGTCGTTTGTGCAACCCCTGGCGGACGCGCAGATCCCGATCTTCGCGATTTCGACATTTAATACGGATTATGTGCTGATCAAGCGCGAAAACCTGGAGTATGCAGTGAGAGCACTGCAAGCGGCGGGACATGAAAAGGTTGGCGAAGAAGCTGGCTGATGCGCGAGTGCGGCCGAGTCGCCATTCGACCCTGCTTTTCCGCCGAATACTGCGGGGAATTGGGCATTGGGCGGGGTGCTGTGGTGAAATAGAAGTAGGGACTGGTGTTGTAAATGGTTTTCCGAGCAGGCTGTCTGGCCCTCAGGGGCTAAAGCCCGCATTTTTATTGGCCGGTAGTGGCACGGCTAAAGCCGTGCCCTACCCGAAACCATTTACCCGAAACCATTTATAAGGCCAGTTGAGGTAAACGATGGCAACCAGGTCAAGGTAAAACCATGACAACAAGGTCAGCGGCATTGCGCCGCAAACTTAAGGCGGTCGAACGGGACGCTCATGGATTGTGGCAAATCCTGAAGGCCGTGGTGTCAACGGATCATCCGCTGCTGGCGCATCTGATTCCGATTCGGCGCTGCAACCTGGCTTGCACCTACTGCAATGAGTTCGACGATTTTTCGAAGCCGGTGCCTGCCGAGCAGATGTTGCGGCGGGTGGATCTGCTCGGCGATCTTGGCACTTCCGTGGTCACGATCAGCGGCGGCGAACCGATGCTGCATCCGCAACTGGATGACATCATTCACCACATGAGGAAACGCAGGATCGTTTCGGGGCTGATCACCAACGGTTATCTGCTGACCGCGGATCGCATCCAGCGGCTGAACCGGTCGGGGCTGGAGTGGCTGCAGATTTCGATTGATAACGTGAATCCCGACGAAGTTTCCAAGAAAAGCCTGAAGGTGCTCGACCGGAAACTGCAACTGCTGGCCGAGCACGCGGATTTTCACGTGAATATCAATTCGGTGGTGGGCGGCGGGGTGAGCCATCCGCAGGACGCGCTCACCATCGGCAAGCGGGCGCTGGAGTTGGGGTTCAGCTCGACCGTGGGCATCATTCACGACGGCGCGGGGCAGGTGCAGCCCTTGAACGACGAGGAACGGCGCGTGTATCACGAGATGAAGAATCTGGAGAAACGCAGCTTCACGCGGGTAAATGCGTTTCAGGACAACATCGCGCTGGGGCGCCCGAATCAGTGGCGGTGTCGCGCCGGGGCGCGCTACCTCTATATTTGCGAGGACGGGCTGGTGCACTACTGCTCGCAGCAGCGCGGGTATCCGGCCATTCCGCTCGAGAAATACACGATTGCCGATTTGCGGCGCGAGTTCCATACGGAGAAGCCGTGCGCGCCGCATTGCACGGTATCGTGCGTGCACCAGGTATCGGTCCTCGACGCCTGGCGCGCGCCGCAGCGGCCGGCGCCGGCGTCCGAGCCTGCCAGCGGACTGGTGCACATCGAGTAGCTTTTAGCTATCAGCTTTCAGTTGTCAGCTCTCAGTAAAAACTTCCCAGAAAACCTGCGCATGATCGCAACGAGCTCTCGCCTGTCCATCCGGGCGGGGACGCCCGGCTCTCCACAAGCAAGCGGGCATCGACAATAGTAGCAATCACGAACTGATAGCTGAGAGCTGAGAGCTGAGAGCTGCTTCTAGAACGTGGTGGCCACGGAGAAGCGGAAGGTTTTTCTTGGTTCCAGCAGAGTGTACCTGGAGCCAAGGGTGGAGAGCGTGGTGTGGTAGGTATAGAGGCCGGCGGCGTTGTTCGGGAACATGCCCGGGGTGATGGGCACATTCGGCGTTGCGCTTCCGTCGAGGCGCAAGGCGTTGTACGCATAATAAATACGGAAGGGCGCATTGACGACCGGAAGCATCGTCTGCAATTCGATTCCGGTGGACATACGCGGGACCCAGTTGGTGCCAGGAACCGGTCTGAGATCTGGCGAGATGCTGGGGAGGCCGTTGGTACCAAGTTTCTGTCCGCCCAAACAGCTGAAGGCCGTGCTCAAAGTCGGACAGCCGAACAGAGTGTTCTGCAGGTTACTGAACTGGACTGGGTTGATCTGCAACTGTGAGGTACGCAGGATCGGATCGGTGCCTATGTCGACAAAGGGTGCGATGGCGACTGGCCCGGCGATGGTGATGCGGTATTCCAAGTTGCCGTGCAGACTGAGGTCGCCGCCGGGAGTTACGAGTTGCGAGTAAGGAACCGGGATACTCCAGCAGTTACTGACGCATGCTCCCGAAGAGTTGGTCAACACTGGGAACCGCGGGTTGGCGGGAACGAAACTTGAATCGGGGTTCCGCAGGGCTACGCTCTGGGCGCTCGGCAGGTAGGCGATGGGAGAAACCATGCGGATGTCGAAACCGCGCAGATCGTTTTCGCCGCCGAGGTAGGCTCGTTCAAATGGGGGCGCAACGATGCCGCCATATCCCGAAATAAACGAAGCCTGCACGTTGTAACCGAGGGCATTGCGGCGCTTTTGCATCGGGAAAAACTGTTTGAACTGGACGATGGGCCGGATGGTGTGAACCGTGCCGCCGAGGCCAGCGAACTCCCCGCCGATGAACAGGCTCTTGCCCTTGTGCGGCGCGTAGGCCGCATCGAGGGTGTTCATGGTGAAGCTGGGGGTGATCTTGCTGGTGATGATGCCGTTGAGCGCGTTGGGGCCGGTGATGCCTCGGAAGTTGAGATTCTCGAACAACAGCTTGGAAGCGTTGCTGACGGCAACCAGCGAAGAGCGGTCGAAGGAGTAGCTGATGCCCAGGCGCTTGAAGGAACGGCGCAGCGGATAGCTTAGGCTCAGGCTCAAGCCGGTGCTGGACTGCGAGTAGTTCTGCAGGTTCTGCAGATAGGCGGAGGGCAGGTTCAGGTTCTGTCCGGTGGCAATGGCATACTGCCGGGCCTGGTCATAGCTGGTCTTCCGGGTGTACACGTTGAAGCCGGCCTGGATGGGCCGGTCAAACAAGTAGGGCTCGGTGAATCCGAACACCAGGTCGCGCTGGCGGCTGCCGAGGCTGGCTTGCACGGAGAGCGTCTCACCCAATCCAAGAAAGTTGTTGGTGCTGTAATTGATGCCAACAAAGGCACCGGCCAGGCCGCTGACGCCGCCTTGCAGTCCGATGCTGTTCTTTCCTTTTTCCTTGACCTTCAGGGTGAGATCGACGGTGCCAGCCTTCTCGTCGAGGTGGCGTTCGGTGGTATTGGGATCGTCGGGCTTGAGCTGGTCGAAATAGCCGAGCTGGTTCAGGCGCAGCAGGCTCAGTTCCCAGTAACGCGAGTTGTAGATCTGGCCTTCTTCCAGAGCAATTTCGCGACGGATGACTTTGTCGCGGGTGGTGGTGTTGCCCTGGAACTCGATGCGGCGCACGTAGAACTGCTTGCCTTCGTCCACGTCGACTTCCAGATTCACGGTCTTCTTTTCGTCGTCGAACTTGGTGTCGGGGACGGAAGTGAAGTTAATGTAGCCGGCCTCGCCGTAGGCTTTGCGCAGGTTTTCGAGACCCTTGGCCACTTTTTCGCGGCTGAAGATGTCGCCGTCCTTCATGGGGAAAAGGCTGCGCAGGGCAGCAGCGTTGGGGATGGCTTTGTTGTGCTTGAAGGTGATGGTGCCGAGGTGGTAGCGCTCGCCCTCCTCGATGGGCATGGTGATATCGACGGATTTCCCCAGCCCTGGCTGGATCCCCGGAACGTGGAAACCCGTGTGTCCGGTGTCGTGGATCTCGGTTTTGGGCTCGTCCACCAGCACCTTGAAGTAGCCGCGGTTCTGAAACTCGGCGCGGACGCGTTCGGTATCTTCTTCGAGCTTGGTGGCGTCGTAGGTCTTGGCGAAGATGTTCTCCAGGAAGATGGAGTGCGGGATGCCGATGGGTTTGAGGTTCTTCATGGCCGCGCGCAGCGTGCGGTCATTGACGTGTTTGTTGCCCCGGAAGCGAATGCGCCCAACCTTGACCTTGGGCCCCTCGCGGACGACGAAAGTAATGCCCACGGCGGCGGGAGGAATCGGGCGGACTTCGGTGCGGATGGTGGCGAACTGACGCCCGTGCTCGGCAAGCAGTTGTTTCAGGGTAACTTCGGCCTTCTTGATCTTCGTGGGATCGTACTGGTTCTCAACCGCGAGCCCGACTTTGCGCTCCTTGAAGCGGTCGAGCACGTCGCTGGTGGAAACCGCATTCAGGCCGGTGTAGTTGATCTCGCGGATGGTGGGCCGCTCTTTGAGGTAAATGTGAAGGATCCAGCCTTTGGCGCTCTGTTCGCGCTCAAAGCGGATGTCCTCAAAGTAGCCCGCGTTCCAGAGGGCGTTGAAGTCGCGTTCGATGGCGGCGGTGTCGTAGACGTCGCCGACCTTGGTGAAGATGCGGGCCTTGACCGTGTCGGCAGGGATGCGGCGATTGCCGTGGACTTTGATGTCGACGATGAGGTCCTGCTGGCCGACAACGGGGGCAGCCAGGAGCAAAAGCGCCAACAGACAGAGGAGGCGATTCCAGATAGAACTGTGCTTCCAAACTCTTGTGGTGTAAGAAAATGGAGACCCAGACGGTCCTCCCTGCGGGCCCGTGTCGTAGCCGAGTCGCGGGGCGCACACAGGGATTGCCTGATGACGGCGATGAATTGCAACTACCTCGAAAAACTAGAGTCAGGAAAACGGTAATTATACGGTAGAGAGTGAGAACCGTCCAAGGCAGGGACAAATTTCGTTCCTGGAGTCACGCTCGAAAAAGTTCCACCTCAACACAGACGGAATAGAACGTCGCCGCGTTGCCCATGTCAGTAAGTTTTTCTGAGGTTAGCACATTGATATTGTGTCCGCCGGGGCTGAATCGTGCCCAATCGAGCCGCGCGGCAACCACTCCGGGAGGCACCGAACCATCGATTCGAGAACCATCGACTTGCAAACCATCGACCCGCAAACCGACGACCCGGGCCTGGAGGACGATCTCACCGCGTTGGTTGAAGGCGCGAATGCGGTCGCCATCGCGCACCCCGCGGACCTCGGCATCGGTCGGATGCATTTCGAGATCCCCGATCCATGGTTCCATCGCGCGCACGGATGGGAGGTTGGCGAATGACGAGTTGAGATGGTTGTCAGGCTTGCGGGCGAGAAGCTCAAGCGGGAAGCCGGCGGCTTTCGATCCGTGGCGCGATTCGTCGGGCGGAGTGAAGGCGACGACCGGATCAAGCCCCTGACGCTTCAGAGTTTCGCTGTAAAACTCGGCTTTGCCGCTGGGCGTAGGAAAGTTGCCTTGGGCGAAGGGGAGAAAGGGCGTTGCTGCCGAGCTGCGCTCGGCATGGACGGGCGAGGCGCCCGTCCCCACACCGTTCGGGGCGGCGAAATTCAGGCGGATGCGATGCTCGCGTTCCAACCGCTCACGCGTGATCCCTGTGAGCCGCGGATTGGGCGCCGCCAGGGCGCGGTCGATCATGGAATCCACCGTTTCGCGGAAACAATCGTCTTCAAAACCCATGCGCTCGGCGAGCGCACGGAACATCTCGACATTGGACCGGCATTCGCCCACCGGATCCATCGCCTGATTGGAAACCTGGAGGTAGTAGTGGCCGTAAGCGGTCTGCAGGTCTTTGTGCTCGAAAAAAGTGGTGGCGGGCAGCACGATATCGGCGTAGTCGGTAGTGTCGGTGAAGAACTGCTCGTGGACCACGGTGAAAAGGCCGGGGCGCCTCAATCCGCGGACGACTAGGTTGTGGTTGGGGCAGACTGCTGCCGGATTCGAGTTGTAAACGAACAGCGCCTGGATAGGCGGCGCGGTCAGCGTGTTCAACACGCTGCCCAGTTGCACCATGTTGACGATTCGGGCGGGGCGTCCCAGGGCTTTGCGCATCAACTCGGGCATCTCGAGCGCTTCGCGATTCAAACCGTAAGAACCGCTGAGCGAAAGCTGGAGTCCGCCACCGATGTCTTTCCACGACCCGATCAAACACGGCAGCATGGTGACGGCGCGCATCGACATGCCGCCGCGCTCGGAGCGCTGGATGCCGTAGTTGACGCGGATCACGGACGGGCACTCAGTGGCGTACTCGCGGGCGAGCTTGCGGATGTCGGCGGCGGATATGCCGGTCCAGTGGGCAACTTTCTCAGGCGGATACTGTTGCGCGCGGGCCTTCAGATCCTCGAAACCGATGGTGTAGCGCGAGACGTAGTCGGCGTCGAAAAGATTTTCGTGAATGATGACGTGCATCAGGCCGAGAGCGAGCGCGGCATCGGTGCCGGGATTGATGGGCAGGTACCAGTCGGCGCACTTCGCGGTGCGCGTGCGGTAGGGATCGATGACCACCAGCTTCGCGCCTTTGCGACGAGCTTCTTCGATGAAGGGCCAGAGATGAACGTTGTTGCCGTGAATGTTCGAGGCCCAGGCGATGATGTAGCGCGAATGCGCAAACTGTTCCGGCTCGGTCCCGAGCTTGATGCCAATCACCGATTTCAGGCCTTCTTCGCCAGCGCTGGAGCAGATGCTGCGCTCCAGTTGCGAAGCGCCCAGGCGGTGGAAGAAACGGCGGTCCATGGAAGCGCCGTTGAGCGCGCCGAGCGTGCCTCCGTAAGAATAGGGGAGAATCGCCTCTGGGCCGAACTCGGACATGATTCCTTTGAATTTTTGCGCAATTTCGTTTAGCGCTTCGTCCCAGGTGATGCGCTGGAAAACTTCGCGGGCGGGGGCGCCCGCGCCACATGGGCCCTTGGGAGCCACCCGTCGCATCGGATACAGCACCCGGTCCGGCGAGTACACGCGGTCCAGATACTTGGCGACTTTGGCGCAAAGGAATCCGCGGGTGACGGGGTGCTCGGGATCGCCCTGAATTCGGGTGGCACGGCCGTCTTCGATGGTGATCAGGACGCCGCAGGCGTCAGGGCAGTCGTGCGGACAGGCGGCGTGGACGACGCGCTTCATCAACGGATTATAAAAGATTCCGTAGAGACGGGGCTTGCCCCGTCTCCCGCCGCGAAAGGAGACGCGGCAAGCCGCGTCTCTACAGGAAATACGGCCACTACTTGAACTCCAACACTTCTTTTTCTTTGGCTTTGCTCATCTCTTCCATCTTCTTGATCTCGTCGTCGGTGAGCTTCTGGATTTCGTCGAGCGCGCGCTTCTCGTCGTCCTCGGTAATTTTCTTGTCTTTCAGCGTCTTCTTGGTGGCGTCGTTGCCGTCGCGACGGATGTTGCGCACCGCAGTGCGGTGCTCTTCGAGAATCCGGTGCAGGTGCTTGACCATCTCCTTGCGGCGCTCTTCGGTGAGCGCGGGCACGGGCACGCGCACAAGTTTGCCGTCGTTCATCGGGTTGAGGCCAAGGTCGGCGCCGCGGATGGCCTTTTCAATCGCCGCCAGCTGGGACGGATCGAACGGCTGCACCGTGATCATTTGCGGCTCGGGCGCGTGAATCTGGGCGATCTGGTTGAGCGGCATCTGCGACCCGTAGTAGTCGACCGAAACAATGTCGAGCATGTGAACGTTCGCTCGCCCGGTGCGCGTGGCGGCCATTTCGCGGCGGAAGTCTTCCACCGCTTTCTCCATGCGCGTCTTGAGTTGTGCGAAGACTTCCTTCAGGGCAGGATGAGCCATCTTTACTCAGCTCCCAAACATAGCGATATGGAACCGTGCATTATAAACCCAAGACTAAGGTCAGAGGTTAGAGGTCAGATTGCAGAGGTAAGAACCCAAGGGATATGTCATGGTTTTACCTCTGCAATCTGACCTCTAACCTCTGACCTTTCCTACGCGCTGACCAGGGAACCGATCTTTTCGCCGAGCACGACGCGGCGGATATTGCCGCGCTGGTTGAGGTTGAAAACGATGATGGGCAGATTGTTGTCCTTGCACAAGGATATGGCGGTCGAGTCCATCACCTTAAGACCCAGCTTCAGAACGTCCATGTAGGTAAGCTGCGAAAACTTCTTGGCATCCTTCACCTTCATCGGGTCGGCGTCGTAGATGCCGTCCACTTTGGTGGCTTTGAGGATGGCATCGGCTTTGATCTCCATCGCGCGCAGCGAGGCGGCCGTGTCGGTCGAGAAATACGGGTTGCCGGTGCCGCCGGCGAAGATCACGACGCGTCCTTTTTCAAGATGCCGGATGGCGCGGCGCCGGATGAAGGGCTCGGCAACCTGATTCATCTCAATGGCCGTCTGCACGCGGGTGAATACGTTCTGTTTTTCGAGAGCGTCCTGCAGTGCAAGCGCGTTGATGACGGTGGCCAACATGCCCATGTGATCGGCGGAGACGCGATCCATGTCTTTGGCCTGATCCGCAACTCCGCGAAAAAAATTGCCCCCGCCGACGACAATCGCCATCTGGATGCCGAGAGTGTGCACATCGGCAAGTTCAGCCGCGATTTCATGAATGCGGAGGGTGTCGACGCCGAAGCCTTGATCGGCGGCAAGGGCTTCGCCGGAGAGTTTCAGAAGAATTCGTTTGAAGATGGGAGTCGGCATCGAGTCTCCAGGGTTCAAAGTTTCATGGTTTCAAAGTTTCAAGGTAAACCCGTTCCGGACTTTTAGCACCTTGAAACCTCTGGAACTCTGAAACCTAGCAAAAAGGGGCGCCGCAGCGCCCCTGAATTATTCGGCTGCTACTTGGCAGCCGGCGCAGACGCCTCGCCACCCTCGTCTGGCTTGGTGCCGACGAAGGCAACGGTAGCGGTCGCATCGCCAACTTTGAAGCGGGCGAAGCGGCGGACGGCGATGTTCTCGCCGAGCTTGCCGACCTTGGCGGCGATAAGCTGCGCGATGTTGATGGTCTGGTCTTTGATGAAGGGCTGCTCGAGCAGGCAGACCTCTTCGTAGAACTTTTCCATCTTCCCGGCCACGATTTTCTCGACCACGGGAGCGGGCTTGCCGGTAGCCGCGGCCTGGGCGCGATAAATGTCTTTCTCGCGCTCGAAGGCTTCCGGCGTGACGTCTTCTTTCCGGACGAACTTCGGATCGCTCGCCGCAATGTGCATGGCGATGTCGTGCACCAGCTCTTTGAAGTCTTCGGTGCGCGCCACGAAATCGCTTTCGCAGTTGACCTCGACCAGCACGCCGATCTTGCCGCCGGCATGAATGTAGTAGCCCACCGAACCTTCGCTCGTCACACGCGCCGCTTTCTTGGCTGCGACCGACACACCCTTCTTGCGCAACAGGACGATCGCCTGTTCCAGGTCGCCTTTGGCTTCGGTCAGGGCGTGCTTGCAGTCCATCATGGGCGCGCCGGTTTTTTCGCGGAGATCTTTAACCTGGGCAGCGGAAATGTTTGCCATAGTAGTGCTCATTAGAACCTCAATTCCAAGGTTTCAAAGTTTCAAGGTTTCAGGTTTTCAAGGAGGATCAGTCAGAGGGTCGATCAGAGGACCAATCTAAAGATTGCAACCTTGAAACTTTGCAACCTTGCAACCTCGAAACCTGCATCTATAAAACTCGACCCGCGCACAGTCGAGCTGCGCGGGTCAGATCTGGTGCTTGCGAGTAGCCAGCAGCTAGAAGCCAGTGCTAGAACCGGCGCGTCTCGGCCTGTAGTTCGTCAACGTCTTCGGTGGCGGCTGAGGGACGCTTGCGCGTGCCCTTGCCCAGCACATCTTCCATGCGGATCTCTTCACCTTCGGGTCCCGCAGCAGGAACGGCAATTGCGCCTTCGGTTGCGACTTCGGCAAACAGTTCTTCAGCGACCGGGGCTGCGACCACCGGTTCGGGCTCTGCCGCCGCCTGAATGTCCGCCATCTGCTTGTCGTCCCTGGCATGGACGCCCTCGGCAATCGACTCCGAGATCTTCGAGGTGAACAGCCGGATCGCCCGCAGCGCGTCGTCGTTGCCCGGTATCACGTAATCCACTTCGCTCGGGTCGCAGTTCGTGTCCACCACGGCGACCACAGGAATGCCCAGCTTGCGCGATTCGCGCACCGCGATCTGCTCTTTATTCGAATCGATGACGAAGATCGCATCCGGCAACCGTTTCATGTTCTTGATGCCGGCCAGATTGGCCTGCAGGTGCTTGCGCTCGCGCTCGAGCTTGATCACTTCCTTCTTCGGGAGCAGATCGTAACGGCCATCGGTGGCCATTTCGTCGAGTTCCTTGAGACGCTTCACGGACTTCTGTACGGTGACCCAGTTGGTCAGCAGGCCACCCAGCCAGCGCTGGTTCACGTAGAACATCGAGCAGCGCTCCGCCTCTTCGGCAATTGCGTCCTGTGCCTGGCGCTTCGTGCCCACGAAGAGGATGATCCTGCCCTCAGCGGCCAGGTCCTGCACGAATTTCGACGCTTCCTTAAACATCTTCAGCGTCTTCTGCAGATCGATAATGTAGATACCATTGCGCTCGCCAAAGATGAACTCCTTCATCTTGGGGTTCCACCGCTTGGTCTGGTGCCCGAAGTGAACGCCCGCTTCGAGCAACTCCTTCATCGTGATGTTTACCAATCAACCTCCTCAGTTGGTCTGCATCCGGACGCTAACAGGCCCCGGATTGCCATTCCCGTCCACCCCGCCTCAGGGAGGTGGGGGGATGAATTGAACACAAAAAACAAAGTTTCAAGGTTTCAAGGTTTCAGAGTTTCAAAGATCCAAGCCAGCTTGCCGCCGACCTTGAAACTTTGAAACCTTGCAACCTGCGCACTATCGCACTACCGCTTCGAGAACTGGAAGCGCTTGCGTGCGCCCTTCTGTCCGTACTTCTTGCGCTCTTTGGCGCGCGGGTCACGAGTTACCATGCCTTCGGCCTTCAGCTTAGCGCGGAATTCAGCGTTGAACACCATGAGCGCGCGCGTGATGCCCAAGCGCACCGCATCGGCTTGTCCAGCGACTCCGCCGCCGCACACGTTGGCCAGCACGTTGAAGTTGGCCGTGGTATCGGTCGAGACCAGGGGTGACTTCGCGCTAATGCGCTGCGAGGGCGTCACAAAGTATTCATCGAACGCTTTGCCGTTAACCTTGAACTCACCGCTGCCAGGACGAAGAAAAACGCGGGCGATCGCTGCCTTGCGGCGTCCGGTTCCGTAGTATTGCACAATTTCTGCCATTGTTTAGCTTCGAGCCGCGAGCTTCGAGCTTCGAGCACCCGCGTGCGCGAAGTAATGAAGCGTTTGGCTTATCAACCTTTCCAAGAAATCTAAAATCTGTCTTGCTTGCTCGCAGCCCGGAGCTCGTAGCTCGGAGCCGCCTTACGCAAACACTTTCGCCTCGGGCTTCTGCGCCTCGTGCGGGTGCTTGTCGCCCCGGTACACCTTCAGCTTCGTAAACATTTGCTTGCCCAGTTTGTTCTTGGGGAGCATGCGCGACACGGCGTCTTCAATCACCAGCTCCGGCTTGCGGACCATGCGCTTCTTCATTTCTTCCGAGCGCAGTCCGCCGGGATACCCGGTGTAGCGGTGATACACCTTCTGATCGGCCTTCATGCCAGTGATCTTGATCTTCTCGGCATTGATGATGACCACGTGGTCGCCGGTGTCGATAAACGGCGTGTACTTCGGGTTTTCTTTGCCGATCAGAATACGGGCTACGCGCGAGGCGAGGCGGCCGAGCGGAAGCCCGGTGGCATCCACCACAAACCACTTGCGCGTAATATCCCCTTCTTTGGGGAAATAGGTTGACATCGGAAATCTCCCAGAACTTTAAAGAACGCTATGAAGACCGCTGAGTGCCCTAATCAATAATCGATCCACGCAGAACGCGCGCTAGGTGTTCCAGGCGGGCAGCCGCAGGACTTCCACTTCACTTCCAAAGGCTTTTAGAATAGCCCAGCGCCGACGCGCTTGTCAACGAAGAGGTTCAGAAACAAGGAGATCGGGTCATCGGGTGATCGGGTCATCGGGCGATCTAAAACCTTAAACCCAAGAGTTTTTGATCTTCGATGACCCGATCACCCGATGATCCGATCTCCCGATTTCGTTACTTTCCACCCACCGACTGCAAACAACGCCCGTAGAGTTCCAGCAGATGGGCGGCGTATTCCTCGGGCTTGTCGGCCGCACCGGTACCCTGGAAGCCGACTCCGGCGCCAGTGGTCTTGCCGTAGCCGGTTGTCATGGCGATAAATTTCATGAGGTCGAGCGCGATGTCTTCATTGCGGCGGGAGCCCAGGGGAAGAACGGGCATTTCCATGATGAAAACTCCTGGTGAAGGGTGAAGTCCGCCGGTTTTCCCGGTCCTGCCGCGATCATAGCAGAACTGCAAAAAAGGGCATCCTGAGAAGACTCGGGATGCCCGGTACTATTCACATCCGACCTTTTGGAAGCTGAGCCTCTACTCGCCTGGAGGCTTCTGCTGTTCCCGCTTCCGCCGTTCCTCTTCCTGCTTTTTCTCCTCGGGCGTCTGCGGTTTCGCTTGCTGGCGCTGAGGCGGTGGCGCCGGCTTCGCCGCTGCAGGAGGCGGTGGCGTTTGCGGCCGCGGAGCGGGTTGGTTCCGGTTCGGCTCGGGCTGACTGGGTGCAGGACGAGCGGTTTCGGGACGGTTATTCGGTGGTGCTGTCGGCGGACGATTCGTCTCTGGGCGGTTATTCGGAGCTGGCTGTTTCGGCTGTGGCGCAGGAGGGCGATTCGTCTCCGGTCGATTAGTCGGCTGTGCCGGCGTTGGCTGATTCGGCTGTGCTGTCGGCGGACGATTCGTCTCTGGGCGGTTATTCGGAGCTGGCTGTTTCGGCTGTGGCGCAGGAGGGCGATTCGTCTCCGGTCGATTAGTCGGCTGTGCCGGCGTCGGCTGATTT
>JBEKDG010000001.1:0-212710 GCA_050014475.1 Terriglobales bacterium | reverse complement strand
CCCGAGCGGGAGCTTGAGCGGCGCACCCTCGATGGCTGGGGAAACGGGCCGCTAACCCGGGGCCCGCCAGAAACGTTTGGTGACGGAAGGGGCATGAGCCGCCCACTCATTCGCAAAGAACGTGTCCAGTCCCATGACATGCTTTACAGTTTGTCCCGAGACGTTTTGTAAAGGATGTCATGAGACTGGACACAAAGAACGCGAATGAGTGGGCCACCCGCCGAATCCAGAGCCTTATCTCGCTCCCTACGTTTTACTCACTTCCGGGTGAGTTAAAGCGACAGAACAGAACCGCCGATACATAAGACGTCAGGAGGACGCTTTATGGCTCGACGAATGCCGCTGTTCGTTCTTGTCTGCATCTGCACGGGCAGCTTGTACGCCCAGGACTTAGCGGGTATTGAGATCCACGGGTTTGTTACCCAGAGCTTCCTCTTCAGTTCCAATAACAATTATTTGACCATGCAATCGAGCACCGGCAGCCTGCAGTGGACGGACGGCGCTGTGAGCGTCTCTGACTCACTCACCGATAAGCTGCGTGTCGGAATCCAGTTGCACATGTACCAACTGGGAGAACTCGGCGGCTCGAATGTTCAGATCGATTGGGCATCGGGAGACTACAGAGTCAACGATCATTTTGGATTTCGAGGGGGCAAGGTCAAGACTGTCCTGGGTTTGTTTAACGATTCCCAGGATGTGGACGCCATCTTCCTCTGGATACTGCTGCCGCAATCCATTTACCAGATCGACAACAAGAGCTTTCTCTTGTCGCACGTGGGTGGCGAAGTGTACGGCGAACTGCCCCTCGGCAGCCGCGCCGGAAAGCTGCAGTATCGCGGGTACGCAGGACAGGCCACCCTGGATTTGACTGGTGGATACGTCAAACAGTTCGCTGACGCTGGGCTCGTGTTCACGACTGCTCCGGGAGGCAAGGTTTACGGCGGCGATCTGCGCTGGGAAGCTCCTTTGAAAGGGCTGACCCTTGGCTCCACCGCACATATTGAAGCCTTGGACGGAACAGCGCCTGCGGGCAGCATACACGTACCTCCCTTTCAGATAAACGCAGAATATGCCCAGTTCCAAAAAGGAAAATTCTACTTCGCGGGGGAATACTGGAGGGTGCCGCTCAATGCCATTCTGACGATTGGACCGGCAGTGATTCCAGTTCCTGTGGATGCGCGCTCCTGGTACGCGATGGGGAGTTATCGATTCTCGGAAAAGCTTCACCTGGGAAGTTATTACAGCCACCTCGTCAACAAAGCGGGGGACACGACCCAGCCTGGAAATTACTCGAAAGACTGGGTGGTGTCCGGACGCTATGACTTTAACGCATATTTTTACGGCAAGATCGAGGGCCATTTCCTGCATGGAACTGGACTTGGTTACTACAACAGCACAAATCCAAATGGCCTGAAGCCAAACTCGAATATGTTGGCAGCCAGGATCGGCTTCAGCTTCTAGCTGCTCTAAGTGTGTCAGGACATGAGAGCCATGAGCAAAACTCGTTGGTTAATCCTGCTGTTAGGTTTCATCGGTTGCTGGTCCGCGGCCAGTGCTCAGGATGTGGTGTTAGTGGCTAACCAGGGCGTGCGGATTTCGGAGATCGGCGCTGCCGATCTGCGCGCCATATTTATCGGAACGAAGACCAGATTCGCTGACGGCTCCCATGCCGTGCCGGTGACTTTAAAGGGTGGACCGGTGCACGAAGTCTTTTTGAAAAATCACGTGGGCGAAAGTCCTGACCAATTCCGCGCGCAATGGCGCAAGGCGGTATTTACCGGACAGGGCGCCATGCCCAGGGCATTCGATTCCGAATCGGCGCTCATCGAATACGTAGCCGCCACTCCAGGCGCGGTGGGGTATGCGAGCCGGATTTCGCCGCAAGACAAGGTGAAGTGCCTCGCCGCAGTCAAGTAGTTACCCGCTCGCCGGGCCCGGAGGGCGGGTGCGCGATCCCAGTCGGAGCGGCGCTGGAGATGAAGAATGGTCCGGTCGAGACGTTGTGGTGACGGGAAGGGTACGAGCGTCCCTTGCCCTCGCGGCGGCCCACTCATTCGCACAAAGAACGCGAATGAGTGGGGCACCCGCTGTTCACTGCCTGTTGCTGTTCTGATTAACCCCCTCCGCTTTCGGACGCGTATAATAAAGGGTTTTCACTCTTCACTCCGCTAGACTTCCGGGCGACGGGGTTTGCCCGGTCAATAAATTTGTTGGGTTAAAACAAGGAAGGCACAGGGATGGCCACTACCGATGTTGTGCCCCAGGAATTGTCCGGGCAGGTGGGGCAAAAGCGTGTTGTCGTCATTAATGACATGAGCATTCAGGTTGCTACGGTGAATGGCTCGGGGTCGCAGAGTTCCAACACGGTTTTGTTGCGCAGCATTTTTCAGATGGGCGTGCCGATTTCGGGGAAGAACCTGTTTCCTTCGAACATTGCGGGGCTGCCGACCTGGTACACGATCCGCGCCAATAAAGACGGGTACATCGCACGCAAGAAGGAAATCGACCTGCTCATCGCGATGAATGCGGAGACGGCGCAGGACGATGTGAAGACGCTGGCGGCGGGCGCGGCCGTGCTCTACGACGAGCCGCTGGCGCTCGACAAGGTGCGCGACGATTTGATTTATTACGCGGTGCCTTACGACAAGCTGGCGGCGTCGGTGGGTGCGGAAGCCAAACTGCGCAAGCTGATCAAGAACATGATCTACGTCGGGGTCGCGGCGCAATTGCTGGAAATCGACTTTGCCGAAGTCGAGAAGGCGATCCGCAAGCAGTTTGCGAAAAAAGTAAAGGCGGCAACCTTGAATCTGGCGGCTGCCAAGGCGGGCTACGATTATTCCGCCGCTAATTTGAAGAAGCGCGATCCGTTCTACATCCGGCGCATGGACAAGACGAAAGGCAAGATCATCGTCGATGGCAATTCCGCCGCTGCCCTGGGATGCATGTTTGCCGGTTGCACAGTGGTGACGTGGTACCCGATCACGCCGTCGTCATCGCTGGTCGAGACGATGATTGAGTACATGAAGGAATACCGAGTCGGGCCGGATGGCAAGGCGACTTTTGCCATCGTGCAAGCCGAAGACGAACTGGCGGCGATTGGCATGGTGATTGGGGCGGCGTGGGCGGGTGCGCGCTCGATGACTGCGACCGCCGGTCCCGGCATCTCGCTGATGGCGGAGTTTACGGGGCTGGCGTATTACGTGGAGATTCCCGCGGTGATCTGGAACATTCAGCGCGTCGGGCCCTCGACCGGCTTACCCACTCGTACTGCGCAAGGCGACTTGCTCTCGACGGCATTCCTCAGCCACGGCGACACCAAGCACATCATGCTGTTTCCGAACTCGGTGAGCGAGTGCTTCACCATGGCGCAGGATGCTTTTGATTTGGCCGAGCGATTTCAGACGCCGGTGTTCGTGATGTCGGACCTCGACCTGGGGATGAACAACTGGATGTCGGATCCGTTCCCTTATCCCGACAAGCCCATCGATCGCGGAAAAGTGCTGACCAAGGCGGATCTGGAGAAGGCGGGTGGTTTTTCCCGTTACAAGGATGTGGATGGCGATGGCATCGGCTATCGCACGCTGCCGGGCACGGATCATCCGGCAGCGGCGTATTTTACGCGCGGCAGCGGCCACAATGAAAAGGCGCAGTACAGCGAGCGTCCGGACGATTTCGAACGCAACATGGAGCGGCTCAACAAGAAGTTCGAGACGGCTCGGTCCTTCGTTCCGCGCCCGGAGCTGGCGGGCAATGGGAAGTCGAAGATCGGCATCCTTGCTTATGGCACGACGCACTGGGCGATCATCGAGTCGCGCGATCAATTGTCCAAAGAGCACAAACTGGAAACGGATTATATTCGCGTGCTGTCGTATCCGTTTACGCGCGAGGTTCACGACTTCATTGAGAGGCACGAGCGCGTGTATGTCGTGGAGCAAAACCGCGACGGGCAGATGGCCAGCCTGCTCAAGCTCGACATCAAGCCGGAATTGACGCCACGCTTGCGTTCAATCTGCCATATCCACGGATTGTCAATCGACGCGCGGTCCGTGACCGACGAACTCATGACGATGGAGGGTAAGTAAGATGGGGACGACAACCAGCAACACGCCGGCACCTGCTCCCGCTCCAAAGACTAACCGCATTGGACTGCAAGTGGTTGACTATCGGGGCGGGAAGACGACGCTCTGTGCCGGTTGCGGGCATAACGCGATTTCCGAACGCATCATTGACGCGATGTATGAAATGGGTGTGAAGCCCGAGCGCGTGGCCAAGCTCAGCGGTATCGGCTGTTCCTCGAAGAGTCCGGCTTATTTCATGAATCGCGCGCACAGTTTTAACTCCGTGCATGGCCGCATGCCTTCGATAGCGACGGGAGCGATGCTGGCGAACAAAAATCTGATCGCCCTCGGTGTGACCGGCGACGGGGACACGGTTTCGATCGGCGCTGGGCAATTTATCCACCTGATGCGGCGCAACCTGCCGATCATCTACGTTATCGAGGACAACGGTTGTTACGGTCTGACTAAGGGCCAGTTCTCCGCGACCGCCGATTTGGGGTCAACGCTGAAGAGTGGCGTGGTGAACGACCTTCCTCCGATTGATACCTGCGCCATGGCCATCCAGTTGGGAGCTACGTTCGTGGGCCGCTCGTTCTCGGGCGACAAGCGACAGCTTCACACTATGCTCAAGGCTGCCATCGCTCACAACGGCACGGTGATGCTGGACGTGGTTTCGCCGTGCGTGACCTTCAACGACCACGAGGGCTCGACCAAGTCTTACAAATACATGCAGGCCCATGAAGAGCCGCTGCAGGAGGTCAGCTTTATACCGTCGTTTGAGGAAATCAATGTTGACTACGATCATGGGACGACGCTTGAAGTCACGATGCACGATGGGTCGAGCTTGCGGTTGCGGAAGCTGGAGCAGGAGTACGATCCGACGGATAAGATTCAGGCGGTGAGGCGGTTGATGGAATCGCACGCGAAAGGCGAAGTGCTGACCGGCGTGTTCTACATCAATGCCAACGCGCCGAGCTTTATTGACATGCTGAACGTCACGGATGAGCCGCTGGCGACGTTGCCGGAATCGGTGACACGGCCGAGCCGGGAAGTGCTGGCAAAGTGCATGGAAGAGCTGCAGTAACTTTCCCAATAGATGGCAGGAATTGAGCCGGCCCGGGAGGCTGCCCCCTCAGGGGCTAAAGCCCCGATTCATGTGGCTCGAAACGGCGCGGCTGAAGCCGCGCCCCTTCAAAGAGCCACTTATGAAACACGCAACACGCTCTGCACACCCATTGTTACGCGCCCATGGTCAGCACCACGCGAAAGCGGGCGCGGCCGCCGATCATCTGTTCGAAGGCTTCGGCGGCTTTTTCTAGCGGATAGCGCTCGATCATCGGACGGACTCCGGAGAGGGCGCTGAACTGCATGGTGTCTTCGGAGTCTTTGGCGGTTCCGGAGGGCCAGCCCTGGATCGCCTTACGGCCCGAGATCAACTGGAGAGGCGTGACGGTGATGGGGTCGGGGCTGGCGCCAACGACCAGCAGCTTGCCGTTCGGGGAAAGTCCATTCACCAACGCGGAGATGGATTTCGAATCGGGCGCGGTGGCTAGGATCACGCGGGCGCCGCCGAACTTCTGCAGTTCCGCAGCCGGATCGCCAGCGGCGGTATCCACGTAGTGAGCGGCGCCAAGTTTTCGCGCCAGGGTTTCTTTGTCTTTGTTATTGCCTCGGCCGATGGCAAAAGTGCGGAAGCCCATCTGGCGCGCATACTGGATTCCGAGATGGCCGAGTCCGCCGATGCCTTGCACGGCGACCAGATCGCCAGCGCGCGCGCCGGCGTTGCGAAGGGCATTGAAGACAGTGATGCCGGCGCAAAGCAGCGGCGCGGCCTCGGCGGCGGGAAGGTCGTCTGGGATGGCGGCGACCGCCTCGGCGGGCGTAACCATGTATTCCGCGTAACCGCCGTCGTGAGTGATGGCGGTAATTTGTTGGAACTGGCAGAGAATGAAATCGCCGCGGCGGCAGGGATCGCAGGTGAAACAATGGCCGCCGTGCCATCCGACTCCGACGCGCTGGCCGGGTTTCCAGTTGGCAACGTCGGTACCGACAGCGTCGACGCGGCCGGCGATCTCGTGTCCGGGAACGCGTGGATACTGGATGCCGGGCCAATGGCCTTCCTTGACGAGCGCATCGCTGTGGCAGATGCCGCAGGCCTCGACTTTAATCCTGACCTGACCGCGCCCGGGCTCGGGAATGTTTCTTTCGACCAGTTCGAAATTACCGCCGGCTTTACTGACTTGGACAGCTTTCATTCGAGACATAGTTCGTTCCTCATGAGTTCAGGTTTGTGGAAAATACCGATTGAAATACGGGACTAAGACAATGAGATGAGCGAGGATATGGCAAGGACTCAAGGTTCAGTTGGGGTTCTCCGTTGCGAGCCTGCAAGTGGAGCGCCGGGCGTCCCGCCCGTCCCTCCATTGTTTAACTTTTCGTGATGCTAGCCCGTTTGCTTCAACTCTCCTTCGAACGAGTGCTCAGGGCTGTGGCCGGGCTCAGGGAAATCGCTATCGGCGCCGTCCACCATGGGGTCGGCGTTACGGTGACCGAGCTGGTCTCTCATGGAGTTGTTGCCGGTTTGCGTGCGTTCGTCGGGCTCGAGAGAACCTTTCCCGCGGTCGGCATCGTTGAGAAGATGGTCGCTGACACTTTTCGGCATGGCAGACCTCGCGAGGTGCGTGCGTCAACAAGGATGATTACAGAGTTAGGCTACGCCGAATGCTCGCGGCGGGCAATGGCTGTCATTTGCCTGTCCATCGCACATATCCGTTTGAACATGTCCGTTCGTAACTGCAAGTTGTTGTAATGGTTACGATAGGTAAAATTAATAGTCGATTAACCTGATATTGAATCTAAAATAGGACATGGTTAGCAAATATCGGAAACACTATCTGTTTGCCAGCGACTTCGATCAGACGTTGACCTTCAACGATACGGGTTACGTGCTGAGCGAGTTGCTCGGCATTTCTGTCAAGGAATTCGAGCGCAAAGCCAAGGGCATGGCACAGCTGAACCTGGTTCAGCAGGGCGCCGAACTTTCTTATCTACTCTTGCATGATCCGGAGTTCCGTTCGCGCGTCCGGCGCGACGACCTATTCGAGGTGGGCAAGCGCATTCGCTTGAAGGAAAACATCAAGCAGATTTACGAGATACTGGACCGGCGGATCGACGGATTCCACTTTGATTTTTATGTGCTCTCGGCGGCGCCGGTCGAGGTGATCCAGTCGGCGCTGAAGGGGATCGTGCCGGAGGACCACATCTTTGGCACCGAGTTCAAGTACAAAGCCTCGGGCGAGATCGAAACCCTGGTGCGGGCCACGGCCGGTTATGGAAAAGTGACGCGACTGGAGCAACTCGAAGAACAGCTCGGCATTCCGGCAGACCATGTGGTCTATGTTGGCGATGGCAGTTCCGATATTCACGTCATGCTGCAAGTGAACCGGCGCGACGGCTTCACCATTGCCGTGTCGGAATCGAAGCTGGTAGCGCAGATCGCGAAGCGGACGGTGCTAGGCGACAACGCTTTGGCGACGCTAGTGCCGATCCTGGAAGAGATTGCAGGTTGGCAGCGGCCGCAGATCCGTCAGTTGTTCGAATCGTACGGCTTCCTGATTCAGGGATGGGATCGCGTGCAGACCGATTGGGTCACGCTGCGGCCCAGCGGTGGGGTGGCGGAGAAGGCGACGGCTGCGGACGCGAAGTAAACCTCAAACCAATGCACCGCAGAGACGCCGAGGGCGTAATCGTGCTCTGCGGTTCAATCTTTTGGCGGCAACGAAATCCCACTCATCGCAAAGAACGCGATGAGTGGGGCACCCAGTTTCTTCTATTGGTGGGCTTTTGGAGTGGTTGGTCCTAGTTTGCGGAGCCTTTCCCGGGCTTGCAGGGCTTCGGTGGTGCGGGGATAGCGCTGGATGACGTGCTTCAATTCTTGTGTGCCCTCGTCTTCTTTCCCGAGTTCGAGGAGCGCGAATCCCTTCTTGAGCTGCGCGGACGCAGCCTTGTTTCCGCTGGGGAAATTCTGCAGGACCAGATCATAGCTCGCGACTGCTTTCTGGTAATCGCCGGCCTTGAACTGAATTTCGGCTAAATAGAAATACGCGTTCCCGGCGAGGTCGGTGTTCGGGTAGAACTTGATGTAGTCGTTGAATTCCTGGACTGCCAAGTCGTTTTTCCCGCCGTTGTAGTCGCGCAGGGCGTTGTTGTAGAGCACGTCGGGCGGAGGGGCCTGAGCGATCGCCTGGGCCTGCTGCTGCGCTTGTGCCTGCTGCGCGGCCATCGACTGCTGCGCCGCCTGCATGTCCTCCAATTGCTTGCTCAGCTTGGCGAGGCGGACCTTAAGCTCGTCCATGGTGTCGTTCAGCGCCTGAATCTGCCCGGAGATCTGATCGACCTGCCCGGCGCGGTCCTGCTGCTGTTTGTTGATGGAGGCTTGCAGGCCGTCGATCGCGGCGCTTACCTTGTTGGCGGCGTCGGTGTTTCGCTCGAGGAGATTCTTCATGACGCCCATGCGCTCGTCAAAGGATTGCTTCATCTGGGTCATCTGCTGCTGCAACTGGCCGATCTGCGTTTGCAGTTGGATGATTTCCTTGCTGGCGCCGTAGGCGGGAGCGATCGAGATAGCGAGGAACAGCGCCAGGAACAGCGCGAGAATGAGCGGAATGCGATTGGATTTCATAGTTACCCTATTGGATGTCAAAAACCCGCTGAGCGTCCAGCGGATGGAACCTGAGAAATCAAGAGCGGCCGCACAGGCTGCGGAAAAAGTCATCTTGCTAACTCGGCGGCGCCACGGCGGCTAAAGCCGCCGCTTATTTTGCAACACTTACGGCGCGGCTGAAGCCGCGCCCCTTCAAAACAAAGTCAAACCCCGAGTTTTTCCGCAGCCTGCGCAGCCGCCCTCACCTGAATTACTTTTCGTACACGAAGTGTCCGCGGCGGTTTTGCTGCCAGCAGCTTTCGTTCGACTCGGTGCAGAACGGCTTTTCCTTGCCGTAGCTGATGGTCTTGATGCGATCGCCGGCAACTCCAGCCTGGATGAGCGCATTCTTCACCGCGTCCGCGCGATTGGTGCCCAGGGCCAGATTATATTCGGTCGAGCCGCGCTCGTCGCAGTGGCCCTCGACCGTGATGTGGATGTTGGGATGCTGTTGCAGGAACTGCGCATCGCCCCGCAACGAGCCCTGCTCGGCCGCGCGCACATCGTACTTGTCGTAATCGAAGTAAATGTCCTTCATGTTTTGCGCGAAGAGTTGCTCTTCCGTAGCGGAAGCAGCCGTTGGCGGCGGTGCGATTGCGGGGTTGACGGTCACGCGAGCGGTGGCATCCTGGGTTCCGCCGGCCCCTTTAGCGATGAGATGGTAGGTGGTCGAGTCGCTCGGAGTAACCTGACGCGAGCCGCTCGCTTCCACCACGCCGATTCCGTCGATGCTGACGTCGGTCGCGTTCGTGGTCTGCCAAGTCAGCGTGGTCGATTGGCCCTGGTCGAGGGTGTTGGGGTTCGCCGACAGCGAGGCCGTGGGAGCCGTCGGTGCGGGTGGCGGCGGGGGCGGGGGCGGAGCGACCTTCTTCGCACATGCGCCCAGGAACATGATCGTGGCGAGTGCAAATACGAGGGTGCCCCATCTCGCCATCTTTATTGTCACTTTTGTTGCGTGCTTCACTGATTCCTCCAGTTTTCCGTGCGTCCGCGTTGTGGCGTGCAATTTGCAGCTTCACGGCAGGGCGCACTTTCGGCCAGCCGCAAAACCGTGCTTCTTTTCAAAACCAAGTTTTCAAAACCAATCTACTTCCAACTCCAGTTGGGCTGCGTGTTGGCGCCCTTAAAAGTCAACTGCTTCACATTGGTGCCGTCCGCCAGCATGGTCCATATCTGGTCGCTGCCCGAGCGGTGGGACTGAAACACAATGTGCCGCCCATCCGGAGACCAGCAAGGAAAATCGTTGCGCCCCGCGTCGTGCGTGAGTTGCACCCACTGCTTGCTGGCGACGTCCATCAAATAAAGATCGTTGGAACCCGGCTCTCCCGGCCCGTATTTGCGCATCCAGGAAAAAGTCAGAAACTGTCCGTTCGGCGACCAGTTAGGAGAAACCGCATAGCCTTGATCGGTGACACGCTGCAGGTTGGTGCCGTCCGCTTCCATGGTATAGATCTGCGGCAGGCCGGTGCGTCCGCTGACGAAAGCGATCTGGGCGCCGGTCTTGCGGTTCCATGTCGGAGAAACGTCCGGCCCCTGATCGTTGGTCAGGCGGCGCGAGTTTCCTCCCGAGGCGTCCACGACGAAAATGTTGGGAAAGCCGTTGCGCGAGGACGAGAACGCGATCTTGCCCTCGGGCGACCAGGAGGGCGAAAGATTCATGCCGCCAAAACGCGGGAAGCTGACCAGGCGGTTGAGATCGAATGAGTACATCATGATTTCCCAACCACTCTTGGTCACGGAGCTGAATGCCAGCCGCGAACCATCGGGCGAGATGCGTGGCGACAGGGAAATGCTTCCCAGGTGCGTGATCGCCTGCTGGTTGGCGCCATCGTAGTCCATCACCCAGATTTCTTTGTGGCCGGTGCGCTCGCTGACGAAGTAGATCTTGCTTTCGGCGATGCCCGCTACGCCTCCGCCCAGGCGGAAGATGATTTCGTCGGCAAACTTGTGAGCGATCACGCGCACCGCGTCGCTCGTCGCGTTATCGACGTACTGCTTGCCGAGTACCTGCGGCGACTTCTCATTCTTGACGTCGTAGAGCCAGCCCTGCACCGTGACTTTGCCGGTGGCTGCGCCCAGGTTGCCGAAGGCGAGCATGGAGGTGTTGGGCGGCGGTGAATTCCACGCCGGGAAGTTGACCTCGGACGGTTGCCCCGGCTCTTGCAGCGGATAAAAACTTTTCGAGACAAGATCGAAGATTCCGGCGTTGTCGAGGTCGTTCCAGAGCGTGTCGTTGAAAGTCTTCAACAGGTCGGTATTCTTAGCGTCTGGTGTCGCTGACTTGAAGTCGGATGCGGCCAGGCGCACTCTCTCGACCCCGAGCCCAGTCCCGGTGCGAATCCAATCCTGCGCGGAGCTGGACGCCGCCAATAGAAGCAGCAAGGCAACGGCGGTCAAAGTGTGATGACGAATGGGGCGAGCCGAGTTACTCAATTTGTGCTCCTGTGTAGCCGGCAGTCGTTGGTCGTTGGCAAACCCTGCGAACGACTAACGACTAACTAGATCTGGTTTCATAAGCGCCTTTCAGTTCAAAGGCACGTCCCTCAGGGGCTAAAGCCCGCATTCTTCCAGATCCTGAACGGCACGGCTGAAGCCGTGCCCTACCCAAAACCAATTTGTGAAGCGAACTCAAGTCGTCGGCAAACCTTGCGAACGACCAACGACTGACGACCAACGACTGACTCCTACCTCTTGTAATCGAACCAGAACTCTACCGAAACTTTGCTTCCCGAATAATCCGGTGGCAGCGCGCCGAATGTATCAATGCGCTCGATTGCGCGCCTGGCCGAGATGTCGAGCGACGGCACACCGCTCGACTGCTCGATCTCAACATGCGACGGATGTCCGTCGCGCGCGATATCAAATGTCAAATAAACCCGCTTTGCCTCCGTGATCCGCGGATCGACTTCATACTTCAGCCAGTTCTCGGTGACTTTCCGCTGCACGGCTTGGACGTACCACGAAAACCGGCTGCCGAAATCGCCACCGCTGCCGGTAAATCCAAATCCGCCCTTGGCGCCGCCCGCGCTCATGGTGTACGGCCCGCTGACCGGACCGCCCTCGCCATAGGGAATTTGATTCGACTCGGGTGGTTCTGGTTGCGCCTTGCGCTGCGTCGCGCTCTTGACGGGCGCGGGTTTCATTTTTGTCTTCGTGTTCTTGTCGGGAATCGGAATCGCTTCCGGTTCCTTTTCCTGAACCGTGGGCTGCGACTTCGAGAGTCCCTTGGATTCGGTTGCCAGCACGTTCTCTGTCTGCGCCAAATTGGCGGGCAATGGAACCGAGCTCACCAGCGTTGCTCCCATGGCGTCCCCGCCGCCGCCGCTGCCCCAGCCTTCACCCCGGAAGCTGTGAATAAACATGGCGTAGAGCACGACAAACGCCGTGAATGCCAGATGCAGTCCGAGCGACCAGGCCAGAGGCCGGCGCAGTTGGCCGTGCTCGGAATAGATATCGATATCGTACATGTCGAAATCAGTGATGGCCGCCATGGGTATCCATCGGCTGGGTAACGATGCTCACGTTGCGGATGCCCGCCTGTTTGATGGCATCCATCACGGTGGCGAAGGCGCCAAACGGGACATCTTCGTCGGAGCGCAAATAGATCGACTGGTGTTGCGGGTCGCGAATCTTCTGCTTGAGGCGCGCTCCGATCTGGTTGATGTTGATGGGGTCGTTGCCGAGAAAAACTTTCTGCGATTTGTCGATGCTGATCACCAGCCGTTCTTCGGTGATCTCTTTGACCGTGCGGGTGTGGGGCACGTTGACTTCGATGCCGGACTGCAGCACCGGCGCGGTCACCATGAAAATAATAAGCAGCACAAGCACGACATCCACCAGCGGCGTGATGTTGATGTCGGCGAGCGCCGTCTGGGTACGTCCGTTGGCGGAGGTGAAGGCCATCAGCGCCGCGCCTCGGTGGTTTGGGGAGCTTGTTGGCGCTCCACCAGATTGAGCATCTCAAGGGTAAAGTCGTCGTTGCGCGCGGCCATTTCACGAATGGAGCCGATGATCAGATTGTAGGCGATCACCGCCGGAATGGCTGCCGCCAGGCCGGCGGCGGTGGTAACCAGAGCTTCGGAAATTCCAGGAGCGACCGCGCGCAAAGTTGCCGCACCGGCCGTGCCCAGCCCATGGAAGGCGTCGATGATTCCCCAGACGGTTCCGAACAGTCCAATAAACGGCGTAACGGCGCCCGTAATCGCCAGCCACGGGACATTGCGTTCGAGGCGTGTGATCTCCTCGGAAGACGCGACCTGCATGGCGCGCTGAATGGCCACGAGGTTGTGGATGCTGCCCGTCATTCCCATCTGGCGTTTGAACTCATCGACGGCGCCGGCAAACACTCCAACCAGCGGGCTGGGACGAAACTGTTCGGCAACCGAGGCGATGTCCTGCATGCGCTGCGCCTTGCGGAAAGCGCGTACGAAGCGTCCACTCTGCCCGCGAGCGCGGCGGATCAGCCGCCACTTGGCCAGAATCACGGCCCAGGAAAGCACGCTGAACGCGATGAGCAGGAGAAGCACGGTCTTGGCGACCGGACCGGTCTGAAGGACGAGATCAACGATTTCGCCGCCGACAAACAAGAGCAGGACGGAAGAAAAATGCATCGGTTTCCGGAGAACCCCTGTTCCAGATTATAGACCACGGTGGCGGCGCGCTCCGCCAAGGTACCGCATCGGTCAATGCGGTGTTGGGTTGCCGGCGTCTGTTGTGTTGGGTTTCGACGGCTATGGGTTCGGAATCACTGCCGTCCCTACATTTGAATAGGCGCTTTCCCGACCTTGGGCGTTCACCTCAGTTGCCACGTAATAGTAGGTGGCCCCGGAGACGACCGTATAGTCCGTGTAGTTGGTCGAAGCATCCAGCGCGGTATTGATTTGCTGGTAGGGGCCTCCATTGGCCTTGCCACGGTACACGTTGTATCCCACCGCGTTCCCGTCGCCCGGATTCCAGGAAAGATAGACGTTGTGGGAAAGCTGAGCCACGCCCGTCCCAGTTAACTGTTCGACCGTAGGTGAATTCGCCGCATTGCTGATGAAACCGGCTTTGGTGGAGGCCGCGCCGGAGGCGTTGGGCGTGAATTGAAACGTGACGGGGAGGCTCTGTCCAGCTTGAATCGTGACCGGCAGATTCAGCCCGAGGATGACAAACTCCGAGCTCAGCGACTGGTCCGACGATATGGTTACGGCAGCGTTCGAGGCCGTGAGCCTAGCTTGCAGGCTGGCACTCGATCCCACCGTGACGTTGCCGAAATTGAGGGTTGCAGGCGCCACTCCCAGTTCCGGGTACACGCCGGTCCCCGCGACATCCATTGTAAGCCGGGGATTCTTGGCGGTACTCAGAAGCGTAATGACGCCGGTGGTGTGTCCCCTGGCAGTCGGCTTGAAAATAACGGGCAACTCGAGGGTCGCCCCGGGCTTGATCGTCACGGGTATAGGGAATTTGCCGAATGAGAAAGCGCTCCCCTGTTTCGACTTGGAAGTGATCCGCAGCGTTTTGCTCCCAGTGTTCGAGAGTTGGATGGAGTAGGAACTGAATTTGCCGACCTGCACCTTACCGAAGGCATGACTGCAGGGCTTACATTGAAGTTCCTGTGCCCAGGCGGACGCAGGCGCCAGCCCGCAGAGCAGCCATGCGATAACGATCAGGGGGAGGGATCGCATGGATCAATCTTCGCGAAGCGCGCGCTTTCGAAGCAAAATCGGAAGTGCATTCGTCACAATCTTTGGTGCCGCTTTGGGAACGGGGCCGCTTGTTTCGCGCAACCCCGCTGGGCGGTCTGTGCTATGCTGCGCGTAAATTACAGAGCGTCGTATAGAGTTTAAAGGCCGCGGACGAGGGCGTCCGCGCCACACGATAAAGATCGCAGGACCCTTGTGCTGGCCGAACTTCGACTCGAAAATTACGCGGTGATCGACAATGTCGCGATCGAATTCGCGTCCGGTCTGAATCTTCTGACCGGCGAGACGGGGGCGGGGAAGTCCATTCTGATTGACGCGCTGGGACTGCTGCTGGGAGAGAAAGCGTCTTCGGATGTGATCCGCACGGGTGCGGAGCGGGCCGTGGTCGCGGCGGTGTTTGAGAGCGACGGAGCGGCTGCGCGTTCCATCGAAGCCATACTGGAGACGAACGGCCTGGACGCGGAGAATGGCTCGCTGATTCTGCGGCGCGAGATCGCTCCCGGCGGCAAGGGGCGGGTCTTCATCAACAATCAACCAGCGACCGTGGCTGTGCTGAAACAAATTGCGCCCCACCTGGCGGCGATCCACGCGCAGAACGAATCCATCGTAAACTTCGACGCCGCGGCACGCCAGGACCTGCTCGATGCTTACGCCGGCGTCGAGTTGAAGGAAGTGTCCGGCGCTTTCGCAAACTGGAAGCAGATTCGCGGACGCATCGCCGAACTCGAACAGGACGAGCAGGATCGTATGCGGCTTCTGGACCTGTGGAACTTCCAGTGCCGTGAGATCGAAGAGGCGCGTTTGCAGGCGGGCGATGGTGCGCAAGAAGATGAGCGACTGGAAGCCGAGAAGCGCGTCTTGGCCAACGCCGAGAAAATTTACGGCGCGGCCATCAATGCCTTCGACCTGCTGTATGAGGGCAACGCTTCCACGTCGTCGAGCCTGCGCGCCGCGCAGAAGCACCTGGAGGAACTGGCCCGTTATGAGCCGAAGTTTCAGGAAGCGCTCTCGGCGCTGGAGTCGGCGCGCATCAGCGTCGAAGATGTGGGAGCGACGCTGCGCGATTATGCCGGAGGAATCCAGGCCTCGCCCGAGCGGCTCGCGGAGATCGAAGAGCGGCTGGCGCTGCTCGATCGTCTGAAACGCAAGTACGGGCCTACGCTTGAGCAGACCATCGCGTTCGGTGAGGATATACGGCGCAAACTCTCGGAGATGGAGAACAAAGATCAGGTACTACTTGAACTACGGGCAATGCTGGCCGTGGCCGCTGACGAATATCGCAAAGCTGCTCGTGGCGTCTCGCGCAAACGGTTGGAGGCGGGGCGGAAATTAGAGAAGCTGGTCGAGGCCGAGATCAACGACCTCGCCATGCGCGCCAGTTTTCGCATCGCGGTGGAAGAAAACGAGGGCGAAGCGCATTGGACTTCTTCGGGCATCAACCAGGTGATCTATCGGATTACGACCAATGTGGGCGAGACCATGCGCCCGCTGGAGCAGATTGCCTCGGGCGGCGAACTATCGCGCGTCATGCTGGCGCTGAAGGCGAGCGTCGAGGCGGGGACGAATCTCGTTGGGAAGGGGAATGTGGCGCGGGCGCCCTCGCCCGCGTCGAGGGCCGCTCAGCGCACATTGGTTTTCGACGAGATTGATACCGGCATCGGAGGCCGCGCCGCCGAGGCTGTGGGAAAGAAATTGAAGGCTCTCTCCAAGGGCAATCAGGTGCTCTGTGTCACCCACCTGCCGCAGATCGCAACCTTCGCCGATCACCACTACCTGATCGAAAAGCGCGAAACCGGAGGCCGCGCGAAGACCACCGTCCGCCAGATCACCGGCGAAGAACGCACCGAAGAAGTGGCGCGCATGTTGTCGGGAGCCAAGCTGACGGAGACTTCGCGCAAGCATGCGGAGCAGATGATTCGGGCGAATGGGTGAACCTTTCTGGATTGCGTCCGTCTAAATTTTATGTAGTCGTCGAATCGGCCTGAGGAGCTACACGGAGTGCATCTGGAATGACTAGACGATTCCGCAACACCGTTCTCATTGCGGGAGCGATCGCCGCGGTGCTCTGCGCGACCGTTTGGTTTTCGGTCCGCGCTGCTCGCGGTATACGCGTTGCCACCGGCGTCGTTAGCCACACGCTGTGTTCCGGAGTTTTCGTGTCCGGTCTCGATCCGGATCAGCTTTACCTCGAAGCCGTCAAGCCAATCCTCGGGCAGAGCTCACTTTCAAAGCGGTTCAGGTATGACGTCGACCGAACCGGGCGACAAGTCACCGCCACCTGGGCCGGAGTCTTCCAGAGCCGTGCCATTTATCGCGATGGATTCGGCTGCATGATCCTGCACGGCGCCGAAGCGAAAGACACGGATATAAGCGAAGCTCCTGGTGGCAAGATTGGAACTGTTTCAGCACCGGAGACGGCGGAATCGCTCGAAGTCCAACCACCCGCGCCTGAGTTCGAAGCTGCGCTCGATACCGCATTCACGGAACCAAGTCAGCCACCGTATCGCCGGGTCAAGGCAATCGTCATTCTGCACAACGGAAGGCTTGTGGCGGAACGCTATGCACCCGGTTACGGTGTGGGCACACCGATTCTGGGATACTCCTTGTCCAAATCGGTGATCAACGCTCTCATCGGCATTCTCGTGCGGCAAGGGAGACTGTCAGTTGGACAGCGGGCACCCGTCGGCGCATGGAACAAACCTTCCGACCCTCGTCACGCCATTACGATCGATCAGCTTCTGCGCATGACGTCCGGCCTCGCTCTCGAGGAATCCGACAGCGGGTTGGATCCTGTTTCGCGCATGTTGTTCCTCGAGCGCGACATGGCGGGGTTCGCCGAGCATGCTCCTCTCCAGGCGGCTCCTGGCACCAAGTGGGATTACACCAGCGGCAACACGTTGATTCTGTCGCGAATCATCCGGGATGCTGTGGGCGGACGCGCCCAGGATGTGGTTGAGTTCGCCCGGCGGGAACTGTTCGAGCCGCTTGGAATCACCACGGCAACCATCGAGTTCGACGCGACCGGCACTCCCGTAGGTTCCATGTACATACTCGCCTCGGCGCGCGACTGGGCACGGTTCGGTGAGCTTTATCGGAACGATGGCGTCGTCCAAGGGAAACGCATTTTGCCTGAAGGATGGGTGAGTTATTCCGCCGCGCCAACCATGGATACTTACTACGGCGCCGGCTTCTGGACGAATCGTGGGTCTCATGGGGACGCGAAAGATCGCATAAACGCGGGTATGCCGGAGGACTCCTTCTACGCCTCCGGCCACCTCGGACAACGTATCGTTGTCGCGCCTTCGGCAGGGTTAGTCATCGTGAGGCTTGGGTTGACGCATGGCCCTGGCGAGGATATGAGAGGCCTCCTGCGACTTATCGCAGATGCGTCTTCCGCGCTCAAGAGTCCGTAGTTTCGACGTGAGCGGCTGTCCAAAAATCACCTTCATTACGCACTGCCGCATCAACATTCGCATCGAGTTCCCGACTTCCGGAAAAACGGGCTTCCCGCCAACTTCGACTGACCGAGCGCGGCCTATGGGTGCCTCCCGTTCGCGCCCCAGTTTTCCCCGCCCGCTGCTAATCCTCACATCCTCAAAGGCTTACATTGACCTAAGGGTGCATCTTTCGATACCCTTACAGCATCTTAAATCCAGCAAAAACGTGTACCCTAGAGGGTGGGGGATGTAACTTGTCTGAGACCAAGACCTTACTGCTGTTGAAGCCGCGGGGATTCTGCGCTGGGGTGGTGCGGGCGATCGACATCGTGCGGATTGCGCTGGAGGCCTTTGGGCGGCCGATTTATGTGCGCAAGGAAATCGTCCACAACCGCTTCGTGGTTGAGGAACTGCAGCAGAAGGGCGCGATTTTTGTCGATAGCGTGGACGAAGTGCCCGAGGGCGAACGCGTCATCTACAGCGCCCACGGCGTCTCGCCGGAAGTGCGCGAGGCGAGCAAACTGCGGAAGCTGCGGGTGATCGATGCGACGTGTCCGCTGGTCACCAAGGTGCACGTGGAGGCGGTAAAGTTCGCCAAGGAAGGCTATTCGCTGATTCTGATCGGCCATCGCGATCACGACGAAGTGATTGGGACGCTTGGCGAAGCGCCCGCGGTGACTCAGGTAGTAGGGTCGCCTGCGGAAGTGGCGTCGGTGATGTTGCCCGACCCCAACCGGGTGGCGTACTTGACGCAGACCACGCTCAGCCTGGATGAGACGCGCGACATTATCGGCGCGCTCAGAAAGCGGTTCCCGAACATCAAGGGTCCGGCCGCTCAGGACATCTGCTATGCCACGGAAAACAGGCAGGTTGCCGTGAAGCACGTGGCCTCCGATGCCGATTTGCTGCTGGTGGTGGGCTCCGACAACAGTTCAAATTCCAAGCGGTTGGTGGAAGTTGCTCGCAGTTTGGGCACCGAGGCGCATCTAATAGACGATTGTCGCAACATTCAGCCGCAGTGGTTGAATGGCGTGAAGACGGTGGCCCTGACCGCGGGAGCATCGGCTCCCGAGCATCTGGTGCAGGAAGTGGTGGAGTACCTGGCGGGAAAGGGCTTTGGCGACGTAGAGGAATTGGAAATCATGCCGGAAAATGTGCGTTTTGGATTGCCACCGGAGATCGTGGAAACGATTGCCGCAGCACCGGCCGTTGCCGTGGAGTTATAGTTGGAGCCATTGATGGAAGAATCCTCCCCTTTTAGTTCGGCCTCTGTGCCGCAGATGCGATTTGGAAAGATTGACGACCTGGGGAGCCGGGTCGCGGTAGCCGTCGATGCGGCGCGCAAGTATCTTTTCTCGCAGCAGCACGAAGCGGGTTACTGGTGCGGAGAACTGGAAGCCGACACCTCCCTCGAATCCGATTACATCCTGCTCCACGCGCTGCTCGGCACCGGCAGCCAGGAACGCTTTGACAAGGCCGCTCGCTACATCCTGAATCACCAGAATGAAGACGGCGGCTGGAGCATCTACGCCGGCGGGCCTTCCAACATCAGCGCTTCGGTGAAAGCCTACTTCGGACTGAAGCTGGCTGGATTCACGGCGGATCATCCCGCGCTGGCGCGCGCCCGCAAGAAGATTCTCGAAATGGGTGGCGTGACCGAAGTCAATACATTCACCAAGATCTATCTCTGTTTCTTTGGGCAATACGATTACGATGCGGTGCCAGCGGTTCCGCCGGAGATCGTGCTCTTTCCCAACTGGTTCTGGTTCAATATCTACGAGATTTCTTCGTGGTCGCGGGCCATCCTGGTGCCGCTTTCGATCTGCTACGCCAAGAAGCCGTTCAAGAAAATTCCCGACGAAATGGGAGTGGAAGAGCTTTTTGTCGGCGGACGCGACAAGTCGCGCATGCATCTGCACTGGGCCAAGAAGCGGATTTCGTGGCGCAATTTCTTTTTGGTTCTGGATCGGATTGCCCACTGGGCAGAACGTGTGCACATTCGCCCGCTGCGTTCGCTTGCTTTGAGGAAGGCTGAGAAGTGGATGCTGGAGCGCTTCGAGATGAGCGACGGTCTGGGAGCGATCTATCCCTCGATGATGAACGCCATCATCGCGCTGCGCTGCCTGGGGTATTCGGTGGACGATCCGCAGTTTATCCGCGCGCTCGACGAGTTCGAGAAGCTGGGGATCGAAGAGGGCGACACTTTCCGCATGCAGCCCTGCATGTCTCCGGTCTGGGATACGGCATACGCGCTGTTTGCCCTGGGTGAGGCGGGGGTTCCGGCAAGCGATCCGCGGCTGGTGAAGTGTGCCGAATGGATCCTGCAAAAGCAGGTGCGCAAGCCCGGAGACTGGAAGATCAAGAATCCGAAAGGCGAACCGGGCGGCTGGTACTTCGAGTTCAACAACGAGTTCTATCCCGACGTGGACGACAGCGCCATGGTCTGCCTGGCGCTGAGCCGGGTCGAGCATCCGAACGGGCGCTATCAGGTCGAGTCCGTGCAGCGGGCGATTGATTGGATCTTGTCGATGCAGTGCAAGGACGGAGGCTGGGCTTCGTTCGACAAAGATAACGACCGCATGGTGTTCCAGTACGTGCCCTTCGCCGATCACAACGCCATGCTTGATCCCGCAACCGTTGACATCACGGGCCGCATCCTCGAGTGTCTTGCGACCTATGGATACGACCAGAACCATCCGGCGGTGAAGCGGGCGATCAAGTTTATTCGTAAAGAGCAGGAGCCGGACGGAAGCTGGTTCGGACGCTGGGGCGTGAACTACATCTACGGCACGATGCAGGTGTTGCGCGGTTTGGAAGCGATGGCCGTGGATCGCAACGAACCCATGATCCAGCAGGCGGCGGAGTGGCTGCGATCGGTGCAGAACGCCGATGGGGGCTGGGGCGAGACGGTGGGGTCCTACGACGATCCGAATCTTCGCGGGCAAGGCGACAGCACGGCTTCGCAGACTGCGTGGGCAATCATGGGACTGCTGGCCGTCGGCGACACGCGCAGCGAATGCGTGGCCCGCGGCATGGCATATCTTCTGCGCACGCAAAACAAAGACGGTTCCTGGGACGAGCTTCTCTACACTGGAACCGGCTTCCCGCGCGTGTTCTATCTGATGTACCACCTGTACCGCGAGTATTTCCCGCTGATCGCGCTCACGACCTACTCGAAGGTGATGGCGGAGAAGAGTACAAACTAGTTCCCAGTTCCCGGTTCTCAGTTCTCAGAGTAAGCGGTGAACTGAGAACTGAGAACTGAGAACTGGGTTTGAAAGCTTTTGTCACCGGCGCCACGGGATTTCTGGGCAGTCATGTTGCGCGCGTTCTGGCGGAACAGGGAGCCGAGTTGCGGCTGCTGGTGCGGCCTACGAGCGACCTGCACAACATTGACGGCCTCAAGGCCGATCGGGTCGAGGGCGACCTGCGCGACGGAGCCTCGATTACGAAGGCGCTTTCCGGATGCGATGTAGTATTTCACGTTGCGGCGGACTACCGGCTGTGGGTGCGCGATCCCGACGAGATGTATCGCTCGAATGTCGAGGGCACGCGTTCCTTGCTTGAAGCTGCGCGGAAACAAGGCGTGCGGCGCGTGGTGTACACGTCGAGTGTGGCGACCATGGGCTTCACGTCGAAAAATGACGGGAACTTAGCGGATGAACAAAGCCCGGTCGGCATCGCGGACATGATCGGGCACTATAAGCGTTCGAAGTTTATGGCGGAGCAGGTGGCAGTCGATGCCGCGAGATCTGGAGTCGATGTGGTGATAGTGAATCCCACGACGCCGATCGGCGAGCGCGATATCAAACCGACTCCGACCGGCAGAATAGTAGTGGATTTTTTGAAGCGGAAATTCCCGGCGTACGTGGAAACGGGTTTGAACCTGGTGGATGCGACCGAGTGCGCCCGCGGTCATGTCCAGGCGCTTGAGAAGGGAAGATCAGGCGAGCGCTACATCCTGGGCGGAGAGAATCTTACGCTGAAGCAGATTCTGGACCGACTGGCCGCGATCACGAGCTTGCCGTCGCCGACCGTGAAGCTGCCTTACATTTTTGCGCTGGCGGCTGGAGTCGTGGACGAGATGGTGGCAGGCCGGCTCCTGGGCCGGGAGCCGCGCGCGACGATCGACGCCGTGCGCATGGGACGCAAGATGATGTTTGTGAGTTCGGCGAAAGCGGAACGGGAACTGGGCTGGCGGACGGTTCCGGTCGATGGGGCCTTGCGCCGGTCGGTGGACTGGTTCCGTGACAACGGATATGCCTAGGATCGCCATCATCGCCGCCATGGAGCGGGAGGTGCGACCGCTGATCCGAGGCTGGAAGGTCAGGACGATGGAGCACGGCGGGCGACAATATCGTCTTTTTGAAAATGGAGAGGCAGCCCTGCTCTGCGGCGGAATTGGAGCCGAAGCCGCACGCCGCGCTACCGAAGCTTTGATTCAGGAAGTTAAACCGGCGCGGGTGATCTCAGTCGGTTTTGCCGGAGCGCTGGATGGCTCGCTGCAGGTGGGCCATGTTCTTGAGCCGCGCACGGTGATCAATGCTGCCGACGGCGCCCGAACCGAAGTCGGCTCGGGTGAGGGAATTTTAGTAAGTTCCGCGACCGTGGCCGGCAAGGAGCAGAAAATTCGATTCAGCAAAGCTTATGGCGCGAGTGCGGTGGACATGGAAGCCGCAGCCGTGGCCTTAGGAGCGCAGGCGCGGGGAGTGGAGTTCGGAGCTTTGAAAGCCATCTCCGATGCCGCCGATTTCAGCTTGCCGGCGATGGACCGCTTTGTGGCGGACGTCGGGAGTTTTCACTCTGTCAGGTTTGCATGCCATGTAGCGCTGCGCCCGTGGCTGTGGGGGACGACCATTGCGCTGGCGCGGAACAGTTCCAAGGCAAGCCGCGCTCTTTGCGGCGCGCTCGTGAGCTACCTCGATCGTGAGACTCTCAGTCGTCAAACTTTGCCTGGTGAGTCTTTGGTGGCCGAATCGAAGCAATAGGGGAAACAATAGGGTCTGCTATGGCAATTACTCGGTCATTGACGTTGGCCGTTGAAAGCGAAAGGCGCGAGATTCCTTCCACGATGAGGGCCGCCGTATATCGCGGTGTGAACGACGTGCGCATGGAAGAAGTGCCTGTCCCTGAAATCGGACCCGGAGAGATTCTGGTCCGAGTCCACACGTGCGGGATCTGCGGCACCGATCTTAAGAAGATCGCTAGCGGCTCCCACTCCGCGCCGCGTATTTTTGGTCACGAAACTTCGGGTGTTGTCGCGAAAGTCGGGGAAGGCGTTCGCAAGTTCACCGTCGGCGAACGGGTTGTTGTGTTTCACCACATCCCCTGTGGAGAATGTTATTACTGCCGCCACAAAACCTTCGCCCAGTGTGCCAGCTACAAGAAAGTTGGCTGCACGGCTGGGTTCGAGCCGTCGGGTGGAGGATTTGCGGAATACGTCCGGGTGATGGACTGGATTGTCGAGAAGGGAACGGTGCGCATCCCCGACGGCATCAGTTTTGAGCAGGCATGTTTTATCGAACCGGTGAATACCTGCATCAAAGGTATTGAGACCCTTCGTCTGCAAGCGGAGGAGACCGTGCTGGTGATTGGGCAGGGTCCAATTGGTCTGATACTTGCGACTCTGGCGAAGCGGGCGGGGACTCGGGTGATTACTTCCGATTTGTATCCGGCGAGGCTTACAATAGCGAATAGCTTCGGCCTAAAACTGACTATTGACGCTTCCAAGGCTGACGCCGGAGAAACGGTGCGCGGAATGACGGAAGGGCGCGGGGCTGACGCTGTGATTTTGGCAGTCGGTGGGAGCGGCCTGATCCGGCTTGCCATGGATGCGACGCGTCCGGGAGGCCGCGTGTTGCTGTTTGCGCAGACAGTGCGGGGCGAGGCCATGATTGATCCGGCGGCAGTGTGCGTGGACGAAAAGGCTTTGCTGGGATCCTACAGTGCATCGGTTGAATTGCAGGAGGAATCAGTGCGGTTTGTCATGAACCGTGAAATGGATCTGGAACGGCTGATCAGCCACCGTTTCCCGCTGCAAAGCGGTGTGGAAGCGCTGAACCTGGCTGCCCATCCTCGACCGGACTCGATGAAGATCGTCATCCAGCCGGGCAGCGCGTGGGAAGGACATCAACTGTGAATGGCAAGATGACGGCGGCCGTCCTCTACGGCAAAGAAGACATCAAGATTGAAAGGGTGCCGATCCCGCGTGTGGGTGACGGCGAAGTTCTGGTCAAGGTCCACGTCGCGCTCACCTGCGGCACCGATTTGAAGGTGTATCAGCGGGGCTATCATGCCCGCATGATTGTGCCGCCCGCATTGTTCGGGCATGAACTGGCCGGCACGGTCGAGGAAGTCGGGGAGGGCGTGCGCGGCTTCAAGAAGGGCATGCGCGTGGTTGCGCTCAACTCCGCTCCCTGCGGCATGTGCTTCTATTGCTCCAAGCACCAGTTAAACCTCTGCGAAGATCTGCTGTTCAACAATGGCGCTTACGCCGAGTACATCCGGATTCCGCGGCGCATTGTGGAAGGCAATATGCTCGTCGTGCCTTCGAATGTCAGCTTCGAGGATGCCGCGATGACCGAGCCGCTGGCCTGCGTTCTCCGTGGCCTGCATGAAACGGGCGTCGAGATCGGCGACACCGTGGCGGTCATTGGCGGCGGACCGATCGGTCTGATGTTTGTGCAGGTGGCCAAAGCCATCGGCTGCAACGTGATTGCGGTCGTCAAGCGCGATTCGCAGGTCTCTCTGGCGCGCAAGAAGGGTGCGCACGAGGTGGTGCAGATTACAAAGGTGAACGATCCGGTAGAGGCGGTGCGCGAGTTAACTCCGGAGCGGCGCGGCGCCGATGTGGCGATCGAAGCCGTAGGCCGCCCGGAAGCCTGGGAGTGGGCCGTGCAGATGGTTCGCAAGGGCGGTACGGTCAACTTCTTCGGCGGGTGTGCTGCGGGAACCAAGGTGCAGTTAGATACCAACCGCTTGCACTACTCGGAAATCACTTTGAAGGCGACTTTCCATCACACCCCGGAGACGGTGCGCCGGGCCTTCGGTCTGATTGCCGAGAAGAAAGTTTGCGGCAACGACTACATTACCGGCGAAGCTCCGCTTTCGCGTTTGCAAGATGTGCTGCGCCACATGCTGAACCGCAACGGAGATATCAAGACTGCGATTATCCCGGGTCACTAGCGCGGGAGTGGCGCCATGAATCATGCGATGGAGGGACGGGCGTCTCGCCCGTCCAGCCGGGCGGGGACGCCCGGCGCTCCACGAGCAAGCTGTATCCTCTGTGGTTAAGAATTCTTGATGATAACTGCTACCAGCCATCCCCCGACTGCGCCGCTCGCCTCCGCTTGGAGTGCGTTGCCGCCGGAGTACGCCATCCCCGATCATGCGCCTTCGGAAGCCGAAGCGCGCGAATATTGCCGCCGCCTGGCGCGCTCGCATTACGAGAATTTTTCAGTCGCCTCATGGTTTCTTCCGGCGCAACTGCGTCAGCACTTCTTCAACGTCTATGCGTATTGCCGCATCGCGGACGATCTGGGTGACGAGGTGGGTGACACCGCCGCCTCTCTGCAGTTACTCGATCAGTGGGAGACGGAGTTAAACGCGTGCTATGCCGGTCATCCGCGGCATCCCGTGTTTGTCGCGCTCGCCGGGACCGTGCGCAAGTTTGAAATTCCGAAACATGAATTCTCGGATTTGCTGACCGCATTCCGGCAGGACCAAAGTATCCGCCGCTACGAAACCTTCAACGATCTGCTGGGCTATTGCCGGTATTCGGCGAATCCGGTCGGCCACCTGGTGCTGTACCTTTGCGGATGCCGCGATTCCGAGCGCCAGTTGCTTTCCGATTACACCTGCACCGCGTTACAACTCGCGAACTTCTGGCAGGACGTGAGCGCGGACTTTGCCAAAGGACGAATTTATCTTCCGCTCGAAGACCTGCGCCGCTTCGGGGTTCGCGAAGATGCAATACGTGACGGCGAAAACACTTCCGCGTTCCGCGAAATGATCAAGTTTGAAGTCGAACGCGCGCGGGAATGGTTCACGCAAGGACTGCCCCTGATCGCGAAAGTCGACCGCGCTTTAGCCACCGACATCGAACTTTTCAGCCGCGGCGGGCAGGAAATTCTGAACGCAATCGAGCGCCAACATTACGCGGTGCTGGGCAGGCGTCCCGCAATTTCCAAAGCCCGGAAGCTGGCCCTGGTCGCTCGGGCCGCGTTGGGGAAGTTGCGATGAGCACCGTCGTGGGAAATGCGCCCGTGCAGTTTGCGCCCACCGCTTCGCAGCTCGATATGGCGTACTCCGTCTGCCGGAGTATCGCGCGCTCAGCTGCCAAGAATTTCTACTACGGGTTTGTGGTGCTTCCACTGCGGAAACGCAATGCGCTGAGCGCAGTGTATGCCTTCATGCGGCGCTGCGACGACATCACTGACGACAACGCGCTAAGCACCGATGAGCGTCACAACAAGCTGGCAGAATGGCTGAATCAGGTCCACCGCGCGTTGGCGGCACAGCCAACGGACGATCCGGTGCTGCTGGCGCTGACCGATGCGCAGCGCGCTTACCAGATCCCGATTGGCCTTCTCGACCAGCTCGCCTTCGGTACGGCTGCGGATCTCGATTACGCCCAACTTGAGCCCTCCGCCGCGGCGCCGCTGGTCGCGCGTTACCAGACTTTCGAAGAGTTGCGCCAGTATTGCTACGGTGTGGCATCGGTTGTTGGTCTGGTGTGCATCAGGATCTTCGGGTATCGCGATCCCGCCGCTGAGCCGCTTGCCGAACGCTGCGGCCTGGCATTTCAGCTTACAAATATTATTCGCGACGTCAAAGAAGATGTGGCCATGGGCAGGGTTTATCTTCCGCAGGAGGACCTGGCGCAGTGCGGCCTCTCTGCCGCCGATCTGGCCGCGCCGAATATTGATGTTGCCCGCATCCGTCCGCTCCTGGCGATGGAGGCCGACCGCGCTCGCGACTGCTACCGCGCCGGAGAAGAGCTGATCCCGCTGGTGAATGAAGACAGTCAACCCGCCCTGTGGGTACTGATCGCCATTTATCGCCGGCTGCTCGAAAAGATTGCTTCGAACCAGTACGACGTCTTCAGTGAGCGCGTCCGATTGACGGTTCCCGAAAAGCTCTCGGTCCTCGGAAAAGGAATCCTGAAGCGTCTGCTGTGATGCCGCCCTCGATCTATCCTGATACGACACATCCTCCTACAGTCGCTATCGCCGGAGGCGGGTTGGCCGGCCTCGCCGCTGGATGCGCCCTGGCCGAAGCCGGTTTTCGCGTGACCCTGTTTGAGCGCCGCCCCTATCTCGGCGGGCGCGCCTCTTCCTATCAGCATCCCGGCACCGGCGAAATTGTCGACAATTGCCAGCATGTGTTGCTCGGCTGCTGCACCAACCTGCTCGATTTCTATCGGCGCGCGGGAGTTCAGGACAAAATTCGCTGGTATAAAAAGCTGACGTTCCTCGAGCCCGGCGGGCGCGCATCCGTGATCGCCCCATCAGCGCTGCCTGCTCCGCTGCATACCGCGCTGGCATTTCTCCGGGCCGACTGTTTGAGTTTTCGCGACAAACTGGCCATCAGCCGCGCCATGGCGGCGCTTGCTCCTTCCATTCCGCCGGATCGGGGTGAGTCGTTCCTCGACTGGCTCAAACGCCACCGGCAAACCGAGCCAGCCATCGAGCGTTTCTGGAAGACAATCCTGGTCAGCGCCTTGAACGAAGATCTCGATCAGGTTTCGGTCACATACGCGGCCCAGGTGGTGCGCGAGTCGTTTCTTAAATCGGCCGCTGCCGGGCGCATGGGAATTCCAACCGTACCGCTCACCGACCTGTACAACACAACCGGAGAATACATCCGCGCCCGTGGTGGGGAGATCCAGTTTCGTGCCGGCGTTGAGTCGTTTCGAGCGGAAACCTCCGAGGTAAGTGTGACGACGAACGGCCAGGAACAGAAATTCGACTATCTGGTTCTGGCTGTCCCTTTTGATGTTCTGGGGCGCATGTTGCCTGATACTCCGTCCGCCGCGCCTTTGGCCGCGGCACTCGGCCGGTTCTCGACGTCGCCGATCACCGGCATCCATCTCTGGTTCGATCGTCAAATCAGCGACCTCGATCACGCCGTTCTGCTCGACCGCACCATCCAGTGGATGTTTCACAAATCGCGGCTCATCGCAGTTCGCGAGAAGGAAGCTCGCGAGAACCAAGCTCGGGATAACGCCAACGGCAACGGCAGCTACGTTGAGCTGGTGGTAAGCTGCTCCCGGAGCCTGGTGGAAAAGTCGAAGCCAGAGATCGTGGACATGGCGCTGAAAGAAGCGCAAGAATTTTTCCCCCGTGCTCGCGCAGCGAAACTGCTGAAATCGACCGTGATCAAGGAAGTCAATGCGACGTACTCTCCGCGCCCGGGAAGCGACGAATTTCGGCCCAAGCCCGAGACGGCATGGCCGCGCGTCTTTCTGGCCGGCGATTGGACCGCGACCGGCTGGCCCGCCACCATGGAGGGCGCGGTTCGCAGCGGCTATCTTGCGGCGGAAGCATTGGCGCGGTTTGCGGGCGGCAAAAGCGCGAGCTTTCTCGTCGCCGATCTGGCCCCGCGTGGCTTGATGAGGCTGTTTGGATGAGATTTGCTTCGACGACTTCAATTACTTTGGTTTCCAATCCTGCGTTACCTTGATGCCACTCTCAAGAATTCTCGCTCGACATACGATCTTATAAACATGCCTAAGCCTACCGGCGTAGCCAAGGATCGCCGCCGTAGTCCGCGATTCAGCTGCGACGGTCACGCGAAGATCAGTCGCCTTCCATCAGACGGCATCTCTCTTCCGGGGAAAATCCTCGACCTGAGCCTCCACGGATGCCGCGTCGATACCACGCTGCCGATTAATTGCGGTGGGCGAGTTGAAATCGTCGCGCGCGTCAATGCTGCTTCGTTCCGGGTCGTGGGTGATGTGAAGGCGATTCGGGGACGCTCCGAAGCTTGCATAGAGTTCATTCACTTGAGTGCTGGCGCAAAAGAAATGCTCGCGGACCTGGTCGCAGAGTTGGCGAGGTTGCAGGCGGTCCTGAACGACCTGCAGTCTGCCTGCCGCGATATGGATCCGGAGGCGTTCCGCAGGCAAGTGGATTACCGAAGACTTCAAGCGGCGATGTTGAGCGAGCGCTTTCCTTTTCTGGGGACAATTCTGCCCGCGGAGAGCTCGGAACCGGACCAGGTTGCATCCGCTGGCAAGGAATCGAGCAAGGAAGGGCAGCCGCTTTTGATTCCCGACGATTTACTCGATTAGCGCAACTCAGACCGCCATCAGCACTACGCCACCTGCGACCAGCAACGCCGCAATCCAACGCCGGCGCCCCACGCGTTCGTGCAGGAATATGCGTGCGGCTACAGCGTTGGCCACAAAGGTGAGCGAGGCCGAAGCGGGCACGACCAAGCTGAGGTTTCCCCACGAAAGGCCAAAGAGCAGGCTGTAGAACGCGACCCCCATCGCCATCAAGCCGAGAGCAAACGTGGGCGTTGCAAGCACGCGCCCAACCACCGCCAGCACCCCGCGCCGCTTCCAGAGTTCACCGACGTGGCCAACTCGTTTCATGGAGTAGGAAAGCAGCACGTCTCCGGTGGTCGAGGCCAGAATGATGAGCCCAATCGCGGCCCAGGCGTAGATGTCTTTCATGACTCCACCTCTTGCGAAACGGCATCGCGTGAAACCTCGGGGGAATGTTCGTGGTGGTGACCGGGCGTAAGCGACGGTCCGGCGGCTACAAAGCCCACGCCGGCAGCGATCAGCGCTATTCCAAGCCAGCGCGTCGGCGAGATTTCTTCATGAAGACGGAAGTGACCAATCAAAGCGACGAGCACATATGCGAGCGACGTGGCGGGCAGCACATACGTGAGGTCAGCCCACGAGAGCGCGGACATGTAACAGGCGAAAAACGCCAGCAGTAACAGGATTCCCGCCGCAACCCATGGATGGAGGATGGCCAGCAGCAGACCGGAAAGGTTGTGCAGGGAAGAGCCGCCGAGTTCTTTCATGCCGCGAGCCAACAGGGAATCGCCCGCCGTGCTGAATACGGTGATTCCCGCCAGGACGAGGTATTTTCGAAATGTCACTTCGGGTCCAACTCCGGTGTCGAATCCAAACTTGTCGATGGAGAGCCGGGCGTCCCCGCCCGGCCGGACCCTTCGACTTCGCTCAGGGCAGGCTCGCGAGACGCCCGTCCCTCCCCTAGGCTTTGGCCGGTTCCGGGGCAGGCGCTTCTTCCTTGCGGTTATCCTTGACCCACTTGTGGCGCTGCGCGCGCAGTTTAAGGAAGGTCCGCGCTTCCTTGTACAAGCGCTTGCGTTCGGAGTTGTCGAACATCGCTTTCCTCAAAATCCGGTACGCGGCCTTGGGGCGGAAATAATACGCATCGTAGAAGTGATGGACTGCCTCCAGAATTTCCGCGGCGGGCAGGCCCGGATACTCAATCTGCACCATCTGGTGACCACCATCGTCCACCATTTTGGTGTCGCTGGTCATGAAGCCATTCTTTATCGCGGATTCGTGCAGTTCAGTTCCAGGGTAGGCATGCGCCACCGAAACCTGAATCGTCTCCACGTCGAGTTCCTTGGCGAAGTTGATCGTGTTCTTGATGGTCTCGCGAGTTTCTCCCGGCAGGCCGAGGATGAAATCTCCGTGCACCACCAGTCCCAGCTTGTGGCAATCCTTGGTGAACTGGCGGGCGCGCTCGATGGTCGCGCCTTTCTTGATGTTCTTCAGAATCTGCTGATCGCCCGATTCGTAGCCCACAATCAGAAGCCGGCATCCCGCCTCTTTCATGGCCTTGAGCGTTTCGAAGTCAGTTGTGACTCGCGATGTGCACGACCAGGTCAGGCCCAGCGGTTTCAACTTGGCGCACAATTCGACGGTGCGGGCCTTCTGCAGGTTGAAGGTGTCATCGTCGAAGAAAAATTCCTTCACGTATGGCCAGTAGTCTTTCGCCTTGGCCATTTCACGCGTCACGTCGCCGGTGGAGCGCTTGCGCCACGGGTGTCCGCTGAGGGTTTGGGGCCAGAGGCAGAAGGTGCACTGCGCCGGGCATCCGCGCGTCGTGTACAGCGACACAAACGGGTGGAGCAGGAAAGGCACGTTGTAGCGGCGGACATCCAGGTCGCGCCGGTAAACGTCGGTCACGTGCGGCAGGGCGTCAAGATTCTCGATGGTCGGCCGGTCTGGATTATGCACCACGTGCCCATTCTTGCGATACGAAACGCCAAGAATGTCTTCGATCGGCTTGCCCTGGGCATATTCGACGATGGAGTAGTCGAATTCCTTGCGGCAGGCTAGATCAATCACCTTCGCGTCCATCAAAGACTTCTCGGGCAGAACGCTGACGTGGGGTCCGACGAAGGCGATCTTGATGTGAGGATTGCTGTCTTTGATGGCTTCCGCGATGCGGACGTCGCCGGGGAATCCCGGAGTGCTCGTGAACAGCACGAGCAGTTCGTAGTCCTTGCAGGTGCGGATTGTCTCTTCCGCCGTGATGTGGTGCGGCGGGGCGTCCAGCAACCGCGCGCCTTCGAGCATTCCTGTGGGATAGGCGAGCCAGACCGGATACCAGTACGATTCAATCTCGCGCGTAGCGGGCCAGCGCGAGCCTGCGCCCCCATCGAAATTCTCAAACGAAGGCGGATTCAAAAACAGTGTTTTCAATGGCATATTGTGAGTCTCTATTTTAGCACTGTTACGTGTGCACACACCCCAGCTGGCGCTACCATTCAGGTACGTCCCGAACTGCATCGAAGGCGTGGAAACCGTTGTCCAAGTGTGCCTTAGCGGGGCCCAAACCGCAAAAGATCCTCGCCGAATGTCGTTCTTGCGCATTAAGACGCGAGAATCGGGTGCCGGCGGGATGAACTGCTTTGCGCGTCATTTGGAGGCCGGGTTTGGCAGCGCCCATTTCTCCAAATCTCCGCTGGCCCGCAGCAGGTTCATGCGGACCCGCTGGTACTCAAAATCGGCGTCCTGGAAAAGCAGATAACGTTCGGCGGCTTGCGCCCGTGCATCGGCCAATTCGTGCAAGGTGCCAGTCTTTGCGTCGATCCGGGTTTGGGCCGCTTCAAGGCCCGACTGGGCCAGTTGATATTCCAACTGCGCCACCTCGCGGGCAGCCTCGAGCTGCTCGGCGGCTCGCTGTAATTTCAGTGTTTCCTCAGCAACCTGATTGCGAGTCGCTTCCGCTTGCCTCTTTGCCTTGCGGGCTTCAGCCTCGGCCGCGTCGGCTCGCGCGCGCTGGCTGGCATTGAACAGCGGGATACGGAGGGCAAAGCCAATCGTGGCATTGTCAGGCTGAAACTTCCGGTAGTACAGATCGTAGTTGTTGAAGGTGGCAAGTCGCGCATACTGGGCGGAGAAATCGATCGACGGCAATAAAGCGCGATGCTCGCCCGAAGCCCGCATCGCTTCCGCCAGAGAATGCTGCTCGGCAATCTTGATGGCGGGGCTGGAGGCAATCGCTTTCTCCGAAAGATCTTCTTCCGCAGCGACAGGCGGTAAGGCTGGAATTGTTTCGGGCGCGAGTTCGATGGAGGAAACCGGCAAACCGGTCAGCGTTGCGAGATGCCGCCGAAGGACATCGGCGTTGCCACGTGCTTCGGTCCGGTGAAGTCGCACGCGCGCTGCGACGAGTTTGGCTTTGTTCAAGTCCACGCCGCTGTCCACGCCTTCTTGCAAGCGCTCGGCCACTGCTTGCTCCATTTTCTGCGACTCGGCCTCGTCCTGCTGCAAGCGCAGGAGTCGGGCCTCCCACTTCGCCAGCTCAGCGTAGGTTGAGGCGACGTCCTGGATAACGGCATTACGCTGGTCTTTGTCCTGAAACTCGGAAGCATGCCATTCCATTTTCGCTGCATTCAAGAACTGGCGCTGCGCAGGATTGAAGACCGTACTCTGGGCGACGACATTTGCCAGTGCCGGCGCCGATCCTTCGATGCTGAGGGGGAATCCATAGGACCAGCCGAGTCCCGAACCGACGATGAGCTGCGGCAAGTAGTTGTTGCGGAGTTCCCGGTAGGAGGCAAAGGTTCGTTGCACGTCGGCATTCGCAATCGCCGAACTCGTGCTGTGCGCGAGCGCAAGCCGAATGGCGCGCTCGAGAGGCAGCGGTTCAGCCTGGCCGCGCGTTACGATCATCAGGAGTACGGCCGTAAATAAGGCGAGCAGATTTGTGCAGTGCAAACGCGGCAATCGGAGTTTCATCTCGTCACCTTCATCTCGTCACCCATGAGTCAGGCACCCATAGATCAGCACATATGGATCAGGCCGCGGCTCCGCCGCGACGCACAAATTGTAGTGCGTCAGACCGGAGCCGGGCAGTGGCTTTGGAAAGTTATTTGGGACGCCACCAGGCGCGGGAGGAATCTCGCCATCCTCAGTGGGCTACTCGGTTGAGTGCTTGCTGGGCCATGCCGAAGTTCCGGACCAGCGACAAGGAAGCACGGTACTCCTGGGCAGCACTTGCTTTGTCGCCTTGCTTTTCCAGCAGCAGGCCCAGCAGATAGTGGGCTTTGAACGCGGGAGCCGCCTCTACCGGACCAGAGGCGAGATAGCGGCGCAGCAGTTCCTTGGCGAAAGGATAGCTTCGACCGGCGCGATATAGCATCTGGGATGCCTCAACCAGAATATCGAGTTTAGGCATCGGCGCCTGGCTGAGCTTGACGATGGCTTGCTCCATTTCGTCGAGGCGCTTCTGGCGACGCAGAAAAAGAGCAAGGTTGAGCCACGCTTCCGCGTCACCCCTGCTGAGGTCGATGTACTGGTGATACTCCCGTTCGGCGGTGGCGGCGTCTTTATTCTTTTCGGCGATGCGCGCGTAAATCCAGTGTTCACGCGCAGGGTTCACGGTCGCAATGGACTGCGCTTGCTCGCGCGCCTTCTGTTCTCCGCCGCCGACGATGCCGGGCGCTTCAAGATAGAACTCCGCCAGATCGAGCCGGGCATCCACGTCCTTCGGATTCAGTTGCACCGCGCGCTCGAATTCTCCGCGGACCTTTTCGGCTAGGATCGGAGCGGTCAGGAAATTTGCCCGATCCGCCTTTTCGCCGTACACGCGCCCCAGCCACAGATGGAAACGGCTGTTGTCCGGATCGAGCGAGGCCGCCTTTCTGCAGGAGGATTCCGCACGATCCCAATCTTCGAGCGCGAAGTAAGCGCGGCAGAGCAGGTTGGACGATTCCGCGTCCGCCGGCGCGGAAGAGAGACGGCCATTCAATTCGGTGATGGCTTCATCGATCCGGCCGGCCGCCAGCAGGTCCTTGGCGGAGTCCGCCACGCTGGCGGTCAACGCCGCAATCAGCACTAGTAAAACCAGCAAAACTCTGGAAGCGCGCGTGATCATCTAAAACTTGACCTGCGTCCGGTCGCCGATCGGCTTGCCATTCCACGAACTGATCGCAACCACGTCCTTGGCGGAGAGGCCGCGTGTTATTTCAACCTGCGTGAGATTGGAAAGGGAAGTCCCCACTTCCCGGCGCTTGAGTTCGTGCCCGGTAACCTGCAAAACGTAGGCCTTGGCGTCGTCCATTCGAACAGCCTCTCGCGGCACTACCAGCACGTTATCGTGCTCGGCGGCGACGATCGTCACTCCGACGTTTATATTCGGCAAGAGTTTCAAATCCTTGTTATCTACGATGCTGGCCGTCTCGCCGACGTTGCGCGAACCGCGCAACTTCACCGTCGATGGGATGGCAGTCACGGTGGCCCGCCACACGCGTCCAGGAACGGCGTCCCAGGTAATCTCAATCGGATTTCCGGGAGCCAGTCTGCCCACGTCGGGTTCATCGACGAAAGCGCGGACCAGCACTTTCCGCAGATCCGCCACTTGCAGCAGAAGATCTCCGGCCGCGACGAAGCCGCCTTGCTTGGCGGGCAGCGAGTACACGATGCCATCAAAAGGAGCGCGGACATTTAATTTCGCCAGCACGTCCTGCGCGGCATCATAGGTGGCCTGCGCTTCAGCGCGCTGCGCTTCGACGCGCGCTAACTCCGCATTCGAATATCGTTTCGTCTGCTTTTGCCGGAGAAAGGTGAGTTGGGCATCGGCGCGGGCCAGAGCGTTTTCCGCTTCTCGCACTTCTCCCGCCGAGGCCGCGCCTTGCCGCTCAAGTTTTTTCAGCGCGCCTAAATTGCGCTGTGCGGAATCGCGGTCGGTGCCAGCTTTCACCAGTTGGGCTTCGAGGCTCAGCACTTCTTCCCGGTTCCCGCCTCGTTCCGCGGCGCTCAGGTCGGCCTGCGCCGCTCTCAATTGGGTCTGGGCTCGAGCCGCCTGGGCACGCGCGTCGGCGTCATCCAGAACCACCAGCAATTGGCCTTTCTTGACGGAGTCGCCTTCCTTGACAAAAACGCGCCGTACACTCGTCGAGACCGGAGCGTGAGCCTCGAAGTTGTTGACGGGCTCAATTTTTCCGTTGGTGGAAACCAGGCTGCGGATCGAGCTCTGCTCGACGACGGCGGTTCGCACCGGGACCCCGTCATCGCGGCGGGAGACGAACGCAGCCAGCAAGATCACCGCCGCCAGGATCGCAAGCGCCGTTACCCACCAACGCCGTGGCTGGCGGCCCGAACTGTTTCCATTCAATGGCATGTAGAGAAAAGCGCAAGCTTCAATGTATATCATCCACGCGCTGCGGGGAGCAGGCAAATGCTCGCTTCGGACTTACCTGTTTAGATGCGTCGCGCCGGCCGTTTGCGTCAGCTACAGCGCGGAATTTTGGTGGAGGGACGGGCGTCTCGCCCGTCCAGCCGGGCGGGGACGCCCGGCTCTCCACCAGCAAGCTTGGATCGACAGCAGTAACAATCACACGGTCGCGGCACTAGGTACAAGTGGCTAGGTACAATAGGCAGATGCCGAAACCTCCCCGTTCCACATCTCCCCGTTACACTGCGGAGCACGCCAGCGCCGGGCTCGATTACGATTTCCCGGAAATTGAAACCTGGCCGAACCAGTTTCCCGGATACGAGATTGTGGTCGATGATCCCGAATTTACGTCCGTCTGCCCGAAGACGGGCTTGCCGGATTTTGGCAACATCGTGATCCGCTACGTACCCGATCGCCTGTGCCTGGAGTTGAAATCGTTAAAGGAATATCTCCAGGCGTATCGAAACCTCGGCATCTTCCAGGAGAACGTTGTGAATCAGGTGCTGGAGGATGTTGTCCGCTGCGCCAAGCCGGTGTGGGCCGAGGTGAAAGGTGAGTTCCGTCCGCGCGGAGGGATTTCGACAGTCGTGATCGCGCGGTGGCCGCGGCCGAAACACCGAAAAGAGAAATAGGGGACCTCGGTTTTCTTCGCGGACCTTTGCGAACGCTCCGCGAATTTGCCGGGAGTCTCGCTGCTCTTCTCCGCCGTGTTATATTCCCACGCTAAGTGCCTCCGACCAAACTCTATCCCCGAACGGCGCTGGCCCTGCTGACCACGCTGAACCTGCTGAATTACATTGACCGCTCGGTGTTGTTTGCCGTGCAACCGCTGGTGCAGTCGGAATTCCATCTCACCAACACCCAGGTGGGATATCTCACCAGCGCCTTCCTCGGGTTCTATATGGTCGCGGCGCCATTTGTCGGTCCGCTGGCCGACCGCTACTCGCGCAAGCGGATCATCGTGCTCGGCGCGATTTTCTGGAGCGGGCTGACCCTGCTCACCGCCTTCACCCACACCTACTGGGAGTTGCTGGTGCGGCATACGCTGGTCGGCATTGGCGAGGCGACCTTCGTCACCATCGCGCCCACGTTCGTCGCTGACCTGTTTCCGGAGAACAAGCGGGGCCGCATCTTTGGCGTGTTCTACCTGGCCATCCCCGTGGGAACAGCGGCTGGATACCTGCTCGGCGGCAAACTCGGCCCCGATTTCGGTTGGAGGTTTCCTTTCTATATCGCCGCCGCTCCGGGCTTCCTGTTGGCGCTGGCCGTTACGTTTCTCCCGGAACCCCCACGCGGCCAATTCGACTCCCTGAAAGAAACTCCCGAGCGGGGAACGATTCTGGGGCTGGCGCGGAATCCCGCGTTCTGGACCGTCACCCTCGGCATGGCCGCGGGAACTTTTTCCCTCGGCGGAGTGCAGGTGTGGATGCCAACTTTCCTGTCTGTCGCGCGAGGGTACAGCCTGAAAGAGGCCAACGAAATCTTCGGAGCGATCGTTGTGGTCTGCGGCATCGTGGCTTCGCTAGCGGGCGGTTGGTTGGGGGATCGCTTGCTGCCCCGCATGAAGGGTTCCTATTATTTTGTCTCGGCGCTCAGCATGGCTTTGGGGGTTCCGGTCATGATTGTCGCTCTTTTCGTGAAGGGACCCATCATGCTGCCCGCGATCGCGCTGGCAGCGTTTTTTCTGCTGGTGAATACCTCGCCGTTGAATACAGCGCTGGTCAACGCGGTGGGCGCGCACATCCGCGTTACTGCGATCGCCGTGAACATATTTCTTTTTCATCTGCTGGGAGATGTTCCCTCGCCGACCATGATGGGATACGTGGCCGACCGCCATTCGCTACAGGCTGCCTTTATTCTGCCTGTGATCGCCATGGCCGTTTCTTCTGCCATCCTGTTTTACGGCATGCGCTTTGCCCCGCCATTACGCGTGCAGGATGAATCGTCGGAATCGCAAGTTCCCTCAGGAGCATCTTCCTAAGCAGAATGCATTGGCAAACGGTTCTCTGGATTGCAGGCGGCATCCTCGCACTGGCCTGGTTTTCGCGCATCGTGGAGGCGGCCATCGGTATGCCGCAGATTGCGGACATCGCGCTGCCGGAGTGGGATCGCCGGCCTCGGACTTCGAACGGAGAGCCGCGCGTTACCATCATCGTTCCGGCGCGCAACGAGGAAGAACATATTCGCGAGACGCTCGTGCAGTTGCTCGCACTTGACTATTCGAACTACGAAATTATTGCCGTCAACGACCGCTCAACGGACCGCACCGGGCAGATCATGGATAAGGTTGCCGCAAGTTCTCAAGCCCACGGTTTGCTGAAGGCGATCCATATTTCGGAACTTCCACCGGGATGGTTGGGAAAAACGCACGCCATGTGGACGGCCGGCCAGCAGGCGAGTGGGGACTGGTTGCTCTTTACCGATGCCGATGTGCTGTTCAAGCCCGATTCTCTGCGGCGCGCCGTTGCCTATGCCGAAGCGGCGCGAGCCGGCCACGTAATGCTTTTCCCGCGCATGATCATGAAGCGGCCGAGCGAGAAAATGATGATCGCTTTCTTCCAGGCGCTTTTCGTTTTCGTGCACCGCCCGTGGAAAGTCGCCGATCCCAAAGCGCGCGACCACATGGGGGTGGGCGCTTTCAATCTGGTCCGGCGGTCGGTCTATGATGCGATCGGCACGTATCTCGCCTTGCGCATGGAAGTGCTCGACGACATGAAACTGGGCAAGCTCATCAAGAGCGCGGGCTTCGCTCAGCGCAATGTTTTTGGCGAGGACCTGATTTCGCTTCACTGGGCGAAGGGCGCTTTCGGAATCGTCAACAATCTCACCAAGAACTTTTTTGCCGTGCTTTCTTTTCAGTGGCCGCGAACGGTGATCGCCATCGTGGGTCTGGGTTTTCTGAATCTCGGGCCATTTCTGGGAGTCTGGCTGGCGCATGGATGGGCGCGAGTCCCTTACGCCATCGCGCTAGGTTCGCTGTTTCTGATTTATTACGGCATGTCGCTCAGGTCGCCCGTCTCGCCATATTATTTTTTTCTGCATCCGGTCAGCGCCAGCCTGTTCATGTACACGCTGCTGCGATCCATGGTCCACACCCTCTCGAACGGTGGCATTGTGTGGCGAGGGACGAAGTATCCGCTGGAAGAGCTGCGCAAGGGCATGGTGTGAAGTAAGTCACGAGTAACTGTGACGATGTGCAGCTATCGCCGTGACTTTTGACACTGCATTTCTCTCAACGCCGGAGTCTAATATTAGGCGCGCTGCAGATTGTATTTCATCTGTCTGACAGTGGCGCATTTTGTCTGGATGGAAAGCCTTCCCCACAACCAACACGAAACAGGCTGCATTCAATTTCGAAAAGGAGCAAAGTATGAAAAAGTTCCTCATTCTACTCGTTCTTGTGAGCCTCCTCTCGTTCCCGTTGATGGCGCAAGACTATCCCAAAGCGGAGGTGTTCGGCGGTTATCAGTACATGCACTTCAATGATGTCGGCGGCTGTGGCTACAGCAACGGTTTCGGCTGCCCAAGCATCAATTTTAATGGCTGGGACGCTTCCGTAACCGGCTACTTCAGCAAGTATCTTGGTGTGACGGGGGATTTCAGCGGCAATTACGGTTCGTTCAAGGAGACGTTTACGGTGAGTGGTACTTCCGTTACCGTTAACTTTCCCACTCACGTTTATAGTTTTACCGGCGGCCCGGTGGTTGCTTACCGCGAGGGTAAGGTAAACCCATTCGCCCACGCGCTGTTCGGAGGAGCCCACGCGAACGTGTCGGGATCGTATGCAGGGGTGTCGGCCTCCGCCTCCAAAAACGTTTTTACCATGATGTTCGGCGGCGGAGTGGACGTCCAAGCCAGCAAGTCCGTCGCGGTTCGGCTGATTGATGTGGACTGGGTCTACTATCACTACGGCTCGGGGTCGGGGACAATCCTCACTGTGCCGTACTCGTACAAATCAGGCAGCGGAAGCAAGAACGTGAGAATCTCAACCGGTATCGTTTTTCGCTTCTAAGTCTTGCAGCAGGCGACAAAGGGCTGGTTGAAGCCGCCAGGCTTGAAGCAGCCCTCTTTATTGGGGTTCTCCTGGATCTTCGATCGAAACCGGCGCGCCCTGCTTTTTGTGCTTCGTCTTGCTGGCTTTGGGATGGCTGAACTTCCCGGCACTGTAGTGGCCCGCGCGCTCGACGTCGTAGTCCGTGGGCACCGGAGGAAACAACCGGAAAGCGCTTTCGCCCAGTTGTTGGGGGCGGCGCAAAACGATCTCGGCGCGTCCGTCGTAGTCCTGGATCGTTCCCTTGATTTCAATCTGCCGGCCTTCGAGTTGGCGAATGTCGCCCACCTTCTTAAGATCGGCCGGGAACACGACTACGGTGAAGGGACATGTCATGTCTTTGCAGAAGTTGAGGAACTTGGTGCCGTTGCGGCCATCTTCCACGTGCAGCACGGTTCCGGTGATGCACTGGGTCGTGCCCACATGCTTGCTCGCTTCGGCGAATGAGACGCAGTTACTCGGTGAAGTATTGCGCGCGGAGCAAATCCCGCCCATCGCAACAACAGTTCCAAGAAAGAAAGTCAGAGTAAGAAAACGCATAATGACTGAGGCGTTGAGCAGTGCGTCCTCAGTTTTATTGTAGGTGTGGAGGAGAGATCCTACACCAAGCGGGGCGGAAATTTTCGCGGCAGCTTCCCGAAAGGGGAACTTGCAGCGCGGGGGACCCCAGCACGCCAGGTTTTGGCGTGATGGGGTGGAGCGCGGGGGACCCCAGCACGCCAGGTTTTGGCGTGATGGGGTGGAGCGCCGGGGCCGAGCCCCGGCCTGCTACAGTTCTCGCGGCCACAAGCACCGCGCGCCCCGCTACTTGCTGAAAGACTTTACGCCCGCTGCTTCGTCTTCCTTGACATCGAAGACGGTGTAGAGCTTCGTGATCTGCAGCAGGTCGTGTACTTTCTTGGTGAGGTTGAGCAGCTTGAGTTCGCCGCCCTGGTTCTTGGCAGTGGTGAAGGCGCTGACTAGCTCGCCGATACCTGAGCTGTCGATATAGTTCACCTCGCCGAGGTTCAGCAGGATCTTTTTCTGCCCCTTGGAAAGCAGGTCGCGCACCGTTTCGCGCAGAACTATGCTGCCTTCGCCGAGGGTGATCCGGCCGCTGAGGTCGACAATGGTGACGCCATCCACCTGACGAGTACTGGACTTCATGGTCACTGGGGAGCCTCCTTGGAGTCCGCGGGGTTGCCGTGGACGTGCTTGATCATTCTAAGTTCGGTGCCCGTTTTGGAGGGGTGGATTTCCACCACATCCATGAACGAGCGTATCAGGAAAATGCCTCGCCCTGATGTCTTCATCAGGTTGTCCGGCGCCAATGGGTCCGGAATCCTGCTGGCGTCGAGCCCTTTGCCTTGATCGCGAATGACGATGACAAGGTCGCGAGGTGTAAGTTCAAACGCAAGTGTAACTTTCTTGCTCGGGTCGTAGGCATTGCCATGCAAAACTGCGTTAACGGCGGCTTCCCGCACCGCCATGGAGATCTTCATGATCTCCTCGTCGTCAAAGCCGGCTTCCGCCGCCATGCGGCTGGCCGTCTCTTCGGCGTTGTTCACCGTCTCCAGCGTCGAATCGAGCGTATAGGAGACCCGGTCTGCGGACATAAATCGAAGAGCGAACGGTTCCTGATCCGGCCACCGCCTCGCTTGCGACGGTGACACCAGCCTTATCGTGCCTGCCCGAAAGCGCCGAGCGGGCGAATTGTGAGTTTGCCTGTAGGTCCCGCAAAAGTCAACGCGATACCCTAGGTTTATGCCGCAAGATTAAGTTTAGTACAAGGTTCTGCACTCTGCTTTGCGGTCGGTACGCAAGCGCGCGGTGCCCCTGGGTCACGGTCTCAGTTCGCATCGACGCTTCGCACCGCTGCGAAGAACCGCTTCAGCTTGGTCACATCCAACTTGCCGTCGGTTCGCACGCCGGAACACACATCCAGCCCGAACGGGCCCACCTCGTCAATTGCCTGGCCTACGTTCTCCGGCGTGAGCCCTCCCGCCAAAAACAGCGGGATGCCGATGCGTTCCCGGATCGCACGACTGAGGGTCCAATCGTGAGTTCTGCCCGTACCGCCTAATTGCTTGACCGCGAGTCTCTGGTTGCCGGAATCGAGCAGGATTGCATCCACATGCGGCGCCACCCGCGCAGCCTCCTCGATGGACACCGGACCGGTCACGTGGACGACTTGCACCACGGAAATGCCAGGCAAAGCATCCTTCAGATCGCGATGCGTGCCGACAGCGAGATGATCGCAGATCTGGATTGTGTTCGTCCGGCAGAAGCGTTGCTGCTCAATGATGTCGGCAACCCTTTGCCGCGAAGTCAGCAGGAATATCCCGATCGCCGGTGGAACGGTCGCAGCAATCTCCGCGATCCGCTCGTTGCTGATGACACCCGGTCCGCTCGGCATGTTTGAAACCAAGCCCAGCGCGGATGCTCCGCACTCGATGGCCAGAGCCGCTTCGGCGACACTGCCGATGCAACAGATTTTTACTCGTGGCGTGCGCGTTGCTTTCATGGATTCATTGAGTCATTGAGTCATTTATTCATTGAGTCGTTGAAAACCCGCTGGGAACCTAGGTTCTCAATGATTCAGTGACCAAATGATTCAATGCCCCTATTCGCCGTAAGGAACCCAAATGTTTTTGACCTGGGTGGCGTGCTCAAGAAACCAGCGGCCCTCGGCCAGCTTCGAGTTGAACCAGTCGATGGCGCGGCCTTCGCTTGTCCAAACTTGCTTCAGATTGCCAACCGACATCGCCTTGGCCGCCGCGGCGCTGGCTTCATCGCCAAAGCACCAGATGGCATCGACATCGTCGTGTTCGGCAAGCGTCTTCAGAAGCTGCGACGTGTATCCGGTCACAATATTCAGCGCGCCGCCGGGCAGATCGCTGGTGTCGAAAAGCTGATAGAGATCGCCGGTGATCAGAGGATAGGCTTCCGACGGAACGGCGATCGCCGTGTTTCCCACCGCGAGAGCGGGCATCACGAGAGAAAGAAACCCGAGCAGCGGCGCTTCCCGGGGACAGATGACGCCAATCGTCCCAATGGCCTCGTTCATCGCGATCGCGACATTCCGGAACGGAGGATTGTGCACCGCGCCGTCAAACTTATCGGCCCACGCCGCATACGAGAAGATGCGCTCGATACTGAGATCCACTTCCGCGGCGGCTTGCTTTTCGCCGACCACGGCGGCCAGGCGATGCGCAATTTCATCGCGCCGTTGGGAAAGATTCTCCGCGCTGTAGTAAAGAACCTGGGCACGATTGTGCGCGGTAGCCTTGGCCCACGATGCCGCCTTTCGCGCCGCCTCGACTGCATTGCGGATGTCTTTGCGATTGCCCAGCGGAGCTTCGCCCAGCAATCGTCCGTCGGCCGCGCGCACTTCCATGCTGTAGCCGGAGTCGGGACGCGCCTGCTTGCCGCCGATGTAGAGCTTGACGGTTCGATCAATTGCAGGTGTATCGATAGCAGCAGTGCGGGAGTCTTCTTCCGATTCCGCCTCGGGTGGCGCGGGCGTCTTCTCTGCCGGAAGCGTCGGGGCGCTCTTGAACCATGCTGGCTCCATATATTCCAGCAGACCTTCGCGTCCACCCTCGCGTCCGTAACCGCTCTCGCGGTAGCCGCCAAAGCCGCAGGAAGCGTCGAACAGGTTCGTGCAGTTTACCCAGACGACCCCTGCCTTAAGTTGCGCGGCCACCTGCAAGGCAACGTTGATGCTTTCGCTCCAGACGCAGGCCGCCAAGCCATAAACCGTATTGTTGGCCAACTCCACCGCTTCCGCGGGCGTGCGGAACGTCATCGCCGCCAGCACCGGTCCGAAAATTTCCTGCTGTGCAACAATCGACGTCGGATGCACATTGCTAAGAAGCGTTGGTGGATAGTAGAACCCGCGCGCAGGCAGCGTGACCTGCGGCTGCCAGCAGGTCGCGCCGTCCGCCACACCCTGGTCCACCAGCTTGCGGATGCGATCGAGCTGCACCTTGGCCACGATCGCGCCGATATCGATCGCTTTGTCGAGCGGCGCGCCGATGCGCAGGGTGCTCATGCGATCCTGGATTTTGGTAATCAATACTTCGGCAATGCTCTCCTGCATGAGCAGCCGCGAGCCCGCGCAACATACCTGCCCCTGATTGAACCAGATTCCGTCCACCAGGCCTTCCACGGTGCTATCGAGATCAGCGTCTTCAAACACGATGAATGGAGACTTTCCGCCCAACTCAAGCGAAAGGCGTTTGTGGCTCGCCGCCGTGGCTGAGCGAATTGCGCGCCCAACTTCGGTCGATCCCGTGAATGCGATCTTGTCCACATCCGGATGCTTGACCAGCGCCTCGCCGGTTGCTCCATCTCCGGTAACGATGTTGACCACACCCGCGGGCAAGCCAGCCTCCTGGCAGATTTCGGCGAACACCAGCGCGGTCAGTGGCGTCAATTCCGCCGGCTTCAAAACGACTGTGTTTCCTGTCGCCAGCGCCGGCGCAATCTTCCATGCCAGCATCAGCAGCGGGAAATTCCACGGAATGATCTGACCCACAACTCCGCAGGCCACGTACTCGGGGAACTCCTGTTCCAGAAGTTGCGCCCATCCCGCATGGTGATAGAAATGTCGCGCGACCAGCGGAATATCAATGTCGCGACTCTCGCGGATGGGCTTGCCGCTGTCCATCGTCTCAAGCACCGACAGCAGCCGGGAATGCTTCTGCACCAGCCGCGCGATGGCATAGAGGTAGCGTGCGCGGGTATGCGGCGTGAGCGCCCGCCATCCAGAAGACGCCGCCCGGGCGGCTTTGACCGCAGCGTCAATATCGGCCGCCGAGCCTTGCGCAACCGACGCGAGTCTTTCCCCGTTCGAAGGATCGACAGTGTCGAAGTACTCTCCCGCGGCGGGCGACTGCCATCCGCCAGCGATGAAATGTTGGAAGCGGTAGCCGTGACGCTCCAGCCAGGCCACCGCTTCTTTCGAATCTTCTGGAGCGGGGCCGTATTCCATGCTCACGAACTTTTCGGCAATGCTCATTGGCGTTTGCTCGCTTCCTACTTCTTAGTTGCCAGTCTACTTTTCCTCGCCGCTGCTACTGAATATCGTCCAACGACCGTTTTCTCGATGCAACTCAAACGTGAATCTCACTTTTGCATTTGCATACTGGAAATCAGACACGATTGACGCTTTCCAGCGACTCGGACTTCGCCACTTCTGAACGGTCATACCTTCCTGCTTCACTGACTTGAGAACACCGAACTTGGCTTGCACGTCGTGTTGATATTGGACAAACCTGTCAAAAGAAGTTGTTGCTTGAAATTCCGGGCTTTGGTACCTGTACGCCTCCTCGAACTTCTGATTGACTAGGGCGTCAGCGTAATTGGAAAAGGTCTGCCGCACAGCCGTCCGTTCCGGCCACACTGCAATGAGTTCAGGCAGTGTCGCTATCATGGCAAAAAGCCAAACACAGGCGAGCACTAGAAGGACTTTGTAGCGTGTCTTCATAAGTGTTCCTTCACGGCAGTGCAAAACAAACGCCCGCGCGGACTCCAGAGCCTTCGAAGCGCTTCGCTAGTCGCCCCGCTCACGCCATCGGATGCCGATAGTCGGCGGAATAACGCCCGGTGGCATGATGCTCCAATTGCCGCTCAATGTCCCCCAATAATCCACTGGCTCCGAAGCGAAACATTTCCGCCCGCAGCCACGACGAGCCAAGCTCCTCTTTGATCATCGCCAGCCAGTCGATGGACTGCTTCGCCGTGCGGATGCCGCCCGCCGGCTTGAAACCCAGCGCCATTCCGGTTTGCTGCGCGTATTCGCGGATGGCGCGGGTCATCACCAGGCCGACCGGCAAGGTCGCGTTCGTCGGCTCTTTACCTGTCGAAGTCTTGATGAAGTCAGCGCCTGCCATCATGGCAACCACGCTCGCGCGCGCCACGTTGCGCAGTGTAAGCAGGTCTCCGGTGCCAAGGATCACCTTCATGTGCGCCGATCCGCACGCTTGCTTGAAAGCTGCCACTTCGTCATAGAGCGCCTGCCATCGGCCGCCGAAAACATGCGCGCGGGTGATGACGACGTCGATCTCATGAGCGCCAGCCTCCACCGATCGGCGAATCTCCGCAACCCGCTCCGCCAGCGGCGATAGACCTGCCGGGAAACCGGTGGACACGGCAGCGACGTGCACTCCGCTGCCCTCGAGCGCGTGCAGAGCCGTTTCCACAAACGTGTGATACACGCAGATGGCAGCGACCTTAATTTGCAATTCCTCGATCCCAAGTTTTTGTTCCAATTCCTGCTGGATAGGGTGCCGGCCCTTCGCGCACAAACGGCGAACGCGCTCGTCGGTGTCATCGCCGGAAAGGGTCGTCAGATCCATGCAGGTAATCGCCCGCAGAAGCCACGCCGCCTGCCATTCTTTTTTCACCGTTCGTCGCGCAACCTGGGATTGAGCGCGCCGCTCGACCGCGCTGGTGTTGACGCGCACTTCGCGGACCCAATCCAGGTTGAGAGGAATGCCGACATTTGGCAGCAGAGGCCGCCCGGAGAGAATCGCAATCGCACCGCCGTTGTGTAAAGCTTGTGGCGCGATGGTCCGAGAATCGTTGTGATCGACCGGCATAAATGCTCCACTACAAATGCAGGCTCCGTATCCCTTCATTTGTAGAGACGGGGCTTGCCCCGTCTCACTCCGCGTCTCTACTGGATCGGGGGCTGGGTAGCGATATCCGAATCTTCGCAGCCCGTCCTTCGCCGTTCGATTGTACGGCAGACACGGCGAAAGATGAATTCCCGTTTCGCCTTGACACTGGGGACTTTGCACGGCTACGCTTCGACGCGATTCTTACACCCCGCAATCTGCAATCTGGAGGTCAGTCCTGATTACCCCGAGCAGTCGTTTTCGAGTTCACCCAAAGTTTTTCATGGCCGCAATTTTGTCCGCATTCTTCGTAATGACGCTGGCAATCCCCGCGTCCAGTGCCACCAAGAAAATTATCCTCGATACCGATCCCGGTTCTGACGATGCCATGGCCCTGATGCTGGCGCTGAACTCGCCGGAGTTGGACGTCCGCGCCGTCACCGTCGTGCCCGGCAACGTAACCGCCAAGCAGGGGCTGGAGAACGCCCTGCGCATGATCTCGCTGGCCAACCGTTGCGATATTCCCGTCGCCGCTGGAGCCCAACATCCGCTCTTCCAGAAGTTGATCACCGCGGAGTTCTGGCACGGCAAGAATGGGCTGGCCAATATCGAATTGCCGCCCAGCAAATGCAAAGTCGATTCCCGCTATGGCCCGGACCTGATCATCGAGATGGTGCACGCCGCTCCGCACGAAATCACTCTGGTCCCGGTCGGCCCGCTCACCAACATCGCGCTCGCCGTGGAGAAAGACCCGTCCATCGTTCCGCTGGTGAAAGAAGTCATCCTCATGGGCGGCTCAATCACCGGGGGAAACGTGAACGCCGCCGCCGAGGCCAATATCTACAACGACCCCGAAGCCGCGCAGATTGTCTTCCAGGCCGGCTGGCCGCTGACCATGGTCGGCCTCGATGTCGGCGACAAGACATTGCTTTCGCCGAAGTACCTCGAACAACTCGGACAGACCCACGGGCCCATCAATGATTTCATCTACCAGGTGGCGCACTACCTGATTGATCTGTCGGCGCAATTCGGTTTCAGCGGTACCCCGATGTATGACCCCCTCGCGGTCGGAGTAGCCATTGACGCAACGCTCGTAAAAGCGCCGGCGATGCACGTGGATGTCGAGACCCGAGGCGAGTTCACGCGCGGCGAGACGGTCGCCAATCGTCACGGCGCAGTCGAGCGCAACGTGCTGCACGGCGACCGCTACATCATTGAAGGTCTCGACAAAGTCGAGCCGAATGCGAAGGTCTGCGTCGACGTCGACGCCGACCGCTTCCTGCAACTGTTTGTTTCCAGAATTCGCGGCAAATAGACTCACTCGCCTCGACTAGGGTGGCGACCCGCGAGCGCCTTCACGAATTGGTCGTAGAATTCCAGACCGCTGTAGAAGTCGCGTAGTCTAAGCACTATCTGTACCGAAAGCTGGCGGCTGGGACTCGCACTGCCCGCCAATGAGTCGATTCTGGAGGCCGACAATGAAACCAGTCCGCATGGCCATTTGTGCTTTTCTTTTATTGGTTCCGGCTTGGGCGCAGTCTGAGCTTCCGGCAACAGAAGCTCCGCAATCGCAAGACGCAAAAATACTAAAGCAACTTGAGCAGGATTGGCTTGACGCTTACCGCGAGGCTGATGCCGACAAGATGAGCGCAATTCTTGGGGACGACTTTGTCGGTCGGTGGGCTGATGGCAGCGCGGGAACGAAAGCGGAGCAGTTGAAGGCGATTCGGACTGGGGAAGAGAAGCACACGACCAATCAACTGCTCGAATGCAACGTGCGGATTTACGGCCAAACCGCCGTCGTGACCGGAATCAATACGGAACAAAGTATCCTCGAAGGGCGCGACGGTTCAGGAACAATTTCCTTTACCGACGTGTTCGTGAAACGAGATGGGCGCTGGCAAGTCGTTGCGTCCGAGACCAAGAAGCTCATCCCCGGATCGGCTCTGCAGCCACAGGCGAGCATCAGCAGTGCTCTGGTAGGAGTTTGGAAATTACTGTCCATCGAGGATCAACGCTCGGATGGTAATCTAGGCTTTGACCACGATCTCGGCCCAAAATTAACTGGTTACCTAATCGTCGATCGGAATGGTCTGGCTTGTATTCAGGGAATGAAAATCGACCGGGCGAAATGGGCGCAGTCGGCAGACAAGAGCGAGCCGAGCGACGCAGAGTTCTTGGCCCACGGACGCGGATTTTTTGGCTATTGCGTAACAGGCGTGAAGCAGCGAGGCAGTTCGCTGGTAGGTCATGTGATCACCAGCAGTGATCCGAATGAAGTTGATACTGAATGGGAGAGACCGTTTGTACTCGCCCCGGATCGATTGTTGTTAAAGCCCGTGTTCGTAGAGGGTGGAGTTCAAATTCAGAGGACAGCAACGTTTGATCGCGTTAGGTGAAATGATTCAGCCGGGGGTACCTTTTGGTCGAGGGGAGCTACTTGTCGGCATCTGCTACTTTCCCGCGTTGCAGCGTTACTCCTCAGGCGTGGGTGGAACGCGTTGTGTGTTGCCGCCAGAACCAGTCGGCAAGTAGACTCACGGAGAAGCACCGTTCAAGGAGAAGCGATGTTCACACCCCACACTCTGGGTATTGCACTGTTCATGATGATCGCGAGCGCCATTTGCTGGGGCTCCTGGGCCAACACCTACAAGGGCGTCAAGAATTATCGCTTCGAGTTGTTTTACTGGGACTATGCCGTCGGCATTTTTCTGGTGTCGCTGATCCTGGCGTTCACCATGGGAAGCACTGGCAACAATGCTTCCAGTTTTCTGAACAATGTGCGTTCCGCCGACACCAACAACATTGTTTCCGTCATGATCGGCGGCGCCATCTTCAATCTGGCGAACCTGCTGTTGGTGGCCGCGATTGATATGGCCGGGCTCGCCGTGGCCTTCCCGGTTGCCATCGGGATCGCGCTCGTCGTCGGCGTGATTTCGAGCTATGCCCTCCAGCCCAAGGGAAATGCAGCACTCCTTGCTGCGGGCGTCGTTTGCGCCCTCATCGCCGTCGTTCTGGACGGAAAAGCCTACGGCAGTGTGGCGATCGCCGGTCGCTCGGTTTCGAAGAAGAGCATCATCGTCTGCGTGGTCTCTGGTGTTCTGATGGGGCTCTGGGCTCCCTTCGTGGCGCGAGCGATGACCAACGGCAACACCCTCGGTCCCTACAGCATTGCCGTCTTTCTCACGCTAGGCGCGCTGCTCTCGTGTCTGATCTGGAACACTTATTTCATGAGGAGACCACTGGTTGGTGAGCCCGTGAGCTTCGCGGGTTATTTCAGCGGGCCCGCCTCCGGCCACGCCCTCGGACTGCTCGGCGGATTCATCTGGGGCACCGGCATGGTTTTCAATCTGGTCGCCGCCAGCTTCACCGGCGTAGCCATTTCGTACGCCATCGGGCAATCCGCGCCGATGGTCGCCGCTCTCTGGGGCGTTCTTGCCTGGAAGGAATTTGAAGGCGCACCCGGCAAGGCCAAGATGTACCTGGTCCTGATGTTCGTGTTCTACTGCCTGGGGATCTTGCTGGTGGCCAGGGCAAATGGCTGAACAGGCGACGAAAAAGCTCCTCCTGTAGAGACGGGGCTTGCCCCGTCTCCTTTGGACGCGGCGGGAGACGCGGCAAGCCGCGTCTCTACGGGAAAGCCTGCGAAGGCGCGCCCACATCCCACCGCGGGTTGTAAGATTCTCCCTAAGAAGATTCTCCCGGGGACACGGACTCATGAATCGCAGGCTCGCCGCGGTCGTTGTCGCACTGTGGGCACTCACACTTTCACTCGCAGCTGTGCAGCCGCATTCCGCGCCAGCTTCGAAAGTCATACCCGCGCCAGCACCCACTCCTCCAAAAGTTAACTTCGTTGACATCGCGGAACGCGCCGGGCTGACCGCCAAGACCGAAGATGGAGGCGACAAGACCAAGCGCTACATTATCGAAACCACCGGCAGCGGCGCCGCCTTTTTTGATTTCGACAACGACGGCTGGCCTGACATTTTCCTGGTCAACGGCAGCCGCCTGGAAGGTTTTCCCAAGGGTCAAGAACCGACCAGCCATCTCTACCGCAACAACCGCGATGGCACGTTCGCAGACGTCACCCAAAAAGCCGGCGCCGGCCTCGCCGGCTGGGGACAGGGAGTCTGCGCCGGCGACTACGACAACGACGGATTCGTGGACTTGTTCGTCACCTTCTGGGGCCACGACGTTCTGCTGCACAACAACGGCGACGGCACCTTCACCGATGTCACGCGCAAGGCTGGCCTCTGGCACGACGATGTCCGCTGGTCCACCGGCTGCAGCTTTCTGGATTATGATCGCGACGGCCGCCTCGACCTCTTCATCGCCCACTACGTCAACCTCGATCTGCCGCACACGCCCGAGCCCGGCAGCGGCGCTGCCTGCCTGTGGAAAGGAATGCCGGTGATGTGCGGTCCGCGCGGCCTGAAAGGCACCCACAGCGAGCTCTACCACAACAACGGCGACGGCACCTTCACCGACGTCAGCGAAGCATCCGGGATCGCCAAGACCGACGCTTACTACTGCTTCACCGCCCTTACCGGCGACTTCGACAACGACGGCTGGCCCGACATCTATGTCGCCTGCGATTCCACTCCCAGCCTGCTCTTTCACAACAACCACAACGGCACCTTCACGGAGACTGCCGTCGAGGCCGGCGTAGCCTTTAACGACGGAGGCCGCGAGCAAGCCGGCATGGGAGCCGATGCGGTGGACTACGATGGCGACGGCTGGCTCGACATCGTCAAAACCAGTTTCTCCGACGACACCGCCACGCTCTATCGCAACAATCGCGACGGAACATTCTCCGACGTTACCGCAGCCGCCGGACTCGGCAAAAATTCACAGTTCCTGGGATGGGGCACGCTCTTCCTCGACATCGACAACGACGGCTGGCCCGACATCTTTATGGCAAACGGTCACGTCTATCCCGAACTCGACAGCAAAGGTCTCAACAACACATTCCGCGAACGTAAAATCCTCTACTGGAACGAACGCAACGGCAGATTTCGCGACATTTCACTCGATTCCGGCACAGGCATCACCACTCCGTTCAACAGCCACGGCGTAGCCGCCGCCGATTTCGACAATGACGGAGCCGTTGAGATTCTTGTGAACAACAGTCATGATCGTCCCAGCCTGCTAAAAAATCTCGGCGAACACGGGAACTGGATTCTCCTGAAATTGGAAGGCACGAAGTCCAATCGCGACGCGATCGGCGCCAGGGTCACAGTCGGCGTGGGCGATCACCAGCAGACGCAGGAGATTCGCAGCGGCGGCGGATACATCTCGCAAAGCGACTTCCGCCTGCATTTTGGGCTGGGCAAAGCCACCAAGGCCGATGCCGTCGAGATTCGCTGGCCGAGCGGCCTCGTGCAGCGCTTCGAAAACGTCACCGGCAACCAAGTCGTAAAAATCCGCGAAAGCATAGGCATTATGGAAAAGTGAATTCGCCACCTCGTCGCAGGGCATTCACGGCGTTGCCACAAAAACTCTTGACTTTGCCCATCTAATCTATTTATATGACCCCATTAATCAATACAAGGGACGCTCCACGTTTCAGCTGCGCAGGAGCGATCCCCAATCGCCACTCATTATTGAAGCGAAGAGTGGCAGCCAAGGTGGGAGACCGATGCTGAGAAGAAAAGCGCTGCTCGTAGCGGTTCTGTGTTCCGTGTTTTCCCTCTGTCCACTCCTTTACAGCCAGGCGAACGGCAGTCTTTCCGGAACGGTTGCCGATAAGACCGGCTCAGTCATCTCCGGCGCGACGGTGAAAATCACCTCGCAGGAAACAGGTCTCACGCGCGAAGGGAAGACCGATGGGTCAGGACACTACCTCGTACCGCTACTGCCGGTAGCGCATTACACCATCCGAGTGGAGTCTCAGGGCTTCCAGACCACCGAACAGAAAGACATCCGTCTGCAAGTCAACGAACAGCGCGAGGTGGACTTCACCCTTGCCCCCGCCTCGGTCAGCCAAACTGTCGAAGTCAGCGCCACCGAAGTGGCCGTGGAAACCACGAATCCAACCCTCGGCCAGGTGATCACCTCCGAACAGGTGGCGGACCTCCCGTTGAACGGCCGCAACTTCGTGCAGCTAGCCACGTTGACTCCGGGCACGACCCAGGAGACGAACCCGAACAGCTTCTTTACCAATGCTGCCAGCAGCGAAGTTGCCGCTCGCGGTACCTTCTCGCTTTCGGTCGGCGGTTCGCGCGCCCAGAGTACCGATTGGCTGATTGACAACAACAGCAACGCTGAACTCACCTCAGGCAGCATCGCGATTCTGCCAACCATTGACTCCATTCAGGAATTCAAGGTTCTCACCTACAACTACTCGGCGGAGTATGGCACGCGCGCGGGTCCGACCGTTCTGGTGACCACTAAGTCGGGCACCAACAAGTGGCACGGGGCGCTCTACGAGTACCTCCGCAATACCAAGTTCGACGCCAAGAGCTATTTCGCTGCCTTCAAGGAGCAATTTAATCTCAATCAGTTCGGCGGTTCGCTGGGTGGGCCAATCCAAAAAGACAAGACTTTCTTCTTCGTCAATTACGAGGCAAAGCGCCAGCGCCACGGCATCCCGTACACGGGACTGGTTCCAACGGCGGCGATGATGGGCGGGGACTTTACTCTCGATCCGTTGGGCCTTCAGCGCGGAGTGGCCCAGTCGCAATACAACAACAAGATTTTGTTCCCCAACCTCACGAATCCTTACTCCGGAGCTCCGTTACAGTGCGATGCTTCGGACAACCCGATTACGCCAAACGCCGATGGGTCACAGAATGCGGGCGCTCAGACTTGCAACAAAATTCCGATAGCCGGCGGCCCGACGGGCACTGGCCTTGCCGATCCGATCGGATTGGCGCTGACCGGACTCTATCCGGCGAGTACGACACCCGATTACTCGACGGTGACCAACTACGCCAACGTTCCCGTCAGAAGCCTCAACGAGGGCAATGCCACCATCCGGATGGACCACAATTTTTCGAGCAAAGATTCCGCCTTTGCCCGCTTCAGCTACGATCAGGCAAACTCTTACGTGCCCGGCGGTTCGCCCACCTGGGCCGAGCAGAATCCCTTTGGCAGCAACCAGCTCATCAGCAATCACGGGCGTAACGTTGTAGTTTCGGAGACCCACATCTTCTCCTCCAACAACATCAACCAGGCCTATGCGGGTTACAGCCGAATCTTCAACCACATCACATCCTATGGTGAGTTTGGCGCCCCCATCTGCGAGGCGGCGACGCTCGGAATTATTGGCGCAGATCTCAACAGCAAATGTCCTCTTGCCCCTCCAGGCTTGACCCAGTCTGTCAAGGATTGTTTGAGCTGCGGATTAAGTTCTACGCAGCTCAGCAATTACTGGTCTTTGGGTGACCGCGGCTTTGCACCCTTCCAGGGTGGGTCCAACGTGTACACGTTCTCCGATACCTTCGATATGATCCGCGGCCGTCACGACATCCGCGTGGGTGTCGGAATCCGCCTCAACCAAATGAACGTGATGACTAACGGCTTTCAGGACGGGTATTTCCTATTCGGCAGCGGGTTCACCGGGGATAGCGCAGCCGATCTCCTGGTCGGACAGCCCTTCGGCGCCATTCACGATCAAACGTTCTACGGAGCTACGACCGGCCGACGCTGGAAGATGTTTCGTCCTTTTGTGCAGGATGATTGGCGCGTCACAAGCAACTTAACCCTAAACCTCGGCGTGGCATGGGCTCTTGTAACTCCCATTACGGAAGCTCAAAACCGTCAGGCGAATTTCGACTGGACGACTCAGCAATATCTTATCGCCGGAAATGCCCCCTTCAGCGGCTGTACCAACTGCGTCCGCACGGACGGAAACGTGGGAGTTAAGTTCGACAAAACCGCTTTCGAGCCGCGCATCGGATTGTCGTGGAAACCCTTCGGCAGTCAGAGCACTGCCGTTCGCGCTGGTTACTCGATCTACCACGACTCGGGTTGGAGTCAAGGGGCGCAGGGACTCTGGCAGAACCCGCCCTATTATGCTGAAGTCGACCAGTTTGGATATTTCCCGGGGGGGCCCTGCCCATTTGGCAATGCGTTGGCACTCAATGGACCAACACAAAACTGCGGGCTGAAATACGGCTTCACGCAACCGAACCTTCAACCCTTCACCTCGCCTCCGAACCCAGATAACTTTACGGGAACGTCCCTTTCTCAGGACGCTAACTTCAAACAAGGCATGGTGCAACAGTTCAACTTGAACATCGAGCACCAGCTTCCTGGAAACGTCGTTCTCACTGCCGGGTATGCTGGCACCCGCAGCACCCACATTCTGTTCTACGGATTGAATATGAATGTCAATTCCCCTGCGGCCTGCAACGGAGGGGCTAACGGATATTTCCTTGGCTGCGGTCCTGGTGGTGCGCCGTTTAATGCTCCCTACCTCGGAAACCAATACATTAACATTTCAAATATCACTGACGGAGCTCGGGCTCGGTACGATGGTCTCCTGATCAAGGCGGAGACCAAGAGCGCCCGTCACGGCCTCTACGCGCTGCTTAGCTATACCTGGTCTCGTACTTTCGATTCAGGCATGGCCGATGGAGACGGCACTACACCCGGCGCTACTTACTGGCCGTTGCCTGGCACGCAGCGGACGGATTGGGGCCTCTCGCAACTTAATCTGGATGACCAATTCACGGCCAGTGTTCTCTATGACCTGCCCTTTGGCAAAGGCAAGCGTTTTGGCGGCGACTGGAGTGCCGTCCCGAACGCAATTATGGGTGGATGGCACGTCAACGTGATTGAAAAGGCTATTTCCGGGTTCCCGCTGTTCGTTGTCGACAGCAATAACCAGTCTGGCGTCAATTTCGAATGGAATGGAACTCCTCTGAACCGTCCCAACCAGATTTGCAACCCCAAGCTCAGCCACCCGACTCTGAACGAGTGGTTCAATACGAGCTGTTTTGTGGAAGCACCGGCCGGAGAACTCGGAGACGCATCCCGCGCGCCGATTTCTGGCCCGCGCTTTGTGAATACGGATTTTTCCGCCTTCAAGAATTTCCCGATTCACGAGGGATACGCTCTCCAGTTCCGAGCGGAATTTTTCAACCTTTTCAATCATCCACAGTTCGGTCTGACCGGTAGCGGCATTTACATGCAGGACATTAGCAGCCCCGCCACGTTCGGCAGGGTCAACGAGACTGTCAACAACCCGCGCGTGGTGCAATTCGCTCTCAGGCTTGATTTTTAGAGTCTGACAAAATCACGCGGCGCAGCAAACAAGCTGAGGCGAGCTTGGGTTCATAGAACCTTCAGCTCGCCTCAGTTCCTTTTTCGGGAATCTGTAAGTCGATCCACCGCGCGAAGCCGCCGAACTGCTGGACATCCGCTCGCGTCCGGTTCTATCCTTGCCATTTGCCGCTCAGTTCAAAATGTTTGTCTCGGGCCAAATTCATGAACGCAAGCCGGCTCGCTCGCTGGATCTTCATTGCCGCAATCCTCTCCTTCCCGGTCGCCGGTCGACTGTTCGCTGACGAATGGAAGCCGCGCCATGATCTCGTCTCCCACACCGGCGTTTTGAATCTGACGGAGCTCCCACCGCCCAGCGAAGTCTTCTTCTCCGGCCCCGCCACTCCCTCCGACCAACCCGCGTGGCTCGATGGCCTGAAAGCCTGGCGCCATGATCGCCGCACTCTTCTACGCTACGACGCCTCACAATACGATCGCGCAGACCTGCAATGGACGCAGCACATCTTCTCCCAGGTGCAACTGCTGATCTGGGACCGCAGTCTTTACGATCCGGAGAAGAGCGAGTACACCGTGGACCGGTTCCTGTCCGAGACCGAGGGCCGCATCGGTCCGATCGACGCGGTTCTTATCTGGCATGTGTATCCGAACCTGGGTATCGACGATCGAAATCAATTTGATATGCTGCGCGATCTTCCCGGTGGCATTCCTGGCGTGCGCCGCATGGTGAAGCAATTTCACAGCCGCGGCGTGAAGGTATTTTTCCCGCTTCTTGCCTGGGACGGGGGGACCCGAGACGAAGGCGCGGCGCCAGCGACGGTCATGTCGCGACTCCTCAAGGAGATCGACGCCGATGGAATCAATTTCGACACGCTGGAGAGTGTTCCCCCCGGCTTTCGCGAGGCTTCGGATGCGATCGGCCATCCCCTTGCCCTGGAACCCCAATTTCAACCGCGCGACGCTTCGATCGCCTGGACCAATATAAGCTGGAACGACTGGGTGACCTGGGAAGGGAAGCAGTATCCCTTCATTCCGATGGTCAGCAAGAACAAGTGGATGGAGCCGCGCCACACCGTGAATGTCACCGACCGTTTCACCCGCGACAAGACCGACAGTTTGCAGCACGCCTTTTTCAATGGCCAGGGCTATGCCACCCTCGAAAACCTCTGGGGTTTCTGGTACGAAAATAATCCGCACGATGCAGAAGCTCTGCTGCGTTTTACTCGCATCGAACGCGCCATGGCCGAGTATCTGCTGAGCCCCGACTGGGAGCCGCATACGCCGGTCTTGCAAGCAGGCGTATTCGCGAGTCGCTTCCCCGCGGCGAAGCGCACGCTGTGGACGATCATCAACCGTAACGAATACGATGTCGCCGGGCCTGAGATCGAGGTCCCGAACCGGGCGGGCATGCACTTCTACGACCTGTGGCGCGGGACCGAATTGACGCCCGCCATAACGAACGGCAAAGCCACCCTAGTCTTCGATCTCGAAGGCCTCGGTTACGGCGCTGTTCTCGCCGCCGAAGAGAAACCGGACGAGAGTGTCCAGAACCTGCTCTCCTACATGGCGGAGCGCTCCAAGCGCCCTCTTGCCAGCTATTCGCGTGAATGGAAAGCCGTGCCCCAGACTCTGGTTGAAATACCAGCGACCACCCGGTCGCAGGCACCGCCGGACGGAATGCTGCGCATTCCCGACAGTGACTATGACTTTCAGGTGAGCGGTATTGAAATTGAGGGCGGCAATGATCCCGGGGCAGATGTGCAATATCCGTGGGAAGACTCGGCGCGTCGTTTCCATCGGCATCGAATGCACGTGCATAGTTTTTATATCGATCGGACGCCAGTCACGAATGCAGAGTTCAAAAGATTCTTGAACTCGACGCACTATCACCCGAAGGACGATCACAACTTTTTGCGCTCCTGGAACAATGGTACCTATCCGGAGGGTTGGGACAACAAGCCTGTGACGTGGGTTTCGATCGAGGATGCCCGCGCGTACGCAGCCTGGAGCCGAAAACGCCTTCCCCATGAATGGGAGTGGCAATACGCAGCGCAATCTACCAGCGGCCGTGCGTATCCTTGGGGAAACGACTGGGACTCTCAAGCTCTTCCCCAAGTAGATTCGGGACCTGCTTTGCATCCACCTGCCGACGTAACGGCTTTGCCGAAAGGTGCGAGTGGGTTTGGCGTTCTGGATCTGGTCGGCAACGTGTCTCAGTGGACAGACGAATACCGCGACCTGCATACACGTGCGGCGATCATTCGCGGTGGCGCCTCTTATCAGCCGAGCGGTTCGATTTGGTACTTCCCGCAAACTTACCGGCTGGATGAACACCAAAAGTATCTCTTGATGTCTCCTGGGCACGACCGAGCGGGAACGGTTGGCTTTCGCTGTGTGGTCGATGCGCCATGAATCCCAAATTTCCCTATACCTACTCCCAAGTTTTGAGACGCGGCAGCTCAAGTTGACTTGGACAAGGAAAAATTCTATCGCACGTTCGAGAGCCTGATGAGCGCCCCCACGCCCGCCCGGTGGTTGGTTCAATTCTGCGGCGGCGAAACCGAATTCCTGTTCCGCAGCGAGATCACGAACTCCTGAATCTCATGCCTTTCACGCTCGACGTTCTCCTTTGTTTTCTTAGCCAATTGGTCGTGGAGGTGAAGTTGTTCTTGAGCTCTTGCTTTGTCGCCGGTTCGCAGGTAAGCCTGTGCCAGTCGATAGCGCGTTTCTGCGAGCGTCTCGTCGAATTGCGGATTAACTTCTTCCGGACTGACTTCGATCGCCTTTTGATACGCGGAGATCGCCCGCGAAAAATCCGCGCGCTGCGAATAGAGAATGCCCAGTTGCAGATACGCGGCGCCGAGCTTCGGATCAAGACGGACCGCCTTCCGCAACAGCGACTCAATGCGCGCTGAACGCTCAGTGTCAACTGAACCCGTCGACTGCTTCCAAAGGCCGACGGCGTAGTAGTAGTTCGCGAGCGCATTGTCCGGTTGCAACTGCGCGAATCGCCGCAATCTCTCCACCGATCCTGCTGAGGGAGTGGTCTCCACGCTTTGCATTCTTCCCAGAAATAGATACGGAGTCGGATTGCCGGGAGCGAGATCGGACGCGCTCGCAAGACACTGCGCCGCCTGATCGTAGGAACCGCGAGCATACCAGGCTACGGCGAGCGCAACCAGCATACGCACGGAATTCGGAAACAGGCGATTGCCTTTTGTGAAAACCTCGGTGGCCGGTTCCAGCGCGCGATGAGTCAGAAGTTCGGTTCCCCAATCGAACAGGTTCGGTTCGCTGAGGTCGAGTTCGGCCGCGCGCTGGTACTCATGAACCGCTTCCAGTGGCTTGCCGATCTTCTCCTCGACGTCGCCCAGCAGGTGATGGGATTCGGGATCTCCGGGGTTGAGCAGGGAAGCCCGCTTCAGGAAGGGAACTGCTTCAGCGGCCTTTTCATTATTGGCAAGAAATTCTCCCAGCCGCCGATTCGCCTCAAAGTTTGAGGACTCGCGCGCCACCGCATCGCGTAAAGAACTTTCTGTCGCGGCGGAGGTCGCCGCCCTGGAACTCCCGGCCGATTCCTTGCTCAATGAAACCGTTGCCCGGGCGAGCGCTTCGGTGGTTCGCAGGACGATATCGGAACCGTGTCCACCTGAGTTCGTGGCTTGGGTCACGCCCGCTACAGTGAACTGAGGTTCGTCAAAAAAATCGGGCGCTTGTGCGCTCGGTTTTCCTGTCGCCGCTGTTCCTGCAGGAGCGCTTTGCGGTTCAGAAGCTTTCATGGACACGAGAGCGAGATCAATCTTCCGCGTCTCTTTCTGCGCGAGGCTCACGGGACCGACGATTGCTTCACCGTATCCGTTCATTTCCGCGCGCAGAGTGTAAACGCCCTCTCGAAGCGGTGCAAACCGATACGCTCCGTCCGAATCGGTGTGTGTGATCTGGGTCTGTGCGGCGAGGGCCTGTGTTCCGGTCGCAACTTGCAAGAAGACGGTCGCATTCGCCACCGGCCTGCCACTGGAATCGCGGACATACCCCTGCACCGTCCCCTGCACCATGGCGGTGCCCGCCGGTTCTTGAGACTGTGCTCGAGCCGGAGCGAGAGCCGCCATCACCGCTAAAACGCAGACGGCAACACAAATTCCAGTTCGTCCGAAGTGGCCGGAGGTCAAGCGAATCGGCTCCTGGGAGAAAGGGAGAAAGCGGCAGCTCCAAAAACAAAATGGAAACAGCCGTGATCGTTGCTCGACATTCTATGCTCGTCATTCTATTCGCGCTCAACCGCATCTGCAATTCATGCATTGCCATCAAAACATTGGCAGAGCTCGTAAATAGGCTTTACAATGGCACGCTTTCCATGCGATCTCTAGATCAAGTTAATGAGGTGCACGAATGAAGCGGGATCGATTCCGGATTTTTATTGCGGTCGCAACTGTAGTTCTAATTCTAACGACATGTCTTGTGTCCCAGAGCCAAGAGAGGCGCAAGGTCATCATCGATCAGGACGCGGCCGGACCCGCCGGCACCGACCAGCAAGCGATACTGCTGCTGATCCAGTCTCCGCAGACGGAAGTCTTGGGCATCACGGTGGTGACGGGCGATGCGTGGCTCACCGAAGAAGTCGCCCACACTCTGCGCATGCTCGAACTCATCGGACGAACCGACATTCCCGTCGTGCGCGGGGCCGAGTATCCGTTGGTCAGAACAAAAGAAGAGACGGAGCAGTGGGAGCAACGCTATGGCTATGTCGCCTGGCTGGGGGCTTGGACTCCGAGCGTGTATCACGCACCCAGGGAACTGGGAGCGATGCCGGAAGGGAAGCCGACCACCAAGGCCGCCGACGAAGATGCTGCCCGCTTTCTGGTGCGCATGGTCCGCAAATATCCGCACGAAGTTACTATCTATGAGGGCGGGCCCATGACAAACCTGGCGCTCGCGATCTCCATGGAGCCCGAATTTGCCAGCTTGGCAAAAGAGTTGGTGTTCATGGGCGCCAGCCTGAATCCGCAGACCGCCGATCCCGAGTTCGCAAACACGCCCCGCCGCGAATTCAACCTCTGGTTCGATCCGGAAGCGGCTCACATTGTGCTGCGAGCTCCCTGGAAAAAGATTGTCTGCACCCCGGTGGATATTTCCGTGAAGACAAGAATGACAAATGAACTGATCGACAAGATCAAGGCCGGGAACTCGGCATCAGCGCAATATATCGGCAAGTATGCGCGGTTGCGGGGCTCCTATAACTATCTGTGGGACGAACTCGCGTCGGCGGCCTGGCTTGACCCAACCCTGATTACGAAGAAAGAAAACCGCTTCATGGACGTGAACCTGGATCGCGGGCCCGGCTACGGAGACACCCTCACCTGGACGGATCGGGATAAGCCCAAGCGCGATGTCCAGTCGGTGGAAGTGCAGTTCGACTTGGATACCGATAAGTTCTATAAGTTGTTTGTGGACCTGCTGACTGCCCCGACGCCAAAGCCGGGTAAGCCGTCGACGCCTTAGCGGCTGCCTATTGCCCCAACTGTTGCATCATCTTCTGCGCCAGCTCGTGCCCCGGATGCTGCTTAAGCAGTTCGAGTAGCACGGCGCGAGCTTTCTCCGGCGTACTCTCTACGGCGTAGACTCGGGCAAGGTTCAAGTAAGACTGGTCGAAAGCAGGCGCCAGGCGGATGCACTCCTCAAAGCTTGCCACGGCCTCATCCCGACGCTGCGTGCGCAGATAAAGAATTCCCAGGTTGTTCAGCGCCTCGGGGTAAACCGGGCGCAGCTTCAACGCCCTTTGCAGAGAATCGTAGGCTCGCGCGGTGTCGTCATTCTGCGCAAACACCATCCCCAGACCGTAGTTCGCCTCGGCATTGTTGGGACTGACTTGCAGCGCGCGCTCATAAGTTTTGCGAGCGTCCTCCCAGCGCTTCTGCTGGCGATAAGCGCTACCCATGTTGTCGAGCGCAATTAGATGATCGGGACTCAGCTTGAGGGCCTCTTGAAAGTAGCCGACCGCTTCGCCCGTGCGTCCTTCGCGCGCGGCCAGCAAGCCGAGGTTGTTCCAGGAATTTGCCAAAGTATCCGGATAACTCGCGCGAAGCTTGAGCGCGCGTTCAAAGCTCTCTCGTGCTTCGGCGGTCTTCTGCTGGTTCAGATAGACGCTTCCAATGCCATAGAGAGCCTCGGCGCTTGAAGGATCGTCGCGCAGGGCAATCTGAAATGAAGCTTCGGCTTGATCCATATAGCCGCGCTGAAAAAACACCGAACCATAGGAGAGATAGTTGCGTCCAAACTCAATCGCGTCGGTCACGCCGGGAAAGGGAAGTGCCTTGGTTAACCGTTCCGCGCTGGTTGGGGGGATGTGGCGGAAGTCCTGTTCAACGTGCTCCGGGCCCACCGGCCCCTGATAAACCTTGACGATCTCTCCCTTGGCGTCGATCAGAAATGATGTTGGAAGTTCGAGATCACGATGCCGGTCAAACAGGTAACGATAAAGAATGTTGTAGATGCCGGCTACGTCCTCGGATCCGCGCAGAATCGGAAACGAAAGACGATGCTCCCGTACCAGTGCCCGGACGCTTTCCACATCGGCGGGGCCGTCGAGATTCACCGCAAGCAACTGAAGACCCTGAGCCGCCCAAGCGGCATGGCGCTGATTGAAAGTGACCCAATCTTGCTTGCATCGCTCGGCTCCGGCGGCCCAAAAATTAAGCAGCACCGGCTTTCCGCGCAGCGAAGATAGAGTTAGTACCAGCCCGCCGAAATTGGGAAGAGCGAAGTCGGGCGCCTCGACCGGCGCCAGCAGCCAAGTCTCAGCCGTGGTGGGCAAAGTTTCGATTTCCGGTGGCTTCGCATCAGCTGGCTTAACGTCGGCGAAATGGTCTCGCCCCGCTGACGTTTTGAAGGCCTCCATTCGAGATGGTTCGGAGCCTTCTTCAATCCACACCCGGTGGTTGCTCGGCAGATCGTGAAGTTCCTGTACCAGTCCGCTCGGCCAGCGAATTGAGGCGCGCACCGGGCCGTTCGCCGCTCCCAGGCCAAAGAAGACATCTTTGCTGTGCTGCGAAAGAAATCCCGATCCCGCTTGCAACGACCGGACTTGCAACGTTCGGGTCTGGCGGCCGCGTTCAGTTTCCACCGTGACGACCGCGCCAATCGCGTCGCGATTGCTCTTCGTACCGCGCAGGCGGAAGGCGATCGATGGAGGCAAATTCTCCATGACGTTCTTCAAAAGCCGCAACTGCGGGCCGTTGCGGTTCTTCAGAAACACTTCCTGACGGCCATCGTGATCGAAATCCGCGAGTGCAAACGCTCGCCCGTCTTCCAGAAAGTCCAGCCCCACCACGCCCGAAACATCGGAGAACGTTCCGTCGCCGTTGTTGGCGTAAAAAACATTTCGCTCGTACCCGCTCCACGTGCCATCCGCCCGGATCAACTCGTTAATCGCGCTCCATCCCTGTTCGTAGTCGTGAGACGGCTTGGCCTCCTCAGGCGAATAGGCAACCACCTGCCGCCAGAAAAAACTGTTCAGGTCTTCGCGCGAGGGGCCGGTCACCATGCCATTGGCGATGTAGAGATCGGGAAAGCCGTCATGATCGAAATCCCAGGCGTCGCTCGACCACGCCCAGCGCCCGATCCCAATGCCGGCAGCGCCCGTTGTGTCCTCGAAGGCGACGCCGCCATTTCGAAAGAGCGAATTGCCCATGGCGTGTTTGTGGTAGAGAGCTCGCGCTTCGCTGGGCGCATTTGTCTGGAAGATATCTTGCATCGAAATGCGTTCGCCCGCCGCCGTCCACATGTTTGCCACGTAGAGGTCTTCGGCGCCGTCATTGTCGTAGTCAAAGCAGCAGACGCTCATGCCCGCGCCGATATCTTCAACCCCCGCTTGCGAAGCGATGTCAGTAAACGTTCCGTTGCCATTGTTGCGGTATAGGTTCTTGCGTCCGAAATCATTCACCACGTACAGATCGGGCCAGCCATCACGGTTGAAGTCGCTCCAGCCGCAGCAAAAGCTGTAGCGCGTATTGTTCTGGTTGAGCCCCGTCTCGGCAGTTACGTCGCGAAACGTTGCATCCCGGTTGTTGCGCATCATGAAATTAGGAGGCCCGTTCTCGGCGTCATAGTAAGGAGACGGATACTTGTACTGGTCCGTGCCCTGGTAGTAGACGTAGAGGCAGAAGTAGATATCCAGCCAGCCGTCGCGGTCATAATCTGCCACCGCCGCTCCGGTAAAGGTCCCTTGCGGCGGGTTGGCGAACTGAAACGCGTCCGCCTTCTGGCGAAATTTGCCGCCACCTTCGTTCAGGAACAACATCGGGCCGGTCGCCCGCACGACGATTAAATCCTGCCGCCCGTCATTATCGACGTCGACAAAAAGCGCGCATGCCGTGTTTTCGATGACGCCGACTCCCGACGCTTCCGTGATGTCCTCAAAAGTGCCGTCGCCTCGATTTCGATAAAGCCGGTTCGGAAGACCGCCCGGTTGGCACACATAGAGGTCGTCAAATCCATCGCCATCGATGTCGCCAATCGAAACGCCGTTGTGCCCGTAGATATCAATGCCGCAAGCGCCGTCAAGCACCGTCCGCCAGTAGTCGGTTCCGCGCAGAAGCTGCGAAGAATAGGACGCATTGCCACCGAGCACCGCAGCCGTGATGTCCACATAGCCGGGGCCGGTGGAGCGGCTCTGTGTTTCATCCAGCGCCTGCCAGTTCCGCACTCGGAATTCACCCGACGATGACCGTTCCCAGGCAAGCTGCCAATAACCCACGCGTTGTTCACGGTAGAAGTCGTGGCCGGTGGCCACCAATTCATATCGGATGCGAGTCTGCAGCTGACCGGGAGATAGCGCCGCTGCGGGCATGGAACCTGCGTCAATACTCGTGACCTGAAATTCAGCCGTAAGAATCTTCGAAAAGCCACTCATGACAGACCGCAGTTCCCGCAGAAATGCGGCCCGCCCAAGCGCAGTCTCCCGCTTGAATGTATTGTGACGAACCTCGATCGTCGGGCCCGGGCGCACAACGCGGGATTCAACCGGCCGGGGAGAATATCCCGAGAACTTCGGCAGAAGAACTTTCTCGATCGCTCGCACATCTTGCGGAGACTGCAGCAGGCCGGAACTCCACTGCGCAAGGATAGCTGCGATCTGGTCAGCGTATTTTTCAGTGACAAAATCGTCGAGGCCAGCCTGCGTTTTGAGGAGCAAGGCATCGAGGGGCCTGGGCATCCGATAGTGAGGATGCAGGTGGAATTCACGACTCGATAAGTCTGCGTCGGCAGAATCAAAACTGTAGAGAGAGGGCAAGCCGAGACCGCGCAGACTTGCAGGGATTAGCGCCGCCGAGGCTCCCTGGCAGCACCTGATCAGAAAGTTGCGGCGACGAAGGTCCACGGGGCCCGGGGCGGATGAATTCCGCATCTTCTCTGGCCGACTCAGAACGATGTCTCCCGGATTCCCACGTGTGGCCTGAAATTAACACCCGCACACACGACCGTCAAGATTGGACCGTTATAATGATTCGGTTTGGCGATGAGACCCAGCCCCCAATTCATCACAACTGGATACCGACGCCCGTGGATTCTGTTTGTTCTGGTCGCGTTGACGGCGCTCCAGCACGCGCACGAACTCAATGCGCAGTATCCTGGGACCGCCGATCTGCTCTACCTCGCGACCCTTTCTCTTGCCCGCAAAGCTCAGAGCGCCCGCCGCTATCCCGAGGCGCTCCGCTATTTTCATGAGGCGGCAAAGCTAAAATCGCAGGAGCCCGCGCCTCACCGCGGCCTCGCGGACATTTATAAGCTCACCGGTCGTTCGGCGCAGGCAACCACTGAGCAAAGGGAAGCCGACCGGCTGGCCAGCGCTTTCGAGAAAACTCAATAGGCATCAATCGGCTCATCAAGCTCACCACAGGGAACCATGCGAACAAATCACGACATGCGTTGGCCGAAATTGACAGGCAGTCCGGTGCTCGACAGTATTTATCCCGTCATCGAGCGCTCCCGCGACGTGCAAACCAACATCGAACAAATCGTTGAAGTCGCCGCCTGGATGGCGTACGAAGAGCTACCCATACCCGACTACGCTCTGCCCTTCGGCATCGGCGCGGGCGACGTCCACGAAACCATCGATTTCATCTTCACCGCGGCCTGCATCGACACTGCCTTTACCGATTTCTCCAGCCACATAAAATTCCAGGCGGACTACGCCGGCCGCAACTGGTCGGACTCCGACGCGCTGTTCGCGTGCATGAAGCGAGCTATCGACAAAGGCGTCCCCATCCTCGACGGCGCGTTTCTCGCGAAAGTTACGCGCGTGGAAATGGAAACGCTGTTCGCCGGCAATATCGAACTGCCGATGCTCGACGAAAAGACGCAGATCTTGCACCAGGTTGGAGCCGTGCTCGCTCGGAATTACGACGGCCGTTTTCACAACTTCGTTGCGTCCTGCTCACCGAAGCTTTACGACAACGGCAACGGCCTGGTAGATCGATTGGTAAACGACTTTCCGCGCTTCCGCGATGTTAGCCTCTACGGCGGCCACACCATCAAGTTCTACAAGCTGCCGCAACTGGCCATCTGGTTTCTGTACACCAGCCTCAGGAAGACGGGAAAGTTCCGGCTCGAAGATCTGGAAACGATGTCCGCCTTTGCCGACTATATCGTTCCGGTTGCGCTGAGGTTGCTTGGAATCACGAGCTATTCCGTCGAGCTCGAAAACGCAATCAACTCCTACCAGATGATTTCGCGGGACAGCTCATGGGAAGTCGAGATTCGCGCTCATTGCATCTATGCCAGCGCTTTATTAGCCGAGGAGATCAACCAACTCCGCCCGCCCGATCGGCAAATCGTCATCCCGCAGATCGACGCGCGCCTCTGGACCCACTATCACACCACCTGGTGGCCTCATCATCTTACGAAGACCATCATGTATTGACGGCGAGCCCACGAAAATCTCTACTGCCGAGGCCGGTCAGGCGTTACAATGGCCCACCACACGATCTTCAGCGAAATCGTTTTGAATATGCAAAAGACCAAGGTGTCAGCTGCCATGCGCGAACGCCTGCTCCGTTCCGCGCGCAAAGTAATGAAGAACGCCTACGCGCCCTTCTCCAACTTCAGGGTGGGCGCAGCCATCCTCACCTCCAAGGGCCAAGTCTTCCTGGGATGCAACGTCGAGAACTCTTCTTACGGAATGACCAACTGCGCCGAGCGTACCGCGATCTTTTCTGCCATAGCCAAGCTCGGTCCCGAACTTGAGATTCACGCTGTCGCCGTCGCCAACGATCACGGGGTTCCGTGCTCGCCGTGCGGAGCCTGCCGTCAGGTCATCTATGAATTCGGGCCGCGCGCCATCATCTTCTACCAGGGCGCAAAGGGCCCGAAGCAAAGTCTCATCACCGATCTTCTGCCGGAGGGTTTCCGCCTCAAGTGAGCCAGCCGAGCGTTTCGCAATCGCCGTTCCGCGTCATCGATCTCATCCGCAAAAAGCGCGATGGCGGCGCATTATCCTCCGCTGAAATCGAATACCTCGTTGATGGCTGCACCGAAGGCAGTATTCCGGATTACCAGATGGCCGCGTGGCTCATGGCCGTCGTGCTGCGCGGAATGACGCGCGAGGAAACCGCCGCCCTCACGCACGCCATGCTGCATTCCGGCGAAGTTCTCGATCTCAGTTTTCTTCCCGCAAGAAAAGTGGACAAGCACTCCACCGGCGGCGTCGGCGACAAGACCTCGCTCGTGCTGGCCCCGCTGGTTGCTGCCGGCGGCCTCTTCGTTCCCATGATTAGCGGCCGCGGATTGGGCCACACCGGTGGCACGCTCGACAAGCTCGAATCCATTCCCGGATTTCGCGTAGGACTGCCGGTGCCCGAATTCCATCGCGTTCTCAAAGCCTGCGGATGTTCCATGATCGGCCAGACCGAGAAAGTCGCTCCCGCGGACCGCAAGTTGTACGCGTTGCGCGACGTTACCGGCACGGTCGAAAGTCCGTATCTCATCTGCGCCTCCATCATGAGCAAGAAACTCGCCGAAGGCACCGACGCGCTCGTGCTCGACGTGAAGACCGGCTCGGGCGCGTTCATGAAAAAAGAGGAAGACGCCGTCTTTCTCGCCGAACTCATGGTCGAAACTGGCGAGCGCATGGGCAAACAGATGGTCGCGCTCATCACCGACATGAACCAGCCGCTCGGCCGCATGGTGGGCAACGCGCTCGAAGTGCGGGAGTGCATCGAGGTATTACACGGCGGCGGCCCGGCGGACCTGCGCGAGCTATGCCTACAGTTGGCGGCATGGATGTTCTATCTCGGCGGCGCGTCCAAGACGGTGGCGCAGGGCAAGCAACTCTCCGAGCAAATCATCGCTTCGGGCAAAGCCTTCGAGCGGTTCCGCCAGATGGTCGAGTTGCAGGGAGGCGACATCGGCATGATCGACGATCCGACCCGCCTCCCGGGCACCGATCACCGCGTCGATGTGCCGAGTTTACAATCCGGATATGTGACGTCCATCCTGTGCGAACAGGTCGGCACCGCCTGCGTCATTCTCGGCGGAGGCCGCGAACGCAAGGAAGATTCCGTCGATCCCGCTGTAGGCATCGTCGTTCATAAAAAGATAGGCGACAAAGTTTCTGCCGGCGAGTCACTCTGCACCATTTACTGTCACTCCGACGCGCAGGCCGCGCGCGCAAAAACGTTGCTGGAAGAGAGCTATCGGATTGCAGCTGCTCCGCCCGCGCACAAACAATCTTTGGTTCATCGCGCGATTCATAAAGGGGAACACTAGATGGGACGTTTTACTGGCATTCTCGGTCTGCTCACCATGCTGGGCCTCGCCTATGCCTTCTCCACCAACCGCCGCGCGATCAACAAGAAAACGGTTGTCTGGGGCCTGGGCCTGCAAGTTGTGTTTGCCATCTTCGTGCTGAAAATTGAGATCGGCCGAATACTCTTCCAGAAAGCCGGAGACGCGGTTAATCGCTTACTCAGCTACGCCTTCGAGGGATCTTCGTTTGTTTTCGGCGCGCTCGGTGCGAAGGGCTCGTCGATGGGATTCTTTTTCGCGTTCCAGGTGCTGCCGACCGTTATTTTTATCGCCGCGTTTTTCGCCGTGCTCTATCACTACGGGATCATGCAATTCATCATCAAGCTCGCCGCGAAGGTTATGACCCGCTTCATGGGCGCCAGCGGCGCTGAGTCTCTGAACGTAGCGGCGAGCATCTTCATGGGCCAGACCGAAGCTCCGCTGACCATCCGCCCGTTCCTTCCCGAACTCACTCGCTCCGAACTGATGACCGTGATGACCAGCGGCATGGCCCACGTCTCGGGCGGCATTATGGCCGCCTATATTGCTTTCGGCATCGAGCCCAAGCATCTGCTGAGCGCGGTAATCATGACCGCTCCGGGCACCATCCTGATATCAAAAATGCTCGTGCCTGAGACGGAGGTTCCGAAGACCGCCGGTCGTGTCGTCATGAGCGAGGCAGAAGTGGGTGCGGAGAAAAGTGAAAATCTGCTGGGCGCGATTGCGCGCGGCACCACCGACGGTTTAGGCCTGGCGCTTAATATCGCTGCCATGCTGATTGCATTCCTCGCGCTGATCGCCCTTGCCAACGGCCTCCTCGGTGGCATTCACAACCGGCTTGGAATAATGTGGTTTCCCTCCAGCCTGCAGCAGATCTTCGGCACATTGTTTGCCCCCATCGCATGGGTCATCGGAATCCCATGGCATGACTGTCGCGCCATCGGCAATCTCCTCGGCACGCGCATGGTGTTGAACGAGCTCGTAGCCTTCTCAATGCTCGGACCGCAGAGAGCCGTGCTCGACCCCCGCTCGTTTACGATCGCGACCTTCGCGCTCTGCGGTTTCGCCAATTTGAGCTCGATTGGAATTCAGTTGGGCGGCATCGGCGCGCTCGCTCCCAACAAGCGCGGCGAACTGGCCCGTCTCGGCATTCGCGCCATGCTGGCCGGAACCATGGCCAACCTGATGTCGGCTTCGATTGCCGGCATGTTGTTGTGACCGACCTTCTGCGACGGACAACGATGAGCAGCGCGTTTGAGCCAGAAGTTCGCTCATAAATCGTTTTGGGAAGGGCATGGCTTCAGCCATGCCGCCCAGAGCCAATAGAGACGAGGGCTTCAGCCCCCGAGGGATCGGGCAGATTATTAGGAGATGGCTTCCAGTTTGTGGAGGATTTCGTCGGTAGTAACCAGCGTTGCTCCCAGACTCTGCAATTCAGCAAGTGTTTTGTTCCCAACTTCCGGCGCCAGGGTTTCAATCGCATCGCGGACCACCGCCACCCGCCGCTTTCGCGCCAGCAACCCCTTAACCGCGCAACGGACGCAGTATTCCGTCACCACTCCAAACACCACAAATTCCGCAGCGTTCCCCAACCGTTCCACCAAAGCGCTCGCATGATGAGTCTCAAAAATATCCAGCGTCTGCTTCTCCAGGATGATCTGCCGATACTTAAAAAGATCTTCCGGCAACCTGGCCGTGACGTCGTTTTCTACCCGAACAACATTCTCCGCCAGCGCTTCCGGAACAAACTCCGCCCCAGCCGTGCCTTTCAAGCAGTGCGGCGGAAACTGCTTGAACTCAGGATCGTTGACCGGATGAAAGTCTCCATGCGAAACCAGAAACACTTCGCCGCGCCGCGCCGCGTCCGTCAGCTTGCGGATGTTGGGCAGAAGTTTCTCAGCTCCGGGAACGTAGAGCTTGCCCCCAGACAGCATGAAATCAGCCTGCACATCCACTTCCCAAAAAATGAAGTCGCGAGATCGCATTCCACTCCCCGTCTCGATGCTTGTAACACATTACTCCATCCAGTGTTCCGGGCTTGATGTAGGAGCTTTGATGTACAACGATTGAGTCCTCGGAGTGAGGTTCCTTGCCACGTTAGAGTGTAGGATGTTCGCTATTTGTACAGCAATCACCCCGATTTGCACAGCACTTGCCGCGCGCTCTGGCCGCGCTCGGAATCGCGTCCAAGTGCCGGTGCGCGTCGGACCGGTCCCGACAACGATTTGCCCCACAATTGATTTGCTCCGCAACTCGCAATGTGTAATCCTGTTCAGCGCAACTCGATCAAACACACGGAGAGAGTTCTGATGCGAATGAAATTTCTTCTTGCCCTGCTCGTTTTTTCCTCGCTAACCCTCTGGGCCGCCGATAAAATCACGCCGCTCAACGTCAAGGAGGGCCTCTGGGAAATGACCGTGACTCATTCCATGACCGGAATGCCAGCCATGCCAGCCATCCCTCCCGACACTCTGGCCAAGATGACTCCGGAGCAGCGCGCGCGCATGGAAGCCATGATGAAGGGTGGGCCGAGCACCGACGTGCGCAAAGAATGCATCACCAAAGAGAAACTTGAAAAGCACTCCGCTTTTAGCAACAACCGCGGGAATTGCACCCGCACCGTCGTGAATTCCACGGGCAGCAAGCTCGAGGTGAAGTTTCATTGTGAAGAAAAGCAAACGTCGTCCGACGGAACTCTTCTAGTGGAGGCCATTGGTTCCGATAACGTCAAGGGCACGATGCACTCGGTTACCAACTCCAACGGTCGTACCATGAACATGGACTTTACCATTAGCTCCAAATACCTCGGCCCGGCCTGCGGAGACGTCAAGTAGAGTCCGCGACGATGCCTCGAACTCGCAGCCGACGGAGGGCAAGGCTCGCGATTAAACACAAGCGGATGACAAGCGGAAGCAAAAACAAATGCGCGCAGCCGACAGGCTGCGCGTAGGAAGAAAGCTTCGCGGGTTATCGACCGGCAGCCATGGCCATCACTTGTGGCTGTGTCTGTTCGGCTCGACCCACGTACATCTTGTACGACTGGTATACGGCGAACAGGACTGCCATCAGAGCTGCCACCGTTGCCAGTCCGCTGATCGTGCTGAAGGTGGAGGCGATCGCAGTCAATCCCGCGCCGATAACATAGTTCGGGAACGACCACAGAAAGACTTTGTGCCAGAGGGCAAAAGGATTGCCGCCTTCGGTCAGACCGATGATGCTCGCTACCGGCGCTGTGTTCGCCAGGAAGTATGTGGCTGCCGCCAGCACCACAGACATCGTGTGTGCCGTCGCGTGGGACCCAAAGATCTGGCTGTGGTAGGCCAGGTAGGCGAGTCCGGACGCGTTCATCAGTGTGCAGGCGTTGAATACAAATTGGATTGGTTTCGTTTTATTCCCGCCGGAAGTGTAGGATTGCGCGATCGCCGCCGTTACAGCTACGAGCAGGCTGGCGAACAATCCCAGTTGCGTGACTCCCAGAAGAATGACGGGCAGATTTCCCGACATCGAGCTCGTCATGCCAGGCAGCTTCACCTTGAAGCGCGAACTCAGTGTGGCTGCCGCTAACAGGAGCACCAACTGTGGCCAGGCTTGCGTTTGCCATCTGACAACGCCGAACGACAGGGCGCACAGACTCGCGACGGCCACCATTCCGATCATGACTTTGGCTTTGATTGGTAAAGTATTTGTCATGGCAGTCTCCGAATATGGTTCAGTCGGTTATCTAGTTGTCTCCATCGTCGCCGTTGCTGAGTGATGCCATCGAAGTGTTGGCCGTTGAAGTGGCACCCCAGACTACACTGAAGCCAGAAACGGAGGTCGAGCCCCAAACCACGCTTGTGGCGCCCCAAACCACCGAGTCACTTGCGAATGCGCCAGCGCCCCAAACCACTGAATTCCCCCAGACGACCGAGGTGGCTCCCCAAACAACGCTCGAGCCGCCGAAAGCCGCGGAGGAAGTATTCACGATAGTCACACTGCCATTCCTCGAGTTATAGACTGCGGTCGGAGAAAGTGCTACTCCCGTTGCGAGGTCTGTATTGTTAAGAGCGGTGTCTATATCGAGATACCCCGCTCCATAGGTGAAGAGGTCGTACTCGTTGGAGTAAAGGTTTCCCCAGTGGTCGCTTGACTGGGAGTATCGCCCGAAGCCTTTCCACGCTGTCTTCATCAAGCGCGCTTTTACTTGATCGGGAGTCAACGCGGGGTTCTGCTGCAACATCAGCGCCACCGCGCCACTCACTACCGGCGTTGCCATGCTGGTTCCGCTCAATTGAAAGTACATGGCGGTTCCGCTGGCTGGGGCAACTTCATATTTTGGATAGTTTGTATCCAGCGTGCTGCCCGCAACGCGCAAGGAGACCAGCCGGTTTCCCGGCGCGATCAGGTCAGGTTTCACTATGTGATCGATCGCGGTCGGACCTTTGGAACTGTAACTGGCAATCTTGTCGTCGACCCGCGTCGCCGTACCCAGAGTCATTGTCGCTCCCACCGTGATGACGGCCGGATCGTTAGCCGGAACGCCGATGGTGGCGAAGCCGTTCGTAGGAGCGAAGCGCCCGGTGTTGCCCGCAGCCACCACCACCACAATGCCGGCCTGCCAGGCGGCTTCCACTGCCTGGTCAACCGGATCGAGCGTGTAGCTCTCGAACACCGGACGTCCCAGAGACATGTTGATGACGCGGATATTGTAGGTACTTTGCAGCGCGATTGCCTGCTCAATGGCGGCGATCACCTGGCTGTCGGTGCCCGATCCGTTCTGATCCAGCACGCGCAGGTTGATGAGGTTGACGTTAGGAGCCATGCCGGCATACGTCGCCTGATAGCCATTGGCTGTGCCGGAATTGGCGCCCGTGCCACCGACGAGGCCCGCCACGTGCGTTCCGTGTCCGAACTGGTCCGGTGTCGTGGTGTCGCCAGCGACAAAGCTCTGGCTATAGACCACGCGGCTGGCGCCGCTGGCATTGTATAGATCGGGATGATCGGCGATTCCGCTGTCAATTACGGCCACGCCGACGCCGGTGCCATCGAACCCAAACTGCGCTGCCGCAACATCCGCCTCAATCGCGGTCGCAAACTCCTCGTTGTTCGCGGCAGTCATGCTTACCGGCCGGTCTGGTGTGATGTAGGCGACATTGGGATCCTTCGCCAGTTCCGCCAACATGCTGGCGGGCACACGCATCGTGACCGCACGGATCGTGTGGAACTTCGACCGGATCGTTGCGCCACGGTGCTGCATGGCCTTCAAATGCGCGCTCGTGGGCATCTGGCGATGTTGAACGATGACGGTCACCATGCCGTGCGCGGCCGCTGCTCGCTGCTGGAGATCTGCGGAAAACTTGCCTCTGGCTGTGGGTGCGCCGCCATCCAGGACAGGCCTGGCGCCCGCGTGGGACGGGACTGCCGAGAGCAGCAGCAGTGCCAGTCCGAGAACCCGGCCCCAAGCAGCGCTGAACCCTGGGGAACTAGGCGGACGGCCTTCGCGTCCGTTTGTGATCTGCGATTTATCGTTGCTGTTCATAAGTATTTTGCTGGCGGCATTTCGACGGGCGTACAACACGCCCTTCGTGCCTGGCCTTTAATGGGCAATCGCGAGACCAATCGCAATGTTGTTAAGTCCAGTATGTGCAATGACTTACGCATGAGCGGCGGCCGGGCGCGAAGGGACAACTTGGCCCAACCACTGAGACCCGTGCCGCTGCCAGGTCCGTAACTCGTATGAAACAAAGGCCGGGCGGGCAGGGAAGCCTGCTTTGGGACAAAGTGGCCCGATCCAACGCTGGCGCGGGGACAGCCTTAAGTCATGCCTGCGCCGGTACGGAGCCGAGCACGGGACGCAAAGGCTCACTCAATCCGCGCATCACGCGCTCGAACTGCAGAAGGTCGAGAGACTGCGGCCCGTCAGAAAGCGCGCGCTCCGGACAGGGATGCACCTCGACGATGATGGCGTCCGCTCCCACCGCAATCGCGGCGCGCGAAACCGCCCCGATCAGGCTCTGCTTGCCGGTGCCATGCGACGGATCGGCCACCACCGGCAGGTGCGAGAGTTCTTTGGCAAGGGCGACGGCGGCAAGGTCAAATGTATTGCGAGTGGCGGTTTCGAATGTCTTGATTCCGCGCTCGCAAAGGGCAACCTGATCGTTTCCGCCGGAAAGCAGGTATTCCGCCGCCAGCAGCCACTCCTTCACCGTGGCCGAGGGCCCGCGCTTGAGCAGAATCGGCTTCTTGACGGTCGCCAGCCTTCGCAGCAATGCAAAGTTCTGCATGTTGCGCGCGCCGACCTGGAGCATATCCGCGTACTCGCAGATCAAGTCCACGTCTTCCGTGCTCATGACCTCGGTCACAACCGGGAGGCCCGTGAGTTCGCGAGCTTCGCGCAAAATCTTCAGCGCTTCAATTCCCAGGCCCTGGAACTCATACGGGGAGGTGCGTGGTTTGTAGGCTCCGCCGCGCAGCATGGTGGCGCCCGCGCGCTTCACCCCTTGCGCGGTCTCCAGCATTTGCTCGCGCGACTCCACCGAGCAGGGACCGGCAATGACGACCACTTCGGGGCCGCCGATTTTTACGCCGCCAACGTCGACTACCGACGGCTGCGGCCGGGTTTGACGGCTGACGAGCTTAAAGGGCTGGGCGATCGCGACCACGTTGTCCACGCCGGGCGCGACCGAAAGCGCCTCGATTTCATGGCGGCGCCCACCGCTGCCGACTGCCGCAACGATGGTGCGCTCGGTACCACGCGTGACGTGAGGCTGGAATCCGGCTTCGCGGATGCGTTTAATGATGTGGTCGATCTGTTGTTCGGTGGCGTTGTCGGACATGTTCACAATCATGGCGATGACCTTTCCTTTTGCCGCCAAAAACAAAAGCCGCGATTCTATCGCGGCTTTGGCGGAATCTTTGAGCTGTCTCTATTACCTGGGTGACTGGCTCCGATCCTGCACCTCCGCCGCGAATGGAAACCAATAGCGGCTAAACAGGCGGAAGGTGCTAAATCGTGTCATAGAGATGCTGAATCGTAACGTTTGAAATACCAATGTCTTCTAAACCTTGTGGAACCCAGACTACTGCAGAGAACTGGCAACACTGGAGAACGCGTTGTTGGCGTTGCCCCCGATCAGACGCACAGTGCCGATCACCAATACCAGGATGACGGCGAGCATGACGGCATATTCAGCAATGTCTTGCCCTTGTTCGTCCGTGCACATGTTGCGAAGAAACTGAATCATAAACCCTCCCACAAACCCGTCTAGCTAATAATGCCGACTCGGACGGCGATTGTCAATCGCAGCCGGAGCTGGTTTTTCCACCGCTGGCACTTACGGCCGAAGTCAGAAACTGAGCCACGGGCAAGGCTTCCGAGCCTGTCACAAATCATGTGCTTGCGTTTTATAGGAGCTCCCGTGCGGGACCGTGCCAGCCTTTCTCTGTCTCTTTGCCAAACAAGCACTACTGTTCTGTCGCGAGAGAAACTGTCGATGCCGTCGGGGCCGCTGTATCGCTCACAAGCTGGCGGGCGGATTGGGAAGCGTAATCGAGCACGCGTCCCGGCAGCACTCCGAGGTAAAGCGTGAGCAGCACGCAAACTGCAATGGCGAGTCCTGCCGCGGCGGGTACAGGAGTAACAGGAACCTCGCCCCGTGGCTCACGCATGTACATCATGACGATAATACGCAGGTAATAATAGGCGCCCACGGCACTATTCAGCACCAGGATGATGGCCAAGCCAACCAGATTCGAATGCAGCGCGGCAGTCAACACGTAGAACTTCGCGAAGAAGCCGCCAGTGATCGGAATACCGATCAAAGACATCAGGAAGAATGTGAAAGTCGCGGCCAGCACGGGGGACTTCCTGCCGAGGCCGGCGTAATCTTCGAGCGTGACGTACTTTTCGCCCGCGTTCGCGAAGTGGCTGACGACGGCAAACGCACCTACGTTCATCGCCGCATAGGCAGCGGTGTAGAACATCGCCGCGGACGTGCCCAGCGCCGGCTGTGCCGCAAACGCAGCGAGCAGATATCCGGCGTGGGCGATCGAGGAATACGCCAGCAGGCGCTTGACGTTGTTCTGCACCAGCGCTCCCAGATTTCCCAGCGTCATGGAAAGCGCCGCCGAGACCCAGATCAGCCAGAAGCGTCCGGGTGCGTTCGCCTCGAACATCACGCGCAGCAATACCGCGAATGCCGCCGCCTTGGGGCCGGTTGACATCAGGCCGACGACCGGAGCCGGGGCCCCTTCGTAGACGTCAGGAGTCCACACATGGAAAGGCGCAGAGGCGACCTTGAAGCCCAAGCCCACGAACATGAGCGCCGTTGCAACATACGCCAGAACCGGCACAGGTACACCGCCGGAATGCAGCGCCAGGCTGATCGCGTCAATGTTGGTGGATCCGGTCGCGCCGAACATGAGCGCGACGCCGTAGAGGAAAAACGCCGTGGCGAACGATCCCAGCAGGAAGTACTTCAGCGAAGATTCGCTGCTCGAGGCGTCGCGCCGCCGGAAGCCCGCCAGCACGTAGGTCGAGATCGACGAGATTTCCAGCGCGATGAAAATAAGCACGAGTTCGATCGCGGACGACATCAGGCACATGCCAACCGTACCGAACAGGATTAGCCCGTAGTACTCCCCGGCGCGGATGCGCTGCACTTTCAAATATTCGTAGGAACTGAGGATGACCACCGCCGCAATCGCGATGACGAGGAAGTGAAAGAAGACGCTGAAGCCTTCTACCCGAACCATGTTCCAGAAAGCGGTCCCGGGATACTGCGCCATCCAGAACGTCGACGCCAGCGCGGCCAGAGTACCGATCAGCGCGATCGTGCCGAGCGACTGATGACTGCTTTCTTCGTCGAGCAGGGGATCGACGACCATTATCAGCATCCCGAAGAGCGAGAGCACAAGCTCCGGCAGGATGCGCATGTAGTCGGCGCCGGGCGGCGGCACGGAAGTCTGCACCTGCGCCAGCAGACTTGGCAACAAATGCGAGAACGCCATCATCATTGTCATTGGCCCACCATCTTGCTGGCCAATTGGGTGAAGGGGGCGAGAGCCGCTTGCACCGCCGGATCGATCGCGCTGAGCCACATCAGGGGGGCAACGCCCATCACCAGAGCGGCAACCGCAATCGGCCAAAGTGCAGCCTTCTCACGGAGGTTGAGGTCGGGCAGCGTGTTATTCACTTCGTGCTTCACCTTGCCGAAAAACACGCGCTGATACATCCACAGCAGGTAGCCCGCGCTCCAGATCACGCCGGTCGCTGCGAGGATTCCGTAGATCGGGCGCGCCTGGAACGCTCCGCTCAGCACCAGGAACTCGCCGATGAAACCGTTCAGCAGCGGCAGGCCGACCGAGGCCAGCACGGTAATCATGAAGAACGTGGCGTACTTGGGCATGGGTGTCGCCAATCCGCCAAACTCGGTGATCTCGTAGGTGTGGCGGCGTTCGTAGAGGATGCCCGCCAACATGAAGAGCCCGCCGGTGGCGACCCCGTGCGCCAGCATGACGAAGACGGCGCCGTTCAGGCCGGCCGTGGTGAAACTGAAAATTCCGAGGACGACGAATCCGAGGTGGCTGACCGAGGAGTAGGCGATCAGCTTTTTCATATTCGGCTGCACCAGCGAGACCAGCGCGCCGTAGATGATGCCGATCAGCGCCAAAACCATGATCCAGGGAGCGTTGCGGCGCGCCTGCTCGGGGAAAAGGCCGACGTCGAAGCGCAGCAGGCCGTAGGTGCCCATCTTCAGCAGCACGGCGGCCAGCAGCACCGATCCAGCGGTGGGCGCTTCCACGTGCGCGTCGGGCAGCCAGGTGTGAAGCGGGAACAGTGGGACCTTTACCGCGAAGGCGATGAAGAAGCCGAGGAAGAGCCACAGCGAAGCATGTTCAAACCCCGGCACACTGCCGTTGTGAATCGCCTTCTGAATGTCAACGAAATCGAAACTGCCGGTCTTGGCGTAGAGCCACAGAATCGCCGCCAGCATGAACATCGATCCAATGATCGTGAACAGGAAATACTTCACCGCCGCGTAAACCCGGCGCCCGTGGCCGTACATGCCGATCAGCAGCGCCATCGGGATCAGCGTCGCTTCCCAGAAGAAGTAGAACAAAAACAAGTCGAGCGAGGTGAAAACGCCGATCAGAGCGGTCTCCAGGATCAGCAGCAGGATGAAAAATTCCTTCACCCGCTCGTGAATCGAAGTCCACGAAATCAGCACGCACAGGGGCGTGAGGAACGTCGTCAGCACCACCAGCCAGACGGAAATTCCGTCAATGCCCATGTGGTAGTGAATGTTGGGGGACGTGATCCAGACTCTGTCGATCTCGAACTTGAAGGTGTTGGGATCGCGATGCAGATATACGGGCAAATGCAGCGAGGCGACAAATGCCAGAATAGAGATGACGAGGGCAAATACCTTGATGTCGCGATCGCGGCGCGGGATCAGCAGAATCAGCAGCCCGCCGATGGCAGGAATGAAGGTCACCAGCGAAAGAATGATGGGACCGAGGCTTTCCATGTTCGTTGGAATCATGTTCACCGAACCCATGTTCATCGCACTCCCATCCAGACCATGTAAGCGATCACAACTGCCCCGCCAGCGGCCACCCAGCCGGCATACGAGCGCAGATTGCCAGATTGCATGTGGCGCACGCTGTCAGACACGTGGCGCGCAGCGCTGGCCGAGTTGTTCACCGTAGCGTCGATCACTTCCTGGTCGACGCCATGCCAGAGAATTGTGGTCGAGCCATCAATAACGGGTTTTACGAAAAGGATGGCGTAAAGCTCATCGACGTAGTACTTGTGGGCGACTGCCTGGTAGAGCCCGCCGAGGCTGGCGGCAATGCGCGCGGGCAGTTGCGGGCGGCGGCTGTACAGCAGATAGGCCAGCAGCCATCCAAGCCCGGCTACGCTAATGGAAACACCCATGAGCAGATGCTCGAGCGTACTGTCAGCGGCTTCGCGCGAGGTTTCTTGCGCAACTTCCCTGGCTGCCCCCTGAAACGCGGGAGCCAGAAAATGTTCGAACCGGTTTCCGTAGCCTATGAATCCCCCAACGACGGACAGTAAGGCAAGGATCACCAGCGGACCGAGCATCACCCAAGGGCTCTCATGCGGCTCTCCGTGCCCATGGCCTTGTGCATGACCGTGATCGTCGTGACCGTGCGCTTCTTGCGCCACGGTGCCCCGGTAGTCGCCGCCGAATGTCATGTACATCAGCCGGAACATATAGAAGGATGTGATGAAAGCGGTAATCACGCCGATCAGCCAATACACCCAGCTGGCGCCAAAGGCTTGCCAAAGAATCTCGTCTTTGGACCAGAAGCCGGCGAGCGGCGGGATGCCAGCGATGGCAAGCGTGGCAATCCCCATCGTGGCGAACGTCCACGGCATGTAAGTCCGCAACCCGCCCATCTTGCGCATGTCCTGCTCGCCGCCGATGCCGTGAATTACCGATCCGGCCGCAAGGAACAGCAGCCCCTTGAAGAACGCGTGCGTCATCAGGTGGAAGATGCCCGCTGAGAACGCGCCCACGCCACAGGCCATGAACATATAGCCGAGTTGCGAGATGGTGGAGTAGGCCAGCACTTTCTTGATGTCGGTCTGGGCAATGCCGATGGTCGCCGCAAACAGAGCCGTGAGCGTTCCAATGATCGCAACCACCATCATCGCCATCGGCGCGCGCTCGAAGATCGCGGACGAGCGCGCCACCATATAAACGCCCGCCGTTACCATGGTTGCCGCATGGATCAACGCCGAGACTGGCGTGGGGCCTTCCATGGCATCCGGCAACCAGACATAAAGGGGGATCTGAGCCGATTTGCCGGCCGCGCCGACCATCAACAAAAGTCCGATCGCTGTGAGTATCCCGACGCCCGCGGTCTCCGTCTGCCACGCGCTGACCAGCTCAAAGACCTTCGTGAAATCCAGCGAGTGGAAATGCTTGATGATCAGGAAGAGCGCAATCAGGAATCCACAGTCACCGATCCGGTTGACAATGAATGCTTTCTTGCCGGCCGCCGCCGCTGAGTCCTTTGTGAACCAGTAGCCGATCAGCAGGTACGACGCCAGACCCACGCCTTCCCAGCCGATGAACATGACCAGGTAGTCCTTCGCCAGCACCAGCGTCAGCATGAAGAACATGAACAGGTTCATGTACGACATGAAGCGGTAGTACCCGTCGTCGTCCCACATATAGCCGACCGAGTAGATATGAATGAGGAAGCCGACGCCGGTGACCACGAGCAGCATGACCAGCGATAACTGATCGAGATAGAAACTGAAATCGACTTGAAAGCTTCCGGAGCGAATCCAGTGTGCGAGGTCGAAATAGTAAGGTGCGGATGCCGAAGAGAAACCCCAAGCAACCAGCAACGCCATGAAGAACGCAGCACCGCAGAAGACGAGCGCGATCGTGGATATCGCTCTCTTCGACGACCGCCGGCCAAAGAAGCCGTTGATCGCCGCCCCAGCCAGGGGCAGAATCGGGATGACCCAGAGATAAGGATTCGGCGTCATAACTTGAGCAGGTTCACCTGGTCCACATTCAAAGTTTCACGCGTGCGATAGACGGCAATGATGATCGCCAGGCCCACTGCAGCCTCGGCGGCGGCCACCACCATCACAAAAAAGACGAAGACCTGTCCGCTGAGCGCGTGCCAGTGCGCGGCGAAGGCCACGAACGAAAGGTTCACGCCGTTCAGCATGAGCTCGATCGACATGAAAATCGTGATGATGTTGCGCTTGATGAGGAACCCGAGCACACCACACACGAACAGGATCCCGCTCAACAGCAGATAGTAAGAAAGAGGGACCATCACGCGTCCTTTCTCGGGCCGCGGGCCACGGGTTCGGGCCGGCTGGCGAGCACGACCGCGCCCATGATGGCGATCAGGATCAGCACCGACGTGACTTCAAAGGGCAGCAGAAAATCGCGGAAAAGAAGCCGGGCAATGTCGCTGGGATCTCCCTTTAACGCGCCGATGGGGACCGTCTGCATGTTGGAGCGATTGAGAAGCGTCCAGGCGACGAGCACCGCCCCGATTAACACTCCGGGAATGCCGAGCAGGGTCGCGACCCGGCTGCCCTTAGTGCGCTCTTCTTTGCCGGCGTTCAGCAGCATGATGGTAATCACAAACAACACCATGATCGCGCCGGCGTAAACGATCACTTGCACGGCCGCCACAAATTCCGCGCCCAATAGAAGATACTCGGCAGCGAGCGAGGCCATTACCGCTATCAACGACAGTGCGCTGTTGATGGGATGGCTCTGCACCAGCAGGTTCACCGCCCCCGCCACGCAGATAGCTCCGAAAAAGAGAAATAAAATTAGATGAAGCATTCTTTGCTAGTTCTCAGCTATCAGCTCTCAGCTCTCAGTACCCCCAAGATAAAAACTGGGTACTGAGAACTGCTTTCAAGCTCTCCACGCTACGACCAGTGCTGTGTACACAATGTTGGCAATCGCCAGGGGCAGCAGCACCTTCCACCCGAACGCCATGAGCTGGTCATAGCGAAAGCGGGGTAAGGTCCAACGCACCCAGACGTACAGAAACATGAAAAAGAAAACCTTCAGGCAGAACCAGCCGACCGGCATCAGATCTTGCAGGATGGGCGGACCAAAGATCGGCCCGTGCCATCCACCAAGGAACAGCAGCGTGGCCAGACAGGCGACCGTCACCATGTTCGCGTACTCGGCCATGAAAAACATCGCAAATTTCATCGCGCTGTACTCGGTGTGATATCCGGCCACCAGTTCCGACTCGGCTTCCGGCAGATCGAAAGGAGTCCGGTTGGTCTCCGCATATGCGGAAATCAGATAGATGAAAAACGCCAGCGTCTGCCCGTGAAAGACATTCCAGCGCGGAATGAAATGCCAGAACACTCCGCCCTGCGCATCCACGATCTCGCGCAGGCTGAGGCTTCCCGCCATGATCACCACTCCCACCAACGAGAGGCCGAGCGAGACTTCATAGCTGACCATCTGGGCGCTGGCCCGCAGTCCGCCGAGCAGCGAGTACTTGTTGTTCGAGGACCATCCGGCAAGCGCCACACCGTACACGCCCATCGACGTAATGCCGAGAACCACCAGCAGCCCGATGTTCAAGTCGGTGATCTGCAAGTACGTGCCCCAGGGACCGACGTTGACCCAGTTGCCAAATGGGATCACCGCAATGGATGTGATGGCGAAGACCATCGCGATCATGGGCGCCGCGATGTAGAGCGGCTTGTAAACATGCGGCTGGGTCAAATCTTCCTTGAAGATGAACTTGACGCCGTCGGCGAGTGGCTGCAGCAGGCCGAAAGGTCCAACCCGCGTGGGGCCCCAGCGGTTCTGGATGTGCGCCGACACCTTGCGCTCCAGCCACACGCTGTACGCCACCGCCGTCAGCAGAATACCGACCACGGCGAGCGACTTGATGATCGAAATGACGATGAACGTCGTTATGCTCATTGAGTGTTAGTGTGGCGCGGGCGCCCTCGCCCGCGTGCTTTTGATCTTAGGTTCTTAGTTCGTCCCTGGAACATGTTTCATAAATAATTCTTTGAAGGGGCGCGGCTTCAGCCGCGCCGTTTCGAGCCACTTAAATGGGGGGCTTTAGCCCCTGAGAGGTGCAGCCTCCCACAAATCCATATATGAAACACGCCTTAGTCCGCCGCAACTTCCGAGTCTGCGGATTTGTTCTCGTAAACCGAGTTCAGAGTCTTCGAATACCGCCCGAGCGTGCCCGAGCTGAACAAATCATCGTTTGCCGGGACGATCAGTTCCGGATTGTGAATCGCGCCAGCGCCGCCTTCGGCAATCTCAAGATGCTGATCGTTGCCGGCCAGCAGATTGACCCGCGAAACATTGGCCTGCGAAATATGGTACCCGGCAACCACGCGCTGCACCTCGTCGAGAATCGCCATCGGGTCGAACGGAGTCATTTTCGGTTCCAGGTTGTGCGCTTCGAGCCACACCGCGTGACGATCCGCCTCGCCCGATTGCGCGCCGCGGGTTTGTCCCATGTCGGAGTGCGTCCCGCTCCCAAACGGCACCAGGCTGCGCACATCGAAGCCCATGGCGTCCGCGATGCGAACGATCATCTCGAAGTCCGGCTTGGTGCTCGCGACTTCGCCTGCCTTCTTCACCAGTTGCAGATCGCCGCAGGTGTTTGTATACGTCCCCGTCTTCTCGTACGCGTTCGCCGCGGGCAAGACCACGTCGGCCATCGTCGCGGTTTCGGTCAGGAACATGTCCTGCACCACCACAAAACTCTTCGAGAGCACAAAAGGATCAATGCCCAAACGGCCGACTGGATTCGAGCCCACCACGTACAGCGCTTTCAGCTTGCCGGCCTTCGCCGCTTCCACCATCTCCGGCAGGCTCAGGCCTTTTTCGGTCGGCAGATTACCCCATTCCCGTTGGAACTTGTCTGCACCGGTAACGGGCTCGTATCCGGGTAGAAGATCCGGATAAAGCCCCATTTCACTGGCTCCGCGGGAGTTCGCGTAATCGCCCAGACAGATCAGCTTTGCTCCGGTCAAGGTCCCAGCAAAGCTCACCAATTTCTCGATGTCATGGCCGCGCAGTTCAGAACCGAAGGCGATGACCACGTTCTGTTCGGCGCGGATTTTTTCTCGCAGCGCGATCCAGGCCTCGCGGCTCGTACCGTCGCTCACCAGCGAATCGAGCAGGGAATCATCGCCGCCGAGGAAGGCAACCGCTTTCGCTTCGGCGCCTGCCGGAAGCAAGCCGAAACCCGCCGCCTGCCGGCGCAACTTGATGGGCGCAGAGTTGATCAGGTAGAGCCGCGCCCGGCGCAGTCGGACGTTCGTCCGGATCTGCCACGCCAGCAGCGGATGCTGATTTGTAGGGTCGTTGCCAATCAGCAGAATCGCAGGCGCGCTCAACACGTCGCGCATGGAAGCCGTTTTTCCGGGCTTGCCGTGGAGCGCCGCCGCGAGGGCAGGGTAGTCTGCCGTGCGGTGGTGATCGACGTTGTTCGTCTTGAGTACGGACCGGGCAAATTTTGAAAGAAGATAATTTTCTTCGTTGGTCGTGCGATTGGACCCGATCACGCCAATCGCGCTTCCGCCGTCGTGAACTTCGTTGTTAACTTCGTCGCGAACTTCTCGAAAGCGTTTGCCGATCAGTTCGAAGGCTTCTTCCCAGGTCGCGGGCGTCAGCTTGCCGTGCTTGCGAACCAGCGGCTGCGTGAGGCGTTCTTTGTGATGCGCAAAGTCGAAAGCGTAACGGCCCTTGACGCAAAGGAAATCGTTATTGATCCCGCTCTTGTCGCGGTTATCGCCGCGGACAATCTCCATGCCCGTGTCCGAGCGGCGCACGCCCAGCGTGGTCTTGCATCCGTCCCCGCAGTGGGTGCAGATCGTGCCCACGTGGTTCATCTCCCACGGACGCGTCTTGTAGCGGTAGGCGCCCGAGGTGAGCGCGCCGACCGGGCAGATGTCGATACACATACCGCACTCTTCGCACTCAAGATGATCTTCCTGATTGGGCGCGATGATCGAACTCACGCCGCGGTTCTGCACGCCCAGCGCCCAAACGTCCATGCCTTCGCCGCAGACGCGCACGCAGCGGTAGCACAGGATGCAGCGCGGGCGGTCAAAATACACCACCGGAGACCACTGCTGTTCTTCCTTGTGGTTCTTGGCCTCCATGAACTTCGATTCGGAGGCGCCATAGGAGAACGTCATGTCCTGCAGTTCGCATTCGCCGCCGGCGTCGCACACCGGGCAATCCAGCGGATGGTTGCCGAGCACCAACTCGAGCATCGCTTTTCGGGCCTGACGTACCTCATCGCTGTCGGTCGCGACGATCATGCCCTCGGTCACTCCCGTCGTGCAGGCGGTCTGAAGCTTGGGCATCTTCTCGACCTTCACGACGCACATGCGGCAAGCGCCTTGCAACGATAGCCCGGGGTAGTAGCAAAAAGAGGGCACTTCAATGCCCACGCTCTTGCAGGCTTCGATTAGCAGCGACCCCGCGGGAGCCGTGAGCTTCTTGCCATCGACAGTGAGATTTACGTCAGCCATTAGGGATTTCGTAATTTTGTAATCGGGTAATTTTGCAATCTAACTTCTATCGATTCCTGCGCGCCGTAAATTGCGAGGCCGTGAAAATCGCGCTTAATTCATGTGCTTCGGCCAACAGCGATACTAACTTCTTTGGCGGGACGATGTCACAGTCCGACAGCATTTCCAGCCAAAAGACTGTCTCGTCCGCCTCCTCCACGACAACACCGATCTTCGCAACCCATTCAGCCTTCGTTCTCGAACGACACGCCGCCCGATAGTTCGCTGCGACTGAGGTCCCAGACCGCATCAGTTGTTTGCCCAAGACCTGCGCATCCATCTTGAACGGTAACGCGCGAAAAACCCGCACAATCCTAACCGCGAATGCCTTCGTCCGATCTCGAAGCTCTTCTTGCTGCGACAGCATCAGGTTCACATAATTTGGTAATTTTGTAATCGGGTAATTTGGTAATTTGAGAAACCTAAAACCACGCGGTTTTAGATTACAAAATTACCCGATTACCAAATTACAAAATCAAACCAACGCCGGCTCTGCCGCTCCTGCTTTCTCAAACGGGCACGGCTTGCCTTCCAAATGATCTTCAAACTCTTTTCTGAACTTCTTCACGAACGCCATCGTGGGCATCGCCGCCGCATCTCCGAGCGGACAGAATGTCTTTCCCAACATGTTCTCCGCGAGGTAGTAAATGTTGTCGATGTCCTTCTTCAACCCAGCACCGGCATGGAAGCGCGTGAGCGTCTTCTTCAGCCAGTCGGTGCCTTCACGGCACGGGATGCACCAGCCGCAACTTTCATGCTGATAAAACTTGATGGTGCGCAGCGCGAACTTCACGATGCAAGTCGTATCATCGAGCACAACCACCCCGCCCGACCCTAACATCGTTCCCGCTCTTGCCAATGAATCGAAGTCCATCGCAACGTCAATCTCTTCGGCAAGCAGCACGGGGGTGGACGATCCGCCGGGAACCACCGCCTTAAGTTCGCGGCCGTTCGGAATTCCGCCGCCGACCTCATAAATCATCTTCTTTAGGTTGTAGCCCATCGGAAGTTCATAGACGCCCGGCTGGTTGAGATTTCCCGACAGGCAGAACAGGCGCGTTCCGCCATTCTTCGGCGTGCCAAGTTTCGCGTACCAATCCGCGCCGCCCAAAATGATGTGCGGCACGGCGGCCAGCGTCTCCGCATTATTAATGACCGTCGGGCCGCCCCACAGGCCGACAATGGCTGGGAACGGTGGGCGGATGCGGGGAATGCCACGCTTGCCTTCGAGCGACTCCATCAGCGCCGATTCTTCCCCAACCTCGTACGCGCCCGCTCCGCCGTGCCAATAAATATCCAGATCGTATCCGCTGCCGAAGATGTTCTTGCCGAGGAAGCCCTTGGCATAGGCGTCTTTAATGGCTTTCTGCATGATCACCGACAGGTAGCGATACTCGCCGCGGATGTAGATGTATCCGGTATGGGAACCGACCGCGAGCGAGGCGATCATGACGCCTTCGATTACAGAGTGCGGATCGTGCTCAAAAATCAGGCGGTCCTTGCAGGTGCCGGGCTCGCTCTCATCGCCGTTGCAGAGCACATATTTCGGTTTGGCCGATTGCTTTGGCACAAACGACCACTTCATTCCCGTGCTGAACCCGGCGCCGCCCCGTCCGCGCAAGCCGGAGTTCTTCACCTCGCTGATCAGGGCATCCGCGCCCATGCCCAACGCCTTCTGCACGGCCTTATAGCCGTCCAGTTGGAGATAGCGGTCGATATCCGTAGCGCCCTGTCCAAAGCGCTTCGAGATAACGCGTACCTCGTCGGGATGGGAAACTAAGTCGGCCATTTGATCGGGTCATCGGGTCATCGGGTCATCGGGTGATCCTGAGATGGTCAGATCACCCGATGGCCAGATCGCCCGATGCTCTATTGCGTTCCCTTCTTCTTGTACTCGTCGAGAACCTGATCCATCTTTGCGTTCGTCAGGTTCTCATGAAAATCGTAATTTACCTGTACCGCCGGAGCCCAGCTGCACGCGCCAATACATTCCACTTCTTCCAGCGAGAACAAGCCATCTGGTGTCGTGCCCTTATGGCCGATGCCCAGCTTCTTCTTGCAGTGGTCGAGAATTTCCTCGCCTCCGCGCAACATGCAAGCGATGTTAGTACACACCTGTACGTTGTACTTTCCGCGCGGTTTCGTGGTCAGCATCGAGTAGTAACTGATCACGTTGCGGACTTCCAACTCAGTAAGATCCAGTCGCCGCGCCAGTTCCGCGATCACCTCATCGTTCAGACTGCCGACCTCATCCTGCGCATAGAGCAGCGTAGGCACCAGCGCCGAACGCCTGGTCGGATAGTGCGTCAGCATCTCGGTGAAACGCGCTTCGAATTCTTCTGAAAACTTCATAGGGCGAAAACGATTTTGTAATTTTGTAATCGGGTAATTTGGTAATTTGAAAACCTAAATCCGAGCGGTTTTAGATTACAAAATTACCCGATTACCAAATTGCAAAATCCCTACCGGTCTATGTCTCCCAGCACCACATCAATACTTCCGATGGCCGCGACCACGTCGGCAATCAGCCCCCCTTCGCACATCTTGGCCAGCGCTTGCAGGTTCGCGTAGGACGGCCCGCGCATGTGCACGCGATACGGCTTGGCCGTTCCATCGCTGACGATGTAGTAACCCATCTCGCCGCGCGGCGATTCGATCGCCTGGTAAACCTCGCCCGCCGGAACCGTGAAGCCCTCGGTGATGATCTTGAAATGGTAGATGAGGGCTTCCATCTGGGTCTTCATCTTCTCGCGGTCGGGCAGCACCACCTTGGGCGCGTCGGCTTTTATTGGGCCTTCCGGCATCCCCGCCAGCGCCTGCTGCACCATGCCAATCGATTCCCGCAACTCCTGCACGCGGCAAACGTATCGCGCGAACACATCCCCTTCCGTGCGGACGGGCACGTTGAACTTGAAGTTTTCATAGCCCGTGTAGGGAGCATCGCGGCGGAGGTCAATGTCGACCCCGCTGCCGCGCAACGTCGGACCGCATGCGCCCAGAGCAATCGCATCTTCCGCGCTCAGGCGGGCGACGCCCTTGGTGCGCATCATGAAAATCGGATTCCCCGTCAGCAAGCCTTCATATTCATCCACGTTGCCGGGGAAGCGGTCGGCGAACTTCTTGACCTTCTCGAAAAATCCCAGCGGTGGCTCCAGCGCCAACCCGCCAATGCGGAAATACGACGTCATCATCCGCTGCCCGCTGACCATTTCGAAAAAGCGCAGAACGTCTTCGCGCTCGCGGAAGCAATAGAGAAAGACGGTCATCGCGCCGAGGTCCATGGCATGGGTTCCCAGCCAGACCAAGTGCGAATTGATGCGGGTCAACTCGTTCATCAGAACCCGCATCCACTGTGCTTTCGGCGGAATCTCCAGCCCCAGCAACTTCTCGACTGCCAGGCAGTAGGCGAGATTGTTGGTCATGGGACAGAGATAATCGATGCGATCCGTTAGCGGCACAACTTGCTGGTAGAACTTGGCTTCGCAGGTTTTCTCGATGCCCGTGTGCAGGAAGCCGATCTCCGGTTTAATCCGCACCACAGTCTCGCCGTCAATTTCCAGCACCAACCGCAGCACCCCGTGCGTCGAGGGGTGTTGCGGCCCCATGTTCAGGACCAGGGTGCGGTCCTGGCCGGGCTCAGCGACAGTAGCGGGAAATTGCGTCATGATCTACCGGTAACCTTCCACCGGATAGTCCTTCCGCAGAGGATGGCCTTCCCAGTCATCGGGCATCATGATGCGTTGCAGGTTGGGATGTCCGGTGAAACGCACTCCAAACAGATCGAACACCTCACGCTCATAGTGGTTGGCCGAGGGCCAGACCGAGGTGACCGATTCGATCGCCGGACTGGAACTGTCAAGGCGGGCTTTCAAACGCACCCGTTCTTTTTGCGGAATCGAAAGAAGATGGTAAACCACCTCAAACCGCGGCTCCGAGGGATACCAATCCACGCAGGTGAGGTCGCACAAATAATTGAATGGGCAATCTGTGGAGTCGCGCAAGATGGCGCAAACTTCGCGGATTGCTTCCTTCTCGACCCAGATCGTAAGCTCGTCGCGATCGAACTTCACCGCCTGCACCACGGAGGCGTTCCACTCCACCAGGCGGCTCAAGGCGGGATGCGGCTTCAACTGCTCGATATCGGTGATTGGAGGAGCGAGCGGCATCAGACATCTCCCCGCTTGGCGGCCGTCAGACCCCAGTCGAGTACGCCCTTTTTCCACACATAGAAGAGGCCGACCATCACGATCGCGATGTACACCATCATTTCCCAGAAACCAAACATCTTCAGTTCGCGCAGGATGACCGCCCAGGGGTAAAGGAAAACAGCTTCCACGTCGAACAAAATAAAGAGCATGGCAACCAGGTAGAACTTGACGGAGAATCGTCCCTGCGCATCGCCGATGGGCTGGACCCCGCACTCATAAGGCGACACCTTCGCCCGATTGGGTTTATGCTGGCCAACGAGCTGGGAAAGGATCACAATCACGCTCGCAAGGGCCGTGGCGATGGCGAAGTGCATCAGGAGCGGCAGGTAGCGAGCGAAATAATTGTCCGGCATAGGAGGAGCTATATATAATCTGCGCCAAGCAACAGTAAACGTTCTAGATTAGTTTTGGCTGACAGAAGTGTCAAGCTAAGTGCGCGTTTTAACAGTAGTTTCATCCGGCGGAACCTATCTTGACAGGACCGGGGAAGGCTTGAACCGCATGATCTTTGGCTTTAATACCGACATTCGGCACGAAGATACCGTCTACCACGTGCAGAGCGAAGCGCGCGAAGGCGAGCAATTGCTGCAGACGCAAGTCTTTGTGCGGGGCCGCTGCATCGGGAAACGCGCGGTTCCTTATGGCTCCAGCGCAGCCGAAGGCAAAACCAGCGCTCAGAGCAGCGATCAGGATAAAGAGAAGATGCTGCGCGAGCTGCATCGCGAGGTGCTCGACGCCATCCGCGATGGCAAGCTTGATTCCATCTTCGACAAGCGGGAGACACCGGAAACGCTGGCGGCGGTAAAGGAGCTTGACCTGGAGTGGATCAATGCCGGGTCCGTACATGCGAGCGGCGCCTTGGCCATGCACATCCGCGTCACCGAAGGAGACGCCACCGTCCAGGGTGCTCGCCTCACACTCCGCTTCGCCCGGCCAGACGCCGCGCCCTACTACGCGCAGGTTCTCACCGACGCCAAGGGCAGCGCCGAGATGAACGTTCAGGTGGATGAGAAATCACTCGCTGATTCCTCCGTACTCGTGCAAGCGAGTTTCGCCGGACGAACTGCCACCCGCAAGTTCCAGCTGCGCGCCGCCAGTTAGCAGCTCATCCCTTCGCCGATGTAGAGACGGGACTTGCCCCGTCTCCCCGGCGCGCAATCCCATCCGCCGGAGACGCGGCAAGCCGCGTCTCTACAAGAAACTCCGCCTCCCCCCTTTTAAATGCGACAATTGCTCCGATGAACCTCACGATCAATGGCGAAACGCAGGTCTCCTCCGCCGAAACTCTGGGCGCGCTCGTCGCCGGGCTCGGTATGAAACCGGACCGGGTAGCAATCGAACTGAACCGCGAGATCGTGCCCCGTGACCAATGGCCGCAGACTCCCTTGCACGATGGTGACCGGCTGGAGATCGTGCACTTCGTCGGGGGCGGATCGGGCTGCGTGCAACACATTTTATGAATTGTCATTCCAAGTTATGAATTGTCATCCCGAGCGGAGCGAGGGATCTGCAGTTCGCCGCAAAAGGCAGACTGATTGTAAGTTTGTCAACCCGTTTCGCAACCTGCTAACCTGATTTCGCGTGGCCCCGTCGTTCAACGGATAGGACTTCAGTTTCCTAAACTGACTATGCAGGTTCGATTCCTGCCGGGGCTACCAAGCTCCTAGCGGCCGTCACAAAGCACCTTGCATCGAGCCAAAACGACAGGTTTGTTAATTGCCTCCCGCCGAAGTCATGCCCCACACAAGTCACTTCGAAAGCGGCGCTCCGTTGCCGTATAATCAAAAGCTGTGCTCAAGTACTCAATCGTAGTTCCTCTTCACAACGAGCAGGAGAACGTCACCGACCTGTACGCGCGGCTTAAGTCCGTGATGGAAGCGAGCGGCGAGACCTTCGAGATGGTGCTGGTCGATGACGGCTCAACCGACGGCACATTCCCCTTGCTGCGTGAGATTGCCGCCGTTGACAGCCGCGTGACCGTCGTCAAGCTGCGCCGCAATTTTGGCCAGACCGCCGGCCTCGCTGCTGGATTTGACCATGCCCGCGGGGAATACATCATCGCCATGGACGGCGACTTGCAGCACGATCCCGCCGACATCCCTTTGTTCCTTGAAAAAATTGCCGAGGGCTACGACATCGTCAGCGGCTGGCGAAAGAATCGCGTCGACAATTTCTGGCTGCGCCGCATCCCTTCGCGCTGCGCGAACTGGCTCATGGCCAAGTTGAGCGGCGTCGACATCCATGACTTCGGCACTACTTTTAAGGCCTACCGCCGCGAAATCCTGGGGCAGGTTCCGCTTTACGGAGAGCTCCACCGCTTCATCCCCGCACTGGCATCGTGGTACGGCGCGTCGATCGTCGAAGTTCCCATCAAGAACATAAACCGGGAACGCGGGGCTTCGCACTACGGAATCTCTCGCACCTTCCGCGTCTTCTTCGACCTCATCACCATCCGCTTCCTGCTCAAATATCTTTCCCGCCCCTTACACTTTTTCGGCACGGTGGGGATGTTCAGCATTCTGGCGGGCTGCTCCATCTCCGGCTGGCTCATTCTGCAGAAGCTCCTGCACCAGGCCGATGTCATGTACCAGCACGGCCCGCTGATGATGTTCTCCGCCGTCCTGTTGCTGGCGGGCCTGAACATGCTCGCCGTCGGCCTGCTCGGAGAAATGCAGGTGCGCCATTACCACGAACCCTCCCAGCGCGCCCCGTACTCCGTCGATCGCGTCCTGCGGGCGCAGAGCGAAGAGAGCACGATCTCGGAATAATTGCAGAGGTCAGAGGTCAGATTGCAGAGGTAACAATCAAAGTCTCCAGCAGGCCGTCATCGGAAGATTTTTACCTCTGCAATCTGACCTCTCACCTCTGACCTTATCGAGGCGTTATAATTTCAACCGCCACCATGCCTACCACAACTCAACTCGAATTGCGTCTTGCCCGCCGGATGTCGCGTCTCGGCACCGAAACCGCCTTTGAAGTCCTGAACCGCGCCCGGGCGCTCGAAAAACAGGGCAAAGAGATCATCCACCTCGAAATTGGCGAACCCGACTTCGACACGCCCGCCAACGTCATCGCGGCCGGTGTCGACGCGCTTCATAGGGGATGGACTCACTACGGCCCCGCCGCCGGTTTGCCCGACCTGCGCCAGGCAATTGCCGACTATGTCAGCCGCACCCGGAGCGTCCCGGTTTCGAGCGAGGAAGTCGTTGTTGTCCCCGGCGGCAAACCAATTATTTTCTTTACGATCCTGGCACTAATTGATGCGGGAGATGAAGTCATCTATCCCAATCCCGGCTTCCCCATCTACGAGTCCATGATCAACTATGTCGGCGGACGCGCGGTGGCAATTCCGCTCCGCGAAGAGCGCGACTTTTCCGTCGATGTCAAAGAACTGGCGTCGTTGATTACCGGCCGCACCAAGTTGATCATCCTGAACTCGCCGCACAATCCGACCGGCGGCACGCTCACCAAAAAAGACATTTTCGCAATCGCCGAGGCCATCGGCGACCGCAACATCATGATTCTTTCGGATGAAATCTACAGCCGCCTCATCTACGAGGGCGAAGACTTCTCCATCATGAGCGTGCCCGGCTTCAAAGAGCGGACCATTCTGCTCGACGGCTTCTCCAAGACCTACGCCATGACCGGATGGCGCCTGGGCTACGGCGTAATGCGGCCTGATCTCGCCGTGCACATCGCGCGCCTCATGACCAACTCGAACTCCTGTACCGCCAGCTTCACGCAGATTGCCGGAATCGAAGCGCTGCGCGGCGACCAGTCGTCCGTGGACAAAATGAGCGCTGAGTTCAAGCGCCGCCGCGACGTCTTCGTCGCCGGCCTGAACAAGATCAAAGGCTTCTCCTGCCGACTGCCCAAGGGCGCGTTCTACGCCTTCCCCAACATTAAGAAGACCGGCTGGCCTTCCAAGAAACTGGCCGACGCGTTGCTCGAACAAGCCGGCGTCGCCTGCCTCTCCGGCACCGCGTTTGGCGAGTATGGAGAAGGCTATCTCCGCTTCAGCGTCGCCAACTCGCTCGAGAACCTGAACAAAGCGTTGGCGCGAATTGAAGATTGGGTGGGGAAGAACCTCTGATGCAGCGTGGCCCGCACCCGAAGGGCCCTTCCGGCTACCTGCATATCAAGAACGGAGAGTATTTCATCGGAGGCATTCCGCCCGCAGCCCATCGCCAGCCCGGAGTGCCGCCGCACTGGCTGGCCTACTTTCAGGTGGATGACGTGGACGCTTCCGCATCCAAGGCCAAACAGATGGGCGCCAATCTCTATCTCCCTCCCAAGACGATGGAAGGAGTCGGCCGCATGGCGGTGATCGCCGACCCGCAAGGCGCGGTATTCTCCATCTTCAAATCGGCGCGCTGATAGAACCCTCACTTGGTGGGGACCAAGTGAGAACCGGCCATTCGGCGTCCGCGGACGGGAGTTCAAAGTAAGTGTCGACAATGTAGATACAGTTGGATATACTGTGTATTATTAGAAGGAGCGCCGTTCATGAAGACGCAGATGGTTAAGTGGGGCAATAGCCTCGCCGTGCGCATTCCCAAGCCCGTGGTTGAGGAAGCCAGGCTGAAGGAAGGCGATTCGCTGGAAATCGAAGCCGCCGCCGAAGGCCGCGTCGAACTGCGCCGGGCCACGAAGATTCCCACGCTCTCGCAACTCGTTGCCCAGATCACTCCCGAGAACCGCTACGCCGAGATCTCAGCCGGCGCGGAAGTAGGGAAGGAAGTTGTCGAATGGTGACATGGTGACTCCCTATGTTCCGGACGCCGGGGACATCGTGATGATGGATTTCGATCCGCAAGTTGGCCGCGAACAGGCCAAGCGACGCCCCGCATTGGTGCTCACGGATCAGCGTTACAACCGCGCCAGCGGCCTCGCCATTGTTTGTCCGCTCACGAGCAAGCGAAAACCCTATCCCTTCGCCCTGCCCGTCACCGTTGACCAGGTAGAGGGAGCGGTTCTCGTCGATCAGTTGAAGAGCATGGATTGGGCCGGTCGCAAAGCGAAATTCCACTCCAAGGCTGAGCCGGCGTTAGTCGGCAAAGTGCGGCAGTATGTCGCGGTTCTACTCGCCATTCGCTGACATAGGTCGAAGCCTTTGTGGAACACATCGCGGCCAAGGCGGTTGAGTGTCCCGCCCGTTTGCCTCCCTCCCCGCCCGGATGGTACAAACCTCCCGAGGCCTCCGCTCGTGAAAAAGTTCGCCGTCGTCTCCCTCCTCGCTCTGTCCTCGCTGCTTGTCGTGTTCGTGGTCGCACGCGCCGCCGACCGCTCGCGCCGCATCAATCTTCCGACCAGCAAGAGCCTGACGCTCCCCGTCCCCGGCTACCTCGCCCGCACCAACAGCTTCCCCGCGACCATCGCGCTCAGTCCCGACGGCCGTTACGCGGCGCTGCTCAACCAGGGCTACGGTACGCAGGAAGCGGGTGCGCGCCAATCGATCGCCATTCTCGATCTCAGCAACAATCAACTGCACGACTTTCCCGACGACCGCCTGAGCGACGATTATTCCACTCGCCAAAGTTATTTCATCGGCCTCGCTTTCTCGAGCGACGGCAAACATCTCTATGCCTCGATGGGCTCGATCACCGACCCAACCGGCGAGAAGCCGAAGAGCACCGGCAATGGCATCGCGGTGTACAAGTTCGCGGCCGGACAAGTCACTCCCGAGCGCTTCATCAAGATCGCGCCCCAGCCCCTCGCCGCAGGTAAAGAAGTCGCCTTCGGCGTGCGCAAAACTCCCGCCGGGACTGCGCTCCCATATCCCGCGGGACTCGCCGTTCTTCCAGGCCCCAAGGGCGACCGCCTGCTCATCGCCAACAATCTTTCCGATAACGCCATCGTCCTCGACACCAGCTCCGGCAAAATCCTTCAGTCGTTCGATCTGAGCCGCAGCCGCTTCATTCCCAGCGCCTATCCGTACACGGTGATCGCGAACAAGGCCGGAACCAAAGCCTGGTGCAGCTTGTGGAACGACTCTGGCATCGCTGAACTGAATCTTGAGACAGGTAAGGTCGCACGCTGGATCGCGTTGGGACCGCTCAACTCCATCGAGCCCAGTCCGCATCCAACGGCGATGCTGCTGAGCCCAAACGAGGAGACGCTCTACATCGCTCTCGCCAACGCCGACGTCGTGGCTGCGGTCGATCTGAAAGTCGGGTTCGCTTATCGCCGTTATCGCACCAGTCTCAAGAACCCCGGGTCCGTCCTCCAGGCCATCGCTCTCTCGCCCGACGGCAAGCATCTCTATGCGGCCAGTGCTTCGCTCGACGCGATCACCGTGTTCGAAGTCAAGGATTCCCCAAAACTGACCCCAGGCACTATGACTGCCTACGTGGAGCGTGACAATCTAATCGGTTTCATCCCCACCGAGTGGTATCCCAGCGCCCTCGGCATCGCCGGCAATGACCTCCTCATCGCCACCGCCAAGGGAGAAAGCAGCGGCCCCAACAACATGCAGGGCAAGCTGAAAGGCGAGCGCAAAAGAAAAGAGCATCCCTACATTCCGACTCTGATCGGCGGCTCCATCGCGCGCCTCAGCCTCGCCGACATCGACAAGAATCTCGCCGCCTACACGCATCAAGTCGAAGAAGACAATCTCGTCCACTCCGACGGCGGCAAAATCGAATTCGCCAGCGGAAGCAATCCCATCCGCCACGTGATCTACGTCCTGAAGGAAAATCGCACCTACGATCAGATTCTCGGTGACCTACCCGTAGGCGACGGCGACCCATCGCTGACAATGTATGGCAAAGACATCACGCCCAACCAGCACAAACTCGCGCTGCAGTTCGGCGTGCTCGACAATTTCTACGACAGCGGCGAAGTCTCCGGCGACGGCCACCTCTGGTCCACCGCCTCCACCACCAGCGACTACAACGAGAAAACATGGCCGATCGGTTATCGCAGCAAAGAGCGCACTTATGACTCCGGCGGCAGCGTGGCCGAAGAATTTCCGCTCGAGCAGGGAATCCCCGACGTGGACGATCCCGCCACCGGCTTCCTCTGGGATAACCTCGCGCGCCGCGGCCTCACCTATCGCATCTACGGCGAATTCATCGCCGCCGTGTGGTGCAAGAGCGAAAAGGCAAAGTCACCGAAGCAAGGAACGCCATCTCCCTCGTCTGCCACCTGCGCAGTGGCCGAAATCAAAAAAGGAGAGCCTCTACCGCCGAACGTCGGCAATCCGCGCGGTGGGCCGAGCCCGTGGCCTTGGGCAATCCCGCAGATGAAGCGCATGCAGCCGACGAAAGCCGCGCTGCGCGACCACTACGATCCGCAATTCCCCGACTTCAATACCGACTATCCCGACCAGCTCCGCGCCGACGAATTCCTCCGCGAATTCGATGCGTTTGTGAAAGCGAAGGGAAGCGCCAAAGAACTTCCACAGTTCACCCTGCTCTACCTGCCCGACGACCACACCGGAGGCACGCGTCCCGGCAAGCCCACTCCGCAGGCCTCCGTCGCCGACAACGACCTAGCGCTCGGCCGCGTCGTCGACGCCGTTTCTCACAGCCCCTACTGGGACGAAACCGCCATCTTCGTGGTCGAAGACGACGCGCAGGACGGCGCCGATCACATCGATGCCCATCGCTCCACAGCCCTGGTCATCAGCAAATATGCGCCGCACACGCCGCAAACGTTCGTCGATCATCGCTTCTACACGACCGTGAGCATGATCCACACCATGGAAGCTCTGCTCGGCCTTGGGCCAATGAACCTGTTCGACGCGCACGCCCCACTCATGGCGCCGCTGTTCTCCGGCCCCGGAACGCAGCCGCCGTATCAGGCTGACGACAAAAATCTGCGCAGCGGCCTCCTCTATAAAGTGAACGAAAAAAAAGCTGCGGGAGCGAAGGAATCGTCGCAGATGAATTTCTCCCGGCCCGATGCGGCCGATACAAAGAAGCTGAATGCAATCTTGTGGCAGGATGCCAAAGGCAACGTCCCGATGCCAGTGAGACAGAACTCGCCAAGACCCATCAACCACTAAGTCCAAAAAAATAACAACGGAATGCCGAGTCCCGCAGGATTTCCTTCGTGAACCTTAGTGTCCTCTGTGGTTCCCGCTTTTTGCTGGCGTTGAAAAAGGTGATTGGAGTCTTGCCAAACATGACTGCGCTAGAATGCCCTCGTGGGCTCTCCGATCGAGTGCACCAACCTGCGCAAGACCTACGACGGCAAAGTCGAAGCCGTCCGCGGCCTCAGCCTGCAAATCGAAGCCGGCCAGTGCTTCGGGCTGCTCGGTCCCAACGGAGCAGGGAAGACCACTACCATCGAAATCCTCGAGGGTCTGCTCCCACCCACATCGGGCGAGGTCCGCATCTTCGGTCACACCTGGAACGACAACCCGCGCCAGTTGCGCGAGTGGATCGGCATCTCGCTCCAGGAAACGCGTCTGTCGGAAAAACTAACCGTCCGCGAAACCATCGAACTCTTCGCCAGCTTCTACCGCGAACCCTGTTCCACCGCCGACATCCTCGAGGAACTCCAGCTCACCGAGAAATCCGACGCCTGGGTCGGCAAACTTTCCGGCGGCCAGAAACAGCGCCTGGCCGTCGCCACCGCTCTGGTCGGCAATCCGCGCATCCTTTTTCTCGACGAGCCCACCACCGGTCTCGATCCCCAAAGCCGCCGCCAGCTCTGGGACATCGTCCGCGTCTTCCAGAAAAAAGGTGGCACCGTCCTGCTCACCACTCACTACATGGACGAGGCCGAACGCCTCTGCGATCGCCTCGCCATCGTCGATCACGGTCAGATCATCGCCGAAGGCACTCCCTCCGACCTTATCGACCGCCTGGGCGGCCATCATGTGGTTGAGTTCCAAGTTAGTAAGAACGCCAGTAAGAACGCCAACGCCGACAACGATAATCTCGACAACGACAACCTCGATAGCGACAACCTCGACCGCTGGCGGTCCCTGCCGAGCGTGGAGTCCGTCCGTCGCGAGGATTCAACCGTCTGCCTAAGTGTCCGCGAGCCGCATCTCACCATCCCCGCTCTTCTGGATGCGGTAACCAACCACGGGCATCAACTCGAACACCTCAGCACGCGCCAGGCCAGCCTCGAAGATGTCTTCGTGCTCCTCACCGGCCGCCACCTGCGAGAGGACTGAATGGCAACCACCGAAACCAACGCGCCCAAGCTCCATGATGAGAAGAATCAGCAGCCGCAGCCCACGCCCGCCGCGCGCCAGAATGGCCGCTGGTCCGGGTACCGTCACCTTCTCTGGGCGCGCATACTTGAACTTAAACGCGAGCCTGAAGTCGTATTCTGGGTCTTCGTCTTTCCGCTGCTGTTGGCGGCTGGATTGGGTATCGCCTTTCGCAACAAGCCCGCGGACATCACGTCGGTCGTAGTAATCGATGGCGCTGGCGCGCAGAAAACGCTGGCCATGCTGCAGAACTCAGCCGAGAAAAGCTCGTCCAATAAAAGCTCAGCCGACAAAAGTTCGGCCAATAAGAATTCCACCGTCCGAGCCACCGTGCTCGATCGCGATGCCGCGCTCAAGGCCTTCCACTTCGGCAAGTACGATCTCGCGATCGAGTCCAATCCCGACGGCAGCTACACCTACTACTACGATCCCGCGCGCCCGGAAAGTGTGCTCTCCCGCGCCGAAATTGACGCCGCGCTCCAATCCGCCGCCGGACGCAAAGATGCGCTCACCACTTCCGCCCAATCCTCCAGCGAACCCGGCTCCCGCTACATCGACTTCCTGATCCCCGGACTGCTGGGGATGAACCTGATGAACTCCGGCATGTGGGGAGTAGGTTTCGCGCTGGTGGAAATGCGCCAACGCAAACTGCTGAAGCGCTTCGTAGCCACTCCCATGCGCCGCAGCGATTTCCTCCTGGCCTTAACCAGCAGCCGTCTGGTCCTGATGGTGATTGAAGTAGGCTTGCTCTTAAGCTTCGGAGTGCTGGTCTTTCACATGCGAGTGCAGGGATCGATCCTCTCGGTCGTCCTGCTCGGATCGCTCGGAGCGGTAACCTTCGGCGGCGTAGGCCTGCTAACCGCCTGCCGCGCGCAGAAAATCGAAACCGTCTCCGGCCTCATCAACCTGGTCATGATGCCGATGTGGATCTTCTCCGGCGTCTTCTTTTCCTACCAAAGATTTCCCGCGATCGCCCACCCCTTCATTAAAGCCCTCCCGTTAACCGCCCTCAACGACGCGCTGCGAGCCACGATCCTCGAAGGCGCGACTCTGAGCTCACAGTCGGGGCGACTCCTGGTGCTAGCAGTTTGGGGCGGGGTTTCGTTCATCCTTGCGCTGCGATGGTTCCGCTGGACGTAGGGTAGCTTTCAGCTGTCAGCTCTCGGCTCTCAGCAACCCCATCTAAGGTTGTCATCCTGAGCGGAGCCGGGACTTCACGAAGTGAAGTTCCGGAGGAGTCGAAGGACCCCTACATCTATTCAGCGGCAAGGACGCGTCAGGGAGTTCTCCCTGTGCAGCGGGTCTTTCCGCCTGCTGCTGAGGTAATGAAACAGTGAAAACTGGGTACCCCCCCTACCCCCCCCTTTTTTGCCGTACTATTAGAATCATGGGTTTACGGGGTGGTGGTCGCCACATAATAGATTCTAAAGGACTTACTTTCTACATAATTCATAAATAAGGACTTACGAGATCCGTTCGCTTCGCTCAGGATTTCGGCAGCGGGCTCCCACCCGCTAAACGCCTCAACTTAGCTCGTCAAAGAGCGCTGAAAATGGTTTTGAGGCAGCTTCGAGGTCCGTCTTGGGAGACGGGCACCCTTCTGGCTGCTCCAATCAGTACGTCATTGTCTCGCGGGACGGGGTTAGGAGTCTGTGATGGGATGCACAGATGTTTTGTGATGAATGCGGAGGTCAAAGGCCCCGCCCAAGCGAAGCTTGGACGGGCCACCCGCGGACGACTTCTGGTGCTCGCGATTTGGGGCGGGGTTTCGTTCATCCTTGCGCTGCGATGGTTCCGCTGGACGTAGGGTAGCTTTCAGCTGTCAGCATAACCAGTTGGTGGAGAGACGGGCGCCCTCGCCCGTCCCGCGGCCATCGATTACGCGACGACAGACACTTCGCCGTGGTCCTTGCGCGCCGGCCTCACCGAAATCTCCACGTCTTGCCCCAAGGCGGTAAGAAAATCCATAAGGCGCTCGACGGAGAAACTACCCGAGCGGTTGCGCATCAGCGCAGAGACATGCGGCTGCTTGATACCGAGGATTTTGCCGGCCTCGGCTTGCGTCAGGTCGCGTCTCTTGACGAGGCGGTAAATCTGGAGCGTGAGCTTTGCCTTTAAGAGTTCCTGTTCGGGATGCGGAAGACCGAGGTCCGCAAAAACATTGCCGCTGCTCTTTTCCGCCCTCATGGGGCTCTTCCTTCTCGTAGCCATGTCAATTCTTCCCTTCTCGGTGGAGTCGTTCGGCCTCAGCAAGGCGCTGGTGGATGAGGTCAAGATCCCGCTTCGGCGTGGCGATCCCGCTCTTCGATTTCTTCTGGAAAGCGTGCAGCACGTAGATCGCTTCGGAATAGCGGACCGTATAGACCCCACGCCACGTGTTGCCGCTGTGATCCGCGACGATTTCAAGCACAGCTCCTCCGCCAAAACCTTTCATGGGCCTGGCCGACGGATCGGTTTCGCCCTGTTGCGCGGCGTAGAGGGCTTGGCCGATGTCCCGCCTTACCTTGCGCGGGAACCCTCGCAGGTCTCTCCGGCTCGCACCGACCCAAACGACCTGGCGCTCCGATCCTGCCATTATACATGTATACGTCTATTGGTATGTCCTGTCAAGGGAGAGGGATCTTTTTACCCGGCTATCTAGTCGCCTCCGCTAACCGCTCAACGAATTAACGAGTGCTGCTTAACGGGTCCGGCCAAGGGTGCGAACCTGAAGAAAAATCGTGGGCGACCTTCCAAGGGCGCGGTTCTCCGGTCCATGCCTTATTGATTAAGTGGGGCTCTCCCTTTCCATCGTTGATCGTGAGGCGCATGTCACGCTTCTTGGCTCCGTCAAATTCAGTGTAGGCTACATTCTTAAGAACATAGTGAAGCCATCCTTCCACGCCCTTCCCCTGCTCCAGCAGACCCGCAATGGCCGACAAATCGGGGATGGGTTTTTGAACAGAATCGTGAACGATGCTCAATCCGTCGCGTGCATTCATCTGTGATTCTTCTCTTTCAAGTATCCACCCTTTGAAACTAAATTCGCGCTCAAGCTTCACATAACTCCCCTCGAATTCCATCTCAAAAACGTATTCTAGAATCGACCCCTTGCCGGGAACATCATTTTGTAGATAGACCTCCAGAAAAACGTCGTAGTCACATTTCGGAGGGTCCGCTGGATCAAGAGGGGGGCGTTTCTTCGCCACGTTCATGATTTCATGTATGAATGATGGATCAGCCAGCCCAGTTCTAGGAAAGATCTGAAACTGATAAAAGTGACCGGTAAATTTCGGCCCAGCTAAAAGGGCCCTTAGCGTTTGCTCTGCGGCTTCTGCTCTCTGGTACTCCTTGTCACATACGCGATAACAAGCAAACACACCCGCGACCACCGCCAACAGTGCGAACAACACCCTGTATGCTGGTGTGCCGACGAACAATGCCGCGACAGTAAACGGAACGGTCAAAGGCCCGGTCATGCCGGTAAGCCAGTCCGAAAACATGATTGTGAAAAAGCGCCGTAAATGCATGGCCAGAAATTGTACTCCACGCCTAGCCGGGCGCCCCCCTTCTCGCGTTTTTTGCAAGGGGCGTATGTGTGCGCCGGCACATCTTTAGCGGGCATCCGCATTTACGCTTTCCTCATGCCCAAAGATCTCAAGCGGCATTGCGCCTCTTCTCGCCTTTCGGGGACCCAACGTGGTGTCCAATGGCATACGATTTCTCTTGGCCATAGGTGTCCATTGGAGTACAAGGTGATTAGGCGAACAGCTACCGGAGATAGACGATGAAAACCGCGTTTGAAGAGCTCATGACTGGACTGGACGAGGTTCAAGCTTTTCTCGCAGGAGAGCGGAAAGGCTTCAAGGTGCATGTGCCGGATGAAGTCGATGTGAAAAGCATCCGCCACAAGCTCAACATGACTCAATCCCGCTTTTCCGACACTTTCGGCTTCAGTCTGGATGCTATCAAGCATTGGGAAGGCGGACGCCGCACGCCAGAAGCGCCAGCCCGCACGCTGCTTACTGTGATCGACAAGAATCCGGCGGCTGTCATCACCGCCCTTCATCCCGAAGCTTTGCCGAAAGCGAGAACCAAGAACGCAGCTAGATCTCGCACCAAGACAAAGAAGCGCGCGATGGCGGCCAAAGCAGGCGGCAATGGAGCTCGCGCATATCCGAAGAATGGATAGAGAGATAGACGCGAGGCCGTGAACTTTTTCATCACAAACGCCCGGTCCATCCGTCACAGACATCGAACCCGCCATGCGCGACAATGGAGACCTGATTGGGGCAGCCAGAAGTGCGCCGGTCTCCCAAGACGGCCCTCGAAGCTGCCCCAAACCCATTTTCAGCGCTCTTTGACAACCTAAGTCCTTATTCGGAAATACTTTACCTCTAAGTCCTTTGAACCCAAAGACCTGGCGGGAATTTCCTCCTAACCCCATGATTCCAAAAGACCGGGGGGGGGGTGCCCCTTAAACAAGTGGTTATTGCCTTCATAGTAAATAGGCAGGAAATGAGAGAATAGAGAATAAAGTGAAGCGCTGCTCCACTCAAAACCGAGCTACACCGTCGACCTCTTGTACTCGTCGAACGCGTCCAGGAACCGGTCGATATTTTGCCTCGACAGGTAGTAAGGCGTGAAGAGCCGCAGCTTGTGCGGTTCGGCTCCTCGGATGCGAATTTTCTTTTCCTGCCACCCGCGCGGGCGGCTCCGAGAAGAACCTCAGCCGCAACGTTCCGTGAAAATAACGGGTAACTTTCCGGCGCGAACCAGCGTCCAACTAGGTGGAAGACTCCGTCGATCCCGACTTGCGATCGGGGGTATAATCTTCTCAGCCGACCGGGTTTCCGCGGGGTGTCCAAATGTCGTTCCGTAAATCGCTGATTTGCCTGAGTTTACTAGCGCTGATGGCGGTGCCTGCTTGGGCGCAGGAGCAAACTTCCCAGACTCCAGGCGCACAGCCTCAAGCCTCGCAGCCGCAGGCGCCAAAGGATCAGACCGCGCAGCCTCAGAGCACGCCGCCCCCGAGTGGCTCATCGTCCAGCACAGCGACTAGCTCAACGCCAACTGCACCGCAGGATTCCTCGGCAACTCCCAGCTCGGCTCCGCCTGCGGCCTCCTCTTCGAGCAGCAGCAGCGCCGGCAGCGACGTGGCTCCTAGTGGGCCGCCTCCCATCCAAGAGCCCGACGACAGCAAGGTCAAGCACGACGGCAGTAAGAGCGATGTGGACGCCATCGGCAACCGCAAGGTCGGCGGGCGCGGCATGGGTAACTGGTACTCGCTCGAAACCGAAATCAGGATGGGCAAGCAATACGCGATGCAGGTCGAGCAAAGCGTGAAGCTGGTTCAGGACCCGGTGGTTACCGAGTACGTCAACCGCATCGGCCAGAATCTGGTGCGCAATTCCGACGCGCAGGTGCCGTTCACCATCAAAGTGATCGACTCCGACGAAGTGAACGCGTTCGCGCTCCCTGGCGGATTTTTCTATGTGAACTCCGGCTTGATTCTGGCGGCGGACGAAGAGGCCGAATTGGCCGGCGTGATGGCGCACGAGATTTCGCACGTAGCCGCCCGCCACGGGATGCGTCAGATGACGCGCGCGAATATTGCGCAAATCGCCACCATTCCTCTGATCTTCGTCGGAGGTGGCATAGGCTATGGGATCTACGAAGCAAGTGGTCTGGCCTTGCCGCTCACGTTCATGAAGTTCCAGCGCAATTTCGAAGCGGAAGCGGACTACCTCGGCCTGCAATATATGTATAAGACGGGATACGATCCGCAGGCTTTCATCAGTTTCTTCGAAAAAATTCAGGCGAAAGAGAAGAAGAAGCCGGGCACGATCGCCAAGGCCTTCGCTTCGCACCCGCAGACGCCCGACCGCATTGAGGCGTCGCAAAAGGAGATCGCGACCATTCTTCCAGCGCGCGCGCAATACATCGTTTCCACGTCAGAGTTTGACGACGTGAAATCGCGGCTGGCCACCATCGAGAACCGGCACAAGGTCATCGAAGAGAAGGATGGGAGCCGTCCCAGCCTGCGCCGCACCTCAACGAGCGACAAGACCGCCGGCACCGACAAGAGCGGCGGCGACGACGATCGGCCGACGCTGAAGCGCCGGGACGATAATCAGAACCAGAATCAACAGTAGAGGGAACTGCGGAGACAACAAGAAACCGGCGGGCTGCCCGCCGGTTTCTTATTGCAGTTGTCATGCGAGTGTTGTGTTCCGTAAATTCGCGAGATAAGTTCGGGTTGTCATCTTGAGCGAAGCGAAAGACCTGTGCATCGCGCGTGCAAACACCTAGGTCCTTCGCTTCGCTCAGGATGACAGTTTGAATTTTATGCCACAGGCTTGCGGAACACTATACTGGCGCCCACTGCCCTCACGATCCAGCGGCCACCGTTCTTACCGTGATTGTGGTGCCGTCCACTTCTCCGGTTACTTTTGCCTTTGCTCCCGCCAGGTCGTTGAGCTTATCGAGAGCGGCTTTGTCCGAGGTTTCCAGCGTGTAGACTTTATCCCCGACCACGAGCGCGTACTTCGAGCCATGCTTCACGCACGCGCGCGTGCAATCCGCGGGCTTGCCGGGCATTTCATGTTTCGCCCCGCACATGGCGTCGCTCACTTCGCCGGTCAAGGTCTGGCTCTTACCGGCAGCCAGCGCCGGAACCGCTGCCAGCCCGACCAACATTTGCATCCCAAGAAATGCAGCCGCAATTCGATTCACTTTCATTGTGCTTTCCTCTCCTGTGAAACGGGGTGATGGTTCAAAAGTGGACAACCTATGATCTCTCACTATCATGATGTCAATATACAGAGTCCTACGCAACTTTCCGGTTACAAAAATATTTTGTCCTTTACAACCCACAGTTTTCAGTGCTACTGCTGCTTGAAACGGATCTCCACGTCCACGGTCTTATCCTTCGCGTCCGGCGTTTCATGAATGCTCACGGCCCACTGCACGCCGCGGGGAACGAGCTGTCTGGTATCGTCCAGAAATTTCTTGGGGTAGTCGGCGTTGTAGGGCTGACCTTCACGCAGAGTCCACGCCGCCTGCATTCGGGCTTTGGCCTGCGTGTCGAGTCCTAAGATCTCCAACTCCCCCATCGTGTAGAGGTCGCCTTCGACGATATTCAGGTCGTAGTGCACGCTGCTTTTCTTGTCGTCGAACTGGGCGTCGGCCTTGATCTGAACCATCATGTAGCCGCGGCTGCGGTAAAGCTTGCCTACGTTTTCGATGTCGCGGAGAAGACGCACGGCGTCGGCGGGCTGGCCGGTTGGCAGGTGGAGGAGGGGCGCGACTTCGGCGGTGGTGATGGCAGAGTTGCCCTTCCATTCGAGACTGGAAGTTGAATACACCTTGCCCGGCGTCACCGGTACGATGGCATCCACCTGAACGTCGGCGGGGACTTGCGCATCCGCCGGTGGAGCAGGTTGAGGCACGACGCGCGCGTCTGACGGCCCAAAGGTTGCCTTCAAATATCCGCGCTGCAGGTACACCGGCAGCAGGTCAGACTTAGCGACCGCGGCGAGAGTAGAGCGTCCGTATTCTGCGCCCGTAAGGCGGCGGGCGGCGGTTGTGAGTAGAGCCGTCTGCTCGGGCGAGGCTCCGGGGAATTCGACGCCGCGAATTCGGATGCTGACTTCCTCGACCCGGTAATCGATTGCGTTTAGGACACCGCTCGACTCGTCTCCCTGGCGCAGGTAATTTACTCGACCCGGAAAATTCTTTTCGGTGAGGATGGCTTGCAGCGTTTCGGAAACCCGGTCCGGAAGATTGCCTGCAAGCGGCAGCAACTGCTTGAACAACGGAACGCGGGGTTGCAAGGCAGTGAGCAGTTCGTCGTCGGTGAACCAGACGAAGTTTTCGAAGCGCGCGGGAACCAGCTTGCTCTTGTCGGTATCGGCGAGCTGGAGTTCGAGTCTTACGCCCGCGCCTGAAGAGGAATACGAATAGGCGACTTCGCTGAACAGGCCGGAATCGCCCAGGCGCTGCACCGCCTCTTTGAAATCGCCGTCGGCGGCGTTTTGGCCGATCTGCAGGCCGCTGGCGGCAAGAATTTCTTTGTCGGCGTAGCGCGCCGTTCCCGTGACTTTCAGCGCGATGAGCTTGTAGGCGGCGCCGGAGGAAACCTTGCCGCTGACGGGCTGCTTCTGGGCTGCGGCGGGCGAAACGAGCAAGGACAAGCAGAGCACAAAACGGATGGCCTTCTTCATTTGGATCGTTTCCCAGCCCCAGCGGCGGAAAAATTCTTTTGCTTGACCGCGATGTCCATGAAGGCCTTGGCGGCGCGGCTCAGAGATTTGTCTTTGCGGAAGACGATCGCGAGGTCGCGCCGGATTTGCGCGTCGGCGAAGGTGATTGCGACGAGAGCCTTGGCCCGGATGTCTTCCTCGATATTGGAGCGCGCGATAAATCCGACACCGACACCGGCCGCCACAAAACGCTTCAGCAGCTCGCTCGAATCGAGTTCCATGGCGAAGTTCGGCTTCAAGTGATGGTCATAGAACAGCGCATCGAGTGCGTCGCGGGTGTGACCCAGTTTGGGTACGACCAGCGGATATGTCGAGACCTCGGCCACGGTGACGCTCTTCTTCGCCGCGAGCGGATGACCCGGGGCCGTGATCACGACGAGTTCGTCGCGATGAATCATCTGCGCCTCGAGGCGGTTGTCGGTCACGGGCAGCGAGACCACGCCAAAGTCCACCACGTTCTCGATGATCGACTCGAGAATCCTGGCGTAGTCGGAGCGTTTGATGCTTACGGCAACGTTTGGATAGTCGCGTTTGAATTGCGCGAACACCTCAGGCAGGATGTGCAGGCAGGTGCCTTCGTTTGCTCCCACAACAATTTCGCCGCGCGGCACGCGCTCGGTCTCGGCGATTTCGGTGAGGATCGCCTTGCGCCGCTCCAACGTTTCCTCGGCATACTTGAAAAACAATTTGCCGGAGGCGGTGAGCGAAACGCGGCCTCCGGAGCGGTCGAGCAGGCGAGCTCCGACTTCTTCTTCCAGGGCGCGAATTTGGGAAGAAATGGCGGGTTGAGTTCGGAAACGCTTTTCCGCCGCGCGAGAGAAGCTGGAGAGGCGCGCCACTTCCAGAAAGATTTCTAGTTGATCGAAGTCCATGGTGGAGTCGTCAACACACTACAACGAGGGTGACTTGATCGGCAAATGCGAAATCGAGGTGTGAGTTTGCTGGTGGATTTCGGTGGGGCCTGAGACCCCCTTGAGTGCGGTCTTTTGGAATCCTGGACTTAGGATGAATTCACGAAGCGGTCTTTGATTCTAAAGGACTTAACTGTAAGGTGTTTAAGAATGTGTGAGTTAGGGGGTTGATGACCGGGGGGAATCTTGTCAAGGGGTGCAACGGGCAATATTCGGCGTAGGTTAAGTTGTGGGTTGGACGGTGCTGAAGATAAAGATTCGACCGCCGGCGGCGTAAAAGCTCCTTGTGCCAGCGGTTGGGCAGGCCCCTTCTCGAAAAGCGCGAGAAGGGGCGCACCCCCTTTTCAGCTCTGCCAACGCAGCGCGGGGCGGGTTATACTCGCGCAGATGGTGGCCACCCGCCTTGAAGTTCGGCTACAAAAGAAACCAGATTATGCGGTCAGAGACCTAGTCGTCTTCCGTGGGCTCCTCGCGGGTCAACGTCAGTTCGCCCGGGTCCTCAAGTTTTGCGCCAAGCCAATCAAACACACGATCCATATCATTCTTTCGGAACGCTTTGAGAGCTACGATGACCGGCTTCTTGTTTGCGTCACGCGACAATATCTCAAGGCGAATGCCAGGTCGATACCTATCAATGCCGATTCTGATGCGAGCTATTTTAACCTCGCTCAAGTTCATGGCGCGGTACCCGCCGAGCGACCAGCATCTAATCTCCTGACCGCAGATTTTCAGCTGGTAAGCACCGAACCATACACAAACGGTTCCCGTCATAAACACAAATAGACCCAATCCAAACCAAAGCTGCCGGTCTGCGATCGTCGTCTTAGACGTGTAATAAAGTACGAACGAGACGATGCCCAAAACGATGCCCATATTCCCGACGTAAAACAGAATTGGATTTACCGCCCGCGCTACAAGTGTGCATTCGCTATCCGGTGTTTTATCGCTTAGGCGACCAACTAGCGCCCGTACACTGTAGTAAGCCAGCATGAGCAGAAGCGCAGCACCGACGACAAGCGCTGCAGTATCTTGAACCTTCTTTGGAGCTAGCGTGCGCAACAACAAAACAGCTGCAAGCGTTGCAAATGCCGCAAGTCGACCGAAGTCCGCTGACTGTTTGCCTCTACTTTTCACACGAAGCTCTCCCAGAGAGATTCTGCACCTGATTCATGGTTGCGGTTACCTCAGTGGCCGCTAGTGACCCTGGAACGCCTGCAACGGTTGCTCCAACTAGTGCTTGGCGGGTGGCGCACATCTGCGGAAAGTATACCCGCGTTGAGAAACATTGGCAGCTAAGAAAAAGGGGGGTGCGCCCCTTCTCGCGCTTTTCGAGAAGGGGCCTTTCTCTGCGGTGGACGGAGGGGGCTTTTGTCACCAATCGATGGTGTGCGGCGTCACCGCACGACCGACACAGTGCGGGCTATATTCGCGCAGATGGTGGCCACCCGCCTGTCGAACTGCGCCGTCACGCCCTCAGCGGCTAAAGCCCTTTCTGTTCGGGTCGGTTGTGGCACGACTGAAGTCGTGCCCTTCCCAAAACCTATGACCTAGACGTTGATCACCGCGACGAGTTCTTTCACGGCAGCGGCGCTTCTGTCGAGGGCCGTTTTCTCTTCCGGGGTGAGTTTGATCTCGATGATCTGCTCGATCCCCTTGGCGCCGAGTTTCACCGGGACGCCGACAAAGATTCCGTGGATGCCGTACTCTCCGTTGAGGTAGGCGGCGCACGGGAGAATCTTTTTCTTGTCTTTGAGGATGGCCTCGACCATCTCGGTGGCGGCGGCCGACGGGGCGTAGTAAGCCGATCCAGTCTTGAGATGTTTGACGATCTCGGCGCCACCGTCGCGGGTGCGCTGGACGATGCGCTCGATAGTGGCTTGGTCCATGAGTTCGGTGATGGGAATGCCGGCGACGGTCGAATAGCGGGGAAGCGGGACCATGGTGTCGCCGTGTCCGCCGAGGACGAAGGCGGTTACGTTCTCGACGCTGACATTGAGTTCCTGGGCGATAAAGGTGCGGAACCGGGCGGAGTCGAGCACGCCGGCCATGCCAATGACGCGCTCGCGCGGAAAGCCGCTCATCTTGTAGGCGGCCTGCGCCATGGCGTCGAGGGGATTGGAGACGACGATGAGGATGCAGTTCGGCGAGTGATGCACGACCTTGCCGACTACGTCGTTCATGATTTTGTGGTTGGTATTCAGCAGGTCATCGCGGCTCATGCCGGGCTTGCGTGGAATTCCGGCGGTGATGACGACGATGTCGGAGTTGGCGGTGTCGGCGTAGTCGTTCGTACCGAGAATTGCGGAATCGCGCTTCTCGACGGGCATGGCTTCGAGCAGGTCGAGCCCTTTCCCCTGGGGAACGCCTTCGACGATGTCGATGAGGACGACATCGGCTAGTTCTTTCGATGCGATCCAATGAGCGGCGGTGGCGCCTACGTTTCCGGAACCGACGATCGTTACTTTATTGCGCATAAAATTCCTTCCCTCAGGGGCTAAAGCCCGAAGTTCTTCGACTGCAAGCGGCACAGCTGAAGAGGCTGCCGGAAAAAGCTTTTCGCGACCTGCAGGTTGCCCTCAGCGGCTAAAGCCGCTACTGAAAGCAGAGCGGTTATCGCAGCGCTGAAGCGCTGCGCCACCCAAAATCAGGCGCAACGTCGACTTTTTCAGTAACCTGTGAAGCCGTGCCCTTCCCAAAACCTACCTAGAACCATTTATGAGATCAGTTCTAAGGTACATGCAAAGTCAAAGTCGTCTCAGTCAGCTGCGACTGCGACGCGCATGTTGTCGATCATACAAGTGGCGAACTCGCTGGTTTTTACCTTGGTCGCGCCTTCCATCAGGCGCTCGAAATCGTAGGTTACTTTCTTCTGTAAGATGGTGCGCTCCAGGCTCTGCTCGATCAGATCGGCGGCTTCCGTCCATCCGAGGAAGCGGAACATCATGACGCCCGAAAGAATAACGGAGCCGGGATTGATGACGTCTTTGTCGGCGTACTTGGGGGCGGTGCCGTGGGTGGCCTCGAAGATGGCGTAGCCGTCGCCGATGTTGGCTCCGGGAGCGATGCCGAGGCCGCCGACCTGCGCGGCGCAAGCATCGGAAATGTAGTCGCCGTTCAGGTTGGGCGTGGCCAGTACGCTGTATTCATCGGCACGGGTCACAACCTGCTGGAAGATGGAGTCGGCGATGCGGTCGTTGATCATCAGCTTTTTCTTCCATGCGCCTTTGCCGTGCGTGGCGTAGATGGAATCGAGGCAGTCTTTTACTTCTTTGTAGATAGTCTGGCGGAAGTCCTCTTGGGCAAACTCAAGGCCGGGCTCGATGAGGTTCGCGTTCTCCTCGACAGTGATATTGGGCTTCTTGTCTTTGTTGTCGAGGATCCAGCTCTCGCGCTCAGTGACGACTTTGTCGCGGAACTCTTCGGTGGCGAGTTCGTATCCCCACTTGCGGAACGCGCCTTCGGTGAACTTCTGGATGTTGCCTTTGTGGACGAGAGTGACCGCTTTATTCTTGTGTTCGAGAGCATGCTGGATGGCCATGCGCACCAGGCGCTTGGTGCCAGTCACGGACATGGGTTTGATGCCGATGCCGGAATCGAGGCGGATTTGCTTCTTGCCGCCTTTCAACATGTCTTTGTTGAGGAATGCAATCAGCCGGGCGGCATCGGGCGTGCCTTCCTCCCATTCGATGCCGGCGTAAACGTCTTCCGTGTTTTCGCGGAAGATGACGATGTTCATGCGCTCGGGATGCTTCACGGGCGACGGCACACCGGCGTAGTACTTCACGGGACGCACGCAGCCGTAGAGATCGAGGGTCTGGCGCAGGGCGACGTTGAGGGAACGGATGCCGCCTCCGACGGGCGTAGTCAGCGGCCCTTTGATGGCGACGCGAAATTCGCGGATGGCACTGACGGTGTCGTCGGGGAGCCAGTTCTGAAAGCGAGCCTTGGCCTTCTCGCCGGCAAAGATTTCATACCAGGCGACGGAGCGCTTACCGTGGTACGCCTTTTCGACAGCGGCGTCGAAGACACGGACGGAGGCTTTCCAGATATCGCGGCCGGTGCCGTCGCCTTCAATGAAAGGGATGATTGGGTGATTGGGAACGCGGTACTTCCCGTTGCTGTACTCGATCTTCTGTCCGTTGGATGGGACAGGGACTCCGTTAAACGACGCCATTACACTTGCCTCCGAAAGTTAAAAAGGAACTCATCATTATAAAGAATATTGAGAGAAGGGAAACTAGGCTGGCAATCACAGGAGAATGTGACGAAACTCACTGCGGTGTAGGTGTGCGGGGCTGAATTGGGACTACACTGCCGTGTTGCCGCCCCGCTCCCAGGTCTCGAAAACCGTGAGACCTGGGGCACCCGCGTCTCTATTAGCGTTCGATTTTTACGGACTTCACCACGACGTCTTTGTTGGGACGGTCCTGGCGGTTGCGCGCGACTTTCGAGATTGTTTGCACGACCTCGTATCCTTCGACCACCTCGCCGAAAATTGTGTGTTTGCCGGTGAGCCAGTCGGTGTTGCCGACGGTGATGAAGAACTGCGAGCCGTTGGTGTTGGGGCCGGAGTTGGCCATCGCCAGCTTTCCCGCCTTGTCGAAACGATGTGGCGAACCTTTGGTTTCGTCTTCGAACTGGTAGCCGGGACCGCCGAAACCGGTGCCCATCGGGTCGCCGCCCTGAATCATGAAGTCGGGGATTACGCGATGAAAAATGGTTCCGTGGTAAAGGGGATCGGTGGTCTTCTTGCGCGTGGTGGGATGCGTCCACTCGCGCTTGCCTTGGCTGAGTTCGACGAAATTGGCGACAGTCTTAGGGGCGTCCTTCTCAAACAGACGGCAAACGATGGTGCCCTCGCTGGTTTCGAACACGGCATAGGTTCCGGGTGTGCGGGTCATATTATTCTCGAACGTCTCCTTAGAATTCTTAAATTGATCTTTCTTAAACTTGCTGTAGAGACGAGGCTTGCCTCGTCTCAGACGCGGCGAGCCGTGTCTCTACGACGTGGGTTGCTTCTTCGCGCCAGCCGATGGTTTGGGCGCGGCTGCGGGCTCGGCGGTGGCTGCGCCGGCGCGATGGATTTCGATGTGCGTGATCTTGACAGGATGGACCGGGGTTTCGCCGTTCGTGGCCATGCGCGCGATTTTCTTAACCAGTTCGACCGCAGCATCATCGCACTGCCCGAAGATGGTATAGCCGCCATTGAGGCTGGGGTAGGGAACTTCAGTGATGAAGAACTGCGAGCCGTTGGTGTTGGGTCCGGCGTTGGCGTAGGCGAGACGCCCGGGGCGATCGAACTTGACGGTGGGCAAAGTCTCATTCTTGAATTTGTAGCCGGGATCGCCGGTGCCATCGCCTTTGGGATCTCCACCCTGAATCATGAAACTGGGGATCACGCGGTGAAAGATGGTGCCGTCATAAAGTGGGACGCCGTGCTTCTTGGCGTGCGAGACGGGGCTGGTCCAGTCTTTGGTGCCCTCAGCCAGTCCGATGAAATTCTCGACTCCGATCGGGGCTACCTTCGGAAACAGCGTGCAATGCAGGTCGCCGGCCGTGGTGTGGATGATGGCGGTGGGCTCGGTCGTAGCCGCGGTGGCGGAACTGGCGGGCTTGCGGACGGGCGGCGTTGTCGCCGTCGGTGGAGTTGAGGCCGCCTGGGCGGCGCCGAGCAGCGACGTGGAGATTATCAGGACAAGCGTGTGCATTAGAGTTCGCATGGATGCTCCTTTAGGGTGTTTTGGCAATCTTTGATTGTACGACAGTCGATCCTAGCTTGCTGGTGGAGAGCCGGGCGTCCCCGCCCGGCGGGACGGGCGAGACGCCCGTCGCTCCACCGTATGACTGATAATGCGGTCGCGCTACCGATCACTCATTTACTGGCTTGCATTTCGCGGCTGACTCGCTCGGCTTCGCGGAAGACGCGAAGCAGGTTGCCGCCCAGAATCTTTCGGATGTCGTCGGCGCCGTAGCCGCGGTCGAGCAAAGCTTGCGTGATTTTTGGCAGGTCGGCGGCGGAGTCGATGCCTTCGGGGGTCGCGCCGCTCACGCCGTCAAAATCCGAGCCCAGGCCGACGTGATCGATGCCAGCGACTTTGGCGATATGGTCGATGTGATCGATCAGCGAACTCAACGGAGGGCGCGGAATTTTGGCGGCCCATTCGCGCTCGATGCGGTCGGCGTCGAGGTAGGTAGCGGTTTTTCCGGCAGCCTTGAGCTGGTCGGTGTAGGCCTTCACGGCGTCGTCGCGGTCTTTGGCTTGCGCTTCAGCGGCCTTGCGGTAGTTCTCGTCGATGAAGGCGTTGTAGAAATTTACCTGAACGACGCCGCCGTTCCTGGCGACGGCGCGGAGCATGTCGTCGGTCATGTTGCGTGGATGGTTAGTGAGGGCACGCGCGGACGAGTGCGAGGCGATGACGGGCGCTCTGGTGACGGCGATGGCGTCGTAGAACGTCTTGTCGGCAACGTGGGAAACATCCACCAGCATGCCGAGGCGGTTCATCTCAAGCACGATCTGCTTGCCGCCATCGGTGAGGCCGTTGTGGCGCTCGACTTTAGGATTGTTGATGTCGCCGGAAGAGTCGGCCCACTCGTTGCTATTCGACCAGGTCAGGGTCATGTAGCGCACGCCGAGGCGGTAGAAATCGCGCAGCAGGCGGACGTCGTTTTCGATGGAGTGGCCGCCTTCGATGCCGAGCAGGGCGGCGAGCTTGTGCTCGCGGTGGGCGCGCTCGATGTCGTCAACACTGAAGGCCATCATCATGCGGTCGGGATGGCGGGCAGCCTGCTCGTAAACCGAATCGATGAGATCGAGCGTGTGGCGGGCGAAGTGGCCCTGGTTGGTTTCGGGTTCGACCCAGATGGAAAAGAACTCGGCGCCGAGGTTTCCGGCTTTAACCTTGTCGAGGCTGACGTGGCCGGGGTCTTTGGGATCGGTCGATCCGATGTCGTAGTTTTCGTCGAGGAAGCGCTGCGGGGTGTCGGCGTGCGTGTCGATGACGATGGCGGAGTTGTGGATCTCGCGGGCTTTGGCGGAGACGGCGGTCTGCGCGCCGAGCGGGACGGCAAAGGCGAGTGAAAGTGCGACGGCAAGGGCAAGGGTTCGCTGGTTCATGGCGAGCGTCTTCATGTGAACAAGGATTCTATACGAGACGGCAGAGCTGCGAGCTTCGAGCTGCGAGCTTCGATTTACGGTTGCTAATGGAGAGCCGGGCGTCCCCGCCCGGCTGGACGGGCGAGACGCCCGTCGCTCCATCGAATCACTCATCCTGCAATCACGGCGGCCAGAGCCTGCTCGATGCACTGCTCAAGCGGCTGGTCAGTTGAGATTGTTGTCTTCGTAAGAGTGATGGGTTCGAAGCAGGCTTTCACTTCGAGGTAGAGCGCGAACGTTCGGTTGTGCGCGGGGTGCAAAAGATCGGGTTCGAGGTCGAGACGGCGGCGAGCGGATTCATCGGAACAGGTGCACTCGATGATTGTCCAGGGCTGAGCGAGTTCGCGGGCGAACTGGAGAACGCGGTCGATCTGGCAGCGGCGGGAGAAGGTGCGGCCGTCGAGGAAGATTTTGCGAGCAGGAGTATTTTGCAGCAGGAAGCGGGCAGCGTCGAGCATGACCTCCATCACGAAGTCGTCTTGATTGACCGAGTATTCGATGTCTTCTGGCGAGAACAGGGCGGCGCGGATCTCGTCTTTGCCGAGGAGCGCGCCCTGAGTGCGGTGGGCCAGTTCCCGAGCGAGCGTGGTTTTGCCCGTTCCGGGAAGGCCGGCCATCAGAACAATCATGCTGTGGAGATTGTAGCGGAGGCGGAGTCTGGCTGGAGGCTCAGTCGGAGGCGGTCATTGCTGCGATTGCGGTCACTGGCGCGGTGACAGGCTGTTCCACTGGCGGAAGCGGGAAAACCGTCTGGGTCTGGCGCCAGTCGCTGTAGTGGTCGGAGACCATCACGTGGAAGCACCAGTGGCGGCGCTCTTCTTCGGGCTCGACCAGGCCGAGCGCGTTCAAATAGAACAAATAGCGTTCGACGAAGCGGATTTCTTCCTTCGTCATGCCGCGGCGCTGGAGATCGACGGTGATGCCGGCGAGATGGGACGACGCCGTATCGCCTTCGGCGGGAGCGGCATTGCGATTGTGGCGGCGCAGCTTCTTCTGCACCTTGACAGTGCGCACCGCGGAATTGACCTGGATCTGAGCGTGGAACTGGCGGTAGTACACCTCGGAAAGGTCCTGCACGAAATCGCGGGTCCAGGGGCGGCAGTAGCGGCGCGAAGGATCGAGACTGTGTTCAATCTTCAGAGTATCGCTCTCCTCGATAGGCACCAGCGCCCCTGAGGCCTTGAGCGCTTCCAGTTCAGCGTCGTCCTGAATGCGCGGCAGATCGAGACGGTCGATTTCCTCGTTTTGCCGGATCAGCGAATCGTGGGATGGACGGAACAGTGGGTTCCAGAGGATGCCACGGAGGGCCCGGCGATACGAGCGCAGACGGTGATGGTGGACGCGCTGCAGGGCAAAGCCAGTCCGTGGCGTTGCGAGCACGACGAAAACTGCCAGCGCGATCAGCGCAATCGGCAGTGTACCCAGCGGTTTGGAGCTTGTCGTCATCGCGATGGCATCGTGGCCTTGAACAACCCCGGGCCTGTGGAAAACTGCCCATACCCTAGGGGATCGGCAATTGTAAACCACAGATAAACAATTATGCGAAACAATCGCCGCTAAGCCCAGTTACTTAAGGGATTTACGGGTGGTTACCGAGGGCAACTGGCCGATTTCGGAGGCAAGTGCTGGAAAAAGCACGGTTTGAGGAACTGCCCAGCTCCTAGAGTGGCGTCAGATTCCCCGTAGAGACGCGGCTCGCCGCGTCTTGCTCGTGGCATGTTTAGAGAGACGGCGCAAGCGGAGACGGGGCAAGCCCCGTCTCTACAGGCAAAGCGCCGTCATTTTCGCAGCAGGTCGGTGAGCGATTGCTTCATGACCTGGCCACCGACTTCGGCAATCGACGTGGTCAGTGGAATGTCCTTTGGACAAATCTCGACGCAGTTTTGAGCGTAGCCGCATTCCTGGATGCCGCCGTCGCCCATGAGCGCGGACAGACGCTCGCGCTTCAGGGCCTGGCCGGTGGGATGCGTGTTGAACAGGCGCACTTGCGAGATGGTGGCCGCGCCGACGAATCCGGTGTCCTCATTGAACTGCGGGCAGGCTTCCATGCAGCAGCAACACGAGATGCAGCGCGAGAGCGGATAGGCTTCTTCCTGGGCCTCGGCGGTCATACGCGGCCCGGAACCCAGGTCGTAAGTTCCGTCGATCGGAACCCAGGCTTTGACCTTCTTCAGATTCTCGAAGAGCACGCTGCGATCGACGGAGAGATCGCGCACAACGGGAAATTTGGAGAGCGGTTCGAGCTTGATCGGCTGATCGAGGTGGTCGAGCAGGGAGGAGCAGGCCATGCGGGCGCGTCCGTTGATCAGCATGGCGCAAGAGCCGCAGATTTCTTCGAGACAGTTCGAGGTGTAGGTGATGGGCGTGGTCTGCTTGCCGTCGCGGGTGACGGGGTTGGCCGCGATCTCCATCAGCGCCGAAGTGACGTTCATGTTCGGCTTGTAGGCGATCTCGAATTCTTCCCACGCCGGCTTGGCGTCGGGGGTGAGTTGGCGTTTGACCTTGATGATTACGGTCTTGTTGTTTGGCATTAGTTTCTCTATCTATGCAGACTTGACCTTCCGCAGGAAACTTTCAAGCGTTTCTTGAGGCCACTCCGAGGGGTGTGCCCACCCATTGGAGTAGTACTTAACAATCTTTAGCTCCGAGATGTCACAATTGCCGAATGCCGCTCGGATTTCATCGTCCGGTTTTCTCCAAAAGCTCTCAATCGTGGCATCATCGTGAAAGTTGGGCTGAAGAGCCTTGTCAGATAAAATCTTTCGATATGCGGTAGAGGCTAATTCTTCCATCTGTCTTGTTCGCCAGAGCGCAATGGCCTCGCGTTCCGTAACTGGGTATTTGTTGAGCGAGCGATCCCAGTCGTGCATGTGTTCATTGTCACAACGCATATCGTATGCTTCTTGCAATATCTCTTTGATTTCTGCCACTTTCGACTTTGGCCCGGCGAATAGCGAACAACGCGATATAAACTGCTTTTTTGTTTTGCCAATTCCTGGAAGGATCAATGCCTCGATAGCGCGAACAAATCCAGGTAGCCTGTCGTACGCATTGCATTGCTCGAAAGCTGCCTTTAGAGCATAAAGGCCCCGGCTAAACCGCCATCTCTCTGTATTAGTATATGTTTTCCGAAGACGTAAGTATGTTTCATGGAGTTCGACCGCAATGCGCAGATCTTTCTCGCGAATCATCAATGGCAGACATCCTAGCGTGAGATAGAAATGCTCAGTCGTCGTGAAGTATCGGCATTCAGGTTCGCCGTTCACAACATGCCCCCCAAGCATAAACGCATTCTCGTACACGATTGTCCCGAGTAAACGAAGCATTATGAACACACGACCAATGTGAGATTGCAACTCCTCATCGACGGGGCCACCAGAAATCTGCAAGTGCCCTTTCGGCCAGCCCTCCGTCGCAGTGCGCACGAGGAATAAATTGCCTGTCTGCAAGTTATTGAGTTGAAGCGTGCCGAGCGCGTCCTTCCAGTGTTTGTCTAGCTCGAATGGGAAACTGTTTAATACTCTTGTACCGTCTTGCAAAATCAAATTGACCGGAACATCCGCACGCGCGCCGTTTATAGCGAGAATCGCGAACTTACAGTTCGGCTCGAAAATAAATTGCTCCGCCACCTTAGTACTTCCTCGGTCTCGGTGGAATCAACGATGCGTCTACCTCTTCGAACTCAAACTTTGGCTCGTCCAGATCGGGCGCGAAGGTTGCTTTCGTGGTCTTCATCCAGTTCTTGTCGTCGCGGTCGGGGAAATCCGGCTTATAGTGCGAGCCGCGAGACTCGTCGCGCATGGCCGCTCCCTGCGCGATTACCCGCGAAAGCTGCAGCATGTTGTACAGCTGGCGCGCGAAGGCGATGGTCGTGTTGGCCCACTGCGAGCGGTCGCTCAGGTTGATCTTCTGGAAGCGATGCAGCAGTTCCACTACTTTGGCGTCCGCTGCCTCACACTTCTTGTTGTAGCGGATGACCGTGCAGTTCGCGGTCATGGTTTCGCCGAGTTCGCGCCAGAGCAGGAAGGGATTCTCGTTGCCGTCGGCGCTCATGAGGCGGGCGTTGATTTCCTGCTGCCGCTTGCGTTCCGCGTCGAAGTGGCCGTTGCTGGGCGCGGCTTGCAGATTCGTGGCGTACTGTACGGCATTCGGGCCGGAGACGAAGCCTCCGTAGATGCACGACACCAGCGAGTTCGCGCCCAGGCGGTTGGCGCCGTGGTATTGGTATTCGGCTTCGCCTGCCGCGAAAACGCCGGGGATGTTGGTGGCCTGTTTGTAATCCACCCAGAGGCCGCCCATGGTGTAGTGCATGCCGGGGAAAATCTTCATGGGCACGTCGCGCGGGTCGACGCCGACAAACTTCTCGTAGATTTCGAGGATGCCTTCGAGCTTGCGGTCGAGAGTCTTACGATCGATGTGGGTCAGGTCGAGATAGACCATCGGCTTGCCGTCAATGCCGAGGTTGTGCTTGTAGATGACCTCGAATATGGCGCGAGTCGCCACGTCGCGCGGCACGAGGTTGCCGTATTTCGGATACCACTCTTCCAGAAAGTACCAGCGCTCTTTTTCCGGGATGCTTTTGGGATCGCGCTTGTCGCCCGGAGTCCTGGGCACCCAGACGCGTCCGCCTTCGCCGCGCGCCGATTCCGACATCAGGCGCAGTTTGTCTTCGCCGGGGATGCAGGTGGGGTGAACCTGAATGAACTCGCCGTTCGCGTAGTAGCAGCCTTGCTGATAGAGCGCCGACTGGGCCGATCCGGTACACACAACCGAGTTGGTGGACTTCCCAAAGATCGCGCCAATGCCGCCGGTGCAGATGATGATGGCGTCGGCGGGGAAGGTGCGCACTTCCATCGTCCGCAGATCCATGGCGCAGATGCCGCGGCAAACGCGGTTTCCGTCGAGCACGGCCGAGAGAAACTCCCAGTGCTCGTACTTCTTGACCTTGCCTTCGGACTCGTAGCGGCGGACCTGCTCGTCGAGAGCGTAGAGAAGCTGCTGGCCGGTGGTTGCTCCGGCAAACGCGGTGCGGTTATAGAGCGTGCCGCCGAAGCGGCGGAAGTCGAGCAGACCTTCGGGAGTGCGATTGAACGGCACACCCATGCGGTCGAGCAAGTCGATAATGCCCGGCGCCGCCTCACACATGTCCTTCACCGGGGGCTGATTGGCCAGGAAGTCGCCGCCGTAAATCGTGTCGTCGAAGTGGATCCAGGTGGAATCGCCTTCGCCCTTCAGGTTCTTGGCCGCGTTGATGCCACCCTGCGCGCAAACCGAGTGCGAGCGCTTGACCGGGACGATCGAGAACAGGTCCACCTCACCGCCCATCTCGGCGATCTTGATGACGGCGGCGAGGCCTGCCAGGCCGCCGCCCACTACGATGATTTTCGGAGTTGCCATGCTGTATGAATCCAATCTGCCGGGCTGGGCCCGGGCCTTCTCGCACAATTCCGCACAATCTCTATCGCATTACGATGTTTTCCGAAGCATTGGTGTCCAAAGGTTGGAGTGGCGTCCTCAGGAATCCGTACATACTGGCCGCGCCGATTGAAACCAAACCAAGAGCGAGCGCGAGGCAGAGGTAGCCAAAGCGGCGGCGCGCCCTTTCGCCCGTCGTGATCCCCCACTTCGCGGCGAACAGCCACAGGCCGTAACTGAAATGCCAGGAAGCGGCGACGATGCCAACGGCGTAGAAGGCGATCATCCACGGATTCTGGAATTCTCCCTGCACTTTGGCGAACGACTGCATGGGGTGCGTCGGCAGGTGCACGCCGGTGAAGCGCAGGTAGTAAGTGTGCTGCACCATGTAGATGAGCGCGACGATGCCCGTCCATCGCTGCGAAGTGTAGAGCCAGTTGCCGGTCCACGGGTAATCGGCGACATTGGTGTCGCCTTGATACCAGATGTAAACGCCGTAGAGGCCGTGGTAGAGGATCGGAATCCAAATGAAGAACAGCTCCAGCAAAAAAACAAAGGGCAGGCTGTTCAGAAACTCGACTTGCTTTCCGTAGGCCAGCGGGCCTTTGAAAGCTTCGGCGTTCGAGATGAAGTGTTCGAGAAGGAACGCTCCGATGGGAACGACGCCGCTGAGGGAATGCAGACGGCGCAGCAGGAACGAGGTCCCCTCGCCAGCGCGCAGTGGAGCTACGCCCGGTTTGATCCTGGGAACGACGGGATTGGCAGTTGACGCCACGATGACTGCTCCTTACGTGGTCCGATGTGCAAACTGGCTATTATCGTTTTGCGCGGGAAGGGAAGTCAAGGAAAGCTTGAACCTTGAACCGCAGAGATCGCAGAGCGCGCAGAGGAAAATTAGAAATTAGCGATCGATATGCGGAGTTCGCCGCGGACAAATGGCTGTCCTTCAATTTCCTCCGCGATCTCTGCGTACTCCGCGGTTAAAGCTCTTGACCGCTGGCTCTCCGATACCACACCAGGAATTCGCGAAAAGCTGCGCCACGATGGCTGTACTGCGCTTTTTCTGCCGCGCTCAATTCGGCAAAGGTCTTGCCGATCTTCGGGAAATAGAACAGCGGATCGTATCCGAATCCGCGCTGGCCACGGGGTGCGTCCAGAATGATGCCTTCAGCGGTGCCGCGGAAGGCGTGAACCGTCTGGCCGTCACGGGCCAAGGCCAGAACGCAGACGAATCGCGCGGTGCGTTTTTCTTGCGGAATATTTCTTAGTTCGCGGAGCACTCTCGTGTTGTTGGCTTCGTCATCGGTGTTGCACTCTGCGGCGCGCGGTTCATCGGCGGCGTAGCGGGCGGAGCGCACTCCGGGAGCACCGCCCAGAGCGTCAATCTCCAGGCCGGAGTCGTCGGCCAGGACCAGTTCGCCGGGAACGGCCAGACTGTAGGACTCTGCTTTTTTGCGCGCGTTCTCCTCGAAGGTGGTCCCGTTTTCGACAACCTCGGGCAGGGACGAAAAGTGTGGGATGTTTGCGATCGTGATGCCGAAGGGCGCGGCGGCTCCGGCGAAATCGCGGAGCTTGCCGGGATTTGAGGTTGCCACCAGGACGCGACGTTGCATCTTGCGTGCTCTCAATAGCCTTTCTCTGTGCTCCTCTGTGTTCCCTGTGGTTATAGGCTCTTTCTTCAACCACAGGGGACACGCGAAAACACAGGGGATTACATCCGCTGTCCTGGCTGGGGCTTCGGCTGCGTCTTGATCCACGCGACAATCAGCAGCCCAAGGCTGATCAGCGAGACGACGTTTCCGACTACACGATCGATCATCCGGCGGAAATAGATGTGTACATCGTCGTCTCCGGCGGCAACCGGAATGACGATCAGGCCGGTCACATCGGTTGTTTGCGTTGCGGTCGGCTTGCCGTTCACCACGACGTACCACGCCGGGTAGCTGAACAGGCGCACAGTTATATTTTGCGGGGCGGCAGCATGGACCGTGAAGTGTTTTTCCGTCGGCCCCCACGCCAGTATCTTGCTCGGAACCGCTGCTCCCGTGTCGTCGCTGACGCGAGGCAGACTTTTGTTCAACTCGTAGGCGTCGGCTCCGGCCGGGACGTATTCGTCGGTGCCCTCGTAGCCGGTGCCGTCGGCGACCGCCTCGCTCATCTCGCGGATATCGTCGGCTTTGGCCCACCAAGGGGGTTGGATGCGATAGCCGGCGAGGATAACCGCAGCCAGCAGAACCGCAGACGCCAACCCGCGCGCGGTCCAGCGTTTGGCGGCCATGGGCAGAAGTATGGCCAAAGCGGCGTTCATGCAGAGCAGCCAGCGGAAGGGAAGTTGCACGAAGCGGAACTTGGGCAAGTGCTGCCAGAGCAAATTGCTCACCGAAAGCAGGAGGAGCGCGCTGATGGCGCCCCAGGCAGAAAGAAGCATCCACGGGCGTTGGTCAGCGGCCACCGCGGTTGCGCTGGACGCGATTGGACTGCTGAAGTCCGCTCCGCCTATGCGTTTCGCCCGCCAGCGGCGCGAAAACCAGATCGCGAAAGCGAGGATGCCGATTTCGGTAACGGCTACAGTCGAAACCAGAAGATTGAAGCGGTTGTGATCGGGATCGGCGATGATGGTGAAAAGAAAATTGTCCTGCGGCCGGACGCCCGGCGACAGCACTTGACTGAGGTTGATCCACCCCTGTTCGTAGATTGCCGGGAGCAGATAAAACGAAGCGAGGCCGGCTCCGAGGAGCATCGCCAGCGCCGTCCGGATGAGGGGACGCCAGGTCTGTGGACCCCACGATCGTTTGCGGGCCGTCTCACTTGCGGCCAAGAGCAACGCCAGCCCGGCGGTTGAGTAATGGATCATCACGGCGGCGGGCACGTTTGTGAGCCAGGCTGCGGCCAGCGTGAGGGTCAGCCACAGCGTCGGGCGAAAGCTATGTTGGCCAGGCAGACTGCAATGGCCCTGAGCGGCTAAAGCCGATGCTTTTGCCGAATTTATGGCACGACTGAAGTCGTACCCTTCCCAAGACCCGCTTGGATCGTGAGTTTCTCCCCCTCGTGCAGAATCATGTTGGCCCAAAGCGGGCTCCTGGAGCCGCAGAAGACAAAGCAGCAGAAGCGGCAGCAGGGCGGCGGCCAGCAGTTCGGCGTATGCGCTCCGCCAGTAGACGATCAACAGGTGATAGGGATTCAGCGCATAGAACACGGCCGCAAACAGAGCGTCCGGGGCCGGGAACCACTGGCGGGCGAGCCGGTACATGGCCGCTCCGGCAAGCGTGAGCCCAATCCAGCAATACGCGCCCGGCACCATCTTCCAGGGCAGAGCGGCACCGAGCGTGGCGCCCAGAGTCCAGGAAGCGGGCGGATAAAACAGGAAGCGAGCCTCGCCGTATCCCCAGTACGCCAGCGCCGCCCAGCGCGGATATGCGATGCCGTGCTTCCATTGGCCGAGGACTTCCATCCACGAAAACATGTGGAACTCGAAATCATGCCCGGAGGGACTCCCCCACCAAAAAAACGGTGTGATGGCCAGCAGACAGACGCCAGCTAGCACCAATGCATGCGAGATCGGATTTCTGAGCAAATGGCCCTTAGCTTACGTTGAAGTAGCAGGCTGCGGAAAAATAGAACGTTAAAACTCAGCCCCCATCTGCATCTGATTTCCCGTAGCGACGCGGCTGGCCGCGTCTCCCGCGTCCCCGGAGACGGGGCCAGCCCCGTCTCTACAGGCAGAGCCATTCTATTGCATCGGAAAATTCTCGGAAAATTAACTGAAACGAAATCATTCAGGAGGGAGTGTTGAGGTAGTCTGCGGTCAACGAGGTGGAACAGACCGCCGGGGACTGGGCCGACACTAAAGACGGGGTGTCGATCTGGTTCCCGGTTTTTACTGGGATCGTTGTCGTTGGAATCGGGGCGCTATTGGGCGAACGCTGATCGGCTGGTTGCTATTGGCGGAAGTTTATAGGTTGACGCTTATTGGTTGACGCTCGCCGGAGTTCGCTGGCGCTGCAGTTCGGCGAGAAACGCTTCTTCCTCCAGGGCATTTCCGGTCCGGAGCAATTCCAAGAGTGGATCCTCCGCGTCGGTTGCGGCGCTGCTGGTCTGGCTGAGGTCGACCACGTTGGCGACCAGAGAACGAGGAGAAGTTTCCAGTTGCGGAGTGGCGCCGGGTTGGCCGGTGAGGAACTCGATGAACTCGCCGACGCTCTTGCGCTGCTCCTCTGTGCGGGCAGGGAATTCAATGCCCATGCCATGTCCGGGATGCATGACCCGGACCAAACCTTCCGTGTGGATCTCCATCCCGGCAGCTCGTAGGCACAGGTCAACGGCTGAAGACTGAGGGAAGGGAGATTCGGTCTGCACATAGCATCCGCCCAGACTAAGATCCGTCAGTTTACATTGGCTGATCGCGTCCGGTTCCTCGGGCAGAGCATCGTGAGACCGGGCAGCCAGCCACGCGCCCATTTCTTCGCGCATCTTTTCGTCCATGTCGAGAAAGCGGAGGCCGGTTTGACCGTTGGCGGTGCTCCAGGCAACTTCCGCGTCACCTTCAATGCCAGCGCCGCCATCGGGAAGCGCAAAGGAGACGCCAACCGTGGCTTGGGATGGAAGTGGCTTGGCCGCCAGCACATCCATGCCGCCGGTGCTCAGGTCGAGCAGGATGCCTTCCACAGTATTGCTCTCGTCGATACGAATGGAAACCGCCGCCTGGACAGCGACCCGCAACGATTGCCGCCTTTCGCGCTTCAGCAGCGATGTGGCAGCGCGCAAGGTGTTTTGAGCCTGCTCGCGGGTGATGGGCTTGGTAAGGATGAAATGAGCACCCGCGCCGAGGATGGAGCGGATCTGCGAGGCATCGTGTAGCAAGGCAATGGTAACGGGCGGATGGCGGTCAGGGCCGACCAGACGCCGGCAACCTTCGAGCAGCAGAGAGGCCGCTTCGGGATCGTCGAAGTCCACGATGACCTGATCGAAACGCTCCTCCGCCAGCCGCGTCACGGCGACATCGGCCGCATTCGACCGAGCCACCGCAACGCCGAACTGCGCCAGGACCTGAATCAGCGTTTCCGCAGTCAGGTCGTCCTTTGACACCAGCAATGCCTGCAATATCATGGCACCGAGCCTCCCGCCTCGCGCTTTGCCTCTACGGTCAGGCTTCTACGGCCAGCGCGGAGTTACGCTACGCCCTGGCTTGGACGCGGCCGGCGAGGGTTGAGCGCTGGCCTTGGCAGCCATCGCATTGGAGTTTTCGTCGTCCACTTCCGTCAGCACTGCGCTATCGTCCTCGTTGTCGTTTTCGGCGAGCAAGGGCGCGACTTCGCGCAGTTTCTCGGCAGCCTGCTGCAGCATCTCGATCTGCTTACCCAGTTGCGTGTACTGCGCCTGCTTGCGGCGCAAAACCTCATGGATATCCTTCATACTTCCCCCTGCGCCTGACTGTAGGTTTGGACAGAGGTAAGGTCAACGGCAAAGCCATCGCGCGCCGTTACGGCAGTAACCGGAGAGGATATGGGGCGAGCGTCGAAGCGGTGTTCGAATGCTGTCCGGCTAAGGAAACGAAGCGCTTGGGACGGTTCTGAACAGGGGCCGGTTCGACGGGAAATCAAACCGCTTTTCTGCAATGGCCATCAAACCGATCAAGTAGCTTGCGCCCAAAATCAAAAGCCCCGCCTTGCGGCGGGGCCATGAGTTGAGTGTTCTGGGCGAACCAACAAAGTTAAGTTTATGCCCCGATCAGCTTGCGACGGAACATTCCGGCGATACCCACAAGCCCTGTTCCTAGAAGACCCAAAGTTCCGGGTTCCGGGACGGTGAGGTTCGTGGTGCCCACACGAATGTGCCCGACACCCTGGGTGAACTGGCCGGTAGAGCTATAGAGCGTCTGGGTGGTCGTTCCACTCACCGTACGACCATCATAATACAAGCCCGTGATCGCGCCGCTGAGCTGGAAGGTCCAGTTCTGTCCTACGTGGCTCACGACAGTCCAAGTAATCGGACCGGTGAAGCTGCCGGTGAAGAGCGCTACCGGCCCTTTTGGTGCTCCCGGTAGTTTTTGTGTCCATTTGCCGACGCCAAGAACGTCAAATGTCGAGCCCGCAGACGAAAACGTTCCGCCGGTCCAGAGGGAGCCGCTGGTCAGAGCGCCGGTCGAGAAGCTGACCGAACCGAGAGCATGGCCCGGAGGGGCTGTGATGGCGCCCCAGCTATGCAGGTGCGATCCCGTCGAATTGACGACCGAGCCTAAGCCGCAGCAGCCGGAAATCAAAATCGAGCCATTGGTGTTCGTGAGAATAATGTCCGCCGAAGCGGCAATTGGCAACGCCAATGCCAGTAACGCTAGAACTACCACTCGCCTCATGTTAATCCCTCCCAATTTTTCTTTCTTTCCAAAATTTACCTTGAAACCTTGTGTTCAAGGTATAAGTCGCCCGTGGTGAATAGAGCACTTGTTGTTCCAAAACTACAGAAGCTTACTTCTTGTTACGTATCAACAACTTAACAACATTTACCGTGCCTGTTCCGAATCTCGGAATGCAATCTGCTGCACACTAGCAACAATCCGCTTTCCCTAGATCCTCCAGCGGCTCAATCCCGCAGGCGGTCAGACCGGCTACGAAACGGAACAACTGTGGGTTCGGAATCGGCAGGGGGGAATCTCGCCCAGAAAGAAAACCTTGAACCTGGGGAGACCGCTTCCGGAACCTGGTGCGACTGTCAGTAACCAATCGCGAGGTGGCCCATGTTACCAAAGACCCGGGGTTCAGCAATGGCTCGTTGGTGCCATCCAATCGCTCAAGAGTGGGATTCCGCTTTCGGACCAGGTGCCCTATCTTTAAGGGTGAGCAGTTCTGGGGAGGGCTGTTCAGGCGTCCCGTGGTTCTTTGGATCCGGGACGCTTCTTATTTTGTGGTGAAGTTTCCCAAAGAGCGTACCCCAGTAGGACAGTACCCAAGTTTCCACACGCTTGCGCTTGCCTAGAAGGGTTACCTACCAGAGTCGTCTGCGAACATCGGCACTTCTTCACTTTTTCCCGACGAAAAGCTGCGGTAGGCGGCGTCCAGAATGACCTGGTTCTGCCAGCCTTGCTGGCCAAGCGCTGGAAACACTTCCCGCCCTTCGACTGCGGCAGCGAAACTGTCTGCCTGCCTCGCGTAGGCAAGCTGGTTGGAAACGGTTTCTTCGGCGACCCGTTGTCCGTCGCGCCACAGTTCCAACTTAATCGGACGTTCGACATTCAGCGCATCGTCGGCCCGGAGAACGCCCGCTTCACCGACAATCTCCAACGGCGTGCGATAGTGCGCACGAGTTGAAACCAGCACCGTGGCCAGCGTGCCCCGCTGAAACTCCAGCGTCAGGACGGCCGCCGCTTCTACGTCGCCCGATTGTTCATCTGGGCGGCCGAGAGCGGTCACGCGCCGCGGCTCATCCTGCAGGATGTAACGCAAGGCATCGATGCAGTGGACGCCCACGTCGGCGATCGGGCCGCCTCCCGCTATCGAGCGCTGGTAGAGCCAGGTGCGGGCATGGCCCAAACCGGGATACGAGAACTCCGCCCGCGCAAAGATGGGGCGACCGATGTCACCAGCGGCGACGCGTTCGCGAAATCTTGCCGTGCTTTCTTCAAAGCGAAAGACCTGCGCGACTCCGAGGAGAACGCCTGCGCTGCGCGCCGCTTCGACCATCTGGCGGCATTCGTCCGCGTCCATGCCCATGGGTTTCTCGCACAGCACCGGCTTGCGGTCAGCAATCGCCGCGAGCACGTCCGGCAGATGGCAGGCATTGGGAGTAGTGATCAGCACCGCGTCCACTTCGGGGCAGCGGCTGAGTTCTTCGGTCGAGGCGAAGACATGCGGGATCCCATACTGCGCGGCGGCCTCGCGAGCTTTATGGGAGTCTCGGCGCGATAGAGCGACCACTTTACAATTCCGGGCAAGTGCGAATCCTGGCATCAGCCGCCGCACGGCGTGCAAACCGAAACCTGCGATACCAAAGCGAATCATGCTAATTTCACCGGCTTCTCTAAAGCGCCTTCTCTTAACTATTACGTGTACGGATAAAAAACGAAGAACAGCAGCGACAAAGCGGTCAATGCCCAGAGCGCGGGGCGAACGTCCCGCAATCGTCCCGAAACCAGTTTGCAAAAAGGATACAAGACGAAGCCCGCCGTCATGCCAATTCCCACGTTGTAAGTGAAGGCCATCAGAACGATGACGCCGAAGGCTGGAACCAGTTCGGTGAGGTCGTCGAAGGGAATCCGCGTGATCGGAGTCAGCATCAGCAGCCCAACGAAGATGAGCGCCGGCCCGTAGGCTTGTGGCGGGATGGCGGAGATGAATGGCGCGAAGAATAAAGTCCCGACGAAGCACAGCGCCGTAATGACCGCGGTCAGGCCCGTCCGCCCGCCCGCCTCCACTCCAGTGGCGGACTCGATATAAGCGCCGGATGTGGTGGTTCCAATCACGGCGGCGAAAGTTGTGGACAGCGCGTCGGCCATCATCGGGCGCTCGATCTGCGGCAGGTTGCCGTCTTTGTCGAGAAAGCCCGCGCGCGCCGACACACCGATCAGTGTGCCCATGGTGTCCACAAACGCCATGACAAAAATCGTCAGGACGACAGGAAAAAATCCCCAGGTAAATAGACTGTGCAGATCGAACTGGAAAAAGACGGGCTGGAGACTGGGCGGACGGCTGATCCAACCGGTCGGCGCCGGAGCGACCCGGGTCACGAAACTCAGAAGCGCGGTAACGAGAACTCCGCTAAGAATTGCGGCAGGGAACCGGCGAATTGTGAGCACCGTCATCAGCAGGAAACCGAAGATGGAAAGCAGCACCGAAAGCGAGGTGAGATGGCCCGGTCGAACCGGCGCCCCGGGGAATCCCATCGTGACGATGCCGGTCTGATTCAGTCCGATGAAGGTGAGGAACAATCCGATGCCGACGGCGTAGCTGTAACGGAGCGTCGCCGGAATGGCGTCAACCATCCACTGGCGGAGGCGCAACAGAGTCATCAGAACAAAAAGAATTCCGGCCAGGAACACCGCGCCCAGCGCGCTTTGCCACGTGTAGCCGAGCACATGAACAACCGTGAACGCGATGAAAGCGTTTTCGCCCATGTACGGAGCGATGGCGAAAGGGCGGTTGGCATAGAAGCCCATCAGCAGCGTTCCGAAAATGGCGGTGAGAATGGTGGCCGTGAGCGAGGCGCCAGCCGGCATGCCGGCAGTCTTCAGGATGGCAGGGTTGACGGCCACGATGTAGGCCATCGTGAAGAAGGTGGTGAGTCCGGCGACGACTTCGCGACGGACGGTTGTCTGGCGGTGAGAGAGTTCAAAGAACTGATCGAGCCAGCGATTCAAGTTGCCCTCGGGTGGAAACCCAGGATTGTACATTCGCCGCGCTCGAAGCACGAATCGCGCCGAAGGTTTTCCCCTGTGTCCCCTGTGGTTACGATTTTTGACGCCGCGAAGAGCGGCAAACCACCGGGGACACGGAGGAACACAGGGGAAAGCTTATGGGCTTCGAGTGCGTTCCTGAGCGATCAGTGATTACCCAACTCGACGAGCAGTTTCGGGTCGATGTTGCCGCCGCTGATCACGGCTGCATTGATCTTTGCGTTGGGCAACTCGTCCGCGTGGAAAAGAAATGCGGCTGTCGCCACGGCGCCACTCGGTTCGGCCAGGGTTTTCGCGTTCACGCTTAGAGCGCGCATGGCCTCGAGAATCTCGTATTCGGTCACGCTGACGATGTCGTCCACATAGGCGCGAATGTGTTCGAAATTGATGGCGCCGATGCTCTGGGTGCGGAGACCGTCGGCCAGCGTCTGCGAGACTTGCTCCGCCGGGAAGGAGACGATGCGACCGGCGCGCAGGCTGGCTTGCGCATCGGCGGCAAGTTTGGGCTCGACGCCAATCACCTTTACCTGGGGATTGCTGAGCTTGATGGCGGCCGAAATGCCGCTGATCAATCCACCTCCGCCGACGGGGACCAGCACGGTTTCAACGTTGGGCAGGTCTTCGAGGATTTCGAGCCCGACCGTTCCCTGGCCGGCGATAATCTTTTCGTCATTGTAGGGTGGCACGATCGCGTATCCGTGCTCGGCGGCCAGTTGCTCGGCGCGCAGGCGTCGCTCTTCGCTGTCGGAGCCGACGGTGATGATCTCCGCTCCGAGGGCGGCCGTGGCTTCGAGCTTGTTCTTCGGAGCATTGCCGGGCATCACGATGATGGCCTTCACCCCCAGCGCCCGCGCCGCATAGGCCACCCCTTGCGCGTGATTGCCGCTCGAATAAGAGATCACTCCGCGGCGCCGCTCTGCGTCGCTGAGGGATGCGACCTTGTTATACGCGCCGCGCAACTTGAAAGCGCCGATGGGCTGCAGGTTTTCGAGCTTGAGGAAAAGCTTGCGCTGATCAGCCGGGCTCGTCCATTCGAACAGGGGAGTGCGGACGGCGATACCGCAAAGGAGAGCTTGGGCTGCGCGAATGTCGTCGAGAGAGACCATGATTTCTATCACGGTTGAAGCCGCGTAACTGGCGCGGGCCCAGGCGCGTTCACTTTTTTATGACAGCGGCTTTGAGAGCCGCGAGGCGGTCTTGTTTCTGGAGCGGCAATTCATACACGAGGAACAAGAGCATCTGGAAAGTGTGCCGCACCTTCGCGATGAGCTCGCTGTCTAGTACGCCCTGTCGGTTAACATCGCCATCATTCGGATGAATCGAGCCGTCTCCTAGTTCCTTCATCACCTGCAAGAACTCGGTGTCCAGTTCATCTGCCCACTTTGGCGCAGTCTTGGCTGCAATGGCAGCCTCAAGGTCACGCAGCTTCTTTCCGCACATCCCGTCTTTGAACCCTTGGTGAAATAGGAGGTACTCCAGAGCGCCCCTGAACATAGCCACAGCGGCCGAGTTTGCGCCTATTGAGTGCGCCCGTTGCGCTTGATCTAAGTAGTAGGCGACCCCTGTAGGAGTGTGCGGTGTTGTTAATCCGCCATGTGTTGAAGGGAGCACGGCCACGCTTGTACCTTCGGGCCCGTTGTAAAGAAGAGCCGTGAATTTAGTGTCACATTCCCCACAGGAAAGAACGGCAAGGATAGGTGGGTCCTTCGAAAGGTTGTTTGGTCTGTGTTTCAGATCCATGTCCATTCTGCGAGAGTCGCCGCACTTGGGGCAGTGCAGCATTCCCGTGCGGAGATACTTCTTTCCTTGCTCAAGAAACGCCAGCACGCGAAGGAACTCTTGCAGTTCGTCTAATTCGGCCATGGTTTAGTAACGATTATACGGGAGCGACTGCGTCGGTCAGGGTAGCGCAAAACTCAGATCTCCAGTATCACCGGCATAATCAGTGGTCGGCGCTGCGTCTGCCGCGAGATGTAGCGCTTCAGGTCGGTGCGGATTTTCTCTTTGATCACGCCATAGTCGGCTTTCTCTTCGGTGCTGGAGGCATCGAGGGTCTCCATGACGATCTCGCGGGCGCGCTCGATCACTCCGTTTTCGCCGGGCGAGAATCCGCGCGTCACAATCTCGGGGGCAGTTTCGACGCGTCCGGTGTGCTTATTGATGGCGATGATGGGCATTACAAAGCCGTCTTCGCTGAGGTGGCGGCGGTCTTTGATGACCAGGTCTTCGACTACGTCGGTGCGCGAGCCGGAATCGATGCAGACGCGGCCTACGTTGACGCGTCCAGCCTTGCGGGCGCCGAACTCATCGATTTCGAGAACGTCTCCACTCTCGATCAGCATCACGCTGCCGACCGAGCCGTGCATGGACGCGGCCAGTTCGGCATGTAACTTAAGCTGCCGGTATTCGCCATGGATCGGAACGAAATACTTGGGACGCACCAGGTTGATGATGAGCTTCAATTCTTCCTGGCTGGCGTGTCCGCTGACGTGGATCGGAGGGTAAGAGCCGTCGTCATAGATGACGAACGCTTCGCGGCGGAACAGGTGGTCCACCATTCGGAAGATGGCTTTTTCGTTGCCCGGGATGATGCGCGATGAGAGGACAACCGTATCGCCCTTTTCGATTTTAGCGTGCTTGTGGTTATCCACTGCCGCGCGCGACAGCGCCGACATGGGTTCGCCCTGCGTGCCGCTGATGAGGACGCATACTTTTTCAGGCGGGAAGTTTTTCATTTCGCCGGGATGGATCAGCATGCCCTCGGGGATCTGGACATAACCCAGGTCTTCGGCGATCTCGGAGGAATTCTCCATGGAGCGGCCGATGAAACAGATCTTGCGGCCATGTTCGCGCGCCATATCGACCGTCAGCTTGATGCGGTGAATGGAGGACGAGAAACAGGAGATGAACAGACGCCGCTGGGTGCGGGCAAATACCTCTTCGAACTTGCGGCGGACCGCGCGCTCGCTCGGCGTGTAGCCCTTGCGCTCGACGTTGGTCGAATCCTGCAAGAGCGCCAGCACTCCCTCTTTGCCGTACTCGGCGAAACCGTGCAGGTCGAAGAGGCGATTGTCGGTGGGCGTCGGATCGACCTTGAAGTCGCCGGTATGCAGCACGACGCCGAGCGGTGTGTGAATGGCGAGCGCAACGCAATCCACCAGGCTGTGCGTGACTTGCAGCGGATGAATGGTGAAAGGCCCAACCTTGAAGCGCTCTCCGGGACGAATTTCGCGCAGGTCGGCGTCGTCGAGGAGCTGGTGTTCGTCGAGCTTATCTTCGACGTAGGCCAGCGTGAACTCCGTGCCCCAGACGGGAACATTCAGTTCGCTGAGAATCCAGGGCAGAGCGCCGATGTGGTCTTCGTGGCCGTGCGTAAGCACGATGCCGCGCACATGCTTGCGATTTTCGAGGAGGTAAGAAATGTCGGGGACGACGATGTCGACGCCCAGCAACTCGGCTTCGGGGAACATGAGGCCGGCGTCAACCACGATGATGTCATCGCCAAAGCGGATGGCCATGCAGTTCATCCCGAACTCGCCCAGCCCGCCTAGCGGAACTATATGCAGTTTTCCTGTTGGCATTAGCAGATTTGATGCTAGCACAGGGTGAGGTCCGTGTAGAGACGGGGCTTGCCCCGTCTCGGTTGGTCGCGGCGGGAGACGCGGCAAGCCGCGTCTCTACGATAAATCGGAGGCGGCGTTAGGCCGGCTGATAAACTCATACTCGAAAATGGCCGACGAGAAACAATCGTGGATGCGGCGGCGCGTCGAAGGCGCGATCCGCGGGGGCCTGACTCGCGCCTACGATACGATCAGGGTTGATCCCGGGCGCTTCCTGATGCAGTTGCGCGTGGCGCACGGGTTACCGCTTGCCACCTTTCATGGCGTTTACACGCTGCCGGTGGAACGCCTGGACGATGTGGCCGAGTCGGTGATCCGCGGCGGCATGAAGCTGGCGGCGGCGGAGGGAGCCGGGTTTGGTCTCGGCGGAATTCTGACGATCGTGCCGGACCTCGGCATTCTTTCCGCCATCACCATGCGCACCATCCAGAAGCTCAGCCTGATTTATGGGTTCGAGTTGAACACCGACGACGAAATTGCCGAGCTTTGGATCGCAGCGGCCAGCGCCGCCGGCGTTGACATCAGCCGCGAATTGCTGGAAAAAGAAGTGGTCAACCGCTTTGTGCCGCGCGTCATCCAGCGGATCGCGGTCAAGGCCGGCGCCGACGTGGTGGAGAAGTGGGCGGGACGCCTGATTCCGGTTGTCAGCTCGGCCATCGGATGCGCGTTGAACTATTACTTTGTGCGGGCGTGGGGCGAGCGGGCACGGGCGCATTTCCGCGCCAAGCATCTGGAAGCGCGGCGCAGGTTTGCGGCGGAACAGCTGCAACTTCCGGGCGCGCCGTCGCCGACGTTGCTGTCGTGATCGTGTTAAGCCGTGCGCATTTCCGCCGAAGCTCACCGGAGGTGCGATGTAGTCCGACCAAACTTCTTAACCACAGAGGGCACAGAGGAGCACAGGGGAAACCGTTTCTCACTCGCTCTCCTCTGTGTTCCCCTGTGGCCCCTGTGGTTAGGTTTCCGGTTCCCGGCAGAGGCTCGTTTGTTACCGCAACCAATCTTCCAACTCAATCCCACGCTCGGTTTTTTCGTCGCGATACTTCACGATCACGGGCGTGTAGAGCGAGAGACTCCACTCCGCGCCCTTGCCTTTTTTCACGGCGCGCGAGCCGGGGACGACTACGGCGTTTTCCGGGACTTCCAGCGGGTGCTCGGCTGACGCGCGGTAGATTTCACCACGCACCAGATCATAGAGCGGCGTGGATCGGGTGAGAATCGTTCCCGCTCCCAAAACCGCGCGGGCGCGGACCAGCGTGCCTTCGTACACTCCGCAATTGCCGCCGATGAGCACATCGTCTTCGATGACCACCGGGGCGGCGTTAACGGGTTCGAGCACGCCTCCGACCTGTGCGGCGGCGCTCAGGTGCACGCGCTTGCCGACCTGCGCGCACGAGCCGACCAGGGCGTGCGAGTCGATCATCGAGTCTTCATCCACGTAGGCGCCGACGTTGATGAACATGGGAGGCATGCAGATGACCGACGGCGCAACGTAGGCGCCTTCGCGGATGGAAGAACCTCCGGGCACCAGGCGAATGCGATCGGCGAGGGTCAGGCGGCGGGCGGGGAAGGTGTCCTTGTCGACAAAAGAGAATACGTCGCCGTCCGACATTTCTTTTAATTCGCCGAGACGGAAGCCAAGCAGAATGCCTTGCTTGACCCAGGTATTGACGACCCAGCGTCCCGCGATCTTCTCGGCGGCGCGAACCTCGCCGCGAGTTAGAGCAGCGCGGAAGTTGAGAAAAATGTGACGCGCTTCGGCGGGGTTGGCAATCGTTTCGGCAGTCGACAGACGTTTAATGGCGGACTTTAGAGTGGATAGAGAATCTGACATAGGGAAATAGGAAACCTGTGGTGAAACTCTATTCTCGCAGCCCAGCCCCTAAAGGGGCATCCAATGCCGAGAACATACGGCGCGGCTCAAGCCGCACCCCTTCAAAACAAAGCCAGAAGCCAGGAGCTAGAAGCTAAGAGCTGCCTTCACCCCACGCACTTGCATTCGCTGCGGATCAGAACTCCGGGCATCTGATGCGTCGCGTTGCGCGCCTCGGCGAGATTGCTGTACGGTCCGTGCCAGCGGGAATGATTGGGATCGTGCCCGGCGGGGCGTCCTTTGCCGGAACTGCACTGTCCACAGGATGCGCGGTGCAGAATCGCCTTGTGCGGGCCCGCTGCCCAATTTTCGTAAATGTAGAATTCTGCGGCAGCGGCCGGCGGAGCCGCAGGCCGGGTAATCAATCCGGCGTCGGTCGCGATCTTCTGCAGCTTCGATCGCGTGTCGCGGCGCATGGGAAGCAAGGGCAGGCGATAGACTTCTTCGATCTTCCCCATCATCGCGAGGACGGCCTTCACGGGCAGGGGATTCGACTCGATGAAGTTGGCCTGCATCAGCGGAAAATATTTGCGATGGATGGTGCGCGCCGTGTGCCAGTCGTTGTTCAGAGCGGAGCGCGTCATCTCCGCCATCTCGCGGGGAATTTCGTTGGACGCAACCGAGATCACACCCACGCCGCCGAGCGCGATCACCGGCAAAGTGATGGCGTCGTCGCCGGAGAACACCAGAAAACCCTCCGGCACCGAGTTCAGCACCTCGGCGATCTGCGACATGTTCCCGCTGGCTTCCTTTACGCCCGCGATGTTCGAGACCTCGCTCAGCCTCGTCAGGGTCGCGGGTTCGAGATTGGCGCTCGTCCGGCCCGGCACGTTATAGAGAATGACCGGCTTGTCGACCGCTTCGGCGATCGCGCGGAAGTGCCGGTATTGGCCTTCCTGCGTCGGCTTGTTGTAGTACGGCGAAGCGGTGAGGATGGCGTTGACGCCCGGCCGCGCCGCCACTTCCTTCGCTTTGGCCACAGCCTCCTGCGTCGAGTTGGAGGTTGCGCCCGCGATGATCGGCACGCGTCCGGCGACGACTTCGATGGTCACGTCGATGACGCGAAGCCACTCATCGTGGGTGAGCGTGGGAGTTTCTCCCGTGGTGCCGCAGGGAATCAGGAAGTCAATGCCCGATTCGACCTGCCAGGCCACCAGCTTGCGCAGCGCGTTTTCGTCAACCCCACCGTCCTGGGAGAACGGTGTGACCAGAGCGGTACCACAGCCTCGCAGTTGCATGGGTTAAGGATAACTCTTATCGCACGTGCTTGCATTTGCCAACCGTGATGCTGGCGGAGAGCCAAACACGCACAACACACCTTGTTTTGTTGGAAGGCGCAGGTGTGAGTTTCTTCCTAGCAGGCTGCGGAAAAACTAGTTCCCGAGCAGAAAGCGTGACCTCAGCGGCTAAAGCCGCACTCAAAACAATGCAGTTACCGCAGCGCTGCGCCACCCAAAATCAAGTGCAACATCGAGTTTTCCCGCCGCCTGCTAAACGTGAATCAGGATGGGCGCGTTTAAAGTTCTCGCCAGACATTGCGGAACTCGTAGAAACCGGTTTTCGCCGTCAGCCACTCGGCGGCGCGCACGGCGCCTTCAGCGTATCCCTGGCGCGACTTGGCGTCGTGGCACAAATAGATTCGGTCGCCGGGAGAATTGAAGACCACCTCGTGCATGCCGACCGCGTCCCCCTCGCGAAAGGAGACGATCTCGACTTCCTGGCCTCCGGACTCGCGGACAATCTTCTGGAGCGTGATCGCAGTCGCCGAAGGAGCGTCTTTTTTTTGCGCATGATGACGCTCGAAAATCTGACCCGAGTAATCGTATTTCAGGGCTGCCCCTGCAGTTGCGACAATCTCGAAGAACAGGTTCACGCCGATGGAAAAATTCGATCCGTAGAGGAAGCCCGTCTTTGCGGAGAGCACCATTTCGCGCAAGCGCGGCAATTGGTCGTACCAGCCGGTAGTTCCGACGACGAGGTTCTTCTTTGCGCGGATGCAGGCTTCAGCATTGGCGACGGCGGCGGCGGGCGTGGTGAAGTCGATCACAACGTCGGTGGCGGCGAGCGAATCGGGCGTAAGAGCGCTGCCGCCGGCATTTTCAGCAGCCGAGAGAACTCGCACATGATGCCGCCGCGAGCGCGCGACTTCTGCAACCAGCGATCCGGTTTTGCCACGGCCGAGAATCAGAAGATTCATGCTGAGACCTTGAACCGCAGAGTACGCAGAGTACACGGAGAAGACCAAGAGCTGGAGTTAAACATTATTTTCCAGATTTTCTCTGCGTCCTTTGCGTCCTCCGCGGTTAAATGACGCTACGCAAATACTTCCGGGTCTGCCTCCGCGAAAAATGCGCGGTGCAGGCGCCGGACCACCTCGGCCGCGTCGTCTTCTTCTATCACGAAGGTCAGATTAATTTCAGACGCGCCCTGCGAGATCATGCGGATCTTCACATCCTCAAGAATGCCGAAGACCTTGGCGGCAATTCCGGGGGTGTCACGCAAATTCTCGCCCACCAGGCAGACGATCGCCTTCCGCCCCTCGTACTTTACGTCCGCGAGCTTCGCCAGATCGGCGGCCAGCGCCGGGATGGCTTCGTTGGTCTCGGCCGTCACCGAGACGCTGACTTCGGAGGTGGAAACCACGTCCACCGCCACGTCGTGGTGATCGAAGGCCTCAAAGATGGACTTCAAGTATCCGCGCACCAGCAGACGGCGCGGCGCGGCGACCTCGACCAGCGTGATCTTTTTCTTGAGCGCGATGGCCTTGAAAATATTCGTGCAACGCGGGGCGCGCGCCGTGACCTTCGTCCCTTCGCAGGCCGGGTTCAGCGAGTTCAGAACATAGACTGGAATGTTCTGCTGAATCGCGGGCAGCACGGTCGCCGGATGCAGAACCTTGGCACCGAAGTAGGCAAGTTCGGCGGCTTCGTCAAAGCTGATGACCTTGATGCGGCGGGCATCGGGACAAAGGCGCGGGTCGGTGGTCATCATGCCGTCGACGTCGGTCCAGATTTCGATGCGCTCGGCGTTGAGACCGGCGCCAAAAATCGCTGCGGAAAAATCCGACCCTCCGCGGCCGATGGTGGTGGTGATGCCGGCACGATTGGAACCAATGAAGCCGCCCATCACCGGAACCTTGCCGGCCTCGACCAGAGGCTGGACCCTCTTGCGCAGGCGCTCGTTGGTTTCTTCGAACAGAGGAACCGCGCGGGTATAGCTGCTGTCGGTTAGCAGACATAGGCGCGAATCCACGTGCGCACCCGGCAACCCGCGGGCGGCGAAAGCGGCCGCCACGATCTTGCTCGAAAGCACTTCGCCAAAAGAGGCAACGTAGTCGTAGGTGCGGGGAGTGATTTCACCGACCGCGCCAATGCCGCGCAGCAATTCGTCGAGATCTTCGAAGTCGGCGCCCAAGTCGCCGTGAAATTCAGTGAAAAGGGCGGTGCCGAGCAGTTCTCCGGCGGTGTCATAGTGGCGTTCGCGCAAGGAGCGGGCCATTTTGAGAGCGGTCTTGCGATCGCCGCCACCGGCCGCCTTTCCCATGGCGAGCAGGGAATCGGTGACCTTGGCCATGGCGCTGACCACCACCACGGGACGGTCCGCCAACCGGCCCTGGACGATGTGGGATACGCGCTCGATCGCTTTCGCGTCTTGTACGGAAGTCCCGCCGAACTTCATGACGATCATGGGTGGGGGTGCTCCTTAAAACAGTGGTCAGTGGCCAGTGGCCGGTGGCCAGTAAAAGCGGTGCCGACGAAGGTTTATCCGACCACTGGCCCCTGACCACTGGCCACTGACCACTGTTGTTCTCACCCGAGATACCCCTTCGCCTTGAGAAGTTCGGCATTGAGCAGGGCAGCGCCGGCAGCGCCACGAATTGTGTTGTGCGACAGGACGGTGAACTTCCAGTCGAGGACGTTGCACTTGCGCAAGCGGCCGACCGCGGTGGTCATGCCTGCGCCGAGGTCACAGTCGAAGCGCGGTTGCGGACGGTCCGGTGCGGTCATGTACACGATAGGTTGCTCGGGTGCGCTGGGCAGGCGCAGTTGCTGCGGTTCGGCGCGAAAATCGTTCCAGGTGGCGATGATCTCCTCCGGCTGCGCCTTCTGTTTCAGTCGAATCGCAACCGACTCGGTATGGCCGTCTTCCACGGCTACGCGATTGCATTGCGCGCTCATCGCAAAAGGAGCAGGGTCGACGCGCGAACCGTTCAGCGTCCCCAGTAACTTTTGCGTCTCCTCTTCCATCTTTTCTTCTTCTTTCGCGATGTAAGGGATGACGTTGCCGAGAATGTCGAGCGAAGGCACTCCGGGATATCCGGCGCCGCTGACCGCCTGCATGGTGACCGCCATCACCGTCTCCAGCGTGAAACGACGATGTAACGGAGCCAGGGCAATCACCAGTCCAATGGCCGAGCAGTTGGGGTTGGTGACGGCAAAGCCACCGGACTTGCGTCGCCAAGGTTGGGTTTCGATGAGCTGGATATGATCGCCGTTGACCTCGGGAATCACCAGGGGAACGTCGGCCTGCATGCGCAACGCGCTCGAATTGGAGACGACCGCACAACCGGCGGAGGCGAACTCCGGCTCCAGTTCGCGGGCGATCGCGGCATCGAGGGCGGCGAAGATAATTTTCGGGGCGCCTTCGGGCGTGGCGGGCGCCACCGTCATCTTGGCGACGTTCGCGGGGATGGCGGTTTTCAAACGCCAGCGCGCGGCTTCGGCATAGGGCCGGCCTTCCGAACGATCGGAAGCGGCCAGCCACGACACTTCAAACCACGGGTGATGTTCGAGCATTTGGATAAATCTCTGCCCGACGATGCCCGTGGCCCCGAGGATTCCTACAGGAAGCTTGTTCGACATGATAAGTTGTGATTTTATACCAGCGAAATTTCTTAGGGGAATGCCGCCGCTGATCCACAGGCGAATTCGGTGCACGGGGCCGCCGTTTCTCGTGCGAGAGGCAGGAATACGACCCTCGGTGACTGTTCGACTCCCGATCGTGGATGTACGCTTGTCTAGCAGGCTGCGGAAAAATTCGAATGTCGATGCCCAGCCCCGGCTCGAATCGGGTGATCTGGCCGTCGGGTGATCGGGTGATCGAAAACCAAGTTCCCAGCGGGTTCTTGATGACCAGATGACCCGATCATCCGATGACCCGATTGGCGCCGCAGCCTGCCAGGAGCGACTATGTCCGAACTGCGCCAGAATTTTGCCACCAAGGAATGGGTCGTGATCGCAACCGAGCGCGCCCGCCGTCCGGAAGAAATGGCGCGCCACAACGAGCGCAAGCCGGTGGCATCGTTTGTCGCGAACTGCCCTTTTTGTCCGGGAAACGAGAAGCTGACTCCGCCGGAAGTTCTGCGGATACCCGCCTCGATGGATGTTCCGTGGCACGCGCGAGTAGTGCCGAATAAGTTTGCGGCGCTTTCCCGCGAAGCGCAGCCGACACGCACGGTACACCGGTCGCGCCGGGCGGTAAACGGCTTCGGGGTTCACGATGTGATCATTGAGACGCCCGACCACTCTCAGGTTATGGCCCTGATGTCCGATTCCTACGTGACTGAAATCCTCCACATCTATAAAACTCGCTACGATGAACTCAGCCTCGACCCGCGCATCGCGCTCATTACGATCTTCAAGAATCACGGGATCGACGCCGGCACGAGTCTGGAACACCCGCACTCCCAGATCATCGCGACTCCAGTGATCTCGCTACAGGTGCGCGAGCGCTTTCAACAAGCTTTGCGGCACTTTGACGACTATGGCGAGTGTATGTTCTGTCAGATGCTCGAAGAGGAATTACAAGAACAAACCCGCATCGTCGCGGTTTCCGAGCACTTCGTCGCGCTCGAACCGTATGCCTCGCCGGCTCCGTTCTGTACCCACATTTATCCGCGGCGGCACATGGCGAGCTTCGGAGATGTAAGCACTGCGGAGATGAACGATCTGGCGCGCATGTTGCGCTCGACCCTGGCCAAACTCTACCACGGGCTGGCGGACCCGGATTTCAACTTTACGATTCGAAGCGCTCCCGCCGAGAGCGTCGGCGTGAAGTACTTTCACTGGTATCTGAGTGTGATTCCGCGGCTGACGCGAGTGGCCGGATTTGAGCTGGGCTCGGGAATGTTCATCAACACGGTGGTGCCGGAAGCAGCGGCCGAGTTTCTTCGCAAAGTCGATGTCGAAACCGTGAAGAACACAGCCACGGCTGCCACGTCGTAGAGGTCGCGCGTCCTAGTTCGCCGCCGAATCCTAAGGGCGGCGCACCTGATTTCCCGTAGAGACGCGGCTTGCCACGTCTCTTGCCGCGGAGTGAGACGGGGCAAGCCCCGTCTCTACAGGAGTTTTCTAACTTCTTTCCCTTCCCAACTCTTGCGGGAACGAGTACTCGTTGAGCGGTCCAAACTTGCGTTTTTCGGCGTAGATGCGCCAGCGACGCCAGACGATGCGCAAGCTCGCCATCACCGGGATGGAGAGATAGACGCCGAGTATTCCTGCGATTTCGCCGCCCGCGAGAATGCCGAACAAAGCCGCCAGCGGGTGCAATTCCACGCTGACGCCCATGACGCGGGGAGAGATTACGTAATCCTGCACCATCCGCCAGGCCAACAAAAATAACAGGAGGTAGAGCCAGTGCTGGTATCCCGCCAGAACGGCGACGACCATCATCGCAGCGCCTGCCAGCAGCGGTCCTGCCACGGGGACGAACTCCAGCGCGCCGCCAGCGGTGCCGAGCATCAGCGCGTACGGCACTCGCATCGCACCCAAAAATGCGGTGTAAGCCACCAGCGACAGCGCCGCCAGGGTCAACTGGGCGCGAATAAATTGCGCGAGCATCTGGTTCAGATCCTGGAACACATCCTGAAGAAACTCACGCTGCGTGCGCGACTGCACCAGCGAAAGCAACACTTCATGGAAGCTGCCGCCGTCGCGCAGAAAAAAAATGGCAAGGATCGGCACCAGAAACAGCAACCACACTTGCTGCGCCGCTTCGGCCGCGCGAAGGCCGATGCGCTGTGCCAGAAGAGGCAAATCTTCCCGGCGACTGTCCAAAAAATCCTTAATGCGTTTCTGGGTCTCGGCGCTCCAGCCGTGCTGACTTCCGATCCGTGCGGTAAGCTGGCCGATCTGGCCGGAGAGTTGGCCGCTGCTGGCCTTGTCCGTCAGTTCGGGCAGCGACTCTCCCAGGCGGGCGCTTTGCCGGGCAATCCTCGGACCGACAAGAAAACCGAACAGCCCCAGACCAAGGAGAAGCAGGAGGTAAATGATCGCGATCGCCCAGGCGCGGCTGCGGAACAGTTTCTCCAGTCGCCCCACCGCCGGATTAATGAGGTAGGCAAAAAAAATGGCGAAAAGGAAGAGAATCAGCGTTCGCCGCGCCGCATAGAGAAAGCCCAGCCCCACGGCGAACAGCAAAGCCGTGAACAGAACGCGCGACGTGCGTGAATCGAGAATCGTCAAGAGTTATTCCTGCCGCTCTGGTCTCGCATGGGAACGACTGCTTCTCAAGCGCCCACTTCTATCGTATCGCTTGAATTGAGAACGATCCAATTCCGAAAGGGGCTGACCTTCAGCCAGCTGTGGTTTTGCTCGCCCTGGCTAATCGCGGTCCACTACGGTATTCTCTCCCACAATGGAGATCCGCATAACCTTCCATTGATCGTCGAGCCAGAGTTGCCACGTCCCCGCGTCGTTCTTCAGCTCCACTTTGTTCAGTTCCTGCTGCCCACTCTTCAGGGTCACCTTTTCCCGGCCGAGGGACTCTGCGCTGAGCGGCGCCGAAGAATGTTGGTGCGGGTTCATGGTTCCGAACTGGGCGCGCTCCTTGAAGGGGCACTGCACTTGCCCTTTTTCCTGTTTGCAGGCTGCGGCTAGAAACTTCCAGGCCAGCACTTCGCGATGGACGAAGAAGTAGTCGTCCAGAATGCTGGTCGAAGCCGGCAGCAGGTAGGGCTGTTCGCGTTCTTTCTGCTGTGGTCCAGTGCTCCACTTCTGGGTCAGAAAATCGGCATTCGGAAGCACCACCGATTCCGCTTTCTCCGGGCTCAGCTCCTTCCACTGGTAACGACGGATCTCCCCGTTCGCGGTAAGCTGCATCTCGGAAGTTTGGACATCCGGGGTGGGAGAATTCTCCGTCTTGAACTCGGACTGGATGACGCTGCCGTTGCCGGTCTGATAGATCGAAAACGTCTCGGTTCCTACACGATGGCCATTCTGAAACACGCCAAAGGAGCCGGAGTCGACGTTCTTCCCCTCGTGCTCCTTCTCCTTTTCCTTCTCTTTTGGCATAGGGGCGGCCGACGCCGCAACGCAGCAAACGAGCGCCATCATGAAAGCGAGCAGCCGATAAGACAACTTCACTGTGATCCTCCTCTTCCGAAACTGGTGAGATCAATCGGGGAAAGACCCGCCCCGGCGTCCTCCGGGGTTCCTGTAAGTTGCAAGGCAGCCTCGATCTCGACACAAATCGAAGCCAACGGCTTGCCCGTGGTGTCTACCACCACGCTCGCCTGGCGATAGAAGGGAAGGCGTTCCACGTACAGTTTGGCGAACTGCTCTGGATCTTCTCGCAGCGGTCGTTCCACGCCGTCCGTCAGGCTCCGTTGCCAGAGTTCGGGTACGGTCGCTTCCAGGAAAACCGATGGCCACTGCCGAAGCAATTCGCGGTTCCTTTCCTGTGCGAAAGCCCCGCCTCCGAGCGCGACCACGCAGTTGCGTTTCAGCGACTCGGTCAGCAGATCGCGAAGGGCGCTGGTTTCGGCGAGCCGAAACCCGGGCTCCCCTCGGTCCCGAAAAATCTCGGGAATGGTTTGCCGCTCGCGGGACTCGATTCGGGCATCCAGATCCACAAAATCCCAGTCCAGCCGCCGGGCAAGTTCTTGCCCCACGCTGCTCTTGCCGGAAGCCATGAATCCCACAAGAAATACCGCGCGCACTCCCATGGCGCTCCCTGGCACGGAAAGGGCGACGTTTGTCGCCCAGGGTCCGCGCCCATCTGCTCCCCTTGATTTTCTTTGTTCAGCGTTGCTTGAGGCGGATTTTACCACTGAAAGAGCGCAGCACGACCTCCGATGCAGCCTTGCCGACCGTACCAAAGAAGGAACGTCCCGCTTCCACGGAAAACCGGGAGTGCTGGGGTTGTTGGAGAGGAAAGTCGTGTTGGACCCGGCCCAGCACCGAGTGCGCGCTGAAATCGGCCGAGACATTCGCCGGCACCAGGGCCTCGATATCCCCGGTGTGGGTGGTGAACTTATAGTCGCCGCCAGAGCCGAAATCGCCATCGTAGAAAATCTTTCCGCTGCCGGAACTCGCCTGAACGAGCGGCCCAGTGACCGACTTCAAATGGACGTCGCCGCTGATGGAAGCGAGCTCAACGTGGCCATTGCGAACATCGGTCAGCGTGATCGGCCCGCGCATCGTCCGCACATGCACGTGGCCACTCGTTACGTCGCGAACATTCACCACCGCATCCGTGCCTTCCAGGCTCAGGTCGCCCTGCAAGCGCTCCGCCGTCAGCGGACCGGTGGAAGAACGGAGATTGAGGGTGGCGTCGGGCGGAATCAGCACTTCGTAGTCAACCTGGCCCGTTTGCTGGTCCGCGCCTTGCAGCAGGTGTGACGCGACCTCAACCCGATTGCCATTTTGCCGCTGGTCGACTTCCACTTTGTCCGACTTGAGCGTGGCCGTCACAATCACCTGATTGCCGCTCCCAGGCTTTACCGAAATGGCCCCGTACTGCGTATCCACGGAAACATTCGCGTTGGGACCGACCGTGAAACGGTATTCCTTCTTGGTCTCGGCGAAGGCCGCCGACGCCAGACAGGTTGCCAGGACAAGAGTTACAACCGTGGTTTGCTGAAGACTCTCCATAAAAACGCCCCTGCGGCCGGCAACGCCGGTCCGCCTTTCCACTACTGAATACGATCCAACGCGATCTGATAAAGAAGTGCTTTTTGTTGATACGCATCCATCAGATGCTGCCGGGCGTCCGCATCCCCCGGATTCCGATCCAAGTAGGCCTGCGCTTCCCGGATGTCGGCATTCACCGCTTGCAGTTGACTTTCATACGTGGCCCTCATCGAAGGGGCACGGGTGGAAACTACACTCAGAAACTGTTGATCTTCCTCGCTCGGCTCGGGTTCTGCCGCGGGCGCAGCCGTAAGCCCCACAATGGCCGTTGGCGTAGCCGATTTCTGTGCCAGTTGCTGAGGCGCCGGGTTAGGCACGGAAGCGGGGGCAACCGCCGGGGTCTGTGCAACCGCAGGGGGCGCTGGAGCCGGGGACGCTGCTGGAGTTCCCGGAGCTTGCTGCTTCGCCACTTGCGGGGCTGGCTTATGGCTCACCACGTAAGAGCCTGCCGCCAGCAGCGCAGCCGCAACTGGCGCTAGCCACCATGCGCTCCATCGCCGTCGTGGAGAAGTTGGGACAAGGATGGGCCGGGTGGGCGCGGACTTTGGCGCGGACTCGGGTTCACGGATCAGCCCTTCGGCGCGTAATTCAGCCGCAATTCGCACCCACACCCTCGGCGCCGGTTCTTCGGTTGCCGCCAGTTGCCGGGCTTCGCTTGCGATCACCTTCAAGTCCGAAACCAGATCCGAGCAGGCCGGACACGACTTGACATGAGTTTCAAAGGCAGTCTGAAACTCACCGTCCGGAGCGCCGTCGAGGAGCTCCGGCAGAACTCGCTCTACATCGGAACACGTCATAGCCAACCCTCTCCCCAATACCGCAACTTCCGCTACCCCGTCTTGGCCTTTTCGGCTCTCATGAACTTCAGATAATCCCGCAGCTTCAATCGTGCCTTGTGGAGCTGCGACTTGCTATTGCCAATCGAGCATCCCACGATTCCCGCAATCTCGTTATGCTCGAACCCTTCAACATCGTGCAACACAAAAATCGTTCTATAGCCCGGCGGCAGCCGGTCAATCGCACGCTGCAATTGCAGCCGATCGATGGAGCCCGTCAGCCTCACGTCCTTGGCACCGAATTCTTTCCTGGGAGCTTCGTCGTCGGCTTCCAGAGTTTCTTCGAGCGACACCACCGGCAGGCCCTTTTTGCGCAGTTGCATCAGGACGACGTTGACCGTCATGCGGTGCAACCAGGTGGAGAAGGCGGACTCGCCGCGAAAGGTGCCGATCTTGCGGAATAGCTGAAGAAATGCTTCCTGGGCCAGATCTTCGGCCTGCACGGGATTGGAGACCATGCGCAAACATAGCGAGTACACGCGCCGTTTGTGCAGGTGATACAAGACTTCGAACGCTGCTTCGTGGCCCTGCTTCGCCTGCTCAATCGCTTCTGCTTCGGTGATGCGTTGCTTCGGGTCGGTCAAATCGCCTTTTCCGGCCGCTACTCGTTCAGATGCGGCTTCGAACTCTTTTCGTTGTACAAATTTGCCGAGGGAGTTGCGGAAGCGCTCTCGACCGTTTTCAAGTTGTCAGAATACCAAAAACCGTAGCTTCCGGGATGATCCACCCGGCCAAAGTACCCGGCGAACCCGACCCATAGATCACTTTCGTAACGTCGGGAAGCCGGCTTCGTATCAGGGTATCGCTTTAGCGATACCGAAATTCTCCGGAACCAGATGCCCCTTTAGGGGCTGGGCATCCGCCGCCCTCTACGCCTTTGCCGTGATCGTCTCCAGCCCATGCCCATGCGGACCGGTTTCGCGAATCCGCAACAGAATAGCGAAGGCAAGCCCAACGAAGCCGAGAATCGAGAAGATCCACATGCCGAGCCCGTATCCTCCCGGGTTATCCAGACCGGCGTGGGTGTAATCGTTGGCCTTGCCAATCAGCAGGTTCATGATGAAGAAGCCGATCTGCTGGATCAGGGTCATCAAAGCGTAAGCCGTACCCAGCCGGTTCTGGTCCACGATATAGGCCACCGAAGGCCACATGACCGCCGGAATCAGCGAGAAAGCCACGCCCATCATGCAGATAGGCAAAAAAAGCGAAACATTGCTGTAGCCCATCATCAAATAAACCGGCATCAACAGGGTTGAGGCGAACATCATCAAGAAGGCACGCTTCCCGATCTTGTCGGCGAGCAGTCCAAAAAGAGGGGTCGCGATCATGGCCGAAAAGGGAAGCAGGCTGTTGAAGAACCCCGCCCGCTCGTGCGACAGGATCCGCATCGCTTCCGAAGCGCTTATGCCGCCGTGGGTCGCCAGAATCTTATTGGTGAAGAAGTCGATGGCGAATGTACGGAAGGGAAAGATCGCGGAGTAAAAAGTGAAACAGAGAATCACGACATACCAATATGATCGGTTGAAGCCAAAAAACTCTTTCAGCGCCCGCCAAACCTTAACGACAGCTTGCCAGGGCGGCAATCCACGGATTCGAAAACTCTGTCCGAACTCCAGCTTGTCGATGGAACCGGCCTGGCCAAGTTCGTACCGCCCTTCCGCCCGGCTTTCCAGTACCCAGTAGGCTGCCGAGCAGACTACCGCCAGCACCCCAGCGCCCACGGCGATCAATAACGGCCCCTGCCAGCTCGGCTCGCCCGCCGGGCCGTGGGGATAGAAAACCGAATGCGCCCAAGTCGGCGAGTTGTCCGCCGCCACCGAGGCCAGACGGGCAATGGTGAGGTTGAGCCCGAAGGCGAAGCTCAGCTCTTTGCCCTTAAACCACTTGGCGAGCACGGTCGTGACCGCAACGATCATGGATTCGGCGCCTAGGCCAAGCACAGTGCGTCCGGCGATCATCACGCCGGGCCGTCCGCGCGCGGCGGTGAGCGCAGCCCCCAGCAGGCAAAGTGTGGCAAAGAACGTAATCGCCTTCTTCGTGCCAATCCGGTCGATGATGATGCCGCCGATAAGCAGGGTCGCAACCGCGGCTACGCTGTAGGCCGAGTTTAACCACCCGAACGCCGTCGCGGAAAAACCCAGCTTGTCGATAAAAATGCGTTCCAGCGGGTTGATACTGTCGTAAATGTAATAGTTGCCGCCCATTGCCAGGCTGACGAACAGCAGCACGGTCCAGCGGTAAAGACGAGACGGTTCCGGACGCGCAGCTTCAACCCGAGCACTATCAACCATCGAGGCACTCATCCTCGGCGCCCACTGGCGCCTGCATGGTATGTGTGGAGAGAATCAACCGACGAAGATAGCAGATTGGGGAAGGGAATGACTCACCAAAAGAAGGAGGCTGGGTAAACTTGGTTTTAAGGACTGCAGCTTGGTGTCGGCGTGTGACGCGGAGTAGAATGTGATCGGAAGTCCAAGGAAATCAGGCGATGCTTAGCGTGCACGAAGTCATTGCGCGAGATCCGGAAGTGCTCGGTGGGACACCCGTCTTTCGCGGCACGCGCGTCCCATTTCAGGCGCTGCTGGACTACCTGGAAGGGGGGCAGACGCTGGTCGAGTTTCTGGATGACTTTCCTACCGTCACCCGCGATGCCGCCATCTCTGCCCTTGAACAGGGAAAATTGCTTCTTGTCAGCCAACTGGGATGAAAGTCCTCTTGGACGAGTGCCTTCCCCGGAAACTCAAGGACCGGTTTGCGAGTCACGACTGCTACACGGTACCCGAGGCAATGCTCGGCGGCAAGAAAAACGGCGAACTCCTTGCGATTGCAGAGAGTCAGGGATTCGAGATTTTCCTGACCATGGACAGGGGGCTCGAATACGAGCAGAATCTCACTGGTCGACAGATCGGCGTAATCATTTTCCGCGCAAAATCGAATCGCCTTGTGGATCTAACCCCTTTGGTTGAGGCTTGCCTTATACAGATGCGCGCGATCAAGCCGGGTCAGATTGCTCGGATTGGGGAGTGACCTCCCCTTCAGGAAATGAAATGGCCCTCGGCCTCCACGGAACGCGGCGACCGAGAGCTGAAAGCCCAGAACCAAAAGCTAAAGCCGCTTCCTACATCTTCTCCGTCTTGCCGGCGTATTTCACCGTGCCGTTTTTGTCATTTTGGCGCGTGACGTCGTCGTTGTTATAGACGTGACCGGCCTTCTTGAAGCCCTTCGCTGCGCTCGCCGCTTGTACCGCGCTCGCGGTGTGCTCTGGTCCCGTGAAATACGTCCAGCCGCCGCGCGCTTCTGCGCGTGGGCCATGCTCTTCACGCGGACGTTCTTCACGCATGGCTTGGTGCATCACGTGTCCTTCGCGCCCGAGCAGCTCGGGTGACAGGTGCACCTGCGGCGTCATGATCGCAGCGCCGCCGCCCTGGTACCACACGGGCACGGTGTAAACCGAGCTCGTCGATCCCTCGATCTGCGAAAGTGTTGCGTTGGTCGCGCCGGCGATTAATCCCGTGGTGGCGTTGCTCGCTCCCACCGGATTCGGCGAAACCGTTTGCAGGGACACCATCGGCGTGGTCACCAGCGGGATAAACGGGCCGCATCCATACAAGCAACCGCCGGCGTAAGGAAAGGGCTGTTGCCCAAAAGCCGCTGCTGCCATCAAAACTACCGCCGTCAGAACCAAATAGGGTCGCATACTGCCTCCACGGAGGACTAACACATCCCTGGTTCAAGTGCAGTTTGCTGGCCAGTTCCCGCTGGGCCAAAGACAGCCAGGTTGTTCGGAGATTCGCGGCGCTCTCGGCTAAACAACTGAAATTCGGGCGAGGCCAGTCATCGAGGCTGGTGAAAATTGGTGCGCACAACTTGCAATCGATTGGCGTAAACACAAAGTCTCTAGCACCGTGACCCGATTGCTGGTGGAGAGCCGGGCGTCCCCGCCCGGCCACCTCGAAGCCGGACGGGCGAGACGCCCGTCCCTCCATCGTCGGTCACGATACTAGCTGCCCACGTACCGGGCGTACAGACTGCGCGCAATGGCAATGTCGGTCGTTCCCTTGATGATCGCCCGGCCGTCGGGAAACAGCGTCATTTCGTATGGCTCGCGCCAGAACTTCAGCACAAACTCGTTATGGCGAACGTTGCCGAGAGGCTGAAGGCGGGCGCTCAGCTCCACGAAGTCCACCGGCCGCTCGCGCTCGTGGATCTGCACGGAATTCCTGCCGCACAACGTAATGTGAGGCCGCCCTTCACCCGCCAGATGAACAAAGTCTCCTAAGCAGGCTCGGCATCCTGCCCGCGGATGGATGGCTATCGCCGCCAACTCCGCCCGTTCGTTCGTCCAGACATCCCAGGAAACGAGCGTCCGCCGCATTTTTGAACGAGCGCCCACGAGAAACTTCAAGGCCTCGGTAGCCGCAATCGACGACACCAGGTTCACGGCTGAATTCAAAATGCCGGCGGTCTCGCAGGTCTCCACGGTCCCACGGGGGGATTCTGGAAAAATGCAGGCGAGGCACGCCGTTTCGCCGGGCAGGATGTTCATGGTCACGGCATAACTGCCGACCGCTGCGGCATAAATCCACGCCACGGAATTTTTCAGCGCATAGTCGTTGATCAGGTAGCGGGTTTCGAAATTGTCGGTACCGTCCAGGATCAGGTCGCAGCCACCGAGCAGGGAATCGACATTCGCCGGAATCAGGTCGGCGACATGGGGCTCGACCGCGATCTGCGAGTTGAAGCGCGCGATTTGCCGCGCCGCCGCGATCGCCTTGGGCACAGATTCGCGCGCGTCGTTCTCATCGAACAGCGATTGCCGCTGCAGATTGCTGGGCTCGACGTAGTCGCGGTCGAGAATCCGCATCGTCCCAATGCCCGACCGTGCCAGCAACGAAGCCAGGGCAGAACCGGTGGCGCCGCAGCCCACGATGACCACGCGCGCCTGCGACAGCTTCTTCTGGCCCTCCGCGCCGATCTCCTTAAACAACACCTGCCGCGAGTATCGGTCGTCCATTTCCAAAGCAATAACCTTCGCGATTACCTTCCTCAAGCTTTCCAACAAGTATTATAGGTTCCGGTCGTCAAACTTTGTTCTTGCGAGCAACGTGTGCCGTTTTGCGATTCATCGAACTCGAAAGGTTTCATGGTTGACGAGCCTGAATTTCGGGAGGGAGTGTTGCGGCTAGCAGCCTGTGGCGAAAGTGAGACCCTGCTCTCAAATCCCCAATTCGCCAGACTTTGTCATCCCGAGCGAAGCGAGGGATCTGCATTTTGCGGCGAACTGCAGATCCCTCGCTTCGCTCGGGATGACAATTCATTAGAGGTGTCGCTCGTGCACCGCTTCGGACCCGACGTTCACCACGGACTCCTAAGCGGCGCCGTTCGGCTTGCGCTGGTACTTCTGTTGGTACTGACGATCGCGCACCGGGCAAGTTGGGCGGCTGGTTCGCCGCCCGCCGCGCAGCAACCTGCGGAATCGCCCTCGCAGTTCGGAGCGACGTTCGGAACCATCGCGCCCTACCTCGGCTTGGCGATTGATCGGATCGAGTTGCCGGGCGTTGCGCCGGAAGAAGCGGCTTCGCTGCTGGCGGCCACGCCGCTCAAGATTGGCGAACCTCTTACCCGCGAAACACTGCACGACGCGATGCAGGCTCTTTTTGCCACCGGGCGGTTCTCCGATATTCAGGCCGAAGCGGAGCGCACCGACACCGCCGGCGTCAGGCTGCGCTTTCTGACGGTCGCCAATTTTTTCGTGGGTATGGTGGCGATAGAAGGAGTTTCCATCAATCCGTCCGCGAACCAACTGGCAAGCGCCACCCGCTTACAACTCGGCGAACTCTACGCTCGGGAGAAAATCGACCGCGCTCTCGGAGGCATCCAACGAGTGCTGGAAGAAAATGGATTCCACCAGTCGAAAGTGACGACCTCCGAACAGCGCGACGAGCGGCAGCACCAGGTCAACATGACCTTCCATGTCGTCCTCGGGCCGCGTGCCATAGTCGGAGAGATCACTCTGGAAGGCGACGCCGGCTATTCCATCGGAGAGATCAAGGAGATCGCCAAGCTGCATCCCGGCGATCCGGTCGTCTCGAATCACATTACGCGCGCTCTGCAACGAATTCGCAGTCGCTATCAGAAGCAGAACCGTCTGCTTGCCCAGGTCTCGGTGGCCAGCCGCACCTACCATTCCGAGCGCAACACTGTGGACTACGTCTTCAAAGTGGACCGCGGCCCGGTGGTGGAGATTGCTGCCGAGGGTTTTAAACTCAGCCAGCGCGTCCTTAAAAGGCTGGTGCCAATCTATGAAGAAGGCGCGGTCGACGATGATCTGCTCAACGAAGGCCGGCGCAACCTCCAGAACCATCTTCAGACCCTGGGCTACTTCCAGGCGACCGTCAGCGTGAGCCAGCACACCGCGCCGGACAGCAAGAGTTTGCAGGTGGTTTACAACGTTAATCCCGGAGACCGCCACAAGCTCGCTGCCATTCGTATTTCCGGCAATCGATATTTTCCCGACGACCTGATTCGCGCACGCATGCAGGACCAATCCGCCGGACGCCTGTTCAGTCACGGGCGCTACAGCGAAGTGTTCCTCGAAGAGGATGTGCGGAGTATCCAGGGTCTCTATCGGGCGAGTGGTTTCCGGCAGGCCCAAGTCACCAGCAAACTGGTGGACAAGTACCAGGGTGATCCCTCGCAACTTGCCATCGAGATTGTCGTCAAAGAGGGCCCGCAGACGCGCGTGGCATGGGTCCGAATCGAGGGCAGTTATACGCTTCCGCAGGAACAGCTTCCCGAACTTTCCACTTCCGAAGGACAGGGCTTTGATGAATCGAGCCTGGCGGACGACCGCGACACGATCCTGGAAAAGTATTTCGATAATGGTTTTCCCAATGCCACCGTTGACGTCGCCTATGTTGCTGTTCCGTCACCGGACAAATTGCCGCTCGTTGGTGTGACCTTCACGATTCATGAAGGCGAGCAGTTTTTTGTCAATCAACTTTTTCTCGATGGGCTGCGCTATACCCGCTTCGGAGTCGCCCACCGGGAAATGCGGGTGCAGCCGGGCGGGCCACTGAGCCAGCAGGACATGCTGGAGAGCCAGCGCCGCCTGTACGACCTCGGCCTTTTCAAGCAGGTGAACACGGCCATCCAGAACCCGGAGGGCACCGAGTCGCGCAAGAACGTGCTCGTCACCGCGCGCGAGGCGGAGCGGTATACCTTCGATTACGGCATTGGTATCGAGTTCCAGACTGGACAGCCCTCATTCGGGACCAACCAGCCACTCGGGCAGACCGGCGTCAGTCCCAGAGTGTCCTTCGGCGTCAGCCGCATCAACGTTGGCGGTCGCCACCAGACCCTCACCATGAAGACCAACGTCGGCCGCCTGCAGCAGAGAGCGCTCATTAGTTTCGACGTCCCCAAACTGCTGAACCGGGACGACCTTCGTTTCACAGCCACTGCGCTTTACGACAATACCGTAGACGTGTCCACCTTTACCTCGAAACGTCTGGAGGGCACGTTGCAAGTCTCGCAAGTGCTGTACAAAGTGCAGGAACGCGAACTGACGACGCTCGCCTACCGTTTCAGTTACCGTCGCGTGGAGGCCAGCAATATTGAGGTCACCAGCAACCTCATTCCGCTTCTCTCAACCCCAACCCGCGTAGGAATTCCTAATTTTCTCTACATTCGCAACCGCCGCGATAACGATCTGGAAAGCACACGCGGCAACTACACCACCGTCGAAGGCGGTGTTGCCTCCAGCTATTTCGGCTCCGAGGCAGATTTCAGCCGGTTGCTGATCAAGAACTCCACCTATCACACGCTCTTTCGCAATCGCAGCACGGGACGAGGATTCGTCTTCGCCCGGTCCACCAGCGTCGGGATTGAGAACCCTTTCGGAAGCACGGTTGTACTGGATCCAGCGCAAACGGTGCCAGCCGGCCAAACCCTTGTTCCTCTGCCGGAGCGGTTCTTCAGCGGCGGGGGCAACTCCCATCGCGGGTTTGGGTTAAATCAGGCAGGACCGCGCGACCCGTTCACCGGATTTCCCGTCGGTGGCAGCGCGGTGTTCCTCAACAACCTGGAGATGCGTTTTCCAAACGTTACTGTGCCTTACCTTCTGGACAACATCGGCTTTACGGTTTTTCACGACATGGGCAATGTCTTTGCGCGGCCACAGGAAATGCTCCCCAGCCTCGGGCGCTTTCACCAGCCCGACCAAGAGCTCTGTTTCCATGAGGTCACGCACCTGAAGTGCAATTACAACTATCTTTCGCACGCCGTTGGCCTGGGAGTGCGCTATCAAACGCCGATCGGACCATTGCGCTTCGACTTCGGATACAATTTGAATCCTCCGGCGTTCCCCAGCTACACTAACATCACAACCAACACGGTGACTGGGCAATCTGTCGGGCAGTTTGGGTATCAACGCGCCGGACATTTTAACTTTTCGTTCAGCGTCGGGCAGTCTTTCTGATGAAACTCCGTCGGATCAAACTCGGAATCTGGTGGAGCGACGGGCGTCCCCGCCCGTCAAGCCGGGCGGGGACGCCCGGCTCCCCACCAGCAAGCATCAAAATCGGGAGCCATTGCGCTCTTGCGCTGGCGCTGAGCATGGCGCTGGCGATCTCATCCGTGGGCGGTCAGATCGTCGATCGTGTGGTCGCCAACGTGAACGGCCACGTGGTGTTGCAGAGCGATTGGGAGCAGGAAATAGCCTTCGAGGCCTTTTCGAATGCCCGCGATCCGGACTCGTTTACCGCAGCCGAGCGCAACGCAGCCCTCGATCGCCTGATCGATCGGGAACTGCTGCGGGAACAGGTTCGGCCGTCTCAACCAGCTCCCGCCGAGCAGGTCGCTGCTCGCGTTGTCGAAGTCCGCAAGCTTCATCCCGACTGCGCCACCGACGCAGGATGGCACGCCAAGCTGCAACGCTATGGGCTGACCCAAAGCGCGCTTGAGAAGCGTCTGGGCGACCAGATCCAGCTCATGAAGCTCGTGGAGGACCGCCTGCGGCCCTCGATCCAGATTGATCAACGGGCGGTGGAGACCTATTACAACGATCAGTTGCTGCCCGATATGAAACGGGCCGGCAATCGCGCAACACCGTTGACCGAAGTCTTTGGCCGAATCAAGGATTTACTGGCCGAGCGAAAAATGAACGAACTGCTCTCTGGGTGGCTGGCGAGTTTGCGCTCCGGGAGCCATATCTTGACTCCTGAATCCACCGCCGGAGAGCGAAACCGTTGAGCGAACCTGTTCCCCCGCAGCGCCGGCGCATTCTGTGGAAGCTCTTTCTGGCATTCTGCGTTTTCAGCCTGGTCGGATTCGGCCTTCTCGCCTGGTACGTCACCACCGATTCTTTTCAGCAGATGGTCCGCCGCCGAGTGGTCGCGTCGGCTGAGAAACTCACCGGCGGCCGCGTCGAACTCGGCGAACTTCACACCATTCCGTTCCGCCTGCGCGTGGACGCTCGCAATCTGACCATCCACGGTCGCGAAGCTTCCGATCAGGCTCCATTCCTGCACGTCGATCGCCTGCAGGCGGAAATGAAAATCATTTCGCTCCTCAGCACCACCATCGGACTGCGTTCTCTGGTGCTCGAGCATCCGGTCGTCCACGTCATCGCTTACCCCGACGGCACCACCAATGTTCCGGCGCCGCAAGTGAGCCTTTCCTTCGACCAGGGGCCGGTGGCGCAACTCATTTCGTTTTCGGTTTCGCACATCGACGTGCAGCGGGGCGAGCTTCTGTGGGAAGACAAAAAAGTGCCGTTCGATTTTGCCGCCCGCGACTTGGCGCTGCTTTTGAATTACTCCTTGCTGCGGCGGCAATACGAAGCCCACATACTCGCGGGAAGCGTCACCACGCGCTTTCAGCAGTATCCCTCGTTCGAGTGGCGGGCGGATGCTTCGCTGGTTCTGGCTCGCGGACGCGCCGACATCGGCAGTTTGACGGTGACTTCCGGAAAATCTGAAATTCACTTCGCGGGCCGCCTGCAGGACTTCCACAACCCCCAAGTGAGCGGTGATTATCATGGCGTAGCGGACCTCGGCGAACTCGCGTCCCTGGCACGGCAGGCGCACGTTCGCAAGGGGACGGCCCAGTTCGAGGGCAAAGCTTCCTGGAGCCTGCGGGATTTTTCCTCCCAGGGAACGGTGCAGGCCAAAGACATCGAATGGTCGAACGGGAAGCTGTCGATGCGAAATGGCCGCATCAGCGCAGGGTTCTCCGTCACCCCGGAGCGCTTTCGCGTTTCTTCTATCAAGGCCAACCTGTTCGGTGGCGACCTGCTGGGCGATGCCGATGTGACGAACTGGCAGAGTTCGCTCCAGAGTTCGCTAGAAGGCTCGCTCGAACCGTCGCCGGCCCCGGGGCGGCGCCCTGTGATCGGACGAGTTCCGCCCCGAAGTCTTCAGCGCGGCTCGGTGCGCCTGCAATTGGCGGGCGTCCCGCTGCTCCCTGCCCTGGAAATGCTGAGCTCAAGAAACCTTCCACTGGATCGCCTCGACCTTTCCGGAAGTGCGAGCGGCAATGTTGAGATGCTCTGGGTGGGCCCGATCCGCGACGCGGAGACCCGCCTGAACCTTGGCATTGCGCCACCGCTAAAGCCGATGCCGGCCGAGATCCCCGTGCGCGGCCGGATTGATGGCATCTATCGCGGATCGCGCGACGAATTGCAGGTGTCCCAATTTCACCTGACAACACCAGGCTCTGAAATCACCGCCTCCGGCAATCTGGCCGCGACCTCATCGCTGCGCTTCTCGTTCACCAGCCACAAGCTGAGGGAATGGGCGCCGCTGCTCGAAGCGGCGTACGGATCCCGGGATTTGCCCTTCATCGTTCATGGCTGGGCGAACCTTACCGGCAACGCCAGCGGTAAACTCTCTGCGCTTTCCGTCAGCGGAAATCTCGAAGTCTACGACTTTGACACTACCTTGCCGGCGACCGCACGAGTCTCCTCTCGAGTTGTCCACTGGGACACGCTCTCCACCGCCCTCCAGTACTCCGGCAATCATTTCGCCGCCCACAATGGCTCGCTCATTCATGGCCACACCATGGCGCGCTTCGACGCCAGTGCCGCGCTGACGGGGGGGGTACTTCCGGAGAGCGCTCCTTTTACTCTGCACTTTGACGCCCGCAACGCCGACGTGGCGGAGCTTGTTCAATTGGCCGGAGTTACTCAGCGCTTTGCTGGCACTCTCGATCTGTCCGCCACCGTTTCGGGCACGCGCGCCAATCCTCGCGGGGATGGACACCTCGAGATTCACAACGGAATGGCCTATGGCGTGGGCGTTCCTTGGTTGAAGAGCGATCTCCGCCTCGCGGGTGGCGAGCTTCAGTTCAACAACATCGATGCCAGTGCCTACGACGCTCCACTTTCCGGGAGCGCCGTCGTCAGTACGTCGAACCTCAGTACGTCGAACAACGAGTTGTCGAAGCGCGAATTTCGCCTCAGTCTTTCCGGACGTAACCTCGATCTCGCCCGCTTCCCCCGCTTGCACAGCAGCCGGTTCACGGCGGATGGCGTCGCCGATTTCGCGTTGCGAGTCAGCGGCACTTCCGAGCAGCCTTCGCTCGAGGCCCACGTTCATCTCAAGGACCTCGCCCTCGACAAGGAGCGCGCCGGAGATTTCTACGTTGACGCGGTCACTCATGGACGCGAGCTCGATCTCACGGCCCACTCGGACTTCGATAAAGCCGCCTTGACCATTGCGGGCAGCATCGCCTTGGAGCACGACTTTAATGCCGATCTGAACCTAGCCTTCCATCATCTGGATGCCGATTCGCTCCTTCGCATTTACTTGCCGGGAAAGATCACGGGACACTCTCCTCTGGACGGGACGCTGCAAGTTCGCGGTCCCTTGCGCACTCTTCGCGATTTAAAGGCGACAGCCGAGATCCAGTCGTTCAGCGCTGATGTCGAGCACGTGCAGATACAAAGTGTCGGTCCCATTCGCTTCGAAGTCGCGGACCAGGTCCTGCTCGTAGAAGACCTCCACCTGGCAGGAAGCGGAACCGACTTCACCGCCCACGGCCGGGCGCATTTAACCGGCCCTCAAGAACTCGACCTCCGTCTGGACGGCTCCGTCAATATGGCGCTCTGCCAGTCGCTCAACCCAAAAATCCTGGCGCGCGGCACTTTGGGTGTAAACCTCAACGCCACCGGTACGCTCGCGCAGCCCGTGCTGCAAGGACGTCTGGAGGTGAAGAACACCTTCGTCAGTCACAACGACTTTCCCAGCGGCCTTAGCGACCTGAACGGCGTCCTGCGGTTCGATCGCAACCGCATCCAGATCGAAAGCCTCAGCGGCACCACTGGCGGCGGCACCGTGGCGCTGACCGGCTCCGCGACCTACCAGAGCGGCGTGTTCCTCATCGATTTCGGTGCGACTGCGCATGACGTTCGCCTGCGTTATCCGCCGGGCGTAAGTTCCACCGCGAACGCCGATCTCCGGCTGACCGGCAGCACGAATTCCGCTTTGCTCAGCGGGGATGTGGTGGTCACCAAGCTGGCCGTCACTCCAGGATTTGACTTTGGCGCCTATCTCGAAAGGAGCAGGCAGGCGACCGTCCTGACGCAGAGCGATAGCCTACAGAACCGCCTTAGGCTCGATGTTCACGTGGCGACGACTCCTGAACTGCAGATGCAAACGGCCGTCGCCAGGCTTTCCGGTAACGCGGACCTCAGAGTGCGGGGCACCGCCGAGCGTCCGGCAATTTTGGGAAGGGTGGAAGTTCTGGAAGGAGAAATTTCTTTCAACGGGAACAAGTACAAGCTCGAACGCGGCGATGTTACGTTCGCGAATCCGGCCAAGACTCAGCCCATCATCGATCTGCAGGCTGCCACGCGCGTGCGCGATTACGACATCACGGTGCAATTCCGCGGTGACGCCAGCGTTACCAACGGCTTGAAAGTCACCTGGCAGTCCGAGCCTCAGCTTCCCGAAGCCGACGTCATCGCGCTGCTTGCTCTGGGCCGCACCCGGGAAGAGTCGGCTGCCGCGGCATCGGGCGGAACCTTGGGGTTTGGCGGTGAGGCCTCCAACCTGCTCATCAATCAGGCTCTCAACAGCACCCTCAACAGCCGCTTGCAGCGTTTGTTCGGAGCGAGCCGCGTCAAGATCGATCCCCAGGGCTTGGCCAGTGCAACCAACCTGGTTCGAGGGCCGCAGGTCACCGTCGAGCAGCAGGTGGCCAGCAATCTCACCCTGACCTACAGCACCAACGTCTCCGTTTCCAATCAGCAGATCATCCAGGTGGAGTACAACGTAACGCGGACGATTTCGATCGTGGCCCTGCGCGACCAGAACGGAGTGGTCAGTTTCGACTTTAAGATACGGCGCCGGAAGAAGTGACCGCCGAAAAAGGATTTTGTAATTTGATAATCGGGTAATTTTGTAATTTAGAAACAGTAGAAGTCTTGCCTTCAAATTACCAAATTACCCGATTGCAAAATTACAAAATGGCTCTGATCCCTCACTTTCTTTCCTGTTCCATTCGGGTTAATTTAGGGCACTGCCCAAGATCCGCCTTGACATAAATCTCCAAACCGGCAACTCTATTAGTTTTTCACTACACGCCCGGAGAAACGGGTAAGGAAAGCCAATTTGCGAGTGCGGGTCTTTTATCACGACAAGTGTTTTGACGGCGCTTGCTCGGCCGCCTTGTTCACCCGTTTCTACCGGGAACGAATCCGCGGCGATGTGGACTTCGTGTACTCCGGCCTGCTGCATCGTGCCGGCGCTCTTTTCGACGAGAAGCAGTTTGACGGCGACGAGAATGCCATCGTCGATTTCAAGTATTCCAGTTCGCCCGGCATCACCTGGTGGTTCGATCACCACGAAAGCGCTTTTCTTTCCGCCGCCGACGCCGCCCACTTCGAGCAGGATCAGAGCAACCGCAAGTTCTACGATCCGGCCTTCAAGTCCTGCACCAGCTTCATTGCGATGGTGGCGGAAGAACGCTTCGGCTTCGATCCGCGCCCGGTGGCGGAACTGGTCCGCTGGACCGACATCGTGGACGGCGCCATGTACGAAAACGCGAAGTCGGCGGTGGAGATGAAAGCTCCGGCGATGAAGCTGACCATGGCCATTGAAGCCGCCAGTGAGCGGGACTTTGTCAAGAAGCTGATTCCGCTGCTTGCTTACAATCCTCTAGACAAGATTCTTGAGGAGCCATTCGTCGCTGCCGTCCTGCCGCCACTGCTCGAACGCCACGAGCGGTCCGTTGATATCTTGCGGCGGCGCACGGAAGAAAAAGACGGCGCGATTTTTTTCGACATCACCGACCTGGACCAGGAAGGCTACAACAAGTTTATTCCGTACTATTTGCATCCCGATTCGATCTACAGCGTCGGCATCAGCAAGAGTTCATTCCGGGTGAAGGTTTCGGTCGGGTCAAACCCCTGGTCGAAACGCGAGCCCACCGTCAATCTCGCCCGGGTTTGCGAGCGCTATGGCGGCGGCGGCCACGCCCGCGTCGGCGCAATCTCGTTCGAGGTCACCCAGAGTGACGCCGCCCACAAAGCCGCTCTAGAGATAGTCGAGGAGTTGCGTGCGACCGTCCGCCGTCAGAGTTGAAGGGCTCCCAGCCCGTGGCGCAAGGGAGATGCCCGAGAATCCAGCCCCGGAGGGGCGTCCGAGCTTAGCCCAGCGCTTCAGCGCTGGGAAAAGCGGAGGAAATGATTCAAGTCCCGGAGGGACGACCGAGTTCTCACGCACACCGTTTAAGGGCCACGCTTTAGAATGAGTCCGCGATCGGGCGCTCGATACCGGAAATCAACTTTCACCAAATGCATCCCAGAATCCACGATCCCGGACACATCAAAGGCGTGCGCACCGTCGCCACCGTTGAGTTTACGAAAGGGATCATCGTCGTGCTCGCGGGACTGGGTGTGTTCTCCATGCGGCACAAAGATATCTGGGGAGTGGCCGAGAGCTTCCTGGAATTTTTTCACGTTAACCCGCATCGCCACTACGTTGGGATCTTCATCGACCTGGTGTACCGGGTCAGCGACGTGCGCCTGTGGAAGATCGCCGTGCTGGCGGCTGTCTACGTGATCCTTCGATTCGTCGAGGCCTACGGATTGTGGTACATCTGCGCGTGGGCGGAGTGGATGGCCTTTGCCACCGGCGCCATCTACATCCCGTTTGAGGCCGACGATCTGTTCCGGCGGCCCACCTGGTTTCGAGTATTGGTGATCGTCGTCAACGTCGGGATCGTGCTTTACATGCTGATGTTGCGACTGGAAGCAGCAAAGAAGCACGGTGCGGCGCGCCACTCGGCACAAACTGGATAACCGCTCACGTAGGGACAGCCGCCCTCGGCTGTCCAGGGGAGCGAAGCTCCCCCGCCGAGTCATTCCGGAACTTCATACGTCTGTGCCCGGAAATCAGTGTCGATGTTGCACTTGATTTTGGGTGGCGCAGCGGTTCACCGCTGCGATAAGGGGCTTGTTTCCAGAGTCGGCTTTGGCCGCTGCGGTGAGACGGCGACGCGGAAGGTACTTTTTCAGCAGCCCGACAGGGTGTCATCCTGGACAGTATAGGTTGTCATCTTGAGCGAAGCGAAAGACCTATGCATGTGCGTGCCCAACGACCCAGGCATTTCGCTTCGCCGTGGATTTACGCCCCGACCTTGACTCAGAAGTCTCTGCCGCACTCCCAGGGCACGCGCTCACGGTGGGCACGCATTACGTAGGGACAGACGCCCCCGTCTGTCCAGGGGAGCGAAGCTCCCCACCCGCCGAGTCATCGATGGTCGAAATAATTCTCCACGATTATCGACTTTACAAAAGCAGCGCAGGGGGTGAAAGTTGATCCCTAAGCCGCCGCATCAAAGTTTTTTTGATGATCCGCGTCCGGCAGATTGGATAGCGCCTATGACCGTCTGTATCGCGGGCATCTCTCAAAGCACTTTAATTGCAATGTGCGACATGATGGTTTCGACCGGAGAATTTGCGGCTGACAACATGGCTTTGAAATTTCGTGACCTTCACCCTGATTGGAAAGCAATGTTTGCTGGCCACGACGTGACGCGAATCGTTCCTCTTATCGAGAAGGTCTGAGACAAATTGCAAGGCATCGAAAAACCATCGTTGGAAGAAGTGGAAATCGCTATGCGGGATAGCTTTCATAAAGAGCTAGTGCAGAAACAGACCGATCTTGTGCTTGCTCGATACGATCTCACAATGCAAACTTTCTTGGATACTGGACTTGCGCGTTTTGGTGAGACGACATTTTCCGCGCTGAAGTATCAACTAGATCAAATTGGTCTGGACTGCTCTTTCTTGGTGTTCGGCACGGATGCTGAGGGCAAGGCGCATATCTTTACCGTGGAAGATCCAGGTGTTGCATGTAACCACGATCTGTACGGTTTCTGGGCGATTGGTAGCGGAGGAAATCGCGCACTCAGCAGCTTATTTTTCCAAGAATATTCACAATCTCTCCCTGAGAGGGCAGCCTTCTATTACATAGCAGAAGCAAAATTCATGGCGGAAGGTGGCTCTGTCGGTTCGGATACGCTTGTGATGGTAAGACGGAATGACGGTAATGTCGTGGGAAGCTTAGGATGCCAAGGCCCTAAGAAGCTGTGGAAGAAGAAAGGTCGTCCCAAGCTTCCCCGAGAGGCTCAGGCGATTGTTAATAAATACCTTAAGGAAGAGACCTTCGTCGTATCCGAGCCTAAGAAGCAGTGAGTCTCTCAAAAGTGAGCACCGGGGCAGTGACCATATGACGCAGGGTGTCCAAGAATGGCTTTGACTTTTTTTCATCACATCCAACCTGTGAGCGCCATCACAGACTTCCAGCCCGACCGGCGCGATAATATTCCCTGACCTGTGGCAGGCCCGAGGTGTCCCCGTCTCCGAAGACGGCCCTCGAAGCTGCCCCAGCCCCATAAGGGGTTAGTAACTCTTTGATAACTTAAATTCAGGCGATGAGCAGGCGTCAGCCCGCCTCCGAAATCCTGAATCCTCCGATTCAGGCTGATTTTCCGCCGCTAAGTCATTATTCGGGAATATTTTACCTATAAGTCCTTTAAACTCAAAGATTTTGCGCGAATTTCTTCCTAACTCCATGATTCCAAAAGATCGGGGTATTTATTTTTTTCGTCCTTCTATATAGTTGGTTATTACCTTCGGAGTAACTAGGCAGGAGACACGCTCTACTCATTCAAGCTCTACTCATTCACCGAGCAGCTGCAATCCGCTGGCGGCACGTGCGCTTTCAGAAAATCGGCCACTCGCTTGTACGCATCAATCTGATTTTCGACTTTCGCGAAGCCGTGGCCTTCGTTCTCATAGACTTTGTATTCGACCACTCCGCCGCGCTTCTTGACCGCGTCCACCACCTGCTGCGCTTCTTCCTTGGGGCAGCGCGGATCGTTGCCGCCCGCCAATAGATACAGCGGCGCCTTGATCTGGTCCACAAAATTGATAGGCGAGCGATCCTCGTACAGCGCCTTGTTCTTCTCGAGATCGCCCATGGTCGCAAGGTCCGACTGCTGCAGCACGGGGTCTTCGTTCTGGATCTCGGTGAACCAGTTCACAAAAGGCACAATCGGAACGCCCGCCGCCCACACCTCCGGAGCCTTGGTGACGCCCATCATCGTCATGTAGCCACCGTAGCTGCCGCCCATCAGAATGAGCTTCTTGGGATCGACGTACCCGGTTTGTTTGATCCAGTCGGCGGCCGCCAGCACATCCTGCAAATCGCCGCCGCCCATATCGAAAAGATTCGCCTGCTGGAATTCTTTTCCGTACCCGGTCGATCCGCGATAGTTGGGCGCGATCACAATGTAGCCCTGGTTGGCCACGTACTGTACGAAGCGATTGAACGTGTTCATCGTCTGCGCCGTAGGACCGCCGTGAACGTACACAATCGCGGGGTGCTCGCCATTGCGCGGCAAGTTGTAGGGCACATAGACGAACGCGGAGATCGTCCACTTACCATCCTTGCTGGGATAGTGGACGAGGTGAGGTTCGACCATGTCCTCGGATCGCACGCCGCCCACCAGCGAGTGCGTGAGTTGATGCGATTTGCCGTCCGCCGCTTGTCCGTCAGACAACGTGTAGACCCACAAATCGCCGGGAGCGGTCGGGCCGGTGTGGTAATAAAGCAGCCGCGTGTTGTCGCGGGTGAAGGGCGAAGTCCGGCCCGCAACGTAGTTCACTCCTTTGGGCAAGGGCAGCGCGTGCGTTTTTCCGGATGCGACCTCATAGAGGTAAATGTCGGTGTTGCCATCCACGTTCGCGTTGTAGGTCAGAAACTTGCCGTCGGGAGAGAAGCTCTCACCAGAAATTTCCCACTTGTCTTGGGTGAGCCAGCGGATTTTCTTGGTCGCGATTTCGAGCAGGCCGGCGTTGTTGTAGCCGTCACCGGCGTTCGAGGTGATCAAAACGTGTTTGCCGTCGGGCGAAACGTCATTTGCCGAGTAAGTATGTTCGCCATCATGCGGCGTCAGAAGCGTGCTTTGCGCGTTCGCAACCTCGACCAGAAACACATTCGAGTCGGTCCCTTTCGACTGCTCCTGCGTGTAGACGATGAATTTGCCATCCGCCGACCAGATGGGCCTGACGTTCATGCGGTCTTTGGCGGTGCCAGTGGTCAGGTGCTTCACTTCGCGCATGAGCGTGTCGTAAACGTCAATCTCAAACACCGACGACGTCTTCGGCTTTACCATGTAGGCGAGATAGCGCCCATCGTGCGACCAGGTGGGACTTTCCTCCGCGATCTCGCGCGTGTTGGTCAGGTTCACGACCTGTCCAGTCTTCGGCGACACCAGAAAAATATCCCATTGCTCGTCGCCGTCGTAATCGGACATATAGGCAATCCACTTGCCGTCCGGCGACCAGGTCGGGCTGGTCTGGCGTTGATCGCTCACCGTGAGTTGCATCGGCCATCCACCTTCGGAGGGCACGAGCCAAAGATTATTGCGGCCGCTGAGGTTGCTGACAAAGGCGACCGTCTTCCCATCCGGCGACCAGGTCGCGCCTCCCACCTGGCGCGTCATGTAGAGCTTCTCAATGGAAAGACTCTTCTCCACCCGGGCATCGGGCTTGGAAGTGATCTGCTTGGGATCAGTGATCGCCTCGGGTGCAGGCAAAGTCTGGGATGTCGTCAGAACGCTCATTAGTACGACCATAACAAACGGGCTAAGAATGCGCATGGTGCCTCGAAATGAATTTGTGCGTATGGAAAGTTTAGCAGCGTGGCTTGAGAGCCGGGGAAATGCTACTCGACGGTCACCTGGTAGTCTCGTCCTTCCCACCGCCCGGCATTCTTCCAGAAGAAGGTGAAAACGATCTGGCGCCCTGTGGCAAGAGTTTCTGTCGGCAGATCGACATGCTGAAGATTCCATCCGCTGTCGTTGGAGTCTCTGTCCTGGCTGCTTTGCCAGTTGTCAAAGCTCCAGTGCACCAGGGCTGGTTCCATCATCAGAAGCCGCAGTTTCTTCCCGCACGGTAATGTGCGCGGCTTGTTGTTGAAGCGCCAGTTGAAGTACTGCGCTGACATTTTTTTGGTTAAATAGCGTTCCACCGTTTGCGGGGGCTGATCAAAAATCTTGCCGTCGAGCAGCGACCGGCGCAGCTTGATGTATTCGGAATGAGCCCACACCAGCGGGCACGCCGACCCGGACGCTTTTCCCGCGAACAGCTCGCGCTCCGGGATGTCGTCCGCATCCCACACTTGTTCGGGAATCAGGCGGCTCGCTCCGGTTGAATTTTCCATCACTCCCAACAAGGTCTCGGCGGAAGCGGCGCGTCCGGCGGCCAGTTCGTAGTGGGCTCGTTCACCCGCCAGCAGCGGCCATGGGCGTCCAATCCCCGTGCCGTCGTACGGAGATCCGTCCTCGTGCTCCCCGTAGCCGTCGCAGTTGTAGCGATACCAACCCGGACCTTGCGGAAGTTTTACGCGCAGCAGTTCATCGATGACCTTGATCGTGTTCAGCATTCGCGGATCGTCGGGCGCGCGCAGGCCGAAGCGCACCAGAGCCAGCGCATCCGGACTGATGATCTCCACCGCCGGCGCATTCGAACTGCCGATGGCGCGATTCTTGATGGGGACGAATCCCTGCAGAGGCGAGGCGGCGCCGTCTCCGTCCGCGGGCGTGATGCGCACGTAGTAGCCTTCGACTCCGACCTGCCGGGCGAGGTCGCTCTTCACCGCGTACGTCCAGCGCTCGATGTTGTCGTTCCATGTGTCGGCCATCTGGCGCAGAAATTCGGCAGGCTGAGATTGGCCCATCGACTGCGCGAGATCGGCGGCAACCAGCAGGGCAGAGACTTCGGCCGCCAGCGTGAACGGCGAATAGCCGCCGTCCTCTTCCCAGCGGTCCTGCTGCGTAACCGGACCGTTGGCCACAATGAATGCGGCCGCTTTGCGCACCATCGGCCACCAGCGATGGCTGTCACCGAAGCAGCGAGGAGATTCGCGGCGCAGCAGATCGACCAGCAGAATCGGAAAGGCGGTCTCATCCATCTGCGAGCCGTTCCAGTACGGACGCCCATCCAACCACATGTTCTGTGCCCAGTGTCCATCGGCTTCCTGGGTGGCCTCGAGGTAATGCAACACGCGCAGGGCGTCGTCGTGAGCGCCCGCTGCCAGCAATCCGCCGGCATTCTCGACCAGATCGCGCGGCCAGATGAGATGGTAGCCACCGAGGTCCTCGTCGCCCTTGTTGAAGCCCCACGGAATGGAGAGGCTGGCGATGATTCCGCCGAGGAAGTCCTTGGATTCGTGCGTGCGCAGAACCGCCATGCTGGCCCGGTACAAATCTTTTTCCCGCGGCTTCTCGTCGAGCTTCTTCAGCGTCCGCTGCCAGTTCTGCCAGTGAAAGACATAATCTTTGCGGATCGTTTCAAACGAAGTGAGCAGGGAAGAGACGGCTTGCTGACCGGCTTCCGCCCAGCTTCCGCCAAAGCCGAGCGCGAGGATGAACTCGCCGTTGCAGGCGGCCAGGTCAATTTCAGCGGTCAGCGCGATGTTTCCGTTTTCCGCGCGGTCGTACTCCCACGTCATCTGGAAATGTTGCGACAGGTCCTGCCAGCCGTCCGATACGCCGGCAAATCCTACTGAGCGTTTTGGCCACGGCGCGGAGCAGGCCAGGGCGAGCGCGCAGGAATCGCGCTGGGCAAAGAGCATCGGCGTGCCCTTGTAATCGCCCGCCCAGCCGGTATTGCCATATCCCATATTCGCCAGGTGCGAAGCCAACAGGGCATACAGGCGATAGTCGCGCAGATTTCCCTGGAGCGGCACGAACCGAATTTTCTGCAACACCACGTTTCGCCACGGATCGGTCAGCACTTCCTTTTCGATCCGGTACCGGCCCTGCATGCTCGTATTGGTCAGTTCGTAGGCCGGCACTCCCGGTTCGATCGGAAGGTTTTGGAAGGTACAATGGCGTTTTTCTTCCGAGAAGAACCCACGACCGTCGGTGACGATCAGGCCGAAGTCGCGGGTGCAGGCTTGGTCCACCCGGGGAAAATAAATTTCATTGAGAATGCCATGACTCAGCGTGAACCAAACCCTGCTGTGGAGGTTCAGCGCGGTGCCCACGCCCGTCTTGGCGCTCGAAGTCCAGCGGGGTTCGATTCCGGGCCAGCCCGGCGCATAACGGAGATCATCGCTCACAGAGGGTCGTCCTCACCGTCAAGCAGTTTGCCAGAAGATGCGGATTTGTGCTCGATTTCCACCGAAAACGCGGGGAGGCGCATCTAATTCAACACATGTCAGGATGCCGCCTCAGTAATGTTCTACTCCGGTTTGGCGCTCGTGCGAAAGGGATACAGGTCGCACTCTTAGCCACTGCCACTCTCGCGCTGCTGATGACTGTTCCCCAAGCTTTTGCCGATCTGCCGTCGGCGGGGCTCGATCGCGGATTCCGCCGACTCTACGATCTGGATTTTACCGGCGCGCAAAAGGAATTCGAGTCGTGGGAAAAACTGAACGCCGGGAATCCCATGGGGCCGGTGAGCGAAGCGGCTGGCATCTTGTTTTCCGAATTCGACCGGCTGGGCGTGCTGGAAGCGCAGTTCTATGAAGACGACTCGATCTTCGCTGCCCGCAAGAAGTACGAAGCCGACCCGCAACAACGCGCACGTTTCGAGCAGCAGCTCAGCCGTGCTGAAGACCTGGCCAAGTCCAGGCTGAGCCGCGACTCGCGAGACCGCGACGCGCTGCTGGCGATGACGCTTGCTAATGGCTTGCGCTCCGACTTTGCCGCGCTCATCGAGAAGCGCAATCTGGCGTCGCTCCATTACACCAAGGAGGCAACGGCCTGGGCCGCGCAACTTCTCGCGGCCGATCCTAGTTGCTACGACGCTCACCTGGCTGGCGGTGTCAGCCGTTACATCGTTGGATCGATGGCCGCGCCGGTGCGCTGGGTCCTGCGCATTGGGGGCGTTGCGGGGGATAAGGCTGGCGGCATTGCCGAACTCCAGACGACCGCGGCACAAGGCTATCTGCTCGCCCCATTTGCGCGCATCCTGCTGGCGATCGCCTACGTCCGCGAGAAAGAGCTGCCGCGCGCTCGCGAACTCCTGCTGGCGCTGCAACGAGACTTCCCCGACAACACGCTTTTTGGCCGGGAACTGACACGACTCGACCAGAACGGCAGCCGCTAGCAACTTTTCCGTCTCTACAGGCGGAAAAGTTTGCGGCATCACTAAAGCGATGCCTGATACGAAACCCGCTAAGTAGTTGGGAAACCAAGTGCGTTCATCAGAAATTTACCCCGTTGTAACCTTCCTTTAATACTTCGCCCGTAAAACCAAATTGCACACCGAAATAAAGCACGAGGAGGACTCGTCTAGTGAACCATCGCATCGCGCTGCTGTTGGCAGGTCTCGCATTGGCGCTGCCGGTCATGGGGCAGACCACGTTGAATGGAGCGGGCGCCACCTTTCCGTATCCCATGTATTCCAAGTGGTTCAGCGAATACAACAAACTGCACCCGGAGGTGCAGATCAACTACCAGTCAATCGGCAGTGGCGGCGGCATTCGCCAGGTCTTGAATGGCACCGTCGATTTCGGAGCCAGCGATGGCCCCATGACCGATGAACAACTGAAGGAGGCTAAAGTCAAGATCCTGCACATTCCCACCGTGCTGGGCGCTGACGTTCCTGCGTACAACGTTCGGGGCGTTAGCGGAGAGATCAAATTCACGCCCGAAGTTCTCGCCAACATTTTCCTCAACAAGATCACCAACTGGAACGATCCCGCCATCGCCAAGGCCAACCCGGGCGTGAAATTCCCGGACCAGCCGATTATTGTCGTTCACCGTTCGGACGGCAGCGGCACCACGTACATCTTCACCGACTATCTCTCCAAGGTCAGCACGGATTGGGCAGCGACGGTGGGGAAGGGAACCTCGGTGAAATGGCCGGTCGGGTTAGGCGGAAAGGGCAACGAAGGCGTTGCTGGTCAGATCCGGCAACTGCAAGGATCCATCGGTTACGTCGAACTGATCTATGCCGTGGAAAACAAAATCACGTACGGATCGGTCAGGAACGCCGCCGGCAATTTCGTGAAAGCTTCGCTGGATGGAGTGACCGAAGCGGCAGCCTCGGTGAAAACCATGCCCGCCGATTTTCGCGTTTCCATCACGAATGCGCCCGGCAAGACGGCGTATCCCATTTCCAGTTTCACCTGGCTACTGATTCCCGTGCAGGCCAAGGACCCGAAGAAGGGGAAGATCATTACCGATTTTCTGGACTGGATGGTCAACGACGGTCAGAAGATGACGAACCAGCTTAGCTACGCGCCACTACCCGAGAGCGTCGTGGAGAAGGTCAAGGCGGCCATCAAGCAGGTCCACTAAAGCACGGCGACGGCTGTGGCGTTTTACCTCCCGGGGGAGAAGTGCGCCGGAAGCGGTGGAGTTCATAGTCTTGCGCGACGAACATCCTAATCTGAAATCTTGCCGTAAATTAAGTCAGCACCACCGGCCCGGAAATGGAGAGTAAGCCAAAACCGGGCCGGCGGCGATTCTGAAGGGAAGGCGCCCCTCAGAAAGTTGAGCGGCCGTTAAACCTTGTCCGTTAAACTTTGTCCGTTAAACTTGGTGGTCCCGCGCTAAACGGCGACGCGGGACCATCTGCGGTTTTACGGCAAGTAGTAGCGGAACGAGGTGAAGACCATCCCGTCCAGTCCTTCCGGCGATGCTTGCGTTCCTGACGTGGGGCCGACACCAGACCAGGTCTGACGCGTTACATAGGAGTACTGCGTGCCGAACCGGAACCTGCCCTTGGGCCCGTTGTAGAAGGTGTACCAGAAGCCGGCCGTACCCTCAATCACCGCCCGCGAGTCAGCGGTGCAATTGGCGAGAGTACCAGGAGTGAAGCCGGTGTTCACGATCGGAGGCGTTTCGGTGTAGCAGCCGGCATTGCTAAAGAAGGGCGATCCGTAGCCGACATGCTTCTTCGCGATCGGATCGTAATCCGTCGTCCGGCTGGCGTACTCCGCTCCGGTGTAGAGGTACACGTCGAGTTTCTTGCCGCGATACTCCAGCGTGGTCAACCCCTGATAACCCTTGACCAGATGAACCGTTCCGTCGGCGTGAATTGAGAGATCGGAGAGCTGTGCTGCGCCGTAACGTCCCACGCCGCTGCCACCGAAGCCATGCAAGCCAAAAACGATGCGATTGTTGGCAAATCTCCAGCGGGCGTTGGCGCCAAAACCTCCACCCTCTTTCGAGGCGTTGAAGGCATTGACCGCGCTGGCCGCGGTCAGATTGCCGCAGGCCGCGCTCGCGTAGTTCTCCACGCACGGGAAGACACGGTCTGTGAATCGGTCGACCAGGCCGAAGACCTCGTAGTGCCCAAAGCCGGGATCAAAAGCGACCTTGGCGACGATATCGGGTGAAGGATTGAACGTGTAAGTCGCCCCCGTGTTGTAGCTGTTGCTGGAGCCTGCCGAGCCGAGCAGGAAATTATCTCCGTTGTTGTGCGTGGTGAGCGTGCCCTGCGCGTTTTCCAGGGCGATGGCGAAAGACACCTTATCGCCGAAGTCTTTAGTTACGCGAATCCCGTACTGACGCGCGAAACTGAACCCGACGTTGTAAGTCGAGTCGATCGTCATGGGCCGGGCATCGTTGACTTTGCCCAGGTCGTCGCTGGGGCCGATTCCCGCCTTGCCCTCGGTCACCAGACTCCACATCTGGCCGCCGAGGAATTTCCAGCCATTGTCAAACTTAGCTTGGCCCCAAGCCTGGCGGAGACGGAGAGTGTAGCTATTGGTCTGGGTGGCGGTAGAAGTGACGCCAGCCGAGAGAAAATCGCCCGATACGTAGCCGGAAAGTTCCACATTTTTCAAGCGGCCCACAACAAAGAGCGTAGGCCGCGACTGGCGTGCGGAGCCGAAGAACTCTGGCATCGTGCTCTGCGAGGCTCCAGGCATGGTCAGCGAATTGAAGGGCGTGGAGACATCAGCTCCAAGGGCCCGTGAACGACGCACGAATTCGGCTGCTACAAAGGCGCTCGTTGAAAAACTGATTCCTTTGTAGTGAATCGACAGCGGGTTCTGCAGCGTCGAGTCGATGGTCTTCTGTGTCTCCTGCACCGTCAGCGCGGTGTTGGTGAAGTTCGTTTTGAGGTCGGCGACGTCGCCTTTCAACTCACCAACCGTCTGCTGTTCTTGGCTGGCCTGGTTTTGAGCTGCAGCGGCCTTGTTGGCAGCGTCGGCCGCGGCGGCCTGTGCCTGTTGCCAGTTCCGCTGATTCTGCTGCAGTTGCTGAGAAAGCTGCTGAATTTGCTGCTGCTGGGCGGCCAGGGCATCTTTCAGCGCCTGAACGTCGGCAGCCGTTATCGCCGGCTGCGCTGGCGCCGTTGCTGCGGGCTTGTGCTTCTTCTTTGGAGCCGGTGGGGTTGAGGTTTGTGCCCAAGCGCCGGCTGCAAGTGCCGCCAGCGTCAGGACCGTGAGAAACAGGTGCTTGGTGGATTTCATAAAATGCAATCCCCTCCTCTTTGAGTCTTAGTCGAACAACACACTCCGGGGGAGCAACGAAAAACTTTCGCAGTCGGGGGTCGCAGCGTGGCGACCTTCTTGGTTTGCAATTACGTCATAAAGTCTATCGTAGTAATTGACTTTATTGACATTATGGAGATAGCACCCGCTGCGCCATTCCGGCAGGCATCCGGAAGATCCACTAAACCTCGTGTTGTTAGCAGCTTACGGGAATCGCTGGAAGTTCACGGCAAGGGAGAGTGTGCATCGAATTGCAGTTCGGAGAACAAAAACTTCTCAGGCTCGGATTGGTTTTAACTTGGCGTGTGCCGGGTACGGGCGCAGAGAAACTTTGTCTCAACCGCTTGCATTCTTGACTTGCTCTGCACCTTCTCAGCGCAACAAGCTGCGAGCAAACCCCAACATCTGTGTGCTCGGAGCTCGAAGCCCGTAGCTTGCCGCCAGCTTGGTATACTATTCCGGGTCGGATGCCTTGCCGGGTCTTGGTTGCGCTGATGCTGTTCCTGGACCCTGAGGCAGGTTTTTTGCGCTCGAAAGTGGTTATCTGGCACTGACGATCGTCCGGGCCGAGCAGAAAACGCGTGATCGGGTCGTATATTCGCAGTAAACGCACCCATCTACCACGAAGATCCGTACTTTGAAGTTGCAGTCCGAGCAGCCGGAGCCGTGGTCGTGGGGAGCGCGAGCCGCGGAACACCCCAGGAAATGTTGTCGGAGGAATGGAAGCCCGGTGCGCTAGTTCAGGGCCGCGTTGACAAGCGACATTTGTTCTTACGGCGGCCCAACGGGACTGAAGTGCGGTTCATCATTACCCGCCGCACTAAGCACCTCCCGAGTAACACTGGCGCCGTGATCGCATGATGGGTCATACGGTGGAGAGACGGGCATCTCGCGAGCCTGCCCTGAGCGAAGTCGAAGGGTCCAGCCGGGCGGGGACGCCCGGCTCTCCACCGGCAACTTGGGATTAATGAATATGGTTCGGCAAACTCTGAGCAATCGGGCCACCCTCCTGAACCGCGAAGCATCGTGGCTGAAATTCAATTGGCGCGTGCTCGAAGAAGCCGGGGATCTGCGCAATCCGCTGCTCGAACGCGTGAAATTTCTGGCTATCTCCGCCAGCAATCTCGACGAATTCTTTGAGGTCCGGGTAGGCGGCCTGTTGCAGCAACTCGAAGATGGCCACAACTCCACCACTCCCGACGGGCTCACCATGGTGGAGGAGCGGGAATTGATCAAAGACGCGACGCACGAGTTCGTCGAAGAACAATACTCGTGCTGGAACGAGCGCCTGCGGCCGGAACTGACGGAGCAGGGAATTCGCGTCCTCGGCATCGACGAACTGGATGAGGCGGCGCTGGCCTTCGTGGACGACTACTGCGAACGGGAACTCGATCCGCTGCTCACCCCGGTGACGGTGGATCCGGCACATCCATTTCCTCGCGTGATCAACAAGGCGCTGTGCGTGGCCCTGTTGCTGCGTCGTCGCCGCCGCTCCGCGCTGACGTATACCGGAGTCGTAACCGTTCCGCGGGCGCTTCCGCGGCTGGTCCGCCTGCCGTCCCAGGGAACCATCGATTTCATTTTTCTTGCCGACCTGGTCGTCCACCATGCCACGCGCATGTATAAGGGCTACGACATCGTTTCTTCCGCCGCCTTCCGCGTCACCCGCAACAGCAACCTCTACCTGCAGGAAGAAGAATCGCGCAATCTGCTGGAATCCGTGCGCGCGGAATTGCACAACCGCCGCAAGGGAGACGCGGTGCGCATGGAGATCGAGTCCGAGGCCAACCCCGAGATCATCGAGCGCCTGGGCACGGTGTTCGAACTCGACCGTTGGCAGATTTTTCCGGTCAACGGCCCAGTGAATCTTTCGCGGTTGTTCAACATTTACGACGAAGCGGCGCGGCCGGATTTGAAGTTTCGCACCTATGTGCCACGGGAGTTGCGCCTGACCGCGAAGTCGCACGATCTGTTCGAAGAGCTGCGCCGCCACGACATTCTGCTGCACCATCCCTACGATTCTTACGATGCCGTCCTGTCGTTCATTCAGTCGGCCGCCGAAGATGAGCGCGTGCTCTCCATCAAGCAGACGCTTTACCGGACGAGCGAGCATTCGCCGATTGTCCCGTCTCTAATGGCCGCCGCGGCACACAAGGAAGTCACCGCCGTCGTGGAACTGAAAGCGCGCTTCGATGAAGCGCCGAACATCCGCTGGGCGCGCGATCTGGAAGATGCCGGCGTGCAGGTCTTCCACGGACTGGTGGGTCTGAAGACGCACTGCAAGCTCTCTCTGCTGGTGCGGCGCGATCCCGATGGCGTAACCCGCCAGTACGCGCACCTGGGCACCGGAAACTACAATGCGACCACGGCCCGAATCTATACCGATCTCAGCCTGCTCACTGCCGACCCGGAGATTACCAGCGCGGTTCACGATGTTTTCAGTTTTCTGACTGCCTACGCGGAGCACCCCAGCTACGGGCCGCTGCTGGTAGCGCCTCTGGATTTGGCCGAAAAGTGCATGCGCCTGATTGAGCGGGAAGCCGAGCACGCCCGCATGGGGCGTCCGGCGCGCATGATCGTCAAGATCAACTCTCTGGTCGACAAAGATATTATCCAGTCTCTGTACCGCGCTTCGCAGGCAGGAGTGGACATTGAGCTGCTCGTCCGCGGCATTTGCTCGCTGCGGCCGAGAATTCGTGGCCTCAGCGGCCGCATTCGCGTGCGCAGCATCGTGGGCCGGTTCCTCGAGCACAGCCGCATTTTTTACTTCGAGAACGGCGGCGAGCCTGAGGTCTACCTCGGCAGCGCCGATTGGATGCCTCGCAATCTGCACGAGCGCGTGGAAGTTCTGTTCCCGCTCAAGAACCCGCTGCTGCGCGACCGCGTGGTGCATGAGATTCTGGCCGCATACCTCGCCGACAATGTGAAAGCAAGATTTCTGCAAAAGGACGGCCGCTACCTGCGTCCCTGGCAATCGCCGCGCGGGCGCAGCAAGAGGCCTCCTAAAGGCCGCGCCGCCTTCAGCGCCCAGGATTTTCTCATCGGCCTGGCGGAAGGCATCAAGACGCCAGAGGAGATTCCCGTGGCCGTCCCACGGCGCTCCTCTCGAGCCGTGATCGGACGAGCTTCGATCGGAAAGGAATAATCGCTCCGAATGTTTCTCTATTTTTTGCGCCACGCCAGTGCCGGACAACCGTTGAGCTCGGCGAAGAAGGACGAAAAGCGCGGCCTCGATAAAGACGGCATCGAACAATGCGGATATATCGGCCGCGCCCTGGCCTCGCTGGGCGTGCAGGTGGAAACCATCGTCTCCAGCCCGCTAAAACGATCCACGCAAACCGCGGCTTTGGTGGGCAACGAAATGGGGCACGAAGGCAAACTGGCGATCGAGAACGCGCTGCGTCCGCAGGCGAGTTTCTCGGATTTTCAGAAGATGCTGGAAAAGTACGCCCGCCAGGATTCCGTGCTACTGGTGGGGCACAACCCGAACCTGCGCGAATTTCTTGGGCGCGTGATCAGCGACAGTGGATGCGAAGCCGTGGTTGAGCTTAAGAAAGGGGCGGTGGCCAAAGTCGAAATGCGGCGTAATTCCGGCTCGCTGAGCTGGTGCATCACGCCTCGCATTCTGCGCACGCTTCACGCCGCGGCCACGGAGAGTTCGCGCCCGAAGACTTCGCGGAAGTAGGATCGGTCCTTCTCAATCGCCCATACCTCCAGGTCCACGCTTGCCTTTCCGCGCGGAGTCAGTTTCAAGGAGACCCTGCCGCTGCGCGCCGAGACTGCAACCTTCCCTACGGATTGGCTCCTCCCCATATTCAAAGCTCGCGCGAGGCGGAGCAGTACCGACGCTTTCTCCACATTTTCCCGCTCCTCGGGGCTCAAGGAACTCATCGGGCCATCTCCCGGCGTGGGGCGCGACTTTCCCAGGTAGCGCGCGATCGAGCCAATGATCCGCCGCTGTTGTGGCGTGTACCCCAGAATTTCCGAGTTCGCGATGATGTAGTAAGTGTGGCGGTGGTGTCCGTTGCGGTTCACGTAGTCGCCGACCTCGTACAGCATGGCCGCGGCGGAAAGCCATTCGCGATACTCCAAAGGAAGGTGGTGTACAGATTTCAACGAGGAAAATAGCAGCAATGCCGACTCGCGCACATGCAAGGCATGATGCAGATCGACCCGGTAATGTTCCACGGCGCGCTTGATCGACTCCCACCGTTCCGACTCAATTGCCCGGCCTGATCGCGTGCTGCGATCGTATTCCGCCGCCATCTGGGCCAGGATGCCGTCGCGCAGCCCCAAGGCCGAGTAGCGAAAACCGGCGAGATGGCAGCGCTCCAGCAATTCTGCATACACCACCGCGCCGGCACAAATGATTTCAGCGCGGCGCGGACCGATCCCGGGAACCTTCCGTCGCTGGTCCAAGGTTTGGCGGGTGATCTCGTTGGCAATTCGGCGCATCATCTCGCGGGTAGCGTAAGTCGCCGGTCGGCGCTTCCTGAGCGGCGACAGGTGGCGGGCGACGCCCACCAGTGCGGCGGCTGTGCCGGAGGTGGCGATCACCGCGCCCACCCGTGCGGACTTGATCCGATCTTGAATGCGCGTAATCTCCCGCGCCACAAACCCCTGGAGCCGCTTCAGTTCGCTCTTGCGCGGCGGATCGTGCTGAAGGAATTCGCCGGTCAGGCGCACGGCCCCGAGCGGCAAGCTCACCGTATCCCGGAGGTGCCCGTCGCGTGAGAGCGTGAGCTCGCAGCTGCCGCCGCCCAGGTCGAGCAGCAGAACGCTGTGGGCGCCCATGCGGCCAGCGGAGACAATGCCGAGATGAATGAGGCGGGCCTCTTCCAGTCCGGAAATGATTTCAATCGTCCAGCCCGTCGTCGAGCGTACCCACTCCAGAAATGCGCGCGAATTGCGGGCATCGCGCAGCGCCGCCGTTGCCACCACCTTCACCGAATCTGTCCCGCATTCCTGCATGGCGCGATGGAAACGCCGCAACACGCGCACCGTTTCCGACATCGCCTCCGGCGAAAGCAGTCCGCCACTGAAGACGCCTTCACCCAATCGAGTGACTTCGCGGTCTTCGTGGATTTCTTTCAGCCGCCCGGCTTGCAGGCGCGAAATTTTCAGACGAACAGAATTCGATCCGATGTCGATGGCGGCAAAGGTGGGCATAGATGTGACGATCAGTATTGTCACACAGGGGCCGCGTCGCGCAAGCTCAGCCGCGAGCCACCGGCTGCGAGCTGCGAGCAAACCGGATTCTCGCAGCCCGCAGCTCGTAGCTCGCAGCTTATTTACGCGCAACCCAGAATTAGTCCCCTACGGAATAATGGCCCAAGCGCCGCTTTTTAACCGATTTGTAACAACCCTCTGATAGCCTCAGCATGGAATGTCCAATCAAGCCCTGCCCCGGCCGCGTTTCAACGCTCCCGAACCGGAGCGGGGGTCAAAGGACGCCCTGAAAATCGAAGCCAGAACGTCGCCGCTGTTGCAAGGGAAGGTCAGCGAAATTCCCGACGTTTTTTTTGGCTGGGCGATGCGCGTTTGCGGCTTGGCGGTGGTCGCGCTGCTCGGCTTGATCGTTTACCAACTGGTGGTGGGCTCCGAGCTCTCGTGGCATGCTTTTGGCTGGAAGTTCTTTGGCCAATCGGACTGGAATCCGGTGTCGGATCAGTACGGCGCGCTGCCGTTCATGTACGGCACGATCGTGTCCTCGCTGCTTTCGCTGGTCATCGCTGTGCCGCTGTCTCTCGGCGTGGCCGTGTTCATTACCGAAATGTGCCCGGCCGGGCTGCGCGGGATTCTTTCCTTTACCACCGAACTTTTGGCCGCCATTCCCAGCGTTGTTTACGGGCTTTGGGCAATCTTCGTTCTGGTGCCGATACTTCGCGAATATGTGCAGCCGTTTCTTGCCAAGACGCTCGGCTGGACGGGCCTGTTCAGCGGACCGCCCTACGGCATCGGCATGTTGGCCGCGGGCGTGATTCTGGCGATCATGATCATTCCCATCATTTCGTCCATCACCCGCGAAGTGCTCACTGTCGTTCCACAGCACCAGCGGGAAGCGGTGCTGGCGCTGGGCGCAACGCGCTGGGAAATGATCCGCATGGGTGTGCTGCGCAATGCGCGGGCCGGAATCATGGGCGCCATCATTCTGGGCCTGGGCCGCGCGCTCGGTGAAACCATGGCGGTCACCATGGTGATCGGCAACCGTCCGGAAATTGCCAAGTCGCTGTTTGCTCCCGGATACACCATGGCCAGCGTCCTCGCCAACGAATTCACCGAAGCGACCGGCGATCTGTATCTTTCCGCGTTGATCGAGATTGGCTTGGCGCTGTTCTTTGTCACCATTGTGGTCAACGCGCTCGCACGGCTCATGGTGTGGAGCGTTACTCGAGGCCAACCGGCGAGAAGCATTGCCTGATACGAACTCCAATACGGCAGCGGTCCTCGTTCCGCCCACCGGCGTTCCGCCGACGAGCGTTCCGCCGATCAGCCTTCCGCCCATCAGCTTGCGGCGGCGTGTGATGGACCATGTGATGACCGGCGTCGCCGTGCTCACCGTCCTCCTCGTGCTTGTGCCGCTCTTCGCTATCTTTGCCTATCTGGTTTATAAGGGCATCGGCTCGATCAATCTTGCCTTCCTGACTCAGACCCCGAAGCCGGTAGGCGAGCCCGGCGGCGGCATGGCGAACGCCATCGTGGGCTCGATGGTCATACTTGGGATCGCCAGCCTGCTGGGCGTGCCGCTCGGAATCGGCGCGGGCGTTTTTCTTTCCGAGTACGGCCGAAACCGCTATGGCGATATCGTGCGCTTTGTCTCCGATGTCCTGAACGGTGTGCCCTCCATCGTCATCGGCATTGTGGCCTACGGGCTGGTCGTGATGCGCCAGAAACATTTCTCTGCGCTGGCCGGTGGCGTGGCGCTGGCCATCATGATGGTTCCGACCATCGCGCGTACCACCGAGCAGATGCTGCTCCTGGTTCCGCAGGCCATCCGCGAAGCCGCTTACGGTCTGGGCGTTTCCCGCTGGCGCACCACGCTCTCGATTACGCTGCGCACGGCCACCTCCGGAGTGATCACCGGCGTCATGCTGGCCTTCGCCCGCGTTGCCGGAGAAACCGCGCCGCTGCTGTTCACCGCATTTGGAAACCAGTTCTGGAATTGGAAAACGGACCAGCCGACCGCAGCCCTGTCGCTGCAAATCTTTACTTATGCCATCTCGCCCTTCGATGAATGGCACCGGCAGGCATGGGCGGGCGCGCTGGTTTTGATTGTCCTCATCGTCGCCGCGGTCGCTGCGGTTCGCATCGCTGTACGGCACGGAACATTAGCAGGAGCTTAACCAGCTATGGGCGTCGGAATTACAGTCGAGCACCTGAATGCGTTTTACGGCAAGACTCAGGCCTTGTTCGACATCAATATCACCGTGCTTGCTAACCACGCGACCGCGCTCATCGGCCCTTCGGGCTGCGGGAAATCCACGTTCATTCGCTGTCTGAACCGCATGCACGAGACCATTCCCGAGGCGCGGGTCGAGGGCAAGGTGCGCATCGGCGACCTCAGTGTTTATAACGGAACCTCGGCCACCCAACTGCGCCGCCGCGTTGGCATGGTGTTTCAGAAGGCGAATCCGTTCCCAACCATGTCCATCTATGACAACGTGGCCGCCGGGCTCAAGCTGAACGGCTTTCGCAACCGCAAACAACTGGACGAGGTCGTCCAGAAATCTCTGCAAAGCGCCGCGCTGTGGGACGAAGTAAAAGACTCTCTCCACAAGAAGTCCGGCGCCAGCCTCTCCGGCGGTCAACAGCAGCGTCTGTGCATCGCCCGCGCTCTCGCCGTCCAACCGGAAGTTCTGCTCATGGATGAACCCTGCTCGGCGCTCGACCCGATCTCCACCGGCAAGATCGAAGAGCTGATTTTTCAATTAAAAGAGCAATACACAATCGTGATTGTGACGCATAATATGCAGCAAGCTGCCCGTGTGGCGGAGTTCACCGGATTTTTCTTGCTGGGCAAGATGATAGAGTTCGATAAAACTGAAAAAATCTTCACCAATCCTTCCGATAAACGGACGGAAGACTACGTTACAGGAAGGTTCGGATAATGCGCACGCGCTTTCAACAGCAGATGGAGGACTTGCGGGAGAAACTGCTCCGCATGGGCGGTCTCGCGGAACTGGCGGTTGATCGCGCCTGCCAGGCGTACACCGAACGCGATCTCACCCGCTGCCAGCTTGTCCTCGAAAACGAGAGCCTCATCAACGCCGCCGAGCGCGAGATCGATGAAATGGCCTTCGACATCCTCGCCACTCAGCAGCCGGCGGCCGTGGATTTGCGCTTCATTCTCGCGGTAACCAAGATCAACGCCGACCTTGAGCGCGTGGGCGATCAGGCGGTAAACATCGCCGAGCGCGTCATGGACCTGATTGAATTGCCGGCCGTTGATTTGCCGGTCGATATCGCCCGCATGGCCACCGCCGTCAGCGCCATGGTGCGGCGCGCCCTGGAGTCGTTCGTGGAAGGAAAGGCCGAGCTCGCGCAGGCCGTGCTGGAGATGGATCACGTCGTCGACCGCATGCGCGACGAGGCTTTCATTATGCTCGTGCGAAAGATGAACGAAGAGCCGCAAGTGACTCAGCAAGCACTGGATGCGCTCCTTGTGGCACGCAATCTTGAACGTGTCGCGGACCACGCTACCAACATTTCCGAGGACGTCATCTTTTGGGTGCTGGGAGCCGATGTCCGTCATCATGCGCAGGCAGCGTCCACCGCTCCGCGCCTGGAAAGACGCGAACAATAGATGGTGGAGCGACGGGCGTCTCGCCCGTCCAGCCGGGCGGGGACGCCCGGCTCTCCACCAGCCGGCACCCTCCTGCGATACACTAAGCGAGCCCGGGGTCGGGTCGCTCTCGCTGTCAGCTATAAAAACGTGTGGGGACTGAGCGGACCCCTACCTTCGGCGCAACCGACACTTCCATGAGCCAGAGAATCCGTGTTTTTGCCACCTGCGATATCGGAGACGCCCTCAACATTCTTGACCACAAGGGATACGACCTGGAAGTCTATCCCCACCCCGAAGCCCCGCCGAAGAGCTTGATCGTCGAAAAGGTGAAGTCGGGTGTCGATGGGCTGATCACCACCCTGCGCGATCCGATCGACGCCGAGGTTTTTGCTGCCGGAGAAGGCACCCTCAAAGTGGTCGCACAGTTCGCCGTCGGATTTGACAACATCAACCGCGCCGATGCCAACCAGTACAAAGTCCCGTTCACGCATACCGCCGACGTCCTGACCGAAGCGACCGCGGAGTTTGCCTTCTTCCTGATGGGCGCGCTCGCCCGCAAACTCTGGTCCGCCGAACATCTGACGCGCGAAAATCGCTGGAGCTATTGGCATCCCTACCTGCCATTTCTGGGCGACGAAGTCACCGGAAAAACCGTCGCCATCATCGGCACCGGACGCATCGGCCTCGCCTTGATCAAAAAGTGCACCGGATTCGACATGAACATCCTGTGCTTTGATCCGGCCTATGAGAACCGCGACTACATCCAGGCCATCCAGGAGATGAAAGATATGCGCTTCCAGAAGGGGATCAGCCGCGAGAAGACCTCAATCCGTTACACCACATTGCACGAAGCGTTGTGTGGCGCGGATTTCATCAGCTTGCACGTTCCCCTGGTGCGCGAGGGCGAGAGCGCCACGCCGACCTATCACCTGATCAACGAAACCACGCTGCGCATGATGAAGCCCACCGCCATGGTCATCAACACGTCGCGTGGTCCGGTGGTGGACGAGGCCGCATTGGCCCACGCCTTGCGCGAGAACTGGATTGCCGGCGCCGCTCTCGATGTTTACGAGGAAGAGCCGCTGCCCGCCGATTCACCGCTGCGCGATCCCGCGATCGCCGACCGTTGTCGCCTGACGCCGCACTTCGCCAGCGCCGCGCGCATTACACGCTTGTCGGGCGATCCTAATAAAGGCATGGCCGGCCGCTGCGTGCAGGGACTGATCGACGTGCTGGCAGGGAACTACGGTGGCGACATCACCAAGATGCCGTATGTGGTGAACAAAGAGGCGTTCGCGAAGTAGATTGTGTGGGGACGGGCGTCCCGCCCGTCCCGGCGGAGCGAAGCTCCGCAGGGTCCATACCGCGGACGTAAAGCATTCCGGCAGCCCCCCGAAGCTTGTCGCCTCCCGATCTCACCTGCTACTCTCGCCATTCACTCACCCCATGAAAATCATAAGCTGCATTTTCGCCTGCCTTGCCTGTCTGCCGCTCGCTTCTCATGCCCAGGTTAACGATGCCGTCCGCTCGCTCAAAGTTCTGCCGGCGCCGAAGGAGGTCCGCATCGCCGAAGGCAGGATCGTGATCAAGCCCTCGACCACCATCCTCATCAGCAACGTTGAAGACCGGACTGCGGCCGAAACGCTGCAAAAAGAGATTCACGACCGCACCGGTATGAAGCTGTCGATCGAACTCGTGACCGCCGCTCCGAAAACGACGGGGCACATTTCGCTTGGACGCTTGACTGACCGTGGCTTGCGGTCCCATCTCGAATCGCAGGGAGTGAAAACAGGCGACGAACTTGGCGACCATGATCTTGGAAAACAGGGCTACGTGATTCGCGTGACCGGCTCCGGAGTGCTGGTCGCCGGCCGCACCGCGCAAGGCCTGTTCTACGGCGTGCAGACGCTTCGCCAGTTGCTGCGCCCGGAAGGGAAGATGCTCGCGGTGCCGGCTCTGGTTATCCGCGACTGGCCCAGCATGGAATGGCGGGGCGTGAGCGACGACATCAGCCGCGGTCCCATCCCTACGCTCGACTACCTGAAGATGCAGATCCGTACGTTGGCCGAGTACAAGATCAACCTGCTCGGGTTCAACATGGAGAACGTTTTCGATTTCCAGACCCAGCCGCTGGTTGCGCCTAAAGAAGCCGCGCCCAAAGAAGCGGCGTTAACTCCCGCCGAGATCAAAGAACTGGTCGACTACGCCAGTAAGTACTACATCACCATCCTGCCCGAGCAGCAGGGCTTCGGGCATCTTCATCAATTCCTGAAGTACGAAATTTATTCCGATCTCGCCGAAACGCCGCATGGGCACGTACTCACTCCTACCAATCCCAAAACCTACGACTTCATTCGCCAGATTTACGGAGAGATTGTTCCCTTGTTTCCCGGCCCGTTCTTTCACATCGGCTCCGACGAAACTTTCGAACTTGGGCTCGGCCAGACGAAAGCTCTCGCGGCCCAGCAAGGACTCGGCCGCGTTTATCTCGAACACCTCCAGAAAGTCTTCGAGATCATGCAGCCTTATCACAAGCAACTTATGTTCTGGGGCGATATCGCGGTCAAGTATCCCGAACTGCTGACCATCCTGCCCAAGGACATGATCGCCGTTCCCTGGGACTACGATCCCAAGCCGAGCTACGAAAACATCATTACGCCATACACCAACGCCGGCCTGCGCGTAGTCGTCGCGCCCGGAGCAGGCAACTGGCGGGTGATTTGGCCCGATCTCGACAGCGCCTTCGTGAACATCCGAAATTTTGTTCGCGACGGCCAGAAGCATCAGGCCCTCGGCGTCCTCAACACCACCTGGAACGACGACGGTGAATCCCTCGTCGACATGACCTGGCCCGCGTTGATCTTTGGCGCAGCCGCCAGTTGGCAGCCCGGCGAGTCCAGTATCGATGACTTCAAGAACAGCTACGACTGGGCCTTCTACCGCAATAATGATGACGACAGAACTTTTGCCGGCGTGATCGAGAATCTGGATCGCCCCAACACGCTCCTCGCCGGAGTAAAACTGGACAACGCGAGCAACGAGCTCTTCTGGTCTGATCCATTCAGCGAAGCCGGCGCCAACACGGCCGCTAAAGCGCTACCGGTTACCCACGATCTGCGCATCAGCGCTGAACACGCCGCCGAATCGCTCCTGCTCAATCGCGCTAAGGCACACCTCCATGCCGAGACTCTCGACGACATGCTCTTTGCCGCCTGGCATCTGGACACCCTGGGCTTGAAGATCCAGTTCACGTCCGAAATCAGCCGCTACTACTGGGATGCTTATCAGAATCAGACTGACAAGACACGTGCGCAAAATGACCTCGACGCAATTGTTGACATCAACGGGAGGTTAGAAAGCCTGCGTGACGCGATCACCGAGACGCGCAAGATGTACGCGGAAGGCTGGGCGCGCGAGAACCATCCTTACTGGCTGGACAACGTTCTGGTTCGCTACGACAATCTGGCGTTGGAGGTGCAAGCGAAAATCGTCGTCGTGCAAGCGGCGCAACGTCAGTATTGGAGCACCAAAACGCTGCCTGTTCCTGAGCAGTTGGGATTTTTCTTGAAATAGCGATTCGTCGTCATACGATGGAGAAACGGGCGTCTCGCCCGTTCAGCCGGGCGGGGACGCCCGGCTCTCCACTGGAATTTATGTTTTCGCACCGCACAAACTGGCGGCTCAGTCCGAACGCTCTCACGCGCGCGATCGCGGAAGCGCACGCTTCGGGACAGGAAATTCTGGATCTCACGGTCTCGAACCCGACCGAAGCCGGCGTTCGCCCCGATCCTGAAATCGTGCTCGCCGCGTTGGTGAATCCCGAGGCGATGCATTACGATCCCCAGCCCCGGGGTCTGCTGGAGGCGCGCCAATCCGTGTGCCGCTACTATCGCGAGTCGCACGAGGTTTTCGATCTCGATCCCGACCGCCTGATTCTGACCACCAGCACCAGCGAAGCCTACTCGTACGTCTTCCGTCTGCTCTGCAATCCCGGCGACGAGATTCTTGTACCCAAACCGGGCTACCCGCTGTTCGAGTTTCTCGCCGATCTCGCCGACGTTAAACTCGTTCCGTATCCGCTGCTCTACGATCACGGCTGGCAAATCGACTTCGATTCGCTCTACAAAGCAGCCACCCCCCGGTCGCGGGCCGTGATTCTCGTTCATCCCAACAACCCGACCGGATACTATGTCTCCGCTTCGGAAACATCGGCGCTCAACGCTTTCTGCCGTGACTACGGGCTGGCGCTGATTGTGGACGAAGTTTTTCTCGATTATGCGCATGACGGTACCCTGCGCGGCAGTTTCGTGGCCAACGCCGACGCGCTCACCTTCACGCTCAGCGGAGTTTCCAAGATTTCCGCGCTCCCGCAGATGAAGCTTGCCTGGGTGGCCGCCAGCGGGCCGCAAGAAATGCTTGCCCAAGCAGGCGCGCGCCTCGAAATCATCGCCGATACGTTTCTCTCCATGAATGCACCTGTTCAGCTTGCGGCCTCAGTGCTGCTCGATCAGCGCAGACAGATCCAGCCCATTCTTATCGATCGTTTGCGCGCGAATCTCGCGGAACTCGATGGCCAACTCGCGGGCCGTCCCTCGTGTACGCGACTCCTGGTCGAGGGCGGATGGTACGTTGTGCTGCGGGTCCCCGTGCTTGGAACTGACGAAGATCTGGCCATTGATCTCCTGCGCAAGATGGGTGTCATCGTCCATCCGGGCCACTTCTACGATTTTCCAAACGAAGGCCATCTCGTGCTGAGCCTGATCACCGAGCCCGAGGCGTTTCGAGAAGGCATGGCGCGGCTGCTCCAATGCGTTGGAAGCTAGAACTCATCAACTCAAAACATAACAGGCGCTTTGGAGCGTTATTGGTGCAATGGCGCTTTTTCAACCGTGACGCGCTTCTGCAACCGTGTGTTCACCGCTCGGTCCAGGCATATACTTAGACCGGCTGTCGGAAAGGATGAATCTTATGAATCGCAAGAGCCTTTTACTTACCGTGATGTTGACTCTGGCCTCTCTGGCGTGGGCGCAGACGCAGAGCGCGCCGCCACAGGCGCCTCCTCCCAAGGGCGGGCCCGGCGGTCATGACCAGATGGAGATGGAGCACCACCACAAGATGATGGAGATGCACAAACAGCACATGGAGGCCATGAAGGCCGACGTGGACAAGATGAAAGCATCCCTCGAGCAACTGAAAGCCAACGTGGCCAAGATCAGCGAGCCCGCGGAGAAGGCGCGCTGGCAAGCCAACGTAGATATGTGGAGTGTGATGGTTGGCCACATGGAACAGATGATGAAACACATGGAGGCCATGGGTCCCGAGGGCATGACGCATCCCGGCATGATGCACCACGGCGGTATGGGGGCCCCGCCTTCGCCTCCGCCAACCGAACCGAAACCGCAGTAAGCTCGCGTTCCGGCGGGGTTGAAATCCTCTAGTACCGCGACCGCGTGAAGTCCTACGGTGGAGGGACGGGCGTCTCGCCCGTCCAGCCGGGCGGGGACGCCCGGCTCTCCACCAGCGAGCGCCAATCCACCTTCGTGTTATTCTTCTTGCCGTTTCCTGGTGGAGCACTCATGTCGATCACCCGTCGTGGATTTCTGGAGTCCGCCGTAGCCGCATCGCTGGCCACCGGCTTACGCGCACAGGATAGGGATGAAAGCTCGCGCCCTGGCAAGCGCCCGATCATCGTCTGCGCCAACAATGGCGTTAAGTACCTCGACGACGCCTTCGCTTTTATGAAAAACGGCGGCGACACACTCGACGCTGCCTTGCGCGTGGTTAAGGGCCCGGAGGACGATCCGAACGACGATAGCGTCGGACTCGGCGGCCTTCCCAACGAAGAAGGCGTGGTCGAACTCGACGCCTGCTGCATGCACGGGCCCACGCGCCGCGCCGGATCCGTGGGCGGCGTCCGTAACATCAAGAATGTTTCGCTCGTGGCCAAAGCCGTCATGGAGCACACCGGCCACGTGATGCTCGTCGGCGAAGGCGCCGAAAGATTCGCCGTCGCCATGGGTCACCCGCGCGAAAATCTACTCACCGAACGCTCCCGTAAAATCTGGCTGCTCTGGAAGGAGCATCACTCGACCGACGACTGGTGGGGACCGGGATTGGCCGATCCGCAATGGAAACCGCTTTCGTCATTACCAACGACATCACCGCAAGCCGAACTTTGGGAACAAGGTATTCAACGCCTCGAAGAGCGCGCCGCCCAGCTTGGCATCGAACCGGAATTCCGCATGGCCGCCGTCCGGCGCGTTCTGTTTCCACCGACCGGCACCATCCACTGCTCCGCTCTCAACGACAAAGGCGAAATCTCCGGCTGCACCACCACCAGCGGCCTCGCCTTCAAACTCCCCGGACGCTGCGGCGATTCGCCGATCGTCGGCGCCGGTTGCTACACCGATCAGGACGTGGGCTCCGTGGGCGCCACCGGCAGCGGAGAAGAGAACATCAAGGTCGCCGGAGCACACACCATCGTCGAAAACATGCGGCACGGCATGTCGCCGCTGGAGGCCGGCCTTGACGCCCTCAAGCGCATCGTCCGCAACTACAACAACGACATGAGCAAGCTCAAGTTCATCGACATGACCTACTACATCCTGCGCAAGGACGGCGCCTACGCCGGCGTGTCTCTGTGGGAGGGCTATTCGACGCGACGGCATCAGATCGCGGTCCACGACGGCACCAAGCGCTCCGAGGTTACCGTTGCGTTATTCAAAGGCATCTCTCATGAATTCCCGCCGTTCCCCGTGGCGATGCCAAAGGAGTTAACGCAGGATTCCGTCTATGTGAAATAACAGCCGCGCGCTTCGAGCTACGAGCTTCGAGCAAACCGGTTGCGCGCAGCTCGCGGCTCGTAGCTCGCAGCTTATTGTTTAGCAAGACAGAACGCGACCCGCTACCCAAACGTCGCTTCCGCCCCTTCCCTCCGGGTGTACAATTCTTTTGTAAGGACCGCAGCTTCACGGGACTCTTCTCCCGCGTTCGAGGCTCGAAAATGAACGTTCACGTCAGTTACAAGGTCCACAAAACTCCCGACATCGAAAAAGAAATCAGCCACCAGATCGAGAAAATCCAGAAGCGCCTTCAGGTCTTCCGGCCTGAGCTGGTCCATCTGAAAGCCGTCATCGATCAGAATTCGCCGCGCGAGGGAACGCTCGTTTCCTTGAATTTGCGCTTGCCATCCGGCCAACTGGCCGCCGAGGAGAAAGCTCCCAGCCCCACCGCGGCCATCAAGGCTGCCTTTGACGACCTCATCCAGCAGATCGGCCGGCATAAGGAACTGCTCCGCTCCAGCCATAAATGGCGTCGCTGGCGCGGAGGGCCACAGGAATCTCCCGAACCCGGCGTTCCATTCGAGCAGACGCTGGCAGCGGTTATGCCGCCCACCATTTCCGCCGATGACATCGGCTCCTACGTGAATGCTAATCTTCCCCGCCTCGAACGTTTCGTGGACCGCGAACTCTACTTCCGCCGCGCCGACGAGGAGATTCTCGAGGACGCGCTCTCCACCCCCGAGGTCGTGGACGAAGTCATCGCCCGCGCTCTCGGCGATCACGACCGTCCGGAAAAACTGTCGCTCGAACCGTGGCTTTACCGCCTTGCCCTGCAAGCCATGAACGAGATGACGACGCGCCTTCATGAACTGGAGTCTCCCGTTCATTTGGAAGACAGCCGCCGCCGGCAAAATGTGCAAGCCTCCGACGAAGCCGGGCTGCAGTTCCATCAGCCCGACGAGGGTTGGACCCGCGAAAGCGCCATCCCCGATCGCCGTGTGTCCACCCCCGAGCAAGCCGCGTACTCCGACGAAGTGATCGCCCTGATGCAAGCCGCACTCCGCGGAGCCGACCGCACCGACCGCGAAGCTTTTCTCCTCTACGGTATCGAGGGCTTCTCCCTCAACGAAATTGCCGCCATCACCGGCCGGCATCCGGAGGCCGTGCGCGAATCCGTTCAGCGCGCGCGCGACTGCGTTCGCAGCGCGCCTTCCATAGCCAGCGAATTCCACCATGAACTCTTAGTCAAAACTCGAACCTAAGCATCAGAGTACAAGGAGCGTCGAGATGATGACCCGGGACGAAATCCGTGAGTTAGCGGCTTTTCAAGCGGACGAAACCAAAGGGGCGTGCGCCCTGAGTTTTTACTTTCAGCCCGATCCTCCGCAGGATCGTTCCCATCGCCACGAGGCAATCGTCGCCAAGGATGTCGTGAAGCAGGCCCTGAAAAGCGCTGCCGCTAATGGCAAGAACGGATCCCTGCACGCCGACCTCAATCGCGTCCTCGATCTGGCCACGAACCTGCGCGGCCATGCCCGGGGAAGGGCGGTCTTCGCCTGCTCCGCTAACCATTTCTGGAAGGAATACGAGCTGCCCCCGCGTCTTGGAGCCACCCAGATTTATCTCCAGCCTCGCTTCCAGTTGAAACCGCTGGCCGCTTTGCTGGGCGCCCAACCCGCGCTCTGCGTTGCCGTGGTCGATCGCCAGCGCGCCCGCTTCTTTGATCTTCGTTTGGACGATCTGCGCGAACGCGGCGCCATTGTCCACATGCTCTCGCGCAACGCCTCAAGCCAAGGCTACAACGGCTACGAAGGCGGCCATGCCGAACGCCGCGTGGCCGAGGAAGCGCTCCAGCACTTCAAGGCAGTTTCCGAGCGGCTGCGGACCGACTTCGAGAAAGGCATCTGGGAGCGGCTCATCGTCGGGTGCCAGGATGCCAACTGGCCCGAGTTCGAGTCCCACCTCCACCCTTACGTCAAGCAACGCCTGATTGGCCGATTCTCAGCCGACGTTGCCAGCGTTTCGAATGAAGAGATTCGCGATCACGCCGGTACTGTGCTCAATCAGTGGATCACGAAGCGGGCCTTTACAAAAGTCGGCGAAGCGCTGGATTTCGCCAAATCCAACGGGCGTGGCGTCACCGGCCTCCGCCGCGTGCTGCAGGCGCTGGAAGCCGGGGAAGTGCAGACCATTTTCCTGAGCGAAAACTATTCCGCTCCAGCCGTCCAGTGCCCTAACTGCGGCCACCTGGACGCCCACCTGGTCCCGTCGTGCGTCGCTTGCGGACGCCCCACCCGCGAACTCACCGACGTCAGCGATGCCATCATCCCGATCGCCATCCGTCGCGACCTCGAGTTGTTCTATCTCAAGGAGCACACCGACCTGGATCGCGCCGGCAACATCGCCGCGCTCCTGCGCTTCCGCTCCGATCAGACAACAGGACAGATCGTGGCGGCATCGTAGGAGAGGTCAGAGGTTAGAGGTCAGATTGCAGAGGTGAAAACCCGCGAGCTTTTGAACGAAGGGCTTTACCTCTGCAATCTGACCTCTGACCTTCGCTCCATGGCAGATTTTCTCCCGCTGAGCGAAAATTGGAGTCCATGATTCACAAGATCCTTTCCGTGGGCCCGCTGCAATGTAACTGCTCGATCATCGGCGATGAATCCACGCACGAAGCCATGGTCATCGATCCTGGCGACGATATTGAAGACGTTCTCGCCATCGTCCGCCAGCACAAACTGCAAGTGAAGCAGATCGTCATCACCCACGCCCACATCGATCACGTGGGCGGAGCCATGAAGTTGCGCGCGCAGACTGGCGCCCCAATCCTGCTCAATCAGAATGACTACGCGCTGCTGAAAATGCTCGACGTACAGGCTTCCTGGCTCGGCATGGCCGCGCCGGGCGAAGTTGCAATCGAAGCGAGCATCGCGGATGGCGAATCGTTGCGGACGGGGAACCTGACGGCGAACGTTCTCCACACTCCCGGCCACACCGAGGGCAGCGTCTGCCTCTATTTTCCCGCGGAAAAATTGCTGATCGCCGGCGACACCCTGTTCGCCCGCAGCATCGGACGCACCGATCTCCCCGGAGGATCGTTCGAGAAAATCATGCGCTCCCTGCACGACCGCGTCCTGACCCTGCCCGATGATACCGTCGTCATTCCAGGCCACGGCCCCCGAACAACCATAGGAGAGGAAAGGGAAGAGAATCCCTTCCTGGTATCGTGACCGCGTGATTGTTGCAACTGTCGGAGCGAGTTTGCCGGTGGAGAGCCTGGCGTCCCCGCCCGGCTGAACCCTTCGACTTCGCTCAGGGCAGGCTCGCGAGACGCCCGTTACTCCACGGATCTGCAGTTTGTCCGCGCTCGAGAATAACCGCGGGCTGATGCCTATTTCTGCGTCGGCGCCTGGTTTTGCGGAACGGTCGGTGGCGCGGCAGGCGCAACCGGAGTCGCTGGCTGCGACTTCGTCTGCGTCGGCTTCACCCCCGAAAGCACGGATGTGGGCCCCGTTCGCCGCGCCGCATAAATCGAAAGCGTGATCGACGTGAGCATGAAAATGATCGCGGACCAGGTCGTCGCCCGGGAAAGAACGGAAGCCGCGCCGCGCGGGCCGAACGCTGTCTGGCTGCCCTGACCGCCGAAAGCCGCGGCCAGGTCGCCGCTCTTTCCGCTCTGCAGCAACACGACCGCAATCAGAAAAAAGCAAACGATAACGTGAATCACTGTGATCAAAATGGTCATTGCAAAAAAACTCCGTCCGGGCCGCAACCCGATTCAAATTCCGATCTTCCGTAAACAATACGCAGGAATCAATACGATGGTGCGGAAGGGGGGATTTGAACCCCCACGCCTTTCGGCGCCACCCCCTCAAGATGGTGTGTCTGCCAGTTCCACCACTTCCGCTTTAAAATCAATAGTTTGCAGACCGTTTGAGGGAGACCAAAGTCTGCACGGCACACGCCGGAAGCCCTGCTCCCCGCATCGTGCTTCCTAAGTCTTTATACACGGTCAAACGAGGCGGTTCAAGTTCGCCGCTGATCCGGCCCGAGTGGTCCAAGTCAGGACCCGAGCTTAAGCAGCGCGTCCCGAAACCGTTCGTGCCGCTGCGTGAGGTGAAGATAAACCATCTCGTCGGCTTTGGACTTGCTGCGGATGATCCGCACCAGCGCCTCCTTCTCCTCGCGCTTCCAGGACCGAAGGCCGGGAACCATAGCCAGGAGCACCGCAAAATTCTCGAAGCTGGCGCGCTCGGAAACTGCCCACGAAGACGTGTCCACCTCGAGAATCCGCGCGACGGAGCGCGCCGATTCTTTCCGAATGCGACCGCTGTCACCTTGAAATTCGCGCGCCATCCGCCGATTTACTCGCAGGCCAATGTTACGCGTGCTAAAGCTGTCCCACGCGCCCACCTCGCTGCCCGGCAACTCGTAGAACACGTGCCCACTCGCCAGGCGGCGCAACGTTCTGGCGGGCGTCCGGTATTTCGGATCGGCGGCGATTCTCGCTTCTTCGCCTTCCGCCAGCCGCTGAAGCTCCGCACGTCCCGGCCGGAAGCCCAACTTCCGGTAGAACCAGAACGCGCCCGATTCGATCGCCTCCTCGTTGTCATGGCCCAGTTGATACGGGTAGACGGAAACGCACGTCGTTCCCATCAGGTGACACAGGCAGCGCAGCACTTGCGCGTAGATCCACCCTGCTTCGCCGCCGCGAAAAGTGTAGAAGGTGTTGAAGCCGACCTCCATCCACTCGCAGAGACCGATGGCTTCGATGTAGTTAATCGGTACACCATTCTTCAGCGTCAATCCCGCGACGTACGCGCGCAGCGGCAGGCGGCGATCTGGCGGTAAGTTCCAGAGATAGATGGAAACGCCGCGGCCAGCTTCGTGCCCTCCAAGATCGGCCCGCACTTCGGACCGCACTACCGACGCCGGATCGCCCAGCGTCGTGCCGTAAAGTTCGCGGTAGCGCACCAGCATGACCTCGCGGATCAAGTCCATGACCTCGTCGCCCTGCTTGCGGGAAAGCCTCGTCAGTCGCGCCGGACGCCGCGCCAACTCGGCGGCCAGCGAGACCTGGCTGCGGCTGATCAATGGTCCGCTATGGGGTTCGCTGTGGTAAAAAACGCTGCGAACCGGCTTCCAGTTTCGCGTTCTCGTGATGACGGAGTTCTCAAGATTCCAACGCAAGGGCACGCGCAGTGATTCGTAGAGCTCAGCTTTTTGTTGAGGCGGCAGCGGCAACTGTTCGAAGCGTGCTATCAGCCACGACGGCAGCCACGCCGTACTGGCGCTCTTCTTTTTCCCGGCCTTGCCCCCAGCCGCCTCCAGCCATCGGCGCCACGGTGTGTCGGCCTCGACATACGAGTCGTCTTCGAGCAAGGGGATGAAACGCGGACCGGTGGTGCCTAACTCTCGTCCTGGTTCGTAGTTTTCCCAGGCGATTTCAACTTTGCCGGTCATGCGCTTGATGAGCCAGCTCGCAAGATCGAAGCTGAGCCTGTCTTCCATCTGCGTGCCCGCAATACCGGAGACTTCGATGGGCTCGAAGTCGTCCATGTCGGCACCGGCTTTGCGCAACGCTTCCACTTTTTTGTGGAAACTATTCAGAATGCGCTCTGTGACGCGAACCACGGCTGGCCCTTGAGGGAAGGCGCGCAGAAAAAGTAGCGCTTCGTGGAAGCGGATCAGCGAAGCCGGATCGGGGAAGCGCGCGCCGTCGAGACGATTCAGCAACTTTACGACGCTTGCGGCTTCGTTGCGGCCGAAGCGATAGCGGCTGGCTTCAAGTTCGGTGAGTTGGCGATCGAGAGCGTTCGCGGCCATGGAGATTCCCAACAAATGGTACCTCATGGCTTGCCTGCTAGGCGTTACATTGCTGATGACTCGGCTAGGCCGCAAACCCTTTTTGACCTTAGTTACTAGTTGGTAATATTGGAAAAAATTAAATCTCCCGGTCTTTTACAATCATTGAGTTAGGGGGAATTTTCCGCCGGGTCTTTGAGTCTAAAGGGTTTAACTTACAAAATCTAGATAACAAAGGAGTTACAGGTTGATTTCTGGAGACCTGGCCTTTAGAATCAATGAGTTGGACTTACTAAGTCGCGCAAAATCTAGATTTCAAAGAGCTTAGGATATCCAGCCCCTAAAGGGGCGTCTGGTTACAAGAAGTTGCGGCATCGCTAAAGCGATGCCCTGATACGAACCCATTTTCGCCACGGGCTGCTACAGCCTCGTCGGATTGTAGCTAATCTTTATTATAGAACATGATGTCAACTGGTCGGCTGATTTTAGGTCGTGGCCGCGCCCTTTCAAGGGGCTTGTGAGTGTGCGTGAGAACAGGGTCGTCCCTCCGGGACTTGAACCATTCGTCCGACTTTTCCCAGCGCTGAAGCGCTGGGCTAAGCTGGATCGCCCCTCTGGGGCTGGATTCGCTCGCACTTTGTCCCACCGGACTGCCGGAAAACTAGTTCTCACGCACACACCTGTGGCCTTCGTTTTTGGTCTCTCTGGCGTCATCAACGCCGTGGATGCTCCGTCCTCTCGCGCTTTGCGAAGGGCGGGAGTTGAACTGTTCACATCACGGACGACACAAAGGTTGTGTCGGCGGCATCGCGGCCCACCCCTTCGACTCCCCCCTCGGCTTCGCTCGGGGCTTCGGCGAAACGGGCAGGCTCTTGCAAAGAACGCAAGGATGGGGCACGCTCAGTTATGGTGGCGCAGGCGAACGTCGTTCAAAGGGTGGGCCGCCAGGCCACCCGCCGTTCGGACGAGGATGAAAGAAGTCAAAGGCCCCGCCCTGTCGCAGAAAACGCGACAAGGACGGGGCACCCGCGGGAGTTGAGATGAGCGAAAGGGTGGGCCAGCCCCCAAATTGGAACGCCAAGTGAAATTCTGGCGAACTCTCACGGTTCTTTCCTTGATGCTGTGTGCTGCTGGCGTGGTTACTCATCTGGAAGCAAATCCCAACTGGATAAAGACCACTCGGGTCGATGCTACGGCGGTGGTCGCCCGCGAGTTTGATCTAGTGAACACGAGCGGCAGAGTCACCGCGCGGCTGGCCTCTGATCCAGACAACCCAGACTCCCCCAACCTTGTTTTCAAATATCCGAACGATAAAGGGGCGGTTCTCATCGGAGTTGACGACAAAACCGGATCGTCGATCAGTGTGTTCAGCAGCAATGGTCAGCCTCGCGCCACCATGAAGGAAAGCGCAAATGGGCCCGCCATTACTCTGTTTGATGAAGGTGACAAACTACGCGTTGCAGTGCTTGCGAGAGGGGAGGCAACCCAAATCGCGATTTACGACAAGGACACGAAGAGGATATGGGTAGTTCCAACCAACTGACGGCGGGGAGTCTTCAATAGTTTCTCAGCAACAGTGAATTAAGACACTGCCCGCTGCACGTTTGCCATTGCTGTGCCCCTTGGGGGTGGGTATGATTCCAAGGTATGAGCAGCACACCTCATATTCTGCACACGCTTGAAAAAAAAGGAAGCCCCAGAAACGAAGTCCGGCATCTGCTGATTGATCTAGCGAATGGTTCTGGCGCAGCGATTCTGAGCCAGGTAACCAACGCTGTTGAAACTCATGTTGCCACAGGCACGCAGTTCGAGATGGGTCAAAGAGCGGATGCTTTGGCACAAGATTGGACAGCCAACGAAGGATTCAAGTCTTCGCCGCAGGACCAGCGCGTGTTCGACTCCCTCAAGAACACAGCCGCGCTGGCGATGGCCATGGGGTACACCATAGTGTACGATCCGCGATTCAAGAACGGACGACAATTACTTGGCGAGGTTCCCCTTAATCAGTGGCCGGGTATGACCCCAAAAAACGGCGGAGGTTATGAGTATGCCTTTGACAGGGGGTGGATCTTCGCTGAGCCGACACTGCCTCCTAACCATGGTCGAAATCTGCAATATAGAACCAACGAGGAATTCTTAGCGGTTATGAAAATAATTCTAGAGCTCAAGGCATCTGTCGGTGACAGTGGCAAGTTTCCTCTAGGCGGTGAACAGCATTAGGGGCGAACCAACGCGGAGGGGGGCTGCTGGGCGCCCGACGCCCATGCTATAATTTCACTTCGCCTGATAGTGTTTACGTCGAGGCTGATCTGTGATTTCCTCCGCGGGCGGACCCATAATTCCGAGAATCTGCGCCATTCAAGTATTCTAGAGACGAGGTAGAGCTATGTCCGGCCGGGTGCCGCACTCATCGCGCTCTATGCGATGAGTGGGCTTTATCGCGAGCCGGTTTGACCATTCCTATCCGTCTGAGATACAATGTATCTCAGGTGGATATGGCAACGACAGAGATGGTGCACGTTCGCATTGACAAGCGAACCAAAGCAAAAGCGGCTAAGGCACTTGCCGCCATGGGTCTTTCCGTTTCCGACGCAGTTCGCGTTCTGCTGACTCGCGTGGCGGCCGAGAAATCCCTGCCTTTCGAAGTGAAGGCTCCCAATGCCGCGACGGCCGCGGCGATGCAGGAGGCGCGCAAAGGTGGGCTGCCATCGTTCCGCAGTGTCTCCGACTTGATGGCCGACTTGAATGCGGAGGATTGAGCGAACCAACGCCTTCCGTCGCGATTTTAAGCGCGATCGGACTCAGATCCAGTCCGCGATCAGGCGGGTGAGACCATCGGCGGTGTGAGGGGTGCCATCGCCCGCCCCTTGCAAAAGGCGCAAGGAGCGGGGCACCCGGCCCTCAGGGGCTAAAGCCCGCATTTTTATTGGCCTTGATCGGCACGGCTGAAGCCGTGCCCTACCCAAAGCCATTTGTGAGACCAGTTCTACTCGGCAGACGCGGAAAGCTACCCACACATTCGCAAAAAGCGCGAATGTGTGGGGCACCCGCCGGTCGTTCGCCCCATGCTATAATTTCACTTCGCCTGAACGTGTTTACGTCGAGGCTGATCCTGTGATTTCCTCCGCGGGCGGACCCATAATTCCGAGAATCAGCGCAATTCAAGTATTCTAGAGACGAGGTAGAGCTATGTCCGGCCATTCGAAATGGGCAACCATCAAGCACAAGAAGGGCGCGCTCGACGCTAAGCGCGGCAAGATCTTCACGCGTCTCATCAAGGAAATCGCGATGGCCGCCAAGTCGGGCGGCGATCCGGACATGAACCCGCGCCTGCGCACGGCCATCGTGGCGGCGAAGGCCGAGAACATGCCCGCCGACAACATCAAGCGCGCCATCCAGCGCGGCACCGGCGAACTGCCGGGCGCGAACTACGAAGAATTTATTCTGGAGGGCTACGGCCCGGGCGGCGTGGCTTTGCTGGCGGAAATTTCGACCGACAACCGCAATCGCACGGTGAGCGAAATCCGGCACGTATTCGGCAAGAACCATGGCAACATGGCCGAAGCGGGTGCGGTCTCGTGGATGTTCCACAAGAAGGGCGACATCATCGTGCCCAAGTCGGCGGCCAAGGAAGACGATCTGATGAACATCGTCCTCGAAGCGGGCGGTGAAGATTTGAAGGACGATGGCGAGAACTGGGAAATCCTGACTGCGCCTTCCGCCTACGAAGGCGTGTTAGAGGCCGTGAAGAAGGCCGGCATTACGCCCATCTCCTCGAGCGTGGGCATGATTCCGCAGAACTACATTAAACTGGAAGGGCAGCAGGCGACACAGATGATCCGGCTGATGGAAGCGCTCGAAGATTGCGACGATGTGCAGAACGTACATGCCAACTTCGATATCGACCAGAAGGTTCTGGAAGAGGTTGCGGGCTGAGAGATGATCGGGTCATCGGGTGATCGGGCCAAGGGATCGGGTCATCTGTTCATCGGGTCATCGGGTCATTGAAAACACACTGGAACCTTAGGTTTTCAATCACCCGATGAACCGATCACGTTCCCGCCCAACCGCCGACAGTTCCGCTGAACTTTTCAACACCGCTGAGGAAAAGTTTGTGGAAAAGCGGGAACTTAATCTTGTAACCTCCTGTTAATAAATCGCGTTCAACATTCTGCACTGCATCGGGTGCTGGTTAGGTCGGGCCGACGCACCGCCCTTGCGTAGAGACGCGGCTTGCCGCGTCTCCCCACGCGGGCAAGCGGAGACGGGGCAAGCCCCGTCTCTACAGGTGGACAAACTTTCGGCACGCGAGTGAAGATTCGATCTCCGTGAAGACACGTCTCGACAAGTTGCTCGTGGATCGAGGGCTGACGCCGTCGCGCGAGCGCGCGCAGGCCCTCATCCTGGCCGGAAAAGTTCTGGTCAACGAACAGAAGATCGAGAAGGCGGGCGCATCGATCGACTCCGGCTCGACCTTGCGCCTGCTGGGCGAGGATCTTCGCTACGTCAGCCGCGGCGGGCTCAAGTTGGAGAAGGCTCTCGAGCACTGGCGAATCGATCTCAATGGCAAGGTGTGTCTCGACATCGGCGCTTCCACCGGCGGCTTCAGCGACTGCATGCTGCAACACGGCGCCGCCAGGGTGATTGCCGTGGACACCGGTTATGGTCAGATGGATTTCGGATTGCGCAACGATCCGCGCATGCGGCTTCTGGAAAAAACCAACGCCCGCTATCTCGATCCCAGTGACATTGGTGAGCATATTGATTTTATTGCCATGGATGTCTCCTTCATCTCCGCCACCCTGGTGCTGCCGGCGGTGATTCGCGCCGCTTCGTCTGGTGTCAGCGCGCCTCGCGAGAGCGTTCGCCAAATTGTGGTGCTGGTGAAACCGCAGTTCGAAGCGGGCAGGGAACTGGTGGGTAAAGGCGGAATCGTGCGCGACGAATCGGCACAGCGAGCGGCCGTGGCCAGGGTAGAAGCGGCACTTGCGGCACTCGGATGCGCGCGCGCCGAATGGATCGAGTCTCCCATCCTCGGCGGCGAAGGCAATCGCGAATTCCTGCTCCACGCAGAGTTTTCGCCGCCCGCCATCGAGTGATTCTGTACAATCGGAAGTCCGATGCCCGGAGAGAAGTTCGAAGACATGCCCGAATCTCCCCAAAGCTCAACCCGCCAGAAAACCGTGGCCATCGTTTCAAAGCCGGACCGTTTCGAGCTGCGCGAAGTATTGCCCGCGCTCGAAAAGTGGCTGCAGCAGCGCAACTACGCGGTGGTGGTGGACGAGGAAAGCGCCGCCTATTTTTCGGCGACCGACGTGATGCCGCGAAGCGAGTTGGCCAAGCGCTCGCCGGATCTGGCTCTGGTGCTCGGCGGCGACGGGACTCTGCTTTCAGCGGCGCGCGCGGTTGCGAAAGCCGGAACTCTGATCCTCGGCGTCAACCTCGGCACCCTCGGATTCATGACCGAAGTTCCACTGGCCGATCTGTATGCCGCTCTGGACGCGATCGAGAAAGGGCACTACATCGTTGACAGCCGCTCCATGCTGAGTTGTTCGCTGGTCCGCGGCGGCGAGATTGTCGCCACGCACGCCGCTCTGAACGAGCTGGTCGTGAGCAAGAGCGCCATCGCCCGCTTGAATTACTTCGAGCTTTTCGTGGACTCGGAGTTCGTTTCCAGTTATAGAGCCGATGCTCTGATCATCGCGACGCCGACCGGTTCGACCGCATATTCTCTCGGAGCGGGCGGGCCGATCCTCAAACCGGATGTGGATGCTTTCGTCATCACGCCCGTCTCGCCCCACGGATTGACGCATCGTCCAGTGGTAGTGCGCGATACGGTCGAGATCGAAATCCACGTCAAGACCGGAGAGGAAGAAGCGTACCTGAGTCTTGATGGACAAGTCGGCATGCCCATGCGAGATGGCGATATCGTGCGCTGCGTCAAGGCGGAACATCCGGCCCGGCTGTTGCGTTTTCAGAAAACATTTTTTGAAGTGCTCGCCACCAAGCTCAAGTGGGGAGATCGCTGACGGCACGCAAGCGTAGAGACGCGGCTTGCCGCGTCTCAGACCTCAGCACCGAGCAGCCGCGGTAAGCCGCGTCTTTGCGGTTACGAACCGGGAGGACAAATGAAACGCTGTTCGCTGCAGGTCGTCGTCGTTCTTGGCTGCGCGCTGTGCGTTTTCGCACAAAGTAAGCCGGCCGCAGAGTTCATCATCCAAAACGCGCGAATCTGGACTGTCGATCCCTCGCACCCCGAGGCGGAGGCGGTTGCCATCCTCGGCGACCGCATCGTTGCCGTCGGATCAAGCCAGCAGGTGGGCGAATGGCGCGGGCCCCACACCCGCGTCCTCGATGCCGCCGGGAAGCGTCTGCTCCCGGGATTCAACGACGCTCACGTGCACTTCACGGATGGTGGATCGCAACTCGACAATGTGCAACTGAATGACGCCACCAGCCCGCAGGAATTTGCCCGCCGCATTCGTGAGCGCGCCGCGAAAACTGCCCAGGGTGAATGGCTGCTCGGCGGCGATTGGGACGAGACCAAGTGGAGTCCAGCGGAACTGCCGACCCGGGAACTGATTGATCCGGTAACGCCCGAAACGCCGGTGGCCGTGAATCGTTATGACGGCCACATGGTTCTGGCGAACTCGCTCGCCTTAAAGCTGGCGGGGATCACCGCGCAAACCCCCGACCCCGCCGGCGGAGTGATCGTCCGCGATCGGCAAGGGAATCCGACGGGCGCGCTGAAAGACGCGGCGATGGATCTGTTGTTCAAGGCGGTTCCGCCTCCGAGCCACGATCAGCGGCGCCACTCGATTGAGCGCGCGCTCGAACACGCCGCTTCACTCGGCGTGACCAGCGTGCAGCACATGAACCCCGACTATGCCGACATCGCGATCTACTCCGAGCTGCTCGACGAAGACAAGCTGACCACCCGCATATACGCCGCACCGCTGATCCCGCAGGTGGACGACCAGATCAAGATCGGCATCCGGCGGGCGTTTGGCGGCCCGTATCTGCGCATCGGCGCGGTGAAGGCCTACGCCGACGGCTCGCTCGGCTCGGCCACGGCGTATTTCTTTGAACCTTTCTCCAACCAGCCCGGCAATCGCGGCCTGCTCTCGGATGGGATGCATCCCATCTCCCTGATGCGGGATCGCATGATGCGCGCCGACGCCGCCGGATTGCAACTGTGCACGCACGCCATCGGAGACGCTGGAATTTCGGCGATCCTCGACATTTACGGCGAGATCGAAAAAGCGCACGGCAGCCGCGATCGCCGTTGGCGTATTGAGCACGCGCAGCACATGGCGGCCAAAGACTTCGACCGCTTCGCGCAACTGCACGTGATCGCGTCCGTGCAGCCCTATCACGCCATCGACGACGGCCGGTGGGCGGAGCGCCGCATCGGACACGACCGCGCGAGCCGCACCTATGCCTTCCGCACATTCCTCGACCACGGCGTTCACCTCGCATTGGGCACGGATTGGAATGTCGCGCCGCTCAATCCCATGCTCACGCTGTACGCGGCCACAACCCGCGCGACCCTCGATGGCAAGAATCCGAAGGGATGGTTCCCCGAGCAGAAGTTGACCATAAAAGAAGCGATCGAGGCCTACACCCTGGGCTCGGCCTACGCAGAATTTCAGGAGAACGAGAAAGGCTCGATCGCGGCGGGGAAACTGGCCGACATGGTGTTGCTGAGTGACGACGTGCTCAGTATCGATCCCGTCAAGGTTCGCGAAGTCAAGGTGCTCAAAACCTGGGTCGGCGGCAAAGTGACTTACGACGCCGACGCCGCGAGGCGGTGAGTATTGTGAGCGAAGACCATCCAGGCCTCGTCGAGCGCACCTTCGATACCGGCGAAGTTCAATTGAACTATGCCGAAGGCCCTGCCCATGGGCCGCCGCTGGTGCTGCTGCATGGACTCGGCCGGCGCTGGCAAGTATTTCTGCCGGTGATTCCCGCGCTGAGCCTGCGCTGGCATATCTTCGCGCCTGACCTTCGTGGTCATGGCAAGTCCTCTCGCGTCGCTCGCGGATACCATGGCCCGCAGTTTTCTGAAGACATCGCCCGCCTTCTTCGCGAGCGCGTTTCCGCTCCCGCCGTGCTCTTCGGACATTCGCTCGGTGGCATGTTGGGCATGTGGGTCGCTTCTCATCATCCGGAACTGGTGCGCGCCCTGATTCTCGGCGACAACATGATCGTCGTCCGGCGGCTTCACAATCCAATGTACACGGCGCTGTTCTCGGGACTGCGCGATCTGGCGCGCAAAGGCGGCTCGGTCGAGCAGATCGCTGACCGCATCGGCAGAATTGTGCTGCCAGTACCTGGCACCGATGAGTCCGCCACCATCCGCGAACTTCCCGGCAACGATGAGGCTTACCTGCTTTCCTGGGCGCGCTGCGTGCAGCAGGCCGACCCTGACACCTACGACATGACGCTCGACGGATCGTCGCTCGAAGGCTGGGACGGCGAGACCGTGTTGCGCGGAATCGTTTGCCCAACGCTGCTTCTGCAAGCCAGCCAGGAATTAGGCGGCCTCATGTCCGACGCGGATGTTGCGCTGGCTAAGCGGTTGTTGCCCCATCACACCCATGTGAAGTTCCGCAACCTGGGACACGCGCTGTTTATCCAGCAGCCCGAACCGGTGTTACGGGCAGTGACGAACTTCTTGGAGTCGCTGTAACTCGCTCGTGTGGGGACGGGCCTCCGGCCCGTCCAAGCCGAGCGCAGCTCGGCAGCTGCGTGCCTCTAACAGGCTGCGGAAAAGTATTTTCCTCTTCGCAGCTGCACCTCAGCGGCTAAAGCCGACTCTGAAAAGAACCAATTACCGCAGCGGTGAACCGCTGCGCCACCCAAAATCAAGTGCAACGTCGACTTTTTTTGCAGCCTGCTAAAACTTCTCCATCCGCATCTGATCCTGCACGCTCTCTCGTCGCCGGATCACTCTCGCCTTGGCGCCGTCCACCAGCACTTCCGCCGCCCGGCCGCGGGTGTTGTAGTTCGATCCCAGCACCGCGCCGTACGCGCCCACGTCCAGAATGGCCAGCAGGTCCCCCTCGCTGACCAGTGGAAGTTTTCTGTCACGCGCGAAAAAATCACCCGTCTCGCAGATGGGGCCGACCACATCGGTAATCTCGGTTTCGCGCGACGCGCGGCTCACCGGAACGATCTCGTGATACGCGCCGTACAGAGAAGGACGCACCAGATCGTTCATCGCCGCATCGACAATGAGAAAGCGTTTGTGATTATTCGTTTTCCGGTAGAGGACGCGCGTCAGCAACACGCCCGCCGGTCCTACGATGGAACGACCCGGTTCCAGCAGCAAACGCAACTTCAACTCGCGCAACGGAGCAAGTACTGCTCTCGCGTACGCTGCAATCTGTTTCTCAAAATTCCCCTGCGCTCCTTCGTAGGAAATTCCCAAGCCACCGCCGGCGTCGATATAGCGAATGTCGTGCCCCAGTTCGCGCAGCGCGCGAATCAGATCGGCCACGCGCTCGATCGCCTCCTGAAACGAGCCAACATCGGTAATCTGCGACCCGATGTGGACGCTCACTCCGGCCACTTTCAGATAAGGCTGCTTCGCGGCCTGCGCGTAGAGCGCCCGCGCCTCGGGAATCGGCACGCCGAACTTGTGCCGATGCAGTCCGGTCGAAATATAGGGGTGAGTTTTCGCCGAAACGTCCGGATTGACCCGCACCGCTACGGCCGCTCGCTTCTTCAATCGTGTCGCGATTGCGGAAAGCAAGGTCAATTCCGAAGCGCTTTCAATGTTGAACAGCAATATCCCCGAGCGCAACGCAAGTTCCATCTCCGCCGCGGTCTTGCCCACGCCGGAGAACACAACCTTGCTCGCGGCCTTCCGGCTTACGCGCAGAACTCGGTGCAGTTCTCCGCCGGAAACCACGTCGAAGCCAGCTCCCTCGCCGGCCAGCAGTCGCAGAATCGCCAGCGTCGAATTGGCTTTGACGGAATAGCACAGCGTGTGCGGAATGGAATGAAAAGCGTGAGCGAAGGCGTTCACTCGCGCGCGGATCATCGCCGCGGAATAAACGTACAACGGAGTTCCGTGGCGCGCGGCAAGGCCTTCAAGCGCCACGGCCTCGCAGTAGAGTTCCGTGGCGCGCCCTCCTGAAGCTGCGCCCCTATACCCAAACGCGGGCGGGCGTAACGCTTGCGATGTGCGCACTTGCTTCACTTGCGTTTGCCCGAGCCGGCTTTTACCTTGATGGCGACCACCGTCTGATCGTCGAACGCATCCACACCAGCGGCGTGCTCGGCAACCGCCTTGAAGATCTCGTTCACCACGCAGGCCGCCGACTTGCTGGCGCAGCCGGCAACGATCGCTTCCACACGCTCCGGCCCAAAAGATTGACCGTGCCGGTTGCGTGCGTCGAGAATACCGTCACTGTAGAACACGAACAAATCGCCCGGCTTGGCCTTGAAACTGAATTCGTCGTAATCCGCTTCGTCGAACAGTCCCAGCGGCAGTCCGGTCGCCTCGATAAACTCAATTTTGCCGTCATGACAATAGATGGGCCGCGGCAACCCGGAATTTGCCACCAGCAGCGTCCGCCGCTCATCGTCCCACACGGCGTAGATGATCGACACAAACTGCGCGGCAATCCGGCGTTCCGCCAGCGACAGATTCACCGCGGCAAGCATTTCCGCCGGGCCCGGCTCAAGCGGCGCATGAGCACGCAGAATGCCGCTGACCAGCGCGGCATAGATGGCAGCCGGCGCGCCTTTCCCGCTTACGTCTCCAATCGCGATTCCGAGGCGCGACAGCGAATAAGGAAGGAAGTCGTAGAGATCGCCGCCGATGGCGCGGGCTGGAACAAACTTCGCCTCGACGTCGAGGTGCTGCATCTTAGGAAGCGAAGGCGGCAGCAAGCGAAACTGCAGTTCGCGCGCCAGCGCCAGATCGCGTTCCAGTCGCTGCTCCTGCCGGGCAATCTCCTCGTACAAGCGCGCGTTTTCAATGGCGATCGCCAGCTGCGCCGCCAGCGTGGTCAGCGTCCGCTTGTGATCTTCGGTGAAATAGCCGCGGCGCGTATGCTCCAGATCGAGCACGCCGATTACTCTTTCCTGGTAGATCAGCGGAACCGCCAGTTCCGAGCGCGTCTCCGGATTCACCGCGATGTAGCGGGAACTCTTGGCGACGTCAGGCACCAGGACTGCTTCCTTGGCCTGCGCGGCGTACCCCACCACTCCGCGGCCCAGCGGGATGTCGTGCTTCAGATGCAGTCTTTCCTCGAAGCGCTGCGAGAACCGGTGCTGCAGTTTTTCTCCCGTCTGGTCCACCAGAAGAATGCTGAAGATCTGGTACTCGATCAGCCGGTTGAGCAACTCGGCGATGCGTTTGAGCAGTTCATCCAGGTTCAGAATCGACGTGAGTTCGCGCGCAATCTCGTTCAGCAGAAGCAGCGTGCGGGCCTGGCGCGTTATGCGCGTGTGCAGCCGCGCGTTCTCGATGCCCACCGCCATGCGCGACCCGATCAGCGTCAGCAGGCGTTTGTGTTCTTCGGTGAAGTAACCCTTTTCGCGCGCCTCAATGTCAATCACGCCAATCACCCGGTTCTTGACAATCAGCGGGATGGCGAGTTCCGAGTGAACGTTGGGCACCGCTTCAAGATAGAAATCTTCCTGCGTGGCATCGGCGACCAGCACTGCTTGTCGCGTCTGCGCAGCGCGTCCGGTAACGCCCTGGCCCACTTTCACGCGCAGGCGGTCGGCGACCCCCTGTGGATATCCCACATGGAAGCGAACATACAATTCCTGACGCTGCTCGTTGAGCAACAGGATTGCGAAAATTTCGTAGTCAATGACCTTGCGCACCAGCTCCGCCACACGGCGCAAGGTAGTTTCCAGATCGAGCGTGGTGTTCACCACGTCGGCCACTTCGAGCAGGAGGGGTTCCACCTCGGAAGCGCGTTCAGTTTGCGAGGCGGTCATTTTCACAAGCTTCATCATAACAGCCGATTGGAGCGGCTCTTCCACAGGCTTCATTGGCAATTTGTAATTTGTAATTTGAAAATCGAAGACGCAGGTTTTTACAATTACAAATTACAAATTACAAATCTTAAAGGTTTTCCAGCACGCAGATATCCGGAAGATTGCGGTAGCGTTCCGCGTAATCCAGGCCGTAGCCGACCACGTAGACATCGGGAATCGTGAAGCCGATGTATTGCACCTGGATCGGCTGCTTGCGGCGTGAAGGCTTGTCCAACAAGGCCGCAATGCGCAGCGATCTTGGTTGATGCGCCCGCACCACCTTCGAGATGTAGTTCAGCGTCAGCCCGGTGTCGAGGATGTCTTCGACCAAAATCACGTTTCGGTCCGCCAGCGACTGATCCATGTCTTTGGTCAAACGGACTTCGCCCAGCGAATCCCACGCCGCGTGGCCCGCCGGGTCTTCTTTGGCGATGGGGCGGTTGCCGTAACTCGAAACCCCGATAAAGTCGAAGGTGGCGTCGAGCGGAACCTGACGCGCAAGATCGCTCAAAAAAATGGCCGCGCCCTTGAGAACGCCGACGAAGATAATCGATTGGCCGCGAAGATCGCGCGCAATCTCTTCTCCCAGCTCGGCGACCCGCTTGGCAATGGTTTCGCGTGACAGCAACACTTTGAGGTCGGACATTGAGCACCATTTTACACACCAGTTTGGGTGCAACCGGAATGGTTTAAATCAAGCCAATATTTTCGCGGGCTGTGCTCGCTCGTTGCGCCCTTTTCAACACGTCACTAGAATGCTAGTTTGCAAGAGCAACGCTTACTAGTACCGTGACCGCGTGATGAGTCATGCGGTGGAGGGACGGGCGTCTCGCCCGTCCAGCCGGGCGGGGACGCCCGGCTCTCCACCAGCAAGCTTGGATCGACAGCAGTAACAATCACGCGGTCGCGGCACTAGCTGCAGCGCAAATCAAACTCACAGCCCGCGTGCTCGCAGCCAGAAGCTAGCGGCTCTCACCACAGGAGTGTTTCGTGAATCTTCAAGGAATCCAACTCACATGGCTTGGCCACTCCACCTTCCGCATCCAGACGCCGGAAGGGAAGACCCTCTACGTCGATCCCTGGATTGCCGGTAATCCCGCGTGCCCGGAGAGTGAAAAACACGTCAAGAAAGCCGACGCGCTGATCTGCACTCACGGGCATGGCGATCACATCGGTGATGCGGTCGACGTGGGCAAGAAGCTCAATCCGATCGCGGTTGGCATCTTCGAACTCTGCTTGTGGCTGCAGAAAAAGGGCGTCAAACAGATCGCGCCGATGAACAAGGGCGGCACGCAAACCGTTGCGGGTGTGAAGATCACCATGGTGCACGCGGTGCATTCCTGCGGAATTCAGGATGGCGATCAGATCGTCTACGGCGGCGAAGCCTGCGGCTATGTGCTCGAGTTCTCGAACGGAGTCAAGCTCTACCACGCGGGCGATACCAACGTCTTCGGCGATATGGCCATCATCCGCGACCTCTACGCGCCGAAGATTGCCATGCTGCCCATCGGCGACCTTTTCACCATGTCGCCCCGCGAGGCTGCCTATGCCTGTAAACTGCTGCAGCCCGAAACTGTCATCCCCATGCACTTCGGCACGTTTCCGCAGTTGACGGGAAGGCCCGGCGAGTTGCAGAAACTTGTGCCGGACGTGGAAGTGTTGGAACTGAAGCCGGGGAAGACGATCTCGTAAAACGTGGTAGCGTGATGAGCTATATGGTGGAGCGACGGGCGTCTCGCCCGTCCAGCCGGGCGGGGACGCCCGGCTCTCCACCAGAAAAATTGGACCACAAGGAGCAACATGACCGATCAAACCGCAATCGCCGACTGGCGCATGGGCGGAATTACAGTCCCTGAAGTCGAAGACTACCTGTACGCGATGCTGCCGCCGCGCGACGAAGTTCTCGCCGAGATGGAGGATGACGCCACAAAGAACAACTATGCCATCGTCGGCCCCGCCGTCGCTCGCGTGCTCTATCAACTGGCCACCATCAGCGGCGCGAAGAAGATCTTCGAAATGGGCTCGGCCATCGGCTATTCCACCATCTGGTGGGCGCGCGCGGTGGGCGAAGGCGGGCGCGTCGTCTACACCGACGGCGACCGCAAGCGCGCCGAGAAGGCCCGCCGCTACTTCGATCGTGCCGGCGTCAGCCAGCGCATCACGGTTCGCGTGGGCGACGCGCTCGAAATTCTCTCGGAGGAGAAGGAACCGTACGACATCATCTTCAACGACGTCGACAAGACCGACTACCCGCGCGTCTTTCGCTTAGCGCTCCCGCGCCTAAAAAGCGGTGGCCTTTTTATCACCGATAACGTTCTCTGGAACGGCAAGCTCCGCCAGCCCAACCCCGACGCCAAAACCAAGGCCATCCTCGAATTCAACAAACTGATCTGCGAGTCGCAAGATCTGTTTACGACCATCTTGCCTATCCGCGATGGAGTTTCCGTTTGCGTTAAGAAATAGGGAATCGGGCGCACCGTTCTCGTACCGCACGGTGCTAGAATTGGCGTTTTCCATCTCACGCGGTAAAGGCCCTGACACTCTTGTCCGTCGAACAGATTCCGGAAACTCTGGCCCGCGCTCATTCCCAGGCGCGGCCCGACTCCTGGGCTGACGTTCTGGTGGTGGGCGCTGGCCCCACCGGCATGGCCTGCGCCATCGAGGCCCAGAAGGCCGGCTTCAAGGCCATCGTCATCGACAAGGGATGCCTGGTTAATTCCATCTATCACTATCCGACCAACATGGTGTTCTTCACCACGCCCGAGTTGCTCGAGGTTGGCGATGTTCCTTTCACCACGGCTCTGGCGAAGCCCACCCGGCTGGAAGCGCTCGAATATTACCGCCGTGTCGCCGAACACTTTCACTTGCACATCCGCCAGTACGAATGGGTGAAGACCATTACGGGTGAGGACCGCAATTTTCGCGTCACCACAACCGACCGGCACGACGCCATCCACGACTACCGTGCGCGCAAGATTGTGGTCGCCACCGGCTACTACGATCTCGCCAACCAACTCGAAATTCCCGGCGAAGACCTGGACAAAATCTCCCACTACTATCGGGAGCCGCATCCTTATTTCGACACCGACGTGGTTGTGATTGGGGGCAAGAATTCGGCGGCGGAGGCGGCTTTGGATTTGTGGCGGCACGGCGCTCGCGTCACGCTCGTCCATCGCGGAGCGCAGATGCACGACCACGTCAAGTATTGGGTGCGCCCCGACATCGAGAACCGCATCAGGGCGGGCGAAATCGCCGCGCACTTCAACAGCACCGTGCAGGAAATTGGCGCCGACTATGTTGCGCTGCGAACTCCGTCCGGCCCGCTTCGTTTGAAAAACGATTTTGTATTGGCTCTCACGGGCTATCATCCCGACTACGATTTTCTCCGCAGCGTGGGCATCGAACTTTCCCCCGAACTGCTTCGTCCGGTTTGCGATCCGGAGAATCTGGAATCGAACGTTCCGGGAATCTACGTCGCCGGGGTGATCGTCGCGGGCTCGAGGACGAACGAAATCTTCATTGAGAATGGCCGCTTCCACGGCAAACTGATCGCCGCTCACCTCAGCGAGCAGCTCGGCGGCGGAAACCAGAATTTCCCGCTTGACGCGACTTAACGTGTAACCGTATAGTTACGCATTATTCATTATGCGAAATCGTTCGGTTACATATTTGCCCGAGGTCACCTTCCACGCGCTCGCCGATCCCACCCGGCTTGCGGTGCTCGAACTTTTGCGCGCGGGACCCCAGGCTGCCGGGCAAATCGCCGAAGCCTTCCCCATTTCTCGTCCCGCGATTTCCAAGCACCTGCGCCAGTTACACAAGGCGCGGCTGGTGCTGCCATCCCGCCGCGGACGCCACCGCTTTTATCGGCTCAACGTCGAGCCGCTCGAAGCGGTGGATTCGTGGCTCGACCAATACCGAAACTTCTGGGCTGCCAATCTGAGGGATTTGAAATGGTACGTCGAACAGGAGTACGCCCGCGAGATGGGCATGGTCCCAGGTAAGGCCCCGAGCAAACACAAATAAATCTCTGGAGGAAACTATGAAGCTAGTTCGCAACATCGCCGCAACCCTGGTCATCGTCCTTTCCGCCAGCCTTGTTGTGGCGGAGTCGGACGCGCACAAATCGTTCGACCTGCTGAAGGGGATGGAAGGGAACTGGGCAGGGAAGAACGCGCAGGGCCAGCCTCTTCAAGTAACTTTTCGCCTGACCGCCGGGGGCTCCGCGCTTATGAGTGAGATTCACGGTCACGGTCCGGAAAACATGATCACCATGTTCCACATGGATGGCGACCGCCTTTTGATGACCCACTACTGCGGAGCCGGCAACCAGCCGCGCATGAAGGTCGTTTCGTCCGACGCTAAATCCGTCAGTTTCGAATTCTTCGACGGCACCAACATCGGCCCCGGTGACGGACACATGCAGCACGTGACCTTCACACAACCTGACGCCGATCACCACATCGAAGAATGGGTCTTCCTCGATCATGGCAAAGAAATGAAGGAAGTGTTCACGCTCGCGCGGGTGAAGTAAACCTTCGGGATTGTTGCCCGTTTGCTCCGAAGATATTAGCGCGTGTTTACCACTACCCCCCTTTTTTTCCGATCTTTGGAATCATAGGGTTAAGGGGTCGTTCCGCCAAAATCTTGAGCCGAAAGGACTTATTTGCAAAATATTCCGGAATAAGGACTTAGCTTGATTCTTCTCCAAATTCTATGAAAAGTTGGAGTTTGGGCGGCTTTCTGACGCCTGCTCGTCGCCTCAAAATCCAAGATCCTTCGCTTCGCTCAGGATTTCGGCAGCGGGCTCCCGCTTCGCTCACGCCCGCTAAACGCCTCAAGTTATCAAAGAGTGACTAGCCCATGGGGCTGGAGCAGCTTCGAGGGCCGTCTTCGTGGACGGGCACAGCTCGACACTGCTTCAGGTCATGGGACATTGTCGCGCCTGGTCGGTTGGAAGTATGTGATGGTGCTCACCGGTTGGGTGTGATGAAAAAGGCTAGTGCCCGACACCGAGCGGGGCCAATCTCTTTCTCGATTTCCGGAAAAATCCCTTGGCTTCATGCGGCAGTGGAGTCCCACCCTAACGTCGAAAAACACGACGTTAGGATAGGACACCCGGCCAACAGTTATTACACCCCCACGGGGTCGGGAGCAGCGCCTTCGTTCACCGCGGCGGCGACGTTAAGCGGGCCAGGCCCGGACTCGAAAGTCCGGGCCTTTTGTCGTTCAGGGCGGGCAAACGCCGACGCCGCTACTTCTCGGCGACGAGGGCGTTGATCAGCCCTTGGCCGTTGGGGCTGCCCCATCCGGTCACCAGATCGTAGCCGGTCACGGCCGAGTAGCTGCCGGACTTGCCGCTGGTGATGTCGTGGAAGTCCGTAGCGTAGCTCGAACTCACGCCAAACGAATAGAGGTAGGGGTTGATGAAACCGATGGTCGCGTATCCGTCGGCCACCAGTTGCTGGTTGACCAGGGCGATGTAGCCGGCCCACATGGGGGCGGCGAAGCTGGTTCCACCATACTCGTTGGCCGTGCAGGTGGTCTGGTCGGCGCAAACGTAGAAGGTGAAGTTGGCGTTGGCCGAGACATCCGGGCCGTTGCGATAGGTGGTCGAGCCCTTGTTGCTGGAGTTGATCACGCCCGAGAGCTGCTGCCATGCGGGAATCGCGATCTTATCCGGCGAGATGCCGCCGCCGCTATCCACCCAGGCCGTCTCCGACTTCCAGGCGCCACCGGCGCTGGCGGTCGTCAGGTCCGTGCCGCCGACGGAGACAACGTTGGCATCGTCCGCAGGCCAAGCCTCAACTCTCTTCGACCAGGTAGAACTGTCGCCCGAAGCCGCGAAGAAGTTCTGGCCCTGAGCAGACATCTTCTGAAAGTACGGATCAAGCGTGCTCGGATCGACCGGCGTCCAGCCCCACGAGCAGCCGATCGTCGTCGGCAGCGGGCTGTGGGTGGTCATGGCGCTGATGATGGCCGTGTCGGTCGAGCCGATGTACATCACCAGGCTGGCCAGCCCCGGAGCCATGCCGATGGCCTGGGTCATGTCCAGCGTCTGCTCGGTGTCGTCGCAGCCGCTCTTATAGACGCAGCTGGTGCTGGTGCCATCGGTGGACAACAGGGTGATCGGCACGTTGTTGGTCTGCTTCGCGTTAGTGAAGTAGGTGGTCAGGTCGGCCAGATCGGTGCCGTAATACTCCAACAAACCGAGGTTCTGGCCGGCGCCCGTCAGGGCCGTGCCGCCATAGTAGGCGGCGCGCATATCGCTGCCCAGGAAGGAGGCCGAGGGGCCGGAGCCGGTGGTGGCGTGGCCGCTGACGGCATCCGGATCGATGCCATGCGCCTTGGCGTAGTCGCTCTTCTTTACGTACATCGGATGGGGGATGGAGTAGTTGTCCAGCCCGGAGATGTGCCAGAGCGCGACGGGCAGGTCCACGGTGGGTTCGCGGTCCGGCGCGTAGAAGACGCGATTCTCGCCGGGGTGCTGGTAGGTCAGCAGGTTCACATGGAAGGCCGACTCAATGGCCGAGACCGTCCCCCTGACCTGCACTTCCATGCCGTCGCGCGAGCCGCCGACGACCGCCAGGCCGTGATCCTGAACGTACCGCACGACCGCGTCATAGTCCTGCTGGGTGGGACCGAACCTCTCGGTGAACTCAGCCGAGGTCAGGAACTGCCTGTAGTTAAAGCTGTCCGGATTGTGCAAATCGGCCAGGAAGGCGTCCAGTCCGGCCTGATCGCGCAGCGGCAGAACGACATCCAACCGCATGATTTGAGTGGCGGGAAGGCGCCCGAGCAGCTTTGCCTGCCCATGGAGCGTTACTGCGCGCACATGGCGCGTCATCAGCGTTTGCGCACGGCCTTCCATGACTCCGGCTGAGACAAACGCGGCGGTTGAGAGCAGCAATACACAAAGTCTCCGATTCACGATTCCTCCTAAATTTTTGGTTTGTTGGGCGGGAGATTCAGCCGCCGTCTTGACGGAGAATCTCTTCTGCCAACGTAAAGCCCGGCCAGTATAGTGAAGAACGCATTCTGTCAAGTACGAAAGGCACCTCTGTCGTGAAATCGTAAACGTCCGGCGGATCTCGCGACGTTACGAATGGATAGTCGTGTCAGTGCTGGTGAACGAGCAACAGCCGGTGAAACTGAACTGGGAAACGCCACCACTGCTCGAAGCCAACGACGAGCAAGAGGCGGGGTGACATTCAGAAGCCTTCCCACCCTTGCAAAGAAGTGTCTAGTCCCGAGACATCCTTTACATTTCGTCCCGGGACATCCTTTACACATTGGTGGGTGGAACCGACTTTGGAACCCAGCGCTCGACGATCGTCGAGCGCTGGGTTCCGGGGTCGAGTT